>NZ_CP079216.1:640868-1281737 GCF_019316905.1 Tessaracoccus palaemonis
GACAGCGGGTCCACTGCCCCACAGCGGCCCGTTGTCCTCTGGGGGGAGAGCCGCCTTTGGGCGGACTGAATGAGGGGATACCATCGTGCGCACTCTCGCACGTCGAATCACGGCAACGATCGCCGCGTTCGCACTGACAACCACTGCAGTACTCGCAATGAACAACAGCGCGGAAGCGCTCAGCCCCGGCGTGTCCTTCGGGTCCGTCGACCAGCCAACCTGGCAGACCAACGGCGTCGTCTACGCCCTCGGCTCGGCACAGGGCAAGGTCTTCGCCGGCGGCTCCTTCACGCAGCTCCGCCCGCCGTCGGGCGGCTCGGGCACCGCGCAGTCCAGGGCCGGCCTCGCTGTCCTTGACGCCGCGACCGGCGCCCCGACGTCGTGCCAGTTCACCGTGTCGGGCCTGACGAGCACCATCCGCGCGATCGAGGTGACACCCGATCAGTCGACGGTCTACATCGCCGGCGCGTTCACCTCGGTCAACGGGGTGTCCAGGACCCGCGTGGCCGCGCTCGACGTGGCCTCCTGCTCCGTCAAGACCGCGTTCAACGCGGGCGTCGTGTCTGCCGAGGTCTTCGGCCTGGACGTCTACAACAACACGCTGTACCTGGCCGGCGGCTTCTCGACCGTGCGCGATGAGACGCGCCAGTACTACGCGGCCGTGAACGCCACGACGGGCGCGCTGCTGCCCTGGACCGCCAACGGAGTGAGCTACTCCGGGGCCGGCGTCAACAAGCGCGGCCGGGCCGTGCAGGTCTCACCCGACGGTCAGAAGGTCGTCCTCGGCGGCTACTTCTACTACATCAACGGCGAGTTCTCGCACTCCATCGCGATGCTGAGCTCCGCCGACTCCAGCGAGCCGAACGGCACGCTGCTCAGGACCTATCCTCGGGGCTTCATCCCCGGCGACCCCAACGCGACCAGCCCAGACGCCAACGCGCCACAGGGCACCTCGGCGACGCACGCCATCACCAACGGCGCGGGCGACGGCATGTTCTACATCGCCAACGAGGGCATCGGCGGCGGCGTCTTCGACGGCCGTGCCGCCTTCCGCTGGTCCGACGGCGAGCAGGTCTGGCGCGACACGTGCCTCGGCGCCACGCAGGATCTGATCGAGGACAACGGCACGATCTACTCCGTCAACCACCAGCACGACTGCTCGGGCATCAACTTCAACCAGGACGGCCGCCGCGTCTACCTGGCGGCGCAGAACTCGCAGACGATGGAGCACTACGGCTGGAAGCCCGACCTGAACGACGGCACCGGCGAGGGCATCGGCCCGCGCGCGCTCGACATCGCGGTCTCGGGGTCCACCCGCTACCTCTGGGTCGGCGGCGAGTTCACCAGCGTCAACGGCAGCGCCCAGCAGGGCCTGACCCGCTTCACGGACGCATCGTCCGCCCCGTCGACGCCCACCTTCGTCGGCAAGGCCATGGACAACGGCACCATCCAGGTGACCTTCCGCACCTCGACCGACAACGACGACTCGCACCTGACCTACCGCGTCTACCGCAACGGGTCCACCACGCCCATCTGGGAAGGCACCGCCATCTCCTACTGGTGGAAGCGTCCGCAGGTGACGTTCGTCGACTCTAGCGTCACGGCCGGGACCCTCTACACGTACCGGGTCGAGGTCTCCGACGGGACCACCACGCGCACGTCCGGCTCGGTCGGCACCCGCGCGATCGCCGCAACGGACAGCTACCAGAGGACGATCAAGGCGGACAGCCCGTCCCTGTACTGGACCTCCGCCTACACCGGCACCTCGACCACCGCCAACGCGGGCAGCTGGGTCATCGACTCCGCCGCGAACACGACGAACACGTCGGCCAGGAACGGCCTGGGCATGATGGGCCTGACCCCGAACTCGGAGGGCATCACCACCGCCGACACCTCGGGCTCGTTCACCTTCGACGGCGTCGACGACTACATCTGGAACGATCAGCTCAGCGAAGGCACCTCGACGTACACGCTCGAGACGTGGATCAAGACCACCACCACCAGGGGCGGCAAGATCATCGGCTTCGGCAACGGGCGTCCCAACACCGGAAACAACGCCACGTCGCTGTCGGGCAACTATGACCGGCAGATCTACATGCTGAACAACGGCCAGCTCCGCTTCGGAGTCTGGACGGGCAGCGCCACCGCGCTGACCACGTCCACCTCCTACAACGACGGCGCGTGGCACCACATCGTCGCCACCCAGGGCGCCGACGGCATGAGCCTGTGGGTCGACGGGAACCGCGTCGCCAAGAACACCAACACCGCCGCCCAGGCGTACTGGGGTGTCTGGCACGTCGGCGGCGACAACCTCTCCGGATGGCCCGACCAGCCGGCGAGCAACTTCTTCGCCGGCCAGATCGACGAGACCGCCGTCTACGACACGGTCCTGTCGAAGACGCAGATCGCGGCCCACGCAACTGCGGGTGGCAAGACGCCCGACGTCAACGCCTCGCCCGCCGACGCCTACGGGGCCTCGGTCTACGCCGCTGACCCCGACATCTACTGGAGGTTGGACGACACCACGTCGGCCGCCAAGGACTCCAGCTACTTCGGCCAGGCGACGGGCCAGTACAACACCGGCGTGACGCACCCCGTCGCCGGGGCGCTCGGGAGCGTCAACGGCGCCCCGAACACCGGCGCCCAGTTCAACGGCACCTCGTCCGCGACCGTCTCCACGACCGTCAGCCAGAGCCCGTCGAACCCGTTCACGCTGCAGATGTGGTTCAACGCCCCGAGCAACGGCCGTGGCAAGCTCGTCGGCTTCGAGAACACGACGACAGGCAACGGATCGGCCTACGACAAGATGGTCTACATGACCGACGCAGGCCGGTTGGTCTTCGGCGTCTACAACGGCGCCACCGACACCGTCTTCAGCACGGCCTCCTACAACGACGCGACGTGGCACCAGCTCACGGTCACCCAGGACTCGTCGGGCATGAAGATGTACGTCGACGGCGCTCTCGTCGGCTCGCGCTCGGTCAGCACGGCCGAGACCGGGGCCGGGTACTGGCGCATCGGCGGCGGCAACATCAGCGGGTGGCCCGACCAGCCGAGCAACTTCTACTTCAACGGCGCGATCGATGAGTTCGCCGTCTACTCGAAGGCGCTCCAGGCGTCCACCATCCAGTCGCAGTACGGCACCGTCAACCCGGACGGCCAGGCTCCGACCACCCCGGGCGGCCTCAGCGGCAGCTACGACTCCGGCGCTGCCCAGCTGACCTGGACGGCCTCGAGCGACAACCTCGCCGTCACCGGCTACCGCATCTACCGTGGGACGACGTCCGACTTCACCGCGGACGCCTCCTCGCAGATCGGCACCGCCACGGCACTGTCCTACGCGGATCCCACCGCCACGGCGGGCACCTGGTACTACAAGGTGGCCGCGGTCGACGCGGCCGGCAACGTCAGCACGGCATCTGCCGCCGCCAGCGTGGAGGTGCCCGACACCACGGCACCCGATGCCCCGTCACTGAGCGCGACCGTCTCGGTCGTGACCAACACGCCGGCCCCGGGTGACACCACGCCGGACATCACGCTGGCCTGGGACGCGGTGACCGACAACGTCGCCACCACGAGCTACGCCCTGTACCGCGGCACGACGGCCGACTTCACCCCGGGCGACTCGTCGCTCGTGACGACGGTCACCGTCACCGACGCGTCGCAGACGTCGTACACCCACGTCGTGCCCAACCCGGAGCAGGGGACCTGGTACTACCGCCTGGTCGCCCTCGACGCGGCGGGCAACGCGTCGGAGCCCAGCGCGGCGGCGGAGGCCGACGTGCCGGACACGGCGGCACCCACCGCCCCGGCCGACCTGAGCGCAACCGTCGTCTCCGGCAGCGTCCAGCTCAGCTGGACCGCGTCGACGGACAACGTCGCGGTCACCGGCTACCAGATCCACCGGTCCGCCGATGCCTCGTTCACGCCCTCGGCGGCCACCCTGGTCGGCGAGTCCACGACGACCTCGTACACGGACGCGGCCCCGGCCGGCTCGTGGCACTACAAGGTGGTCGCGGTGGACGCGGCCGACAACACGTCGACGGCCAGCGGTGTCGCCGACGCGACCGTCGCCGACACGCTCGCCCCGAGCACCCCGACGCTCAGCGCCGAGGTCGACGGGGACAGCATCGAGCTGTCCTGGACCGAGTCCACGGACAACACGGCAGTCACCGGATACCGCGTCTACCGCGGCACCACGGCGGACTTCACGCCCGACACGGGCAACCTGATCGACGAGACCACCTCGCGCACACTGACCGACGACGACCTCGACCCCGGGACCTACCACTACAAGGTGGTCGCGTTCGACGAGGCGGGCAACGTCAGTGCGGCCAGCGAGGCGGCCACCGCCACCGTGGCGGCACCCGACACCACCGCACCGACGGCTCCCACCGTCGCGGCGACCGTCTCGGGCGACGACGTCAGCCTCACCTGGACCGGCACCTCCACCGATGACACCGGCGTGGTCGGCTACACGCTCTACCGCGGCACGACGGACGGGTTCACGCCCGGCTCGTCGACCAAGGTGGCGGACCTCACCGGCACGACGTACACCGACAACAACCTCGACGTCGGCACGTACTACTACAAGGTGACGGCGGCGGACGCCGCGGGCAACGTCTCCGATCCCTCGGAGGCCGCGAGCGCAACCGTCGCTGCCGCCCCGGTCGATCCGGTGACGCTCGACGTGGCGATCACGGACGATGCCGGCGTCGTGCAGACCGCGGCGACCACGAACTACGGCTCCAACACGCAGCTGTTCTCCCGTGGCTCCTCGGCCCAGCAGACGTTCATCAGGCTCGACCTGCCCTCGGCTCCGTCCGGCACCAGCCTCGCCTCGGCGACGCTGAGGCTGAGGACGTCCGCGGACACGGCCGCAGCCTCCGCCGACATCCACTCGATCGACCTGGTCTCCGGGTCGTGGACCGAGGGTGGGGTCACCTGGAACAACAGGCCGACCTCGTCGCTGGGCAACGTCGGCTCGATCGCCCCGGTGTCCAGCACCAACACGGCCTTCACCGTGACGCTGAACGCCGACCTGCTGGCTCAGCACCTCGGAGAGAGCGTCACGATCCGGATCTCCGGCGAGGGCACGGACAACCTGCGGCTGTTCTCCTCGGAGTACGGCACGGCGTCCTACCGCCCGGCGCTCAGCCTGACGTTCGACGGCGGCACGGTCGCGGACACCACGGCGCCCAGCGCACTCTCGGGTGTCTCGGCGACCGTGACCGACGACACCGTCGCCCTGACCTGGGGGGCGTCGACGGACAACGTCGGCGTGATCGGCTACGAGGTCTACCGGGGCTCGGCCTCGGACTTCACGGCCGACTCCTCCTCGCGGATCGGCACTGTCACCTCTCGGAGCTACTCCGACGAGGACCTGGCGGCCGGGACCTACTACTACAAGGTCAGGGCCAAGGATGCGGCCGGCAACCTGAGTGACGCGAGCTCGGCGGCCACCGCCGAGGTCGAGGAGCCCAGCACGACGCCGGATCCGGTCTCGCTGCAGGTGGGGTCCGCCGCCGACGCCGCCGTGGTCTCCACCGCCGCGACGACCAACTACGGCAGCAATAACCAGGCCTTCTCCTCCAACGCGTCCAGCGTCCAGCAGACCTACCTCCAGTTCGACGTCCCGGCCGTGCCGGCATCCGGGCTCTCGCTCACCGGAGTCCAGCTCCGGCTGCGGACCTCGGTGGACGCGGCCGCCGGTTCGACCGGCACCCACGACGTCAATGTGGTCACCGGTTCCTGGACCGAGGGCGCGCTGAACTGGAACAACCGCCCGACCACCGTCGGGACCAAGGCCTGCGAGATCACGGGGGCCACGTCGACGAACACGCTCTACACGGTGACCTGCGACCCGGCGGCGTTCACGCCCGGCTCGACGGTCACCCTGCGGATCAGCACGACGTCGACCGACAACCTCCGGATCTTCACGAAGGAGTACAACTCGTCGCTCAACTACCGCCCGTCGCTTCTGCTCGACTACACGGCAGACTGACATCCGGCGGCCGGTGAACGGCCCGATGCCAGGGGGCGCCTCCTTCGGGAGGCGCCCCCTGGTGCGTCTCCACGTCGGGTCCCTTCGACAGGCTTGTGCTGAGCCTGCCCAAGTGCTCAGGGGACCCGGTTCGCCGAGCACTTCGACAAGCTCAGCACAAGCCTGTCGAGGTGCCTCGAGCGCAGCGAGAGGAGTCTGTGGATGAGATCGGTCGAGTGACATCCCTTCGCTTCGCTCAGGGCCCTTCGACAGGCTCAGGGAACCGGGGATGCAGGGCCCTTCGGCCGGCTTGTGCTGAGCCTGCCGAAGTGCTCAGGGAAACGGTTCGCCGAGCTTGTCGAGGTGCCTCGAGCGCAGCGAGAGGAGTGGCGGGGATTGGAGATCGGTCGAGTGGCGTCCCTTCGCTCAGGGGCCCGGTGACGCCAGGCTCAGGAAGTCGGTTCGCCGAGCTTGTCGAGGTGCCTCGAGCGCAGCGAGAGGGAGTCCCTTCGCTTCGCTCAGGGCCCTTCGACAAGCTCAGGGAACCGGGGATGCAGGGCAGCTCAGGGAACCGGGGATGCAGGGCAGCTCAGGGAACCGGGGATGCAGGGCAGCTCAGGGACCCGGTGACGCAGGGCCCTTCGACAGGCTCCGGGAACCGGGGACGCAGGCTCCAAGGAACCGGGCGGCAGGTGCCTGCCGGTCACGTCGTTGTGACCGGCAGGGGGTCTGTCAGGCGGTCAGGGGCAGGTCGGTCGCGTCCTGCCGGGCCAGCGCCTCGCGGGCCAGGGCCTTCGGCGTGACATGGCGGATGGGCTCAGGCGCCGCGACGGGATCGTCGTGCGACGCATCCTCCTCCTCGGGCAGCACGGCTGCGTGCCCGGTGGCCCGCAGCAGGGACGCCTCGATGCCGGCGAAGGCCGCCTCCTCGCCGAGGACCTGCTGCCGGTGCCGCAGGCCGGCGGCACCCAGCTCGGCGCGCAGTCCGGGTGCTCCGGCCAGTTGACGCGCCCCGTCGTACAGATCGCGCGCGTCGCCGGGGGAGACCCGGAGCCCCGCCCCTGCGGCGTCGACCTCGTCGGCCGTGACGCTGCTCCAGTCGACGGCGGCGAGCACGGGCAGGCCGGTGTTGAAGTAGGACGTCAGCTTGCTCGGCACCGACATCTCCGTCATGCCGGGGAGCTCGTTGACCAGCAGGATGTCCGCGCTGGCGAGCGTGGATGCGAACTCGTCGTCGGGCAGCGGGTCGATGTACTGCAGGCACGCATTGCTGCCCATCGCCTCGAGCGCCCTGCGCCGGTTGCCGTCGCCGAGCAGGACGAAGCGGATGCGGGCGCCGGCCTTGGCGGCGAGCTGGGAAGCCTGCACGACGTGCTCGAGGGCCTGCTTGGAACCCATGTTGCCGGCGTGCAGCACGATGGTCTCGTCGTCGGCCCAGCCGTGCCGCCTGCGGGTCTCCGCACTCCGTCCAGGGGAGGCGGCGAGATGCGTCCAGTTCCGCACGACGTCGATGCGCTCGTGGCGCACGCGCAGGCCGTTCGACAGGTAGTTCGCGAAGCGGTCGTGGATCGCCAGCACCCTGCTGGAGGCGCGCAGCGTCGCGGACTCCACGACCTTCACCAGTCCGGCCAGCGGGGAGCCCTTGCGGGTCTGGCTGGCGCTCAGCGTGTAGATGTCCTGGACCCACGACACGACGGGGACGCCGGTCAGCCGAGCTCGGGCCACCGCCATGGACGAGCTGACCAGCGCGGGGCTGACGACGACCACGACGTCAGGGCGCCCCCACCGGGCGAAGGTGGCCCTCAGCCCGAAGACCAGTTCCATGCCGAGCCGCTTCGCCAGGCTCCCCGAGCTCGGCACGGGGTGCCGGAGACGCAGGACGTCGACGCCCTTGATCCGGGACCGGCACGACGAGCCCTGATAGCCGTCCGCGATGCGCCACTGGGGGTAGTGGGGATAGCCGGTGATCACCGTCACGTCGTGCCCTCGCGCCTCGAGAGCCTGCGCGGCGGCGCTCGTGTAGGGAGCGATGCCGGTGGGTTCCGGGGCGTAGTTCAGGCCGACGATGACGATGCGCATGGCTCATGCCTCTCTCAGCGTCGTCGCGTTCGCAAGGAACCACTCGTAGGTGCTCCGCAGCCCCTCAGGCAGGCCGATCCCGGCGCGCCAGCCGAGGCTCGCGAGGCGGGCGACGTCGAGGAGCTTGCGGGGGGTGCCGTCCGGCTTGGAGGCGTCGAAGGTGAGACGACCGTCGAACCCCGTGACGGCCGCGACGGTGTGGGCGAGGTCGGCGATGGTCAGGTCCGTGCCCGTGCCGACGTTCAGGTGGCTCTGCCGCTCGGGCGCCACGCTGCGGTACTCGTCCTTCGGCAGGCTCATGACGTGCAGCGCGGCCGAGGCGAGGTCGTCGACGTGCAGGAACTCCCGCCGCGGCGTTCCGGTGCCCCAGATCACCACCTCGTCGCGCCCGTCGCGGACGGCCTCGTCGAAGCGGCGGATCAGCGCGGGGAGGACGTGGCTGTTCTCCGGGTGGAAGTTGTCTCCCGGGCCGTAGAGGTTCGTGGGCATGAGTGAGCGGTAGTCGCGGCCGTACTGGCGGTTGAAGCTCTCCGCCAGCTTGATGCCGGCGATCTTCGCGATGGCGTACGGCTCGTTGGTCGGCTCCAGCACCCCCGTCAGGAGGCACTCCTCCGGCATCGGCTGCGGCGCGAACTTCGGGTAGATGCACGACGAGCCGAGGAACAGCAGCTTGTCGATGCCGGCCCCGTTGGCCGCCGCGATCAGGTTCGCCTCGATCATCAGGTTTTCGTAGATGAACGAGGCGGGGAACGCGTCGTTGGCGCGGATCCCGCCGACCCTGGCCGCCGCCACGTATACCTCGTCGATGTGCGTGTCGCGGAAGAAGGCGCGGACCTCCGCCTGCTCGACGAGGTCGACATCTCCGCGGCCGGCTGTCAGCACCTCGACGTCCCGGCGCGCGCGCAGCGCACGGACGATGGCGGAGCCCACCATCCCGCGGTGCCCCGCCACGAACACCCGTCTGGTCATCAGTGCTCCACCGAGGAGGGGATCGCGAAGCCGTTGTTGCGGAGGAAGGCCAGGCGCAGCGACTCCTGCAGGTCCGCCTCGACCATCTCGGCGACGAGGTCGGCCACGCCGATCTCGGGCGCCCAACCGAGGTTCCGAGCGGCCCGCGAGGGGTCACCGAGCAGGGTCTCGACCTCGGCGGGACGGAAGTAGCGGGGGTCGACCCGCACGATGACGTCGCCGGGCAGGAGGTTCGTCTCGGCACCGTCGCGCACGTGCTCGACGACGCCGACCTCGTCGACGCCCTTGCCGTCGAAGCAGAGCGTGATCCCAAGTGCCTTCGCCGTCCAGTCGACGAACTGCCGCACGGAGTGCTGGACGCCGGTGGCGATCACGTAGTCCTGCGGGATGTCCTGCTGCAGCATCTGCCACTGCAGGCGCACGTAGTCCTTCGCGTGCCCCCAGTCGCGCAGCGAGTCCATGTTGCCGAGGTAGAGGCAGTCGTCGAGGCCGGTGAACACGCGGGAGAGGCCGCGCGTGATCTTGCGGGTCACGAACGTCTCGCCGCGTCGGGGCGACTCGTGGTTGAACAGGATGCCGTTGCAGGCGTACATGCCGTAGGACTCGCGGTAGTTGACCGTGATCCAGTAGCCGTACAGCTTGGCCACCGCGTACGGGGAGCGCGGGTAGAACGGGGTCCGCTCGGTCTGCGGGATCTCCTGCACGAGGCCGAACAGCTCGCTGGTGGAGGCCTGGTAGAAGCGCACGGTGTCCTGCAGGCCGAGGAGGCGGATGGACTCGAGTAGACGCAGCGCGCCGAGCGCGTCGACGTCGGCGGTGTACTCCGGTGCCTCGAAGCTGACCGCGACGTGCGACTGGGCTCCCAGGTTGTAGATCTCGTCAGGCTGGACGTCCTGCACGATGCGGGTGAGGCTCGTGGCGTCGGTCAGGTCCCCGTAGTGCAGGAAGAGGTGCGGGTCGCGCTGGTGCGGGTCCTCGTAGATGTGGTCGATCCGCTGGGTGTTCAGCTGCGAGGAGCGGCGCTTGATGCCGTGTACCTCGTAGCCCTTCTCGAGGAGGAACTCGGCGAGGTAGGAACCGTCCTGGCCGGTGATGCCGGTGATGAGAGCTCGCTTGGACATTGTCACTCCTGCGTGGACTGGGTGGAGAGGCGGTCGATGAGGTCGACGAGCGCGGGCTCGACGAGTGCGAAGGTGGTGGCGAAGGCGCTGCTGCGCCGGCCGGTCGGGTCGGAGATGTCGTCGGCCGCGCCGGGGCTGGAGACCAGGCCCCGCTGGCCCGAGGCCAGCTTGACGAGGCCGCTCACCGCTCCACCATCGGTGGGGGTGGGCGCGTCGGTGGCCGCGAGGAGGCGTCGGAACTGCAGCAGGGTGAACATCTTCCGGCGGTGCGCAGGGGCGATCCTGCCCGCCTCGTCCCGGTGTCGCCGGGTGGCGGTCAGCACGAGATCAGCCGAGGTCAGGTCGTCGACGGTGAGCTGGCTGACGCTGAACTCGTCGACGTCCACGCCGGCCCTGGCGAGCTGGCGTCGGACCTCGGGGTGGACGGTGCGACCGGCAGGGGCCTGCAGCCCGGCGGACCGGATCTCCAGGGAGTCGAGGCCTGCCCGCGCCGCGAGGTGGCGGAGCATGAGGTCCATGTAGGCCGACCGGCTGACGTTCGCCTGACAGACGAAGAGCACCGTTCCGAGGCGGGGCGCGTCGACGCTGCCGCGGATGACGTGGAGGATCGGCGCCGGGTCGAGAGCCGGCTGCTCGGTCCTCAGCGCTGAGGTCGTGGTCGCTGTCATGATGTGATCGCCTCCGTGATCGTGTCGGCAAGCACCCCGTAGCCATCGGCGTTGGGGGCCTTCCCGTCCCGGGTGAACAGGTCTTCGTGGTGCGCGAGAGGGAAGCCGACGTCGAGGTAGTCGACCCCCGCCTGATCCGCGCTGTGCGCGACGGCCGAGGCCGTCTTCGAGAGGGTGTCAGGGGTGGTGTTGCCGACCGGCATCGGCGACAGGACGACGATGCGGGCGGCGGACAGCTCGGAGCGGAGCCTCTCGAACAGGCTGAGCGACGCCGCGGCCACGTCCTTGTCCCCGTCGTAGGCCCCTCCCGAGACCAGCACGACGTCCGGCTCGACGGCGATCACGCCGTCGGCCATCTCGACGAACGTCGGGCAGGTGTCGTGGCCGCACGCCGACGCATCGGCGCTGGTCACGTAGCCGGTTGCGGCCCGGCCGAGGTTGACCTCGTCCCAGCCGAGCTCGGCAGAGACCAGGGATGGCCACGTCGTGCCGTCGCCCCCGATGCCCTGCACGAGGGAGTCCCCGACGAACACGGCAACCGGCTTCGGGTCGCCGAGCGACACGGCAGGGGAGGACGCCTGCGAGGCGGACGCGTGGGACGCATTGCCCGTCCACGAGGAGAGCAGCATGCCGGCCACGGCGACGCACAGGGCCACCGCGGCGGCCAGCGCCACCTTGCCCACCGTCCGGAGGCGCTGGTTGTCCCACACCGATGCCCTCTGGGGCGCGCCGTGGGTGGCGAGGTTGTGCGAGTACGCGTAGGCGTTCGGGGTCGGATTGTCGCGGACGAGATTGAGGATGGAACCCTTCAGCGGAACGTCGGCGATCTCGAGGGCGGTCAGGGCGCGGCGCAGGTCGGCGGTGCGTGCCCGGTGCGCGCCGACGACCAGGACGATGCCGCCGAACTGCCGCCCCAGCACCTTGGCGTCGGTCACGGCGTTGAGCGGCGGAGAGTCGATCACCACCACGTCGAAGCGGCGGTGGATCTGGTCGAGCACCTCACGCCCACGCTCGGAGCCGAGCAGCTCGCTCGGGTTGGGTGGCACGGTGCCGGCGATCAAGACCTGCAGGCTGTCCGGCCCCCACGGCTGGATCGCGTCGTCGAGTTCGCAGTCGCCGACGATCACGTCGGTGAGCCCGGCGCCTCCGGTGAGGTCCAGCGCATCGACCAGCACCGGGCGCCGGAGGTCGGCCTCCACGAGGCAGGTTGACACGCCCTCGGCCGCGAAGGCCGCCGCCAGGTTCATGGCCGTGGTCGACTTTCCCTCCCCGCTGATCGCGGACGAGAAGACCAACGCGCGGTGGTCCGAACCGGGAAGGAACTTCAGCGCCGTGCGGATCTGTCGTACCTGCTCCGAGCGCACCGACAGCGGCGCGGACGCCACTGCGACCGGGCTCGTCTCGGCTGCCCGGTCGCGGCTGATGGTGCCGAGCGGGGTGAGGCCCAGGGTGTCCGTGAGTTCGTCTGCCGTGCGGACGCGAGCGAAACTCAGCTCGGCGATGACCTGGTAGGCGAGGCCGACGAGCAGCCCGGCGAGCGCGCCGAAGATGGCGAAGAGCCCGATGTTCGGCGATGACGGCGAGCGCGGCACCGTGGCCGACTCGATCAGCTGCGCCTTCACGGGAGAGCCCGACACGTCGTCGACCTTCGGGCTGAGTCCTGCGACGGTCTCGGCCAGGTGGCTTGCCGTCGAGTTGGCGATGGCCGCGGCCACGGCCGGCTCCGGGTCCGTGGCCTCGATGGTCACGAGCGACGTGTTGAGGGGGACAGAGGCCGAGACGGACCTGCGGAGCCCCTCGACGGTCGTGTCGAGGTCGAGCTCCTCGATCACCGGTGCGAGGACGATCTCGCGGGTGGCGATCGCGGCGAAGTTGCGGGCCTGCTGCTGCGAGAAGGTGCTGCCCTGGGCCAGCTCTCCGGTGGTCTGCCCGCTGGTGACGGTGATGACGACGTCGGCGCTCGCGGTGAACTCGGGCGTGCGCGTTGCGGCCAGCCCGATTCCGGCGGCTGCTCCGAGCAGCGTCGCCAGCACGATGAACAGCCAGTGCGCCCTCAGAAGGCGAATGGCGTCGCCAACGGTCATTTCAGGACCCTCCCCCCCGGTTCGATATCCCCCGATATCGTGGTCCTGCCGAAAGGGTACCGCCTCGGTGGCGGGGGTGGGAACATTTCCACATTCGGATGTGATCTGGGGGTTGCGTGAGCCTGACAACGGAATCAGCTGCTGAGGCGCACGGGATGCGGCGCCGACCGGCCGCCGCGGTCTGGATGGCCGCTTCCGTGTTGGTTCTGTCCGTCGGGTTGCCGGCCGCGCTGCTCGCGGAGGTTCCGGACATCGAGCGGAGCCGGGCATGGGTCCTGACAGCGCTCGTCATGGTCTGGGCAGGCATCCGCCTGTCGGTCATCTGGCTGCGCGGTGTGCCGGCGCTGTTCGAGCTGTTCTTCTGGCTCTTCGCCTACATCTTCATGGGCGTCGCACCGACCGCGCAGCTGCGCTCCGGGGAGATCTCGACCACGACGTCTGGAATCGATCCCGCCCTTGACATGCCCACCGCGCTCATCGTGGTGGGCGGCCTCGCCTCGTACGAGGTCGGGAGACTGATGTGGGTGGCGCTGCGACGACGCGACACCGTCAGTGAGGAACCCGCAGTCGCGGTCAGCGCCCCCAGATCCATCGTGCTCATGGGCGCAGGGCTCCTGTTCGGCGCCTACTTCCTCGCGAAGGTCGGGGTTGGGGCGTCTCTCGGCTCGCGTGCCGCGGCCTTCGCGGCGCGCAACGCCGCCTGGCCTGACCCCTCGATGCGCGCCGTGTTCTATGCCCTGGCGATCTACCCGATGCTGGTTGCGGTCGGCGCCCTTGTACAGATCAGGCGCGACGCCTCCGGGATGAGGCGTGCGACCCACACAGTGATGATCGCGATCGGCCTGCTGATCCTGATGGCGATCGTCAGCCCGATCTCGAGCGCCCGCTACACCTTCGGCACCGTGGCGTTCGCGCTGGTCGCCTATCTCGGGGCGCTGAGGACAGCCGGTCGGGCGCGGATCACGATGCTCGGCACCCTCGCAGGCTTCCTCTTCGTCTTCCCGCTCGCCGACGCCTTCCGGACCGACGAGGTGCGGCTGACGAGGTCCGGGTTCTTCCAGGAGTACCTCGGCAACCCCGACTACGACGCGTTCTGGCAGATCGCCAACGCCTACTCCTACACCGTGGACGGACTGGTCGAGCCTGGGCGGCAGCTGCTGGGCAGCATGTTCTTCTGGGTGCCACGCAGCATCTGGCCCGACAAGCCGATCGACACCGGTGCCCTGCTCGCGCAGTACCGGGGTTACTCGTTCGACAACCTGTCGGCCCCCCTGTGGGCCGAGCTGCTGGTCAACGGGGGCGTCGTCGCGGTGGTCGTCGGATTCCTGGTCCTCGGCGCGCTGCTGGCGGCCATGGACCGCAAGGTGGGACCGACCTTCGCGTCGTCGGGCTGGTGGGCCATCGTCGGCGCCATCCTTCCCGTCTACATGACGATCCTGCTGCGCGGTTCGCTCCTGCAGGCGACGGGGTCGATCGTCGTCGCGGTGGCGTGCCTGTTGTGGGTCAGGCGAGCGCCGACGCGTAGTGCTGCTCCAGAGACGCGGCGATCGCCTCCATCGTGAGGTCCGACCGCACGAACTCGCGGCCGCGCCGGCCGCAGTCGAGGGCCAGTTGGGGGTCGCTGAGCAGCGCGTCGACGGCGTCGACGAACGCGTCGGTCGAGTCGCCCACGACGATTCCAGCGCCGGCGCGTTCGACGAGGGGGGCAAGGCCACAGGTGTCGGTGATGATCACCGGCCGGCCGACCGACATGGCCTCGAGCACCGACATGGGGTACGGCTCGTTGATCGACGGCAGGACGTAGATCGTCGAACGCGAGGTGCGCTCCAGCACGAGGTCCGGGCCGAGTGGACCCTCCCAGGCCACCGGCACACCGGCGTTGACGGCCTCCCGCACCGCCTGCTTGACCGCCGGCCCCTCGCCCTCGTCCGGCCCGACGATCGTGAACCGTGCCCGGGGGTGTTTCTCGTGCAGGGCGCGCGCGGCGTCGACGAGCAGCATGGGCCGCTTGCGCGGCGCGAGCCGGGCGAGGAACAGCACCTCGGGCCCCGCCACGCTGACCGGCGGCGGGTCCGCCAACGGCACCCCGTTCGCGAGCTCGGCCAGCCGCAGCGCTGGGCCGGCCACCTCGAGCAGCTGGCTGCGCTCCAGTGCGGTGAGATGGAAGATCTCCCGGGCTCCGCGGAGGACGGGGCGCGTCATGAGCGCATCGAGCGGGCGAGCCAGCGGGTTGTCCGACGGGTCGATCATGCCGTGCGTCTGCAGGAAGTACGGGACCCCCTCCAGCCGGGCGATGGCGGCCGCGGGCAGCGTCACCAGGTCGCGCGCCGCGTGCACGTGCACGACGTCGGCGCTGCGCACATGGCGGAGCAGCCAGGCCCACAGTCCGGGCGCCGCGAGGCCGGCGAAGCCGGCGCCGGGCAGGACCTGGATGCCGCGGAACAGGTGGAGCGGGACCCCGTCCAGCTGCGTGGGCACCTCGTCGCGCGGGAAGCCGCGCGTCGAGGCGATGATCTGCACCTGGTGCCCGCGGTCCTGCAGCGCCTTCGCCTGGTTGACCGCCACCCGCACGGGGCCGCCGTACTCGCCCAGCGGGCTGATGAGCGTGACGACCGACAGGATTCTCATGCCGCTGGGCGCTTGCGGAGCAGCGGCTCGGCGACCGGGGCGAGCACGATCTGCCCATCCGCGACGTCCTTGACCACCAGTGCCCCTGAGCCGACCACCGCGCCATCGCCGACCGTCACCCCGCGCAGCACCGTCGCGCGGGCCGCGATCCACGTGCCGTTGCCGATGGTGATGGGCGCGTTGTCCAGCTCGAACGTCGGCGAGTGCATGTCGTGCGAGCCGCTGCACAGCAGCGCAGACTGCGAGATGATCGACTGGCTCCCGATGCTCACCTGCACCAGGTTGAGGATCCAGGCGTCCTCACCGATCCAGGAGTGGTCGCCGACCTTGAGCCGCCACGGCCAGTGCACACGCACGCGCGGCTTGATGTAGACGCCCTCGCCGATCTCGGCCCCGAACGCCCTGAGAATCCTGACCCGCAGCCCGGCCGGGCACCACCACCGGACGAACACCAGCCCCGAGACCAGCTGCCACAACACCTGCCACACAAAGCCACGACCCTTGTCGTATCCCGTGCAGCCACTGAGATCCCACCGCGGTTCCATGAGCCCCCCTCTACGGTCCGCAATGGGGCCACTATAACGAGCAATCCCCCGTGGCGAGGGCCTAAACCATAGACTTCGTGCGCAGGCGGCCCTCGGCCGCGGCAGGGGGGAGGAACATCGTGCGCGCACTGTCCGGGCTCAACAAGGCGTTCGGGTATGCCCTCTCCATGCTCCTGCTCGCCGTCGCCTCCCTCGTGGTCATCCCGGCGATGATCCGGGCCAGCGGCGACGCCGCCTGGGGTGCAATCGCGGTGGGGCAGTCGGTGGGGGCGATCGCCGCGGTCGCCGTCGCCTACGGCTGGTCGCTGTCCGGGCCGGCGGAGGTCGCGCGCGGCTCCGCCGACCAGCGGCGCGAGGAGTTCGTCTCGTCGGTGAAGGTGCGGCTCTCGCTGTTCGTGCCCGTCGTCCTGGTGGCGGTGCTGGTGTCGATGCTACTGGCCCCCGCTCGACCGGACCTCGCGACACTCGGCAGCGCCACGGCCTCCCTGGCGGGGCTCACCGCCAACTGGTTCTTCGTGGGTCTCGCGCGCCCCTACGTCTTCCTGCTTGTCGAGACCGTGCCGCGGGTGGTCGGCACGCTCGTCGGCATCCTGCTGATGCGACACGGAGCCGACGCGGGCCTGGGGCTGGCCTGTCAGTCGGCGGGATTCCTTGTGGCCTTCTGCCTGTCCTCCGTCTGGATCTTCGCCTACCTCAGGCGGTCCGGGGCGGTGCCCGCCGTCGTGCCGGGGCTCGGCCCGCTGCTCCGCAGCCGCGGCGACGGGCTCGTGTCTGCGCTGGGCAGCGCCGGCTATGTCGCGGCGCCCGTGATCATCGTCTCCGCCGTCGCCCCCGCGGTGCAGCCGCTGTACGCGCTGGCCGACAAGCTGCAGCGCCAGGTGTCGGTGGCCATGGGGCCGGCCGTCACGGTGCTGCAGGGCTGGGTGCCGCGCGGTCGTCACTCCGCGTCCCGTGCGCGGCGGGGGCTGGCCGGCAGCGCGGGAATCGCGGTGCTGATGGCGCTGGCGGTCTGGGTCGCGGGGCGGCCACTGCTCGGCTGGCTCGGGGCGGGAAGCCTGGAGCCGTCGGGGGTCCTCGTGGTGCTGATGGCCGTGTTCGTGGCCTTGAACTTCATGGAGTCGGTGATCGCGAAGACGGTTCTGGCGACGTTCGGGAAGCTGCGGGCCGTCGCCAGGGCGACACTCGTCGGCGCCCTGGTGGGACTGCCGCTCGTCGCCGCCGGCGCGGTGTGGTGGGGTGCCGAGGGTGCCCTGGTCGGCGTGGTACTCGGCCTCGCGGTCAGGATGGGGTGGGAACTGGTGGTGGCGTTGCGCGTCCTGCGCGGCGCCGGGACGGAGGAGCTGTGATGGCACTGCTGGACATCGCGACGACGGCCGTGTGGCTGCTGCCTGCGAGCCGGGCGAAGAACGCCCTACTCAGGAAGGTGGGGCATGACGTGTCGCCGAGCGCCAGGGCCGCGACGAATCTTGTGCTACGCGTGCGGCGGTTCACCGTGGGCGACGGGGCCCTGGTCGGGAGGTTCAACCTGTTCAAGGACCTGTCGGCGGTCGAGCTGGCGCCGGGGTCGCGCATCGGGCGGATGAACCTCATCTCCGCGCACCCCGTGTACGCCCGCCACTACCCGGACGGGGCGCGGCTCAGCCTGGGGGACAAGGCGAAGATCACGTCGCGGCACAGCGTGGACTGCTCAGGTGGGGTCACCGTCGGGGCGCTCGCCTCGGTGGCGGGCCGGCAGACGCTGATCCTCACCCACAGCGTCGACCTCGCGCGGGACGCGCAGGTCGCGCATCCGGTGGTGGTGGGGGAGCGCAGCTTCGTGGGCGCCCGGTGCCTGCTCCTGGGTGGCGCGTCACTGCCTGAGAGATCCGTGCTGGCCGCCGGTTCCGTGCTCACCCGATCGGGTAAGCGGGACCGGGGCGTCTGGGCCGGGGCGCCCGCGACGTGGCGCGCGCCGAAGGACGGACTGTGGTTCGACCGCGAGGAGACGTCGACGCACCGCCTCTACGTCCCGGCCACGGGGGAGACGCACGAGGGCGTGATCTGAGGCCTCAGGCCGCCCGTAGCCGACGGGCCCACTGGGTGATCAGGCCGGCGGTGATGAGCGCGGTCAGGAGCCCGAGCACGGTGTATACCGCCGTGAACACGGCGGGAACTCCCGAGAGCAGGAAGGCGAGACACAGCACCCCGTAGTCGGCCGGCAGCAGAGCGAGCGAGCGGGCCGCGCTCGGCTGACGTGGTGCCGCGGACTGATCCTTCGGCAGCAGGAACTGCGTCAGCAGGATCCCGGAGAACTGCACCACCGCCACGAACAGGTAGGCGAGCGGGACGAGCAGCCACCCCGTCGCAACGTCCCAGTGCAGCCAGGCGGCGAGCAGGACAGCGGTGTGGACCAGCACGGTCTTGCCGGAGTCGACGAGGTGGTCGAGCCATTCGCCGAGCCGCGACCCGCCGCCCCGCAGCCGGGCGAGCTGCCCGTCGGCGGAATCGAAGGCGAACCCGAGGACCAGCAGGAGGCCGACGCCGAGCCCGGTCACGGGGGCGGGCTCGGCGAGCACGAGCAGCACGAGTGCACCCAGCGAGCACAGCGCCGACAGGCCGGTGACCGCATTGGGGGTGAGGCCGAGCACGTGGGCGGCGGAGGCGAGGACGCGGCCGATCGGTCGGTTGATCCAGCGCGAGTAGTAGGAGACCCCCACCGACGTCTTCTGCGCCCTGGACAGGCGTGCATAACTGTCCATGAAGGTGGTCCTGGTGCCCATGTGCGCCTCCCCGTGGCTGGTGGGCCACACAGTACCGTTCCCCGCCCGGACACGCCGGAAGGGCCGGACCCTGACACGGGTCCGGCCCTCCGAGGCGCGTGGGTCAGCGGCCGGAGCTGCTCACCGCGTGGTACGAGAGGTCCTGCTGCGTGACGGTGGCCGTCACCGCGTCCTTGGTCTTCACCGAGGCGACGGTCGAACCCGACCTCGTCGCTGTCACCGTCGTGTACCCGGTCTCCAGCGCGAACGTCTTGGCGCTCACCCCGGCCGGTGCCGTGTAGCTGTAGCTCTTGCTGCCGACCTTGACGCTGACGGTGGTGGACGCCTTCAGGAACGTCAACAGCTCGACGGTGTCGCGCGGGGTGGTGCGGTTGCCGCTCCACTGGACCATGACGCCGCTGTAGGACGGCTTGGTCTTGTACGACTGGATGCGGTGCGTGACGTAGATCACGTCGGAGGTGATGGCGGGCTTCGCATCGGTCTTGAACTGCGTGGCGTAGTACTTGCTGATGTCGAGGAAGCTGTAGCCGTGGTCGTCCGAGGGGGCGAAGCTCGTGCCCTCCGAGTAGTCGTTCCAGGTGGTCAGGAGCACCCAGTCCGCGTCCTGCGAGATGGCCTTGTCCCAGCCTGCGCGCAGGGTCTCGGTGTTGCCGGCCTCGTCGTACAGCTTCTGGTTCGGGCGCTCGTCCTGGACGGCGACGGGCTGCATCCACAGCTTGCCCAGCTTGTGCGCCTGCGCGGCGTAGTCGGGGCCGTTGGCCGTCAGGAGCGGGTCGCGGGCGCCCCAGTTGCCGAAGCCCATGCTGATCGACGCGTAGTCGCTCATCTTGCTGGCGTTCAGGAAGACGGGGAAGAAGGCGGTGGAGATGGAGTACTTGGACTTCATCAGGTCCAGGACCGACTTCCACTGGGAAGCGGTCTTGTTCTCCGCCTTGAAGGGGGAGATCACGACCTTGCCGCCCACCTTGTAGACGGACGAGTACTTGGACAGCGTGGCGAGGGCGGCGGCGAGATCCGCGTCGGAGGCCTTGCCCGCGTTGGCGGTGGCGTCGACCTGCAGCATGATCTTGAAGTCACTCGAGACAGCCTCGGCTGCCTGCATCAGCAGGACGGTGCGGTCCCAGTTCGAGCCGCTCAGCGAGAGGATGTCCACGGCGAAGCCGTCGATGCCGGCGTCGATGGCCTGCCTGACCTCGGTCTTCAGGTCCGCGAGCTTGTAGTTGCTCGAGATGGGGTCGCGGGTGAGCGGGCGGTCGCGCAGCAGGCCGCCGACGCTCGCGTACTTGCCGTTCTCGCCCGAGGCGACGAGGTAGTGCCTCGCGTAGTAGTCAGCGTCGCTCGCCTTGTTGTCGATGGAGACGGGGTACGGCGGGAAGTAGTGCGCGAACACCATCTTTCCGTTGTCCGTGGCCGAGTCCGTCGCCTCGGACGTCTTGTCGGAGGTGCTCGAGTTGCTGCTCGAGCCGCTGGTGGAGATCGTGACGGTCAGCGTCGGGGCCTTGGCGCCGGTGGCCGAGAAGTTGAGCTGTGCCGCCGAGACAGTGTTGCGGACCTCGAACGAGGCTCCGGTCGTGATCTGGGAGGCGACCTTCGACGCGTTGAGCTTCAGCGCGCTGGTCTTGCCGGCCGGGGCGGTCGAGGTGGTGTTGACCTCCGCGCCGAGGGCGGCCGGGCGTGCGGCGTACGTGACCTTGGCTGCGGTCCAGGAGTTGTTCACCGGGACCACGGTCACGTCGGTGCTGCCCGAGCCGCCGACCGACGTCACGTTCAGGTTGAGGGACGCGTCGGTGATGGACTCGCCGGAGGCCAGCGTCAGCTTGTCGAAGCCGAGATAGCTCGCGTACATCGTCTTGCTGCCGAACAGGGTGGTGGCCGTCGAGAAGTTCTTCGTCGTGGCGGCGCTGGAGGTGTAGGTGGTGCGGGTCGCGGGAATGGTGACCGTGCGGGTCGTGGCCGCGTCCTCAGCCTGGGCTGTGGGGGCGAGCAGGGCTCCGCCGCCGATCAACGTGCTCAGGAGGACGGCGAGGAGCAGCGCTCCGAGCGTCCTGGGGCGGACTCTGAATGACTTCATCAGGAAACCTGTCTTGCGGGGGTGCGGGGGTGCGATGCGAACAGTGAGTGTGAAGTTGTCAGGGACTCGCGACGGCTCGAGCATCAAGCTGAGTAAATCTTAACAAACTCTCAGGTTCGTGTCGAAACGGGACCATCTTCGGTCACCAGGGGGCTCGTTTCGGTCATTCTGTGACCGTTCCCGCAGATTGGACAGGCCGCGGCAGGCGGGACGCCGCGCGGCCTGGGAGGCTGGGGTGTGGACATATCGACGTCCTGGGCGTCGAACACGAGTAGGGTGTGGCCATCGCAGACCGGGGGGAGAAGCGATGAATCTGTCTGTTGTGGGGGACGGCCCCAGGATCGTGGGCTATGTGCCCGGCGGCTGGGACATGTTCCATGTGGGCCACCTGAACATCCTGAGCCACGCGAGGAAGCACTGCGACGTGCTGATCGTGGGGGCCGTGACTGACGAGGCTCTCGAGGAGATGAAGGGCAGGCGCCCGATCATCCCGCTCGCCGAGCGGATGGCCATCCTCGAGGCGTTGTCCATGGTCGACAAGGTCGTCGTCGACACCTCGAGTGACAAGGTCAAGGTCTGGGAGCAGGTCCATTTCGACGTGCTGTTCAAGGGCGACGACTGGAAGGGCACGGCCAAGGGCGAACGGCTCGAGAAGGCCATGGCCGGAGTAGGCGTGCGGGTCATCTACTTCCCGTACACCCGCAGCACCAGCTCGACGCAGCTGCGTGCCGCGCTCGGCGAGCGCCTGGGCTGACCCGGGCGCCTCAGCCGAGGCCGGCCGGTGGGGGCGTGAGGTCCCTGAACGTGCGCAGATGGTAGGTCAATGACGAGCCGGGTTCCGTCTGTGCCTCCATGACGGTGCCGAGCACGACGGTGTGGTCGCCGCCGGGGATGAACGTCAGCTCCTCGCAGCGCAGCCATGACGTTGCGCCGTCGATGCGGGGCAGCCCGTTGTCGGCGTGCCAGCCGAGGCCGTCGAAGCGGTCAGCCTCGCCGTGCCGTGCGAACTGCAGCGCGATCTCCGACTGGCCACCGGCCAGGATGTTGATCCCCGCGCGGCCGCTGGCGCGCAGCCGCTCGATCATGCCGCCACGGTTGTCCAGCGCGAACAGCACCATCGGGGGCGTGATCGACAGTGAGGCGAAGGCGGAGACCGTCGTCCCCGTAGGCATGCCGCCGAGCGTCGTCGTGATGATCGTGACGGGGGCCGGGACGTGGGCCATGGCCTCGCGGAACTCGAGTTGCAGTTGATCCACGGCGACCACGCTATCCCGGCACGGCAGGGGCCGGCGTCAGCTGAGACGGGACTTCGCCGTCGGCTCAACTGCCGAAGGCGATGCAGATCGGACCGATGATCACCAGGCAGGTCGGGGTGGGCGTCGGCTCGGGCGTCGGGGTGACGGTCGGGTCGGGCGTCGGGGTCGTTTCAGGCGTCGCCGTGAGGGTGGGCGTCGGGGTGGTTTCAGGCGTCGCCGTGAGGGTGGGCTCGGGCGTGGGCTCGGGCGTCGCCGTGAGGGTGGGCTCAGGAGTCGGCTCGGGCGTGGGCTCGGGCGTGGGTTCCGGGGACGGCTCGGGCGTGGGCGACGGGGTCGGGGAATCCGGGCGTTCGGGGGAGGGGATGACGACCGGAGGGGTGGTCTCCGGTTCGGTGGGCGTGATCCCCGTCGGGGCCTGGGTGGGCGACGGCGAGTCCGTGGGGCTCGGCATCGACGAGGGTGTGACGGGTGTAGTCGCGACGGTCGTTGCCTGGGCTGTGGGCCGGATCAGGGCCGGGGGCCTCGTCGGTCCGGGCACCGGCCACGACGCCGGCGCCGGAGTTGTGACGAGAGTGGTGGGTGCGTGGGGAACGGCGGAGGTGAGCACGCCGCTGGCGGCAGTGGTGGCTGCGGGGGCGGCTGAGATCGATGCGCTGACCGCGACGTTGACCGCCTGCGGGTCTGGTTGCGTGCGATCGGTCGACCGTCCACCCAGTCCTGTGGCCACGAGTGCGACCGCGGTCGTGCCGATGATCGCGACGCTGGCCACGGCGCCGAGGGGACTTGTGAACACGCGGGCGGCTGTCTGCGCGGCGGTGGCGGTGCCGGCGGAGGGGGAGGGCGCCTGTGCGGCCTGGGCCGCCGGAGGTGCGAGCACGCCGAACGCCAGCAGCCCGACGGCGGATCCACCGGCCAGGATCGCGACTAGCCTGAGCGAGGAGCCGAGGGAGGCGATGCGCCGGGTGGCACGAGCGCAGTCCTCGCACTCGTCGAGGTGCCCGCTCATGCGCACGAGCTGGGCCGCAGGGAGCGTGCCGCGGACGTACGAGCCGATCCGTTGCAGCGCCCACTGGCAGTCGCGGCGCCGGGAGCGGGTGTCGACCTGGGCCTGCAGCCAGGCCTTTGCGAGTCCTTCCCTGGCGCGCCGGGTCAGGACGGAGGCCGCGTTGGGGGTGAGCCCGAGCTCCCTGGCCACCTCGGCCGCCGACTGGCCCTCCACCTCCACCCGCCACAGCACGGACTGCCACCGCTTCGGGAGCGTGCGGAAGGCGTCGGTGACCAGCTCGTGGTCGGCCATGGCCTCGTCGAAGCTGACCTCACCGGAGGCCAGTTCGAGTACCAGGTCGTCGGTGGGAACCTCGCGCGAGCGGCGCCCCCAGGTCGCGGCCAGGTTACGGATGGTCGTGCGGAGATAGGGCCCGAGGTCCCGGCGTGGCCCTCCGCCGCCCTGGATCGTCCGCCACGTCCGGGAGAACGCCTCGGCCGTCAGATCCTCCGGATCGAGACGGTTGGTGGTTCCCCGCGCGGCACGCACAGCTCCCGCGTGGTGACGGTAGAAGAGCGTCGTGAAGGCCTCGTGATCCCCGGCGCGTGACAAGGAGAGGAGTTCCTCGTCGGAGCGGGCGTCAGCGCGGGCGCGGTCGAACGTCGCGGCCGTCGGGGCCGGACGCTGTCGGGTGCTCATGCCTCGGGGCTCCGTCTCACGTGGTGGGTGTACCCCAGCGTAGGCGACATGCGAGGGCGGTGATACACCTGCGCGGGGTCACGGGACCCACCCGAGGACAAACCAGTCCGAAAAAACTCTTCAAGGCCGCGTCACATTCCGGGCACTGCGGGGTCTTGTCAGGTAGAGGGGGTGTGGAAGCGCATTGGGGGGCGATTCCACACCCTCTCCGGCGGGCTAGCGTCCCTCTGCGTCGTCCGCGTCGACGTCCTGCATCCCGGGGGTGTCGTAGATGAGCGATGCGCCGTCGGCGGACTTCTTCATCTGCTCGGGGGCGATGAGGCGGGCGAGGTGGTAGACCGAGACGACCACGATGGTGCCCAGCGCGATGCCGCTCAGCGAGAAGCTGCCGAAGGGGACCGACACGTCGCCGACGCCGATGATGATGCCGGCGGAGGCCGGGATCAGGTTCAGCGGGTTGCCGAAGTCCACGTTGTTCTCGCGCCAGATCTTCGCGCCCAGCAGGCCGATCATGCCGTAGAGCACGACGGTGATGCCGCCGAGGACGGCCGACGGGGTGGCGGAGATGATGGCGCCGAACTTCGGGGAGAAGCCGAAGAGGATGGCCACGGCCGCGGCGACCAGGTAGGCGGCGGTCGAGTAGACGCGGGACGCGGCCATGACGCCGATGTTCTCGGCATAGGTGGTGGTCGGGCCGGCGCCGACGGAGGTCGCCAGCATGGACCCGACCCCGTCGGCGGCGATCGCGCGGCCCATGTAGTCGTCGAGGTTCTCCTTGGTCATCTCGGAGACGGCCTTGACGTGGCCGGTGTTCTCCGCGATCAGGGCGATGACGACGGGCAGGGCGATGATGATGGCGCCGAGCGAGAAGTGGGGCAGGTGGATGCCGACGATGTTGTCGGTGGCGCCGTAGGTCCAGTTGGCGAGGTCCGTGAGCGGGGGCAGGCCGATCCAGTCCGCGGACGCGACGCCCGACCAGTCGACGCGCAGCGCCTCGGACACGGTGCCGTCCTCGGCGACCTTCTGCAGGGGCCCGAAGGCGAGGTCGGCGAGCCAGCTGAGCACGTAGCCGATGATCAGCGACAGGAAGATGGCGATGCGTCCCATGAAGCCGCGCAGGCCGATCGACAGCGCGACGACGATCAGCATGACGACGAACGCGAGCCACGGGTCGACGGGCCAGTAGACGCTCGCCACGACCGGGGCGAGGTTGAAGCCGATCAGCATGACCACGGCGCCTGTCACGACCGGGGGAAGCGCCTTGTGGACGACCTTCGCGCCGGCGAAGTGGATGACCAGACCGACCATGAACAGCGTCAGGCCGACGACGAACAGCGCTCCGGTCACGTCGGCGGGGTTGCCGCCCGCGGCGTAGATCGCCGTCGCGACGCCCACGAACGACGCGGAGCTGCCGAGGTAGCTCGGCACGCGGTGCTTGGTCGCGAAGATGAAGATGATGGTCGCGATGCCGGACATCATCACCGCAAGCTGCGGGTTGAGGCCCATCAGGAGCGGGAACACGAACGTCGCGCCGAACATGGCGACGACGTGCTGCGCGCCGAGTCCGATCGTGCGTCCCCAACTCAGTCGTTCGGTGGGTTTGACCACGGCCCCCGGGAGGAGCTCGCCGTTGTTATGCAGTGTCCACATCAGCGCGGAATCCTTTCGTCCGCGGAATGGTACAGGTCACGGTTCGTGCCGTGTCGACCCCGCAGCTCCCCTCGCCCGCGCCGCGGGCAGGTGGCCGGTGGACCCTGTCCTGCACGGTAAGCTAGGTCGCCTTCCCGGTCGGTCGTCGCGCCCCGTTAGGCTGAACCCATGGCTCATGACGTTGCGGTGCTGGGAGCGACCATCGCTGGGCTGACCGTGGCCCGCAGGCTCGCCCACAAGGGCTATGACGTCCTGGTACTCGACCCGAACCCCGAGGGCGACAGCGCGGCCATCGGTCATGGCGTCGCCGCCGTCGGCCACGCGTCGACGATCGCCAACATGGCCAACGCCTACGGGCTCGACGCGGCGCGCGAACACATCCGCCGCAACCTGTCCGGATTCCACGAGATCCGCCGCATCCACCCCGACCACACGATGCTCGCCTTGAGTGACCGTTCGCTGCCCGGAGGCGACGAGAGCGAGTCGCGCTCGATCGTCGAGCTGTACCGCGAGGAGGGGATCGAGGCCGACCTGCTCGTCGCTCCCGACGGCGTCAGCGTCCGCACGCAGGCGCTGTCCGTCGACGTCGCCGCCTACGCCGCGACGCTGCGGGCCGCGGCGGTGGCTGCGGGGGCCAACGTCGTGCACGGCGTCACCGTCGCCCATCTGACCAGGCGTGAGGGAGTCACCCGTGTGCACTTCCGCAACAACCTCGCCTGGGTCCGTGACATCGGCACGGTCGGCGCCCGCGCCGTCATCGACACTCTCGGCGTGAGCCCCTGGGGTGCCGCGGCGCGCGTTGCGCCGGCCCAGTGGGTGCCCGTCGTGAGATGCACCCCGCGCAAGGCCCTGTCGCAGGTGTCGCTGTGCGCGACGTCGGCGGCCTGGATGATCCGCCCGCTCGGCGACCGCGCGCTCGTGCTCGGCCAGAAGGCCAGCGTCGGTCGCGTCGCGCAGGCGGGCGTGGAACTGCACGACTGGTGCGTCGAGCACCTGGGGGCCACCGACCTGGCCGAGGGACGACTCGCCATCGATCCGAGCGACCACGGCCGCCCCGTCGTCGGCGCCTCAGCGATCCCCGGCGGCTACTACGCCCGTGGCAATGGTCGTGGCGAGCTGATGAACGGTACCGCCAGCGGCTGGTACCTGGCCGAGTTGATCGGCGGCCAGCGCTCGGCCGGCGGCGCGATGCCGCCGCTCAGCCGGCTCCGCGCCTACGGGGCCTCGCGCCTGCGCCGTCGGGGCTAGGTCGGTTCCCTGAGCTTGTCGAAGGGCGCCGAGCGGAGCGAGGCGTGGCAAGGCGGGGACCCTTCGCTGCGCTCAGGGCGTTTCGACGGGCCTGTGCTGAGCTCGTCGAAGTGCTCAACGACCCGGAAGGGTGGTTTCTGCGCACAAGGGTGGCGTCGGCTAGGGGCGCAGGAACTCCGGGACGACCTGCTTCGGTCGACCGATGATGGCGCGGTCGGCGTCGGCGTTGTGGCGGATGAGGATCGGGCGCTGCAAGAGAGCGGGATGCTCGGTCAGCACCTCGACGACCTGATCGGCAGTGCGGACGTCCTCGTCGGCCAGGCCGAGCCGTGCGAACGTCGCGTCGCGCCGCACGAGGTCGGTCGGAGAGTCGGGGAAGAGGGCGACAAGGTCGCGCAACTGGTCGGCGGTGAGGGGCTGCTTCAGGTACGGCACCACCTCGAACGACCGGCCCGAGGCCTCGAGGGTCTCCAGGGCCGCGCGCGAGGTGGAGCAGCGCGGGTTGTGCAGGATCGTGACGTCAACGCTCATCGGGCCATTGTCGGCCAAAGGCGGTCGGGGCGGTGGACTGTTCGTCCCTTCGCTTCGCTCAGGGGCGTTTCGACAGGCTCAACGACCCGGGTCAGATCCAGGCGTTGCCGAGCCACATGCGCATCAGCCATTCAGGGCGGGTGAGGAGGTCGGCGGTCAGGATCGGGTAGATGAACGCGAAGTTCCACAGGATCACGGCGATGATGATGCCGACGACCATGGCCTTCAGCCACCGTTTGGGGTTGTGGTCGCGGGGCCCGAGCAGCTTGCCCAGCGCCATCGCCAGGATCGTGCAGCTGAACGGGATGATCATGATCGCGTAGAAGAAGAACAGGGGGCGGCCCGCGTACTGGAACCAGGGCAGCCAGGCGGCGGCGATGGCCACGAGCGGCACGCCGAAACGCCAGTCGCGGCCGGCGACCCACCAGCCGATGGCGAAGATGATGGCGATCAGCGCGGACCACCACAGCAGCGGGGTGCCCATGCCGGAGATGATCCGCAGGCACGTCGTGCCTACCGCGGTGCAGCCGTCCTCGCCAGGTTCGATGCCATTGACGGCCTCGATCCCGATGGGCCTGAGCATCAGCAGCCAGCCGGCCGGGTTCGCCTCGTAGGGGTGCGTCGCATCGACCATCATCCCGGCCCCGGTGTGGAAGTTGTAGGCGAGCTGGTGGTAGTGGAACAGCGATCCGAGGGCCTCGCCGAAGCGCTGCACGAGCGGGTCGTCCGGGTTCTCGGCACCCCAGCTGCGCGCGTAGCCGCCCGACGTGGTGAGCCAGCCCAGCCACGAGGCGAGGTAGACGGGGATCGCGACGACGACGAGCTGCACGAACGCGGCCGGCGCGTCGATGACGATCGAGAGCCACTGCTTCCGCCCGGCTCCGGCGAGCCGCCGGGCGCCGATGTCCCAGAAGACGACGAGGATGCCGAACGCGGCGATCAGGTAGATCGAGTTCCACTTGACCGCGCACGAGGCGCCGAACATGAGACCGGCGACGACGCGCCACGGCCGCCAGAGCAGCAGCGGCCCGAACTTTCCGTCGAGGTCCGGCTGACCGCTGCGTTCGAGGTGGTCGGCCAGCCGGTGCCGGAACCAGTCCCGGTCGGCAACCAGCGCGGCGACGGCGGCGACGGCGAACGTCGCCTGGAAGATGTCGAGCAGCGCGAGACGGCTCATCACGAACGCGAGGCCGTCGAACGTCAGCAGGAGGCCGGCGATGGCACCGATCAGCGTCGAGCGGGACAGGCGGCGGGCCAGCCGGATCGTGAAGAACACCAGCAGCGAGCCGAACACGACCGCCGAGATGCGCCAGCCGAACGAGTTCATGCCGAAGAAGTGCTCGCCGACGCCGATCAGGAGCTTGCCGAGCGGCGGGTGCACCACGAACGAGGGGGTGTCCTGCATGCCGCTGAGGTCGCCCTGCACGATGAGGTCGTTGGCGTTCTCGGTCCAGTTTCGCTCGTAGCCCGACTGCAGGATCGCCCACGCGTCCTTGGCGTAGTACGTCTCGTCGAACAGCAGCTTGTTGGGGAAGTCGACGTTCCAGATCCGGGTGAAGAACGCGAGTGCGGTGATGCCGATGGTCACTGCCCAACCGATGGCACGGTCACTAAGGCGGCCGTCTCGGAGAGCCTGGAGGGTCGTCAGCACGTCGCCCAGCATAGGCTGATCGCATGCAGACCCTGACGGGCGGCTCACTCATCCTCGCCGCGACCCCCATCGGATCATCCACCGACGCCAGTCAGGCCCTCCGCGACGCCATCGCCTCCGCCGACATCATCGCGGCAGAGGACACCCGCAGGTTCGTCACCCTGACGAAGCGGCTGGGAATCGAACCCGTGGGGCGGGTCGTCAGCTACTTCGAGGGGAATGAGTCGGCCCGCACCGGCGAGCTGATCGAGGCCGTCGCAGGCGGCGCGCGGGTCGTGCTGTGCACCGACGCGGGCATGCCCAGCGTCAGTGACCCGGGCTACCGCGTCGTGGTCGCCTGCGTCGAGCGCGGGCTGCGCGTCACCGCCGTCCCCGGCCCGTCGGCCGTCCTGACAGCGCTGGCCGTCTCAGGCCTGCCCGTCGACCGGTTCTGCTTCGAGGGATTCCTGCCCCGCAAGTCAGGGGAGCGGCGCCGACGCCTCGGGAAGCTCGCGGCGGAGGAGCGCACGATGGTGTTCTTCGAGGCCCCGCACAGGCTCGCCGCGTTCCTGACCGACGCGGCAGCCGAACTGGGCGACGACCGGCCCGCGGCCGTCTGCCGGGAGCTGACCAAGCCCTACGAGGAGGTCCGACGGGGCGGGCTCGCCGAACTCGCCGGGTGGGCCGCCGAGGGGGTGCGCGGCGAGGTCACGATCGTCGTCGCGGGGGCCGAGGACATCGAGGTCAGCACCGACGAGGCCGTGCGCCTGGTTTTTCGCGCCATGGATGGCGGTGCGAAACTGTCTGCTGCGGTCGCCGAGGTGGCGAAGGCCACGGGGGCGAACCGCAAGGAGCTGTACGCGGCCGCGCTGGCCGCCAGGGAGGGCAAGTGAGCGTGTTGGAGGGACTGGGGCTGCCGCCCCTGCCGGAGGCCCTGCCCCGCCGCGTGATCGACAACCACACGCACCTGTTCTCGACCGCCGACTACTCCGGGCTGCCGGTGGACGACAGCCTGAGGCTCGCGGCCCAGGTCAATGTCACGCGGGTCATCGAGGTCGGCTGCGACGTCGACGACGCGAGCTCCGCCGTCGACCTCGCCTCGCGGAACCCGCAGGTCCGGGCGGCCGTGGCCCTGCACCCCAACGACGCGGCCCGCAGATTCGCCGCCGGGGGCGAGGAGGCGCTCGCCGACGACCTGGCCGCCATCCAGGATCTCGTCGACCGCGACGAGGTCGTCGCTGTCGGCGAGACAGGCCTCGACTACTTCCGCACTCCCCAGGGCATCGGCCGCGAGATCCAGGAGCGCGCGTTCCGGGCGCACATCGGGTGGGCGAGGAGCGCGGGCAAGACCCTGATGATCCATGACCGCGACGCCCACGACGACGTGCTGCGAGTCCTGGACGACGAACCGCTCCCCGAGCGCGTGGTGATGCACTGCTTCTCCGGCGACGCGGACGTCGCCCGGCAGTTCGTCGACCGCGGTTGCTGGTTGTCCTTCCCCGGGGTGGTGACGTTCGGCTCGGCCGGGGCGCTGCGGGAGGCCGCCCTGGCGACCCCCGCCGACCGGCTGCTCGTCGAGACCGACGCCCCGTACCTGACCCCGAAGCCCCGACGCGGCAAGGCCAACGCGCCCTACCTGCTTCCCCACACGGTCACCTTCCTGGCCGACCTGCTCGGCATGGACCTTGCCGAGTTCTGCGACCTCACCGTCGCCAACACGTTCGCCGCCTATGGAGAGTGGGGCACGGATGCCTGACACAGGCCTGCTCGATCCCGCCTCGGTGCGCCGACTCGCCGCCGAACTCGACCTGCGCCCGACCAAGCAGCGGGGACAGAACTTCGTCATCGATCCCAACACCGTGCGCCGCATCGTCACCATGTCGGGCGTCACCGCCGACGATGTGGTGCTCGAGATCGGCCCCGGCCTGGGATCGCTGACGCTGGGCCTGCTCGAGGTCGGTGCCCGGGTCGTCGCCGTCGAGATCGAGGACCGGCTGGCCCATCGGCTCCAGCAGACGGTCGCGGAGCGCCTCGGCCCGGACGCGGCCACGCGCCTCGACGTCGTGAACACCGACGCGCTGCAGGTCACGGAGCTTCCCGTGCAGCCCACCGCCCTCGTCGCGAACCTCCCGTACAACGTCTCGGTGCCCGTGCTGCTGCGAATGCTCGAACTCTTCCCGCACTGGGACCGCGGCCTGGTGATGGTGCAGCTGGAGGTGGCGGACAGGCTCGTCGCCCCGCCGGGCTCGAAGGTCTACGGCGTCCCCAGCGCCAAGGTCGCCTGGTACGCCGAGAGCGCCCGCATCGCGACCGTCCCGCCGAAGGTGTTCTGGCCCGTCCCGAACGTCGACTCCGGGCTGGTGCGCCTCACCCGTCGCCCCGCGCCCGACACCCCGGCGACCCGCGAGGCCACCTTCCGGGTGGTCGACGCAGCCTTCGCCCAACGCCGCAAGATGCTGCGCGCCGCGCTCGGCGGGCTGTTCGGATCCGCGACGGCTGCGTCGGACGCCATCACCGCCGCGGGCCTCGACCCGCAACTGCGGGGCGAGAAGCTGGCCGTGCAGGACTTCGCCGCGATCGCGGCCCAGCTGCCCGCCTGAGCGACTCATGGGCAGCGCGGCGGCCGTGCGGTAGGTTCGAGTCGTGACGACTGCAGTGCGTGTGCGGGTGCCCGCGAAGGTGAACCTGGCTCTGCGCGTCGGCGGGGCCGATCCCTCGGGTTATCACGAACTCGGCACGGTGTTCCAGGCCGTCAGCCTCGGCGACGAGATCCTCGCGGAGCGTGCCCCGGCCGGCGTCTTCTCGCTGGCGTTCCACGGCGAGGGGGCCGGTTTCCTGCCGGTTGACGACACCAACCTCGCCATGCGCGCGGCCAAGCTGCTGGCGGCCCGTTGCGAGGTGACGGGTGCAGGCGTGCGGCTCACGATCCGCAAGCGGATCCCCGTCGCCGGCGGCATGGCGGGCGGCTCCGCCGACGCGGCCGGCACGCTCGTCGCTTGCAACGCGCTGTGGCAGGTGGGCGCCACGCGCAGCGACCTGCACCCGCTCGCCGCGGAGCTGGGTGCCGACGTGCCGTTCCTGCTGCTGGGGGGCACCGCCATCGGTACGGGGCGGGGTGACCAGCTCACCTCCATGATGACCAGCGGCACCTACCACTGGACCTTCGCGCTGGCCCACTCAGGGCTGTCCACCCCCGCTGTCTTCCGCGAGTTCGACCGCACCGCCACCCCCGGCACCACCGAGATCCCCGTCGAGCTGGTGGAGGCGCTGCGGGCCGGTGACACCGGAGCTGTCGGCGCGGCCCTGGTCAACGACCTCCAGGGACCGGCCGTGTCGCTGCTTCCGCAGCTCGCGCACACGCTCCGGCTCGGCCTCGAGGCGGGGGCGCTGGGTGCCATCGTGTCGGGATCCGGGCCGACGTGTGCCTTCCTCGCCGGGTCCTCGGCGCACGCCGCCGAGCTCGCGACGGCGCTGGCGCGGTTCAGTGGGGTGCGGGCGGCGCGTCGGGCATTCGGCCCGGTGGCCGGAGCGCAGGTTCTCCCGTGAGCGACGAGGTCGACCGCGTCGTCGACGCCTGGCTCCGGGTGCGCCCCGACCTCGGCCTCGATCCGCTGCACATCTGGTCGCGGCTCGACCGACTCTCCGGGATCCTGGAGGGTCGGCGCAAGCTTGCCTTCGCCGAGCACCAGCTCGAGTCGTGGGAGTTCGACGTGCTGGCGGCCCTCCGCCGGGCTGGGGAGCCCTACCGTCTGAGCCCCGGGCAGCTCGTGGTCGAGACCCACGTCACGTCGGGGACCATGACCAACCGCGTCGACCGGCTCGTCGCGCGAGGTGCCGTCACCCGCGAGAACGACCCGAGCGACGGCCGCGCCGTGCGGGTAAGGCTGACCGAGGATGGGCTGGCGCTGGTCGACGCCGCCTTCGAGTCGCTGATTGCGATGGAAGAGGACCTGCTCGCGCAGTGGACGCACGCCGACAGGGTGCGGCTGGCGGACTACCTGCGGGTGCTGTTGGAGTCGTCGGCCTGAACCGAGGCGGCGCGTCGTTCGCGCCGCGCGTCGATGGTCTGCATGACGAGCTGCGGATCGGGCTTCAGGTGCGCCATCCCGTTCCAGGCGAGGTTGATCAGGTGCCGGGCGACCTCCTCGCGCGACGGCTGTCTGTTGTCCAACCACTGCTGGCCGGTCTGAGCGACGAGCCCGACGAGGGCCTGGGCGTAGAGACCGGCGAACTTCGGATCCTGACCGTTGCGGGCGAACTCCTTGGCGAGCAGCACCTCCGACTGCCCGGCGATGTCGCTGAGGATCGACGCGAAGGAGGCGCCAGCCTCGCCGCTGGTTCCGGTCGACGACGGGTCGCGCGACAGGATACGGAAGCCGTCCGGGCAGCTCTCGATGTACTCGAGGAGCGCCATGGTCCCGCGTTCGAGGAGCTCACGCGATCTGGCGCCCGGCGTGGAGAGGGCGGCACGGATCGAGGTATGCAGCACCTGGGTCTCGCGGTCGACGACGACGGCGTAGGCGCCGTCCTTGCCACCGAAGTGCTCGTAGACCACGGGTTTCGAGACGCCGGCCCGTGCGGCAATCTCCTCGACGGAGGTCCCCTCGAAGCCGCGCTCCGCGAAGAGCTCGCGGGCGATCGCGATGAGCTGCTCGCGGCGCTCGGCCGCGCTCATCCTGGTGCGCGGGCGGCGGGCGCGGGGTGCGGGCTGGCGACTGGACATCGCCACCATTGTTTCACGCCGTGACGAGGGCCTCGCCTCTGCCCGCCCCGGCCGCCAGCCAGCAGCCCTCGACATGATCGTCGACCGCGCCGACCGCCTGGAGCAGCGCGTACATCGTCGTGGGGCCGACGAACCTGAAGCCGAGCCGCTTCAGATCCCTGCTCAGCGCGACCGACTCCGGCGTGCTGCCGGGCACCTCGCCCGGCAGCGGGGCGCTCCCGCGCGGGGCGGGAGTGTGCCGCGCCACGACCTCGGACAGGCGCCCGCCCCCGTCGTGCAGGGCCAGCAGCGCCCGCGCATTGCCGATGGCGGCCGCTACCTTCAACCGGTTGCGGACGATGCCCTCGTCAGCCATCAGCCTCGCCACGTCCTCGTCGTCGAAGGCCGCCACCGCGGACGGCGAGAAGTCGCGGAAGGCGGCGCGGAACGCGGGTCGCTTGCGGAGCACCGTGATCCAGCTGAGCCCGGCCTGGAAGCCCTCGAGTGCGACCCGCTCGAACAGGGCACGTTCGTCGGGGGTGTCGTCGACCGGGCGGCCCCACTCCTCGTCGTGGTACGCCTCGTACAGCGGGTCGCCGGATCCGAAGCAGCGCTGCCTGTCCATGGTCACTCCTTGGCTCGTCGGGGAGGCCAACTATTCCATCCGGCTCCGACGAGATGCCGCCACCGCGCCCGGCTGTGGATAACTGGCTCGTCACAGTCGAGGGTGAGCCGGGGTTCGGATCCTGCGGTCGGAGGGGTGTCGGTTGGTGGTTCAGCCGGTGGGGCGGAAGGTGATGGAGGTGGTGTCCATGATCCAGCCGCGGATCGGCTGTTTCTCGGGCGGCGGATGATCCGGCGGGGGTATCTGGTCGGGGATGTCGCGTTCGATGGGCAGCCCGTGACGGTTCGTGAAACGCAGCCCGGCCGGGGTGCCCGGGTCACCGGCGATGGTGAACTCTCCCTGGTGGTGTTCCCGGTGATGCCTGGAACACAACGAGATCAACGTGTCGATGTCCGTGGGACCACCCTCGGACCAGTGATGCAGGTGGTGGTTCTCCAGGAACCCCGTCACCGTGCAGCCCGGGAACCGGCAGCCCCCGTCACGATCCTCGATCAACCGCCTGGTCCGCTCCGGCACGATCCGCATACTCCGCCCCACCGAGACCGGCTTCGCGTCCCGGGTCCACACAGGCTTCAGCGTCCCGTCGCAGGTCAGCTTCTTCATCAGCCGTGACGGCAACGCGGCCTTCTTGTTGATCCAGCCGTTCCCGTCCGCATCCAGATGCACCAGCACCCGGTAATGCTCCCTGCGAGACGCCGGCCGGGCCTGATGCAGACTCCGCGACGCGCACTCCACCAGCCCGTCCGCCAGCGTCGCGTCGGGGTCGCCGGCGGTGAACAGCGCATCCTTCGCTTCGCGGAGGGCCTGTTCGATCAGGGCCCCTTCGAGGGGGTTCGCGTCGAACCGCAGCACGAACCTCCCGTCGTGGAGGCTCATCTGCAGTCGGGGTGCGTCGTCGACCGGCGCCACGGGCTCGGGAGGATCCTCCACCGGTCCGGGGGTGCCGGGCTCGAACAGGTACTTCGGCAACACGCGGCGTAGCTGTGACACGGTCGCGGCCTGCACGAACTCGGTGACCGATTCGGCATAGGCGGCCGGCACGTGGCGGGCGACGACGACCAGCTGATCCAGACTCACGGTCCCCCGCGCGAGGCGTGCCTCCAACTCGGGGAAGTCGCCCTTCCTGCGGGCGACGGCCACGATGTCGGCGGCGCGGGAGGGGGAGACGGCTGTCATCAGTTGCAGCCAGTGCTCAGGGGACTTGATCCCGCCGCCGGACCAGCAGTTGGTTTCCAGCACCTCGACCATCAGATCCACCAGATCGGCGTTGAGTTGGGCGGCCTGGCCCGCGATGACGCCCGCGCGGCGGGAGGCGACCTCCCATGCGTCGGCTCCGGCGTCCCTCAACGAATCCATATCTAATCATACACCCGTACGAATCCAGGAACAAGGGTTCCCACCCCCGAAAACCGTTCAACCTCCCACCGGTCCGCCCTCTGCGTGGCGAGTCGCCCACCGACGGCGGGCCGCGCCACACCCGTGCCCGAGGTGGCCTAGACTCGTGCCTGGTCCTTCGTGGACCGATCCCCGGTTGGTCTTTCGGCAGGGCCCGCCTGACTTTGAATCAGGAAAAGCGAAGTAGGTTCGACTCCTACCCGGGGAGCCATCTTCATGCCTTGAACGCTCCTTCAGGCGCAGTCAGGCGTAGGAGCACCCTCCGGGAATGGGCATCAGACCCTATCTTTCGCGGTCAATTGCCCCACCTGAGCCCCAGCCAGCGGGGCGCAGGGCGCCGAGTGGCCCGGCCGAGCATGACGCTCAACGAGTACATGGGGCGCGAGGGATATGTCCGACGCACTGTTGTGGCAGGAAACAACAAAGACACCCAGGAGCAACTTGCGTTCCTGGGGGTCTCTTGCATTGTAGGTCAGTCCTCGTCAACACGCTCTCGCACGACTCCCTTGTCGATCCCAGGTCGGGCGTCGACCAGAAAGAAGCCCTGCTCAGTGTTTGGGTCGTAGTGCAGAACCCAGCCGTGACTCTGGATGTACGTCTTCCACGCCTGATATCTGGCGAGCGTCTCCAGACGGACGGGCATCCCGGCCTGCTCTCGGGCATAGGCCCAAGCCATTGCGGACTCAGTCTTCATGCGGTGGTCATGCCGAATCCGCCAGGGCAGCTCGGCGGTGCCCAGCGAGCGCTTGGGCAGGTTGAGTCGATTGGCCCAGTTGCCGAACATGCCGGTCGTCACATCGAGCCCGTACTTGTGCTTGTACTCGGCCTGCATCCACTTGTAGGAGCGTCCCTCGGAGTGCCAACGCCGAAACTCGGCGACATCCTGCATCTTGGAACGACCAGGCCCCTTCTTGTTGTTTGAAGCTTTCATGCCACTATGAAAGCATCTTGTCATGGCAACCGTAACCCTCACCGTCTGCGACGATTGCGTGGACGAGAAGCGACCCTCCCCATCGACCGAGGTCGACCAGTATGTCGTGTCGACCGGCTCCGTCCGCGCAGTCATGATGCTCTGTGTCGAGCACGCCCAGCCGCTACTCCACTACCTTGCGCGTCAAGGGACCAGCACCCAGAAGCGGGACACTATGATCGACTACGCCCGCATCGACGCGATGCACGCGACGATGGAGCAGGTCGAAGCCCTGCGCGATGAGTGGCTGAAGACGCACGAGCCGGTCTAGTCATGGCTCCTACCCGGGGAGCCATGTGATGTGTCAGGCCAGCACCGCTGCCAGGTCCTTGTCCACCAGCGCCATGACGGCGTGGCGTGCCTCCTCCGGCGAGGCCGACTCCAGGACGGCCTGCAGCATGGCGGTGCAGGTGGCGAGGTCGTGGCGGCGCAGGGCGGCCCTGACCAGGCCGGTTCTCGCCGTTGCCATGGAGAGGGAGGAGACGCCTGCCCCGGTGGCCACGAGTGCAAGCAGCGGGTCCCCGGCGATCTCGCCACAGATCCCGACAGGCTTGCCGTCCGCGCCGTCGACGCAGGCTCGGATGGTGGACCAGAGCGCAGGCTGCCAACCGCTGAGCAGAGGGGCGAGACGCCCGTCCATGCGGTCCGCCGCAAACAGGTACTGGCTCAGGTCGTTGGTCCCGATGGAGGCGAAGTCGCAGTCCGCGAGCACCTGCCCCGACCGCAGGGCGGCTGCAGGTACCTCGATCATCGTGCCCACGGTGGGCAGCCCGGCCGCCCGGCCGAGGTCCGCGAACCACGAGGCCTCGCTGGGCGTGGCGACCATGGGCGCCATCACCCACACGTCGGCCGACGTGGACCGCCGGGCTGCTGCGAGGGCCTCGAGCTGGTCGTCCAGGAGGTGACGCAGCTCGCGGTGCAGCCGCAGACCGCGGACCCCGAGCGCCGGGTTGGCCTCCTCGCCCAGGTTGGCGAAGGCCAACGGTTTGTCGGCGCCTGCATCCAGCGTGCGCACGACAACCTTGCGTCCGGCGAAGGCGTCGAAGACCCGGGTGTAGGCCTCCGTCTGCTCGGCGACGCTCGGCGGCTGCTCGCGGTCGGGGAAGAGGAACTCGGTGCGGAACAGGCCGACCCCCTCGACGTCGGCGCGGGCCGCCAGGAGCGCATCGTCGAGGGTGCCGATGTTGGCCAGCACCTGGACCCGGTGCCCGTCGCTGGTGGTGCCGGGGCCGACCCCGTCTGCCTGCAGCTCGATGCGGGCCCTGTCACGGGCCACGAGGGACTCGGCGGCCTCGGGTGTCGGGTCTGTGATGACCAGGCCGCTGCTGCCGTCCAGCCCGACCCGCCCGGGTGCCGCCGACAGCACGCCCGCGGCCTGCACGACGGCGGGGATCCCGAGCTGGGCGGCGATGATGGCGGTGTGGGAGGTCGGGCCGCCGGCCTCTGTGATGATGCCGAGCACCAGGTCACGCGCCAGCGTGGCGGTGTCGGCGGGGGAAAGGTCGTGCGCGATGATGACCGACGGGACGCGCAGGGACGGGATGCCGGGAACCGGCAGCCCGAGCATCGCGGCCGCCGCTCGCTGGAAGATGTCGCGCAGGTCGCTCTGTCGCTCAGCCAGATAGCTGTCGCCCAGGGAGGCCAGCATCCCGCAGTACTCCTCGATCGCCAGGTGCAGCGCATCGACCGGGCCATGGCCGTCGGCGACGTGGATCTCCGCCCCTGAGACGAGCCCCGGGTCACGCGCCATCATGGCGGTGGCCTCGAGCACCGGCCGCACGGCCTCGGGTGCCGTCGCCAGTCGGGACTCCAGCTCCAGGGCGACGGCCTCCAGCGCATCGACGACCTGTTGCAGGGACCCCTCCGGATCGGAGGTGCGTGCCCCGGGCGGGGAGATCAGGGTCGTATGGACAAGTACAGCGGGGCCATGTGCGGCCCCGGGGCTGACGCCGATGCCGTGGAGACTCATGCTGCGTCGTGGTCGATCTCGAGGAACGCGGCGAGGGACTCGAGGGCTTCGGTGGCCCCCGCATCCTCGCTGGTGAGCGTGACGATGTCGCCGTGTTTCGCACCCAACGTCATGACCCCCAGCATGCTGCGTGCGTCGACGGGCTTCTTCCCGCCGGTGTGGATCATGACGGGGACTCCGAGCCTGGCCACCTCCTGCACGAAGAGGTTGGCGGGGCGGGCATGCAGGCCCACCGAGGAGGCGATGGTCGCGGTGCGGGTGATCATTCTTCACGTCCTTGTGGTTGTGGGGTGATGAGGCGACAGGCGCCTGCGAGGTGGCCCGGCGGAGGTGCGTTTCGCCGCCGGGCCACCCTTCGGCGTGCTAGGCGCACGCGAAGATGAGGCTTGCGCCAAGGGTGAGGGCGGGCTTCTCGTCGAGCCCTCCCAGGTGGATGGCCCCCGGCATACGGGGTTCGGGTCCGCCGTCGAAGACGAGGGTGACGTGCCCCAGCGACGCCAGGTTCTTCTCGGCGACCTCGCCGATCGCGGTGATGGTCCAGATCTGCTCACCGATCAGGACCTCCTGGCCTGCTGCCAGCGAGCCGTCGAGTTCGGCGGGCGCGATGAGGAAGCAGTAGGGGCGCAGGCCCTCCGGGGCTTCGCCCGAGAAGGTGATGGCCATGTCCTCGGCGAGGAAGGTCTCTGCTTCCTCGCCCAGTGCGACGACAGTTGTGGCGTATGCCATGGGGTTTTCCTTTCTACGAGCCTGCGTACAGGCCGATGCTTGCGACCCACGCGATGGCCACGCGGGGCACGCCGTTCAGGAAGCGGGAGTAGAGGACGGCGGGGACGCCCACCTCGATGGTCTCCGGTTCGGCTTCCGCGAGACCCATGCCGACGGGGATGAAGTCGCAGGCGTTCTGGGTATTGATGGCGAACAGGGCCGGCAGCGCGAGCTGTGGGGGAATCTCCCCCTTCCCGATCTCCACGCCGATCAGGGTGCCGATGATCTGGGCGATGACGGCACCGGGCCCCAGCAGCGGTGACAGGAAGGGCAGCGAGCAGATGAACCCGAGGATCATCAGGCCCCAGCCGGTGCCCGCGAGCGGGGTGAGGAGGTTCGACACCCAGTTGCCGAGGCCGGACGCCTGGATGATCCCGATGAGCATCGCGACGAATCCCATGAAGGGCAGGATCGTGTTCAGCATCATCTGGACGGCGTTGCGGCCCGCCTGGTAGAAGACCGCGATGACCTTGCCCGCGCCGAGTCCGATCTTCTCCAGGAGGTTCTTCTTGCGCTTCTGCGCCATCTGCTCGGTGAGCTTCATGGGCCGATCCGGCGACGGCGCCGAACCGGACGGGTTGACGTCCGCCCCCGCCTCGTTGGCGCGTGCGGCGACGGCGACAGCGGCGGTGGCTGCCTCGTCGGCGATTGCCACCTGGGCGGTGTCGACGGCGGACACGTAGATTCCCTCGTGGATGTACTGGGCCAGCGGGCCCGTCTTGCCGGTGGGGACGACGTTGACGGTCGGGATGCCCTTCTTGGGGTACAGGCCACAGCGGAGCGAGCCGCCGCAGTCGATGACCGCGAGGAAGTGCTCGTCGTCGGGCACCCGGGTGTTGAAGCCGTTGACCGGGATAGCGCCGGAGAGCTCGGCGATGCGGTCCACGACGTCGGGCTTCTGGCCGCCGCCGACGATGTAGACGATCTTGTTGCGCTTCTCGTCGGGGGTGACGGTCAGCGGGCCGCCGTAGCCGCCGGGGCCGCGGGAGATGGTGATGGCGTGGTACTCAGGCATGAGCGTGGACCTCCTTGGAGAGGACGACTCCCTGCTGCTTCGCCACGAACTGCGTGGTGAAGTCGGTGACCCAGCCTCCGAGGAAGTTCAGAACGAGGCCGAGCAGCAGGTATCGGATGGCGAGGTCTCCGGTGGGCAGGCCGAGGGTGATGATGCCCTGGGCGATGCCCATCCAGACGAACAGCTCGCCGGGGTTGTTGTGGGGGAAGAGGCCGTTGTTGGTGTGCAGCATCTGCGCCACCGACGCGTAGTAGCCGGGCTTGTAGGCCTCGGGCAGGAACCGCCCGAGGGTGAAGCAGGCGGGGTTGGTGAGGAAGAACGAGCCGATGAACGGCAGCAGCATGTAGCGGCTGAAGATGTTCTTGCCCGCCTTGGCGGCGAATCGGTTGATGCGGTCCTCGCCGATGAGCGCGATCAGCGCGTTCATGGCGATGAGCAGCATGAGGACCAGCGGCACGATGCCGCTCATCCAGGAGAGGAAAACGTCCGCTCCTTCCTGGAAGAGTCCGATGAACCACTCGGCCGCATGGACGAGAAAGTCAAGGATTGTCTGCACCTCAGCTCCTTTCGTGTGGGTTGTTTCAGGGCATGGTCGCCCCAGGGTGGCGGCCGGATGGCCGGAGAAGGACGGGCAACGGTGCCCGTCAGGTGGTGGTGACCCTCCGCCGCCACCGCGATGGCTGTGCGCTCACCACCGTGGTCGGTGCGGTGGCGGGGAGGGGGGCTGGTGGGGTGGCTCGTCGGCTGATGGCGGCCAGCGGGTCCGCCATCGTCTTCGGCTTCCGGTTGACGCCGGGGAGCCTGTCGAGGAGGCGGGCGAGGGCGGTGGGGGGCTCAGGGGCCCGACCGCCCGCCGTGATGATGCGGAAGTTGTCCACGGCGTTGGCGACTGCCCGGAGAGTCGGCTTGCCGAGAGCCCGCACGCGGGCCGGGTCGATGCTGCCCATGTGCTCGCCGTCGAATCCCGCCAGCGCCTTGAAACGCGCAAGTACCGTCACGCCGCCGAGCCGGTGGGCCTCGACGATGCGGTCGTCGTCGTCGAGCAGGAACAACACGATCGAGCCCGCGACGAGTCCGCCCCGGAACTTGCCCATGGCGACGCGGCCACGACGGCGCAGCGCGATGAACAGCTGCGAGAACGCCTGCGTCTGCCTGAAGCTCAGGAAGGACTGGGCGACCCAGGCGATGCCGATCGCGATGATGAATATCCAGAACATCGTTGTTCTCCTCAGTGTCCGAGGGGGTTGGTTTCCATCACGTAGAAGAACTCCTCATACGTGGTGACGCGGCACAGTTGGTCGATCAGGTCGTGGCGTCCGCCGAGCCGCAGGACCTCGTCGTAGACCGCGACGAGGATGTCGTCGCTGCGCCCCACGACGGCGGGGACGCCGAGCATCACGATGATCCGGATGCCGGGTTCGTCCAGTTCGCTCGGCACGACGCCGACTGCAAGCAGAACGTCTGCGGTGCTCTCCAAGGTGATGTGGGGGAAGCCGACCCACTCGTCGAGCTGCATGCGCCTCTCCGCGCCCCTTGCGACGATGCGGTCGCTGAAGCCGGGCTCCGCGAGATGCCGCGCCTCCAGCTGCCGGGACATGTACTCGATGCCCTCCGCGAACGACGTGCCGGGTGGGAGCGCGAAGAAGTGGCGCGAGTCCAGGGCCCCCGCCAGCACCGACCCCTTGGAGTCGCCGGGCGTGATGGGTAGCCGGAGGCGGACCTTGCGGATCTGGGTCTCGAGCGCGAGCCTGTCGAGGACGTGCGTCACGTGGATGACAGGGGCGGCGCAGTCGACGGCCGAGCCGTCGGTGGCGACCACAAGGTCGGCGTCGGACAGGGCGGCGGGCGAGGCCTCCGCGGGGGTGAGGACCTGGATGCGTGCCGAGTCCGGCAGGATCTTCGCGATCTGCAGCCGCACGAGTTCCGCGGCGATCCGGCCGGCGCCGGCCACCACGGTCACCCGCAACGGCTGTGCCTCGGCGGCGTCGCGGGAGGCCAGGAACACCTGGAAGTAGGTGGCGAGGTATCCGACCTCGGCCGACTCGACGGGAAGCCCCATCCGCTCACTGATCACGCGGGAGGCCACGGTGGCCATCCGGTAGGCGACCGGGTACTCGTGGCTGATGTCGCCCATGGCCGAGTCGTCGACCCAGATGCGGTACCGCATCCGGTTGACCATGAAGGAGACGTGTCGGGCGAACTCGCCGAGAAAGGCGCTGCCCTCCAGGTTGATCGCCATCTCGGCGTCGACGGCAGCCAGGATCTCCTCGACGAGCCCGGCGACATCGGAGTGCGCATAGCGCTCCGCGACGGTGACGTCGTCCGGAGCCCGCATGCCGATCACGGGGAGGGCCAGGAAACCGACGTCACCGCGCCCGAGGTGGACATCGAACCGGGAGGCGATGGCCGCGGCGAACCGCTGGGCGAAGTCGTGGGCGGGGGTCCCCTCCACGCTGCGGTAGGTGTCGGGGAGGGCTTCGAGCCGGCACCCGAGGCGGGCCCTGTTGAGGGCCACAACTCCCCACCTCGCCAGCTCGAAGGCCTTCGAAGAGCTGAGCCCGGCCTGGCTGGCCACGTCGGTTGCCAGGGCTCGGACCGCCCGGAGCTGCTCCTCGTCCGGGAACGTGGCCGCGAAGTGGTACCGCAGCACGTGGAGCCGCTGCAGGAGTTCAGGGCCCTCCAGGACGAGGCCCACGTTGGTGCGACCCTCGATCTCGAGGTCTGACTCCTTCAGCAGGCTCCGGAGCCGTGTCAGGTCGGCGACGACCGTCGTCCTTCCCACCGACATCGCGGTCGCCAGTTCGTCGATCCGCACGGGGACCAGCGACGTGAAGAGGCGCCCGACGATGAACGACGCACGGGCCCCCGGGTCGTTGAACGAGACGTCCGCGGCCATCAGCTGTCGGCGGGCCGCCCGGTACCCCGCAGGGTCCGCGACGAGAAGCCGGTAGCGGCCGTCGACCAGCGTGACGGTGGCTGCGGGCGACACGGCAGCCTGGAGGGTGATGAGCTCGCTGGCCAACGTGCGCCGGGAGACGCCGAGGGTGCGTGCCAGATCCTCGGCGGCGACGGAGCGCGCCGCTTCGAGTTCAGTCAGAATGTGTGCAGACCGTCGCACTTCGTCACCTGCCTTCCTGGTCACCAGTGTCGGATGTGGGGGAGTCGAGAGACTCAGAGGACGCCGGAGCCGTTGCTGCCGAAGAAGGAGTCCCAGGGCACGTCGACGCCCTGGTCAAGGCCCACCACCTCGTACAGGTGTCGCAGCAGCGGGAACTGAGCAGGCGTGATGAGGCCGCGCTCTGTGAGCGGGCCGAGCGCGCCGCCGATCACCTTGATGGCCGCCGCCCCCTCGAGCGTGACGCCGGGCATCTGGTCGCGGGCCTCGCTGAACGTGAGGCCGGAGCCCACCAGGCGCCCGCACTTCACGTTGCGCCCACCCATGGAGGTCACGAAGCAGTCGCCGATGCCGGGCAGGCCGATGGGCGTGGTCGGCTCGCCGCCCAGCAGGCGCATGAAGTCGATCATCTCGATGGACGCCTGGCCGAACAGGGCGGCGCCGTAGTTGTAGTTGACGTAACGGTCCCCCGCGGCCTCGCCCATGGCGTCGAGCACGCCGGACATGAAGCCGGCGCCGAAGGCGTAGCAGTTCTTGGTGGCGGCGCAGACCTCCACGCCCACGAAGTCGGTGTTCGTCCAGACGTGGTAGGCGGAGGTCGCGAAGAGGCCGCGCCACATCTCGATCACCGAGGAGTCCTCACCGGTGAAGACGACGCTGGTGTGGCGACGTACCGCCACCTCGCCGGCGATCGAGGGGCCGGCGATCGCCGAGAAGGTGAGCTGCTCGCGCAGCTCGGCAGGGATCTGCCCGGCCAGCACGCGGGGGAGGATCGTGAGGTTGCCCTCATCGTCGGACTCCATGCCCTTGGCGAGCGAGATCACGTGCATCCCGGGCCGCAGCAGCTCCGCGAGCCGGTCGCCCGCCCAACGGACGCCGAACGAGTTGACGCCGCTCATGACCAGTTCGGCGTCGGCGAAGGCCTCCTCCGCCTCCTCGAGCTGGTAGGCGGTCGTCCCCTCAGGGACGCGCAGACCGAGGTTGGGGTGGATCCCGGTCTGCTTGATCGAGTCGATGATGTCCCGGTCGAGGTGGGTGCCGACCAGCCGGACCTGGTGACCGTTGTCGGACAGAGGGGTGGCGAGGGCCGTGGCCATGATGCCTGCCCCGAGAACGACGATTGAGGACATGAGATTCCTTCCAGAGTGCGCAGCCGTTGCGCTGAGCCCCGACGGTGGGGACGTCGATGACATTACTGAGCCATCCTCCGGAAAACAGCACGGAAAGAGCCGGACCGTTGCCACCTGCCGACGGCGCGGCGACCTATCTCCACGCAGCGCGAAGGCCGGGCCGCCCCTTCGAGGGGCGACCCGGCCTTCGCGCTGCCGGGTGGATCAGGCCTTGCCCTCGACCGCATGGTCGAAGACGGGCTTGTTGTCACCGTCGTAGCTGTAGACACCGATGTACGCGGACGACGGGTCGTTCTTGTCGTTGATCGCGCCGATGCCCGCGATGCCCTTGTAGGCGATCTCCTTGCCCTCGGCCAGAGCAGCCACGCCGTCGGCGTAGGTGCTGACCTCGACCGCACCGGACTCGGAACCGGAGACGGCCTGCAGGTTGTCGGAGATGGTCTGCCCGTCGGTGGCGCCACCGCGGACCGCGGCGAGCGCGGCGAGGATCGTCGCGTCGTAGGCCTCGGGGCCGTACGAGTAGTCCGTCAGCTCCTCACCCTCCGACTCCTTGTACCAGTCGGACAGCTTCGCCTTGAAGTCGTCAGAGGCCTGGGCGCCGGGGATGGTGCCCTGCGCGCCCTCGAGCGTGCCGGCGTCGAAGTCCTTCGAGTAGTCGGCGGTGTTGCCGTCGCACAGGAAGAGGTTGGTGGTGTCCCAGCCGGCGGCCAGGAGGGCCTTGACGATCGCGACGGTCTCCTCGAAGGCGACGATCACGATGGTGTCGGGCTTGGTGGCGAGTGCCTCGGTGACGATCGAACTGAAGTTGGACTCGCCGGGCGCGAACTCCTGGCCGCCGCCGGAGGCGCCGTAGACGACCTCGCCGCCGCCGTCCTCGACGGCCTTCTGGACGTTGTCACGCAGGCCGGTTCCGTAGTCCTCGTTCTGCACGATGACCGCGACCTTCGAGTAGCCCGAGTCGAGGACGGCCGAGCCCAACGCGGCGCCCTGGACGGTGTCCGGCGGAGCGGTGCGGGAGTAGAGCGGGCTGTAGCCCGACAGCGTGGTGGAGGTGTTGGCCGGGGAGATCATCATGATGCCGGCCTCGGTGATCTGGTCGACCACGTTGAGGGAGACGCTGGAGGAGGCAGCGCCGATGACGACGTCCGCTCCGCCGTTGATGAGCTCGGTGGCGCCCTGCGTCGACACGTTCATGTCCGTCGAGTCGCCCGAGTCGGCCGACACGTCTGCGACGTCATTGCCGAGCACGCCGCCGGCCTCGTTGATCTCGTCGATCGCCAGGCCGACGCCTGAGATCTCGGGCGGGCCGAGGAACGCCAGGGTGCCGGTGATCGGCAACAGGGTGCCGACGGTCAGCGGCTCGGCCGAGGCGGCGGCGGACGACGAGGTGGTCGTTCCCGCGGAGGTCGTGGTGGTGGGCGTGGTCGAGCTGCAGGCGGACAGTGAGATGGCAGAGGCCGCGAGAAGTGCGAGGCCCGCCTTCATCGTGAAATGTCGGCTCATGTGAGTTTCCTCCGAGTTGGATTCCGGGGCCGGTCGGCCGTCAGTGGAAGAACTGCGCTGTGCGCGTCTTGCAGGGAACGCTAAAGGTCGAGCGTTTCGTCTGGTGGCCGTTCTGTTTCAAGGCTGTATCAGAATAATCTCTTTTTGGTCACGGCTGGAACGTCCACTCAAGGCGTATGGCCGGGTGCTGCAAAACCGTGGACGGGTCCGGGAAGCCGGGATTTCATGGCATGTCACCGCAGGTCAGAGGCCACATGGCGAAGTGCCGACCCGCTGCGCGAAATGCGCGGCGGGTCGGCGATGAATCGCGAATTGTGAAGGTGTCGCCCCTGCGGATGCCCCCTGTAAAGAGATGGTGAAATGGTCAGGCGATGTGGTCAGTCTCTTTCGACTTTCTCTCCTCGGCCGCGGAGTCCACGTCCGCCGCGAGGGTCCCGAGATAGAGGCTGATGACTTTCGGGTCGTTCAAGAGTTCCCGGCCGGGTCCGACGTAGGCGTCTCGACCCTGGTCGAGCACATATCCGCGGTCGCAGATCTGCAGGCAGCGGCGGGCATTCTGCTCGACCATGATCACCGACACGCCGGTCTTGTTGATCATCCGTGTCCGGATGAATGCCTCGTCCTGCAGCGCGGGGGACAGGCCGGCGGACGGCTCGTCCAGCAGGAGCACGGACGGGCGCATCATGAGGGCCCTTCCCATGGCGACCATCTGCCGCTCACCGCCGGACAGCTGCCCGGCGCGCTGCGACCGGCGGGCGCCCAGCTTGGGGAAGATGTCGGTGACGTACTCCCAGCGCTCGTCGAACAGCTTCGGCTTGAGGTACACGCCCATCCGCATGTTCTCCTCGATCGTGAGCGAGGGGAACACGTTGTTGGTCTGCGGCACGAAGCCGACGCCGCGGGCCACCAGGGTGTTTGCCCGCTTGTTGGTGATGTCGTCGCCCTCGAGAGTCACCATCCCGGAGCGGACGTTCACGAGCCCGAAGAGCGCCTTCAGCAGCGTGGACTTTCCGGCGCCGTTGGGGCCGATGATGCCGACAAGCTCGCCGTCGCCGACCGTCAGGGTGCAGCCGTTGAGGATGTTCACGCCCGGCAGGTAGCCGGCGACGAGGTTGTCGGCCACGAGGATCGGGGCAGACGCGCTCGTCGCCCCCGCCGTGGTGGACTCCGTGGAGGTGGTCATGGTGCTCCTACCGCTTCTGCTCTGCCAGGTCGCGCTGGCGCACTTCCATCAATTTCGCGAGCTGATCGGGGTCGATCAGCGAGTCGTCGCCCAGGTCGACGTCGTGACGCGCGCCGAGGTACGCGTCGACGACGGCCTGGTTCTCCATGATGTTCTCGGGTGGGCCCTCGGCCACGACACGGCCCTCGGCCATCACGACCACCCATTCGGAGATGTGGCGCACGGCATGCATGTCGTGCTCGACGAAGACCACCGTCATGCCCTCGTCGCGCAGGGCCTGGATGTGGCCGAGCAGCGACTGCACCAGTGCGGGGTTCACGCCGGCCATCGGCTCGTCGAGCATGATGACCTGCGGGTCGGTCATGAGGGCGCGGGCCATCTCGAGCAGCTTCCGCTGTCCGCCCGACAGGCTGCCTGCGAAGTCTGCTGCCTTGGCGTCGAGCTTGAAGCGGGACAGGATCTCCAGCGCCCGCTCCGTGTTCGCCTTCTCCTGGCCGCGCCACAGCGGCTTGATGAGCGAGGGTAGGAACCGCTCCCCGGTCTGGCCGGTGGCGGCGAGCAGCATGTTGTCCAGCACCGTCAGGCGGGACAGCGCCTTGGTGAGCTGGAAGGTCCGAACGACCCCCTTGCGGGCCACGTAGGCGGCCGACTTGTTGGTCAGCGAGACGCTCCGGTCGAACGTCCACTCGCCGGAGTCGGCCTTGTCGAAGCCGGTCAGCAGGTTGAAGAACGTCGTCTTGCCGGCGCCGTTGGGTCCGATGAGAGCGGTGATGGCACCCTTCTGGAACTCGACGTGCTCGACGTCGACGGCCTTGATGCCCCCGAAGGAACGGGTGACGTTGCGGGCGGTCAGGATCGGCAGGGGCTTTGCGGCGCCGACCACGGGCTCGACGAACTGGAGGGCGTGTGCCACCGCATCGTCGGGCAGGTCGATGCTCAGGTCGAGATCGGCGCGGGAGGGCAGGTCAGTTGGCATCGAAGGCCAGCTCCTTCTTGTTTCCGAAGATTCCCTGGGGTCTGAAGATCACGAGGCACATCAGCACGACGCCGACCAGGAGGCCGCCGATCTGTTCGATCTGCGTCGAGGAGAGGATGGTGTCGGGCACCGCGGCGCGCATGCCCGAGCGGACCAGCATGTAGGCGGCGAAGAACAGCATCGAGCCGATCACCGGGCCGAAGACCGTGGCGGCGCCGCCGAGGAGCAGGACGGTCCACACCCAGAAGGTGGTCGTGCGGCCGAGACCGTCGGGCTGCACGGCACGGGGCAGCACGAACAGGACGCCGGCCAGTGCTCCCATCACGCCGCCCAGCACGAGCGACTGCATCTTGTAGGCGAAGACGTTCTTGCCGAGGGCGCGGACGGCGTCCTCATCCTCGCGGATGCCCCTGAGCACGCGCCCCCAGGGGCTGCGGGTCAGCAGCCAGACCAGCAGCAGCGCCGCCAACACGAGCAGCCAGGCGACGATGCGCAGCCACCACGAGTCGGAGCCGTTGTTGGCGTAGGTCCACGGGCCGATGGTGGTGGTGCCGTCCGGCAGCGGTGAGAGCGCCTGGAAGGTGCCCTTGAAGGAGTTGCCCGTCAGGCCCGACGACCCGCCCGTGTAGGTGTCCAGCACGGTGGAGCGTCCGACCATGCGGATGATCTCGGCGGCGGAGATCGTCACGATGGCCAGGTAGTCGCCGCGCAGCTTCAGGGTCGGGATCCCCAGGATCAGGGCGAAGGCCGCGCCGGCAGCCATCGCCACGAGCACCGCCTGCCAGAGTGCGGCACCGTTGATGGTGGCGATCGCGAACCCGTAGGCGCCCAACAGCATGAAGCCCGCCTGGCCCATGTTGAGGAGGCCGGTGAAGCCGAAGTGGACGTTGAGTCCGATGGCCGCCAGCGCGTAGGCGGCGGTGGTGGGGGCGATGAGTTCGCCTGCGGTCTGCGCGAGGACGCGGAGCCAGTCCATGTCTAGCCTTTCAGCCGATGCGGTCCGCGCGTCCCAGGATGCCCTGGGGCCGCACGAGGAGGACGATGATGAGGATCAGCAGCGCCGTCGCGTAGCGCAGGTCGCTGGGGATGACGAGGCTGGACAGCTCGACGGCGAACCCGATGATCAACGAGCCGACCAGCGCGCCGTTGGCGGTGCCGAGGCCGCCGAGCGTGATCGCGGCGAACATCAGCAGCAGCATCTGCAGCCCCATGTTCCAGTTGGCCGCGCCGAACATCAGCGCGAACATCAGCCCGGCGAGGCCGGCGAGCCCGCAGGCCAATGTCCAGACCAGCCGGATGACCGAGTTGGTGTTGATGCCGGTGGCCGACGCGAGCGCCGGGTTGTCGGACACGGCGCGGGTCGCACGGCCGAGCCGGGTGCGCGTCAGGAAGAAGCCGATCGCCAGCAGCACGACGAGCGAGATGCCCATCGCCAGCAGCGACTCGTGAGTCATGGTGATCGGCCCGAAGGTGACGGTCCTCGGGTTGCCCGTGACGACCTGGAAGGTGCCGGTCCCGACCATGAACTGGATGAGGAACTGCAGCGCGATCGAGAGACCGATCGTCACGATCATGATCTGCGTGACCGGGGTCCCGCGGCGCCTCAGCGGCTTCCACAGCGCCGCATCCTGCAGCCAGCCCGTCGCGGCGCAGATGCCGATCGCCAGGATGGCGGCTCCCCACAGCGGGAGGCCGACCTGGATCAGGAGGTAGCTCAGCACCGCCCCGAGGGTGACCTGCTCACCGTGCGCGAAGTTGGAGACCCTGGTCGTGCCGTAGATGAGGCTCGCCCCGACCGACGCCAGCGCCAGCATCAGGCCGAACCGGAGGCCCGAGGCCAGCTGCTGCCAGACCCGGTCCATCGAGACGCCGGAGGATCCATCCTCCTGCGCCGGGGCTGCCGGCGCGGAGGACGCCGAGGCCGACGCCTCACCGTCGGGGACCGGGGCCGCGGCGGCCTCTGTCAGGTCGAAGGTGCCGCGCGCCGTCGAGCCGAACTGGACGGTGAGGTCCTTGACGAGATCGGTGCCGGCCGACGGGAAGTCCGCCGGGATGGAGGCGCCGTCGAGCGTGACGGTGTAGGTGTCGGCGGTGTCGACCTGGAACGTGGTGGGCCCCTCGGCGGTGGAGACCGCGTCGACGGATCCGTCGGGTCCCTCGAGCGTCACCTTCACGTCGGCGACGGGCTCGCGGTCGCCGTCGAAGATGTTGACCTGGACGCAGCCGTGCTCGGAGGAGCGTTCGCACTCGGTCACAGCCGTGACCTCGGCGTGTGCCGACAACGGCAGCAGGCACAGGATGCCCGTGAGGGCGGCGAGCGTCGCAAGGATGCGTCGGGGGCGTGCGGCTGGACCGGTCGTCGACCGTGTAGGCAGTCCCATAGAGGACCTCCCAAGCTTCAGATGTGCCGGGTTCATCGCGCTGTCGCGGATGAGGATGGGTCAGAAAGCTAGGGCGTCAATGTGACGGCAGGATTTCATGTGCGTCACGTCCCCGTCTCGGTTCTGTTCCGGTGTTGACAAGGGGGGGCCGCGCGAAGTGGCCCATGTTGGAGAACGCAACCCCCGCGACGCCGTATGATGCCAACTGACCTGGAAGCCACGAAGGAGAAGCCTTGTCCACCGACAGCGAGCTCGCGCCAGTCGCGGCCGTTGTGGTTCTCGCCGCTGGTGGCGGGACCCGCATGAAATCGTCCACGTCCAAACTCCTCCACGAGATCGCCGGCAGGCCGATGCTGAGCTACGCCGTCTCGGCGGCGGCCTCGCTCGACCCCGAGCACCTTGTGGTGGTCGTCGGTCATCTTCGCGAGCAGGTCGAGGAACACCTCGCCATGCACCAGGCCGCTGTCACCACGGCGGTGCAGGAGGAGCAGCTCGGCACCGGCCATGCCGTGCAGTGTGGGCTCTCCGTGCTCCCAGAACTGACCGGCGACATCGTCGTGACCTACGGCGACGTCCCGATGCTGACGGGGGAGACGCTGCGCCAGCTGGTCGCGGTGCACCGCGCCGACGAGAATGCAGCGACCGTGCTGACGGCCAGGGTGCCGGATCCCACCGGCTACGGCCGAGTGCTGCGTGACGGTGACGCCGTCGTCGGCATCGTCGAGCACAAGGACGCGACCGCCGAGCAGCGCAGGATCGACGAGATCAACTCCGGCATCTACGTGTTCACGGCCGACACCCTCCGTGCGGGGCTGGCCTCGCTGAAGACGGACAATGCCCAGGCCGAGCTGTACCTCACCGACGTCCTGCACTTCGCCCACGAGCGCATGCAGCGCGTCGGGGCCCTCCTGATCGACGACGTCTGGCAGACAGAGGGCGTCAACGACCGGGTGCAGCTCGCACGCATGAACGGCGAGATGAACCGCCGCATCCGCGACCGGTGGATGCTCGACGGCGTCACGATGATCGACCCTTCGACCACCTGGATCGACGTCGACGTGGACCTCGCTCCCGACGTCATCCTGTACCCCGGCGTCATCCTGCAGGGAGCGACCACCGTCGGCGAGGGCGCCCACATCGGCCCCGACACCACCCTGATGGACGTGGAGGTCGGCCCCGGCGCCGAGGTCGTCCGGACGCACGGGTCCTTCGCCGTGATCGGAGCTGGCGCCCAGGTCGGGCCCTTCTCGTACCTCAGGCCCGGAACCATCCTCGGCCAGGGCGGGAAGATCGGGGCATTCGTCGAGACGAAGAACGCCACCATCGGCGACGGCGCCAAGGTGCCTCACCTGACCTACTGCGGCGACGCGATCATCGACGAGGGCGTCAACATCGGCGCCGGCACGATCTTCGCCAACTACGACGGCACGCACAAGTCGACATCGCATGTCGGCAGGGACGCGTTCGTCGGATCGAACTCCGTCATCGTCAGCCCCGTCGACATCGGCGCTGGGGCGCTCATCGCAGCCGGATCGGCCGTCACTGAAGACGTGCCGCCCGGCGCCCTCGGCATCGCCAGGGGACGACAGCGCAACGTCGAGGACTGGATGGCCGAGCGCCGTCCGGGCTCCAAGTGGGCCGATGCCGCCGCGCAGAGCGACGGCACCGTCCATCCTGCAGTCACCGAGTCGCGAGAGAAGAAGGCCTGACGACCCATGTCCCACATCGCCAAGAACGACAAGCACCTGATGCTTTTCAGCGGGCGCGCATACCCGGATCTGGCGCAGGAGGTGGCGCAGCTGATGGACACCACTCTGGTGCCGACGCGCGCGCTGACCTATGCGAACTCTGAGATCTACGTCCGCTTCGAGGAGTCGGTGCGCGGGTGCGACGCCTTCGTCATCCAGTCGCACACCGCTCCGGTGAACGAGTGGGTCATGGAGCAGCTCATCATGGTGGACGCCCTCAAGCGCGCATCCGCCAAGCGCATCACGGTCGTCGCTCCGTTCTACCCCTATGCGCGCCAGGACAAGAAGCACCTCGGGCGTGAGCCCATCTCCGCCCGCCTCGTCGCGGACCTGTACAAGGCCGCCGGCGCGGACCGCATCATGTCCGTCGACCTGCACGCCGCGCAGATCCAGGGCTTCTTCGACGGGCCTGTCGACCACCTCTGGGGACTGCCCGTCCTCGCGGACTACGTCGGCGAGAAGTACGCCGGCGACGACGTGTGCATCGTCTCGCCCGACGCCGGACGCGTGCGGCTCGCGGACATGTGGACCGACCGGCTGAGCTGCCCGCTGGCCATCATCCACAAGCGCCACGATCCGAACAAGGCCAACACCGTGGCGGTGCACGAGGTCGTCGGTGACGTCGTCGGCAAGACCTGCATCCTCGTCGACGACATGATCGACACCGCCGGCACCATCGCGCAGGCGGCGCACGCGCTGCGTGAGCGAGGCGCCAAGCGCGTCATCGCCGCCGCGACGCACGCGGTGTTCTCCGGCCCTGCCGCCCAGCGACTCAACGCGTCGGGCATGGAGGAGATCATCGTCACCAACACGCTGCCGATCCGCACGCCCGAGCCCATCCAGAACCTGAAGGTGCTGTCGATCGCGCCGCTGATCGCCAAGGCCATCGACGCCGTCTTCGTCGACGGCTCCGTCACCTCGCTGTTCGGCGGAAACGCCTGACGTGACCCGACGCTGAGCGTCGCGGGGCGACCGTCAGAAGGCGGTCACCAGCACCGCGACGTTCAGCGCCACCACGGTGGCCACCACCAGCCAGGCGAGGGCCGACAGCCAGCCGGGGTTGCGGTGCTCGCCCATCGCGCGTCGCGAGCCGGTGACCAGCACGAGCGGGACCAACGCGAAGCTGATGCCGAAGCTCAGCACGAGCTGCGAGTCGACGAGAGCCTGAGTCGGCGACATGCCGGCCACCAGGATCGCCACGGCCGGGATCATCGTGAAGAGCCGCCTGGTCATCGGCGTGATCCGCGGGGACACCAGATCGCGGATCATGCCCGCGCCGGCGTCGGTGCCGACGATCGCGGACCCGACCCCCGAGACGAGCAGCCCGATGGCGAAGATCGTCGCGGGCACCGGGCCCACCAGCGAGTGGATCTCGTGGTAGCCCGCCTCGATGGAGTCCACGCCCGCGCCCTGCAGGCCGGCGGCGGCGAACAGCAGCATGGACACGTTGACGACCCCGGCGATCGTGAGCGCAAGCAGCACGTCCAGGCGCTGTGCCTTCAGCAGGCGCCCGACCTTCTCGTCGGACTTCGAGTGCTTGTCGCGGGCCAGCTGCGAGTGCAGGTAGATCGCGTGCGGCATGACGGTGGCCCCGAGCATCGCGGCGGCGATCTGGATGGAGGCTGCGCCGTCGAAGCGGGGGAGCAGGCCCCCGACGATCTCCCTCGGGTCCGGGGGCACCCAGGCCAGGCTCAGCAGGAAACCGACGGCGATGATGGCCAGCACGGCCATCATGAGCGTCTCGAAGGCACGTTGGCCGCGGGCCCGCATCCACTGCAGCGACAGCAGCGCGACGAGACCGACCACGAGTGCGCCCACCCACAGGGGCAGCCCGAACAGCAGGTTCAGGGCGATGGCGCCGCCGACGATCTCGGCGAGGTCCGTCGCGATGGCGACGCCGATCGCCTGGGCCGCGTACAGGGCCCGCCACGCCTTCGCGCCGCGTCGCCTGCCGAGGTCCTCGTGCACGATCGAGCTCAGGGAGCCGCCGGTGACCACCCCGAGCTTCGCCGACAGGTACTGCACGAGCATCGCCATGATGCAGGCGAGGACGAGCGCCCAGACGAGGAGGTAGCCGAACTCCGCGCCCGCGCTGAGGTTCGCCGCCACGTTGCCGGGGTCGACGTAGGCGAGCGCCGCGATGAACGCGGGTCCAAGCAGTGCGGCTGTCCGGCGGGGCATGCCCGGCACCTTACAAGAGGTATCGGGGTCAGGTCGGCCTGCGGTCTGAGCGCGACGGCGGCACCGGCGACGAGGAGCCGATCCGCCGCGACGGACATCTTCCTAGAGTCGACGACGATTCTCAGTGGAAGGACCCACCATGTCCCAGCAGACCCCGATGGGAGCGCCGGCCTGCGGCGTCTCGCACCTCACCAAGGTCTTCGGATCGGGCGAACAGCCCGTCGTCGCGGTGAACGACGTCTCGGTCGCGATTGCCCCGGGCAGCTTCACGGCCGTCATGGGGCCGTCCGGCTCCGGCAAGTCGACCCTCATGCACTGCATGGCAGGGCTCGACCGACCCACCTCCGGGGACGTGTATGTCGGCGCCGACAACATCGCCCGGCTGCCGGAGAAGGCCGTGACGAATGTCCGCCGCGACAAGATCGGCTTCGTCTTCCAGTCGTTCAACCTCCTGCCGACCCTGACGGCCGAGCAGAACATCGTGCTGCCGCTCGACCTGGCGGGGCGGAAGGTGGACAAGGCGCTGTTCGGCCAGGTGATCGACTCCCTTGGACTCGGCGACCGCCTCACGCACCGCCCGAGCCAGCTCTCCGGAGGCCAGCAGCAGCGCGTCGCCGTCGCCCGCGCCCTCGTGACCCGCCCCGAGGTGATCTTCGCCGACGAGCCGACCGGAGCGCTCGACCGCCGCACGGGAACCGCGCTGCTCGAGTACCTCAGGCAGTGCTCCCGGGAGCAGGGACAGACGATCATCATGGTCACGCACGACCCGCTGGCCGCCGCGTACGCCGATCGCGGCCTCATGCTGCTCGACGGGCGGATCGTCGCGGACCTGCCGCACCCGACCGCCGAGCAGGTGCTGTCCTACCTCGGGCAGGCGGCGGCCTGATGTGGCGTGAGGCAGTCAGTGAGCTGAGGCTCCACCCGTCGCGGTTCGTCGCGACGCTGCTGGCCATCGCGATCAGCGTCGGCTTCATCGCGGCCATCTCCGTGTTCATCAACTCCCAGCAGAACGCGATGGGCAAGCAGGCGGCGCTGCCGATCAGCACCTCCGACGCCGTCATCGCGCTGCCTGAGGGCGGTGGCGCACAGGCCGCGGAGTTGGCCGGCGCCGTCGACGGCGTGGCGTCCGTCGACCCCGTTCCCACCGGCGCCGTCAGCTTCCTGTCGAAGGGGGACCGCAGCGTCACCACGGAGCTCTATCCGGTGCCAGCCGAGCACGTGCGCTGGTCGCAGCTGGTCGACGGCGCCTACCCCGCGTCCGACGACGAGCTGGCGCTGTCCGAGGCCGCGGCCCGCGAGCTCGGAGCCGCGATCGGCGACACCGTCGAACTCGAGGGCATGGACCAGCCGATGCGGCTGGTCGGCCTGACCGACGACCCGATGTCGCTGTTCACGGTCATCGGCTACGTCGCGCCCTACGCCGATGGCGGCGTGGACGGCGCCTATCAGCTGTCCGTGCGGGTCGACTCCGGCGCAGATGCGGAACAGGTCGCCGACGCGCTGACCACCCGGCTGAAGGCCGTCTCCGGGGCAGAGGTCCAGACCGGGGTCGAGGCCAGGACCGAGACCCTGACCCAGGCGACGGCCGGGCTCGACGTGTTCAAGTACCTCCTGCAGGGCTTCGCAGCGATCGCGCTGCTCGTCGGCATGATCACCATCGCGAACACCTTCACGATCCTGGTGGCCCAGCGACGCCGCCAGCTCGCGCTGCTGCGCGCCATCGGCGCCACGCCCGGACAGGTGACCGGCAGGCTGCTCGTCGAGTCGTTCCTGCTCGGCGCCATCGGGTCGGCCGCCGGACTCGCCGTCGGCTTCCTGGTGGCCTGGATCGGTGGCCAGGTCACGGGCTCGAACTACTTCGGGCTGACGGTGGTGCCCGCAGAGCTGGGCATCGCCTTCGGCGTCGGAGTGCTCGCCACGATGGTCTCCGCCGTGGTGCCGGCGCTGCGGGCGGCCCGCGTGAAGCCGCTCGAGGCGCTGCAGGTCGTCCCCACCGCCCAACAGGCGCGTCGCGCGAGCGTCGCCCGGCTGGTCGTCTGTCTGCTGTTCGCCGCGCTGGGTGTCCTCCTCGTGGTGCAGAGCCGCGCGGGCGGCGAATGGGCGATGGTGTGGGCGGTGCTCGCGGGTTTCGCGATCACGGCGGCGGTTCTCGGCGGCGCCCCGCTCTACATCGCGCCCCTGCTGCGCCTGGTCGGGCGCGCCTTCGGCTGGGCCGGACCCACCACCCGGCTGGCCTTCGCGAACGCGGCCCGCAACCCCCGTCGGGCGGCATCGACCGCCACCGCGCTGATGCTGGCCGTCGGTCTCATCGTCACGCTGCAGGTCGCGCTGGCGACCATGCGGACCACCGGCATGGAGGCCATCGCCCGCGAGTACCCCGTCGACGTGGCGGTGTCCTTCGCGGACGGGGCACCTGAGGGTGTCGTCGACGATCTGCGGGACACGGGCGGTGTCGCGGCCGTCGGGACGGTCCCGGCCAAGCCCGTCGAGTCGCAGGACGCCGTCGACGACCAGACGCCGACCTGGGCCTACGCGCCGCAGGGCGCCTACGACGAACTCGGGGTCACCCCGCCGGAGGGGTCGATGCCCAGTGAGGGGACGGCGGTGGCCGGTGACTGGTCCCTGGTCGTGCCCGACGGTGCGACGACGGTCACGCTGCCCGGGGCCGACGGCGACGTGACGCTGAAGGTGGCCCGCAGCTCGTCGATCAACTACGACGCCATCGCGGTGTCGCCGGCGACCCTCGACAAGCTCGCCGGCACCGCCGCAGTACACCAGGTCTGGGTCCAGCTCCAGGACCGCACGTCGTCGTCGGCGCTGAACAACGTGCTGAAGATCACCGACCAGTTCCCCGAGGGGACGGTGGACGGCGGCGGCGCCATCATGGCCTCGCTGGTCAGCCAGGTCCTCGACGTCATGCTGATCGTCCTGACTGCGCTGCTCGGCGTCGCGGTCCTCATCGCGCTCGTCGGGGTCGGCAACACGCTGGGGCTGTCGGTGATCGAACGGCAGCGCGAGTCGGCCCTGCTCCGGGCGCTCGGCATGCAACGCGCGGGTCTGCGCAGCATGCTCGTGGTCGAGGCGGTCGCGTTGGTGGGCATCGGGACGGTCATCGGGCTGATCGCCGGCGTCTTCTTCGGCTGGCTCGGCGTCTCGACGGCCTTCTCCATGATGCCGGAGGGGGTCATGGACCTGCGCCTGTCCCTCGACCCGTGGTACACGCTCGGCCTGATCCTGGTCTGCCTGATCGCAGCCGTGCTCGCGTCGATCCTCCCCGGCCGCCGCGCGGCCAACGCGACCCCGACCGAGGCCCTCGCCGTCGAGTGACGTCCCATCCCACCCTGGCCGCGATGAGCACGACACACTTGTCGTCGACGAGCGAGCGTTCACATTCTCGTTTTCGTCCGACGAGAAGGAGGATGTGCTCATCGCGGCCCCTGGGACCGGACCCGACGACCCGACGGTGGCCGCCCTCCGATTGGGTCCGACGGGGCCGCTGGGCTAAGCTTGGACAGTTGCCTGGCGAGGGACCTCAGAGTCCGTTATCGACTAGCCGTTCCTCGCGAGGCGCCGACCTGCGTCACAGTTCACGAAGCCCGAGGAGTATCCATGGCTGACAACAAGCTTTCCGCCACCACCCGCACCGAGTTCGGCAAGGGCGCCGCCCGACGCCTGCGTCGCGCCGGCTCGACCCCCGCCGTCCTCTACGGCCACGGTACCGACCCGGTCCACCTCGCCCTCCCGGCGCGCGAGACCTTCCTGGCCCTGCGCACCGCCAACGTCCTGCTTGAGATCACCGTCGACGACGCCAAGAAGCCCGTCCTCGCGCTGCCGAAGCAGGTCCACCGCGACCCGATCCTCCCCGCCATCGAGCACGTCGACCTCCTGCTGGTGAAGGCCGGCGAGAAGGTCGAGGTCGAGGTCGCGCTGGTGCTCGAGGGTGAGGCCGCCCGGGGTGCGCTGGTCAACCACGACCTCACCGCTCTGTCGGTCCTCGCGCCGGCCACCGACATCCCCACCGAGCTCACCGTCTCGGTCGAGGGCCTCGAGATCGGCCAGCACCTGACCGTCGCCGACATCAAGCTCCCCGAGGGCGTCGAGACCACGGTCGACGGCGAGACCCTTGTCCTCTCCATCGTGCCCGTTCCCACCGAGGAGCCCGCCGAGGCCGCCGAGGGTGAGGCCGCCGAGGCCGCCGAAGCCGCCGAGTGAGCACTTCCCCCTATCTCCTGGTCGGGCTCGGTAACCCGGGCCCGACCTACGAGTTCACCCGGCACAACGTCGGGTTCTGGGCCGTAGCGGACCTCGCGGACCGCTACGGTTCCTCCTTTTCCCTGAACTCGAGGCAGCGCGCCGAGGTCGCATCCGTCGTCGTCCCCGGGACGACGACCAAGCTGATCTGCGTGAAGCCCACGACGTTCATGAACGACTCGGGCGTGGCGGTCAAGGCGATCGCTGCGTTCCACAAGATCCCCGTCGACCACGTGATCGTGCTGCACGACGAGCTGGACCTCGACCCCGGCAGGCTCCGGGTGAAGAGGGGCGGGGGCGACAACGGCCACAACGGGTTGAAGTCCATCCGTGCGCACCTCGGCAGCGGCGACTTCTACCGCGTCCGGATCGGCATCGGCCGTCCGCCGGGCAGGCAGTCGGCCGCCGACTACGTGCTGAACAAGCTGAAGCCCGCCGATCTCGACGCCATGCGCGTCGACGCGGCCATTGGGGCCGACGCGGCGCTGTCGATCATCGGCCACGGCCTCGACGCGACGCAGAACACGTTCAACCGCTGAACGACACCACCGCAGATCAGGGAAGGACACGGCAGTGAAGTACCCGGGACTGCTCGGAGAACTCGAGGCCGACCGCGGCTTCGCGGCGACGATCGCCGACTCCAGGCGCAGCGGAGTCACCGCACTCGACGTGACGGCCGTCACGTCCTTCTTCCCGCTGCTCAGCTCCGCCATCGCCGAGGGTTCCGGTGGCACGGTCCTGATCGTCACCTCCACCTACCGCGAGGCGGAGCAGCTGACGGCCGAAGTCGGCGCGCTGCTCGGCCCCGACCAGGTCGAGTACTACCCGGCCTGGGAGACCCTGCCCCACGAGCGCCTGTCCCCGCGCGCCGATACCGTCGGCCGGCGCCTTGCCGTGCTGCGCAGGCTCGCCGGATTCGACGGCGACATCCCCCGGGTCGTGATCGCGCCCGTCCGCTCGGTGCTGCAGCCCCAGGTCCGCGGCCTCGCCGACATGGTCCCCGTCCAGATCGGGGTGGGGGACAGCTACGAGCTCTCCCGGCTGCTGAACGACCTCGTCGGCGCCGCCTACAACCGCGTCGATCTGGTCGAGCGGCGCGGCGAGTTCGCCGTCCGCGGCGGCATCGTCGACATCTTCCCGCCGACCGCCGAGCACCCCGTGCGCATCGAGTTCTTCGGCGACGAGGTCGACGAGATCCGCTACTTCACCGTCGCCGACCAGCGCTCGACGGGGGAGTCGGCGACGAGCATCGTCGCGCCGCCGTGCCGCGAGCTGCTGCTCACGGATGCCGTCCGCGGCCGCGCCCGCAGGCTCTCCGCCCAGCACCCCGAACTCAGCGACCTGCTCGACCGCGTCGCCGAGGGACACGCTCAGGAGGGCATGGAGGCCCTGATCCCCGCGCTGGTCGACGGCCTCGAGCTGCTCGTCGACGTGCTGCCCAAGGGGTCGATCGTGCTCGCCTCGCAGCCGGAGCTCATCCGCGCCCGCGCCGCCGAACTCGTCGCGACCAGCCAGGAGTTCCTCGAGGCGAGCTGGGCCGCGGCAGCCGGCGGTGGCACCTCGCCCATCGACCTGGGCGCTTCGGCCTACTGGACCCTGGCCGACGTGCGCATGCACGCCCTGCAGATCGGGCTGCGCTGGTGGTCCATGTCGCCCTTCGCCGCCGACGACCAGGGCACCTACCCTTCGACAGGCTCAGGACGTGTTGACTCCGACTCCGTCCACTCCCGTACCCTCGCGGTACACCCGTCCGAGCCCTTCCACGGCGACGTCGCCGTCGCGACGCAGCACGTCGCCCGCAGGGTCAAGGATGGCTGGCGGGTCGTGGTCGCCGTCGAGGGCCGCGGCCTGGCGCAGCGCCTCATCGAACTTCTCGACGAGGCGGGCGTCCGGGCCGCGATCGGCGATCTCGAGCAGCCACCGGCCCCCGGCTCCGTCACCGTCGTGCTGGCGACGCTGCGGCAGGGCTGGCGCGCCGATGAGGCCCGCATCGAGGTCCTCACCTCCGCCGAGCTGACCGGCCAGGCGGCCGTCGACAAGGTCGAACGCAAGCTGCCCAGCCGCCGCAAGGCCACCATCCAGCCGCTCGAGCTCAAGGCGGGCGACCCCGTCGTGCACGAGTCCCACGGCGTCGGCCGGTTCGTCGAGCTCGTCAGCCGCACCATCCAGTGCGCCACCCGCGACTACCTCGTCATCGAGTACGCGCCCAGCAAGCGCGGCCAACCCGGCGACCGGCTCTTCGTCCCGATGGACCAGCTCGACCAGCTCAGCCGCTACGTCGGCTCCGAGTCCCCGACGCTCGACAAGATGGGCGGCGCCGACTGGACCAAGCGCAAGGCGAAGGCCCGCAAGGCCGTCCGGGAGATCTCCGGTGAGCTCATCAAGCTCTACGCCGCCCGTCAGGCGACCAAGGGGCACGCGTTCGGCCCCGACACGGCCTGGCAGCGGGAACTCGAGGACGCGTTCAGCTACGTCGAGACCCCCGACCAGCTCTCCGCCATCACCGAGGTGAAGGCCGACATGGAGAAGCTCGTCCCGATGGACCGCCTCATCTGCGGCGACGTCGGCTACGGCAAGACCGAGATCGCCGTGCGCGCCGCGTTCAAGGCCGTGCAGGACGGCAAGCAGGTCGCCGTGCTCGTGCCGACGACGCTGCTCGTCACGCAGCACTACGCGACGTTCGCGTCGCGCTTCGCCGGGTTCCCCGTCCGCGTCGCGCAGCTGTCGCGCTTCCAGAGCGACGCCGAGGCCCGCAAGGTCGTCGACGGCATCGCCACCGGCAAGGTCGACGTCGTCATCGGTACGCACCGCCTGCTGGGCAAGGAGATCCAGTACAAGGATCTCGGGCTGGTCATCATCGACGAGGAGCAGCGCTTCGGCGTCGACCACAAGGAACGCCTGAAGTCCATGCGGGTCAACGTCGACGTGCTGTCGATGTCCGCCACGCCGATCCCGCGCACGCTCGAGATCGCCATCACCGGCATCCGGGAGATGAGCGTCATCGCGACGCCACCCGAGGAGCGTCACCCCGTCCTGACGTTCGCCGGGCCCTACGACGACGCGCAGGTCAAGGCCGCGCTGCGCCGCGAACTCGCCCGCGAGGGCCAGGCGTTCTTCGTGCACAACCGCGTCGGCACGATCGAGAAGACCGCGGCCCGGCTGCGCGAGCTCGTCCCCGAGGCCCGCATCGCGACGGCGCACGGGCAGATGAGCGAGTCCCGCCTCGAGCAGGTCATGCAGGACTTCTGGGAGCGCAACACCGACGTGCTGGTCTGCACCACCATCGTCGAGGCGGGCCTGAACATCCAGAGCGCCAACACGCTGATCATCGACCGCGCCGACATGATGGGCCTGTCGCAGCTGCATCAGCTCCGCGGCCGCGTCGGCCGGTCCCGCGAGCGCGGCTACGCCTACTTCCTGTACCCGGCGGACAAGCCGCTGTCGGAGGCCTCCCACGAGCGCCTCGCGACCATGGCGGCAAACACGGACCTCGGCGCCGGCATGGCGATCGCCATGCGCGACCTGGAGCTCCGCGGCGCCGGCAACCTCCTGGGCGAGGACCAGTCCGGCCACATCGAGGGCGTCGGCTTCGACATGTACCTGCGCATGGTCGGCGAGGCCGTCGCGAACTACCGCGGCGACGCGGGCGAGCCCGAGCCGACGATGCGGGTCGAGATCCCCGTCGACGCACACCTGCCGGAGGACTACATCACCTCGGAGCGGCTGCGCCTCGAGATGTACAAGCAGATCGCCGAGATCCGCACCGAGGCCGACATCGAGGGCGTGCTGGCCGAGCTCGTGGACCGGTACGGCGAGCCGCCCCAGGCCGTGGTGTCGCTCCTGGGCGTCGCCCGGCTGCGGAACCTGGCCCGCGAGCACGGCATCCAGGAGATCGTCCCGCAGGGAAAGGTCGTGCGGCTGGCGCCGCTCAGCCTGCCGGAGTCGCGGCAGCTGCGCCTGGGGCGCCTGTACCCGGGCTCGACCGTGAAGTCCGCCGTCGACCAGATCCTCGTCCCGAAGCCCGCCGACGGCGACTACCTCGGGTGGGCGACCACGCTCATCACGCAGCTCTTCGCGTGATCCGGAGCACACCTCCCGCCCGGCCCCGGCCATAGGCGTATGCGCTACGCTGGCAGGCGCTACCGTCGCAGGCGGGCGCACCCCGAAGGAAGGACTCCCATGAAGCTGATCCGCGTCGTCCCGGCCCTCGCAGCTGTCGCCATGCTGGCGGCCTGCAGCCCGATGCCGAGCACCGCGCTGGTCGCAGGAGACACCACCTACTCCGAGTCGCAGGTCGACGCGATCGCCACCGGCTGCGCCGCGGAACTCGGCAGCGACGCGGTGCCCGCGCGCTACGTCGTGCAGTACCTCGCCATCGGCGCCGTCTTCGACCAGGTCGCCCAGCTGACGGGCACCGTCCCCACCGACGCCGACCTCGACGAGATCGCCACCTCCGGCCTCGGCGTGGCCGTCGCCGATCAGGACTGCGTGGTCCTCACCCGGGCGCTCGCCAAGTCGCAGCTGCTGTCGGCCGTCACCGACACCGCGGTCGTCACCGAGGCGGTGGCGAACACCCACATCGAGCTCAACCCGATGTACGGCACCTGGGACCCCAGCGGCGAGACGATCCTCACCGACTCGGGCTCGCTTTCGGTGCTGGTCTCGGCCACCGATGAGCAGTGAGCTGACCCGCCTCTACGACGTCATGGCGCGGCTGCGCGCTGAATGCCCCTGGGACGCGAAGCAGACGCACCGCACGCTCGTCACCCACCTGGTCGAGGAGACCGCCGAGGTCGTCGACGCCATCGAGACCGGCGACGACGCCGACCTGACCGAGGAACTCGGCGACCTGCTGATGCAGGTCTACTTCCACGCCCGCATCGCCGAGGACGAGGGACGGTTCACGCTCGACGACGTGGCCGGCGGCATCGCCGACAAGCTCATCCGCAGGCACCCGCACGTCTTCGCCGGCGAGGACGTCCCCGCCGACATGCGCCGCTCCTGGGAGGCCGCCAAACGGGCCGAGAAGGGCCGCAGTTCCGCGCTCGACGGCATCGCGGAGTCCCTCAACACCCTGACCCGCGCCGGCAAGGTCGTCTCGCGGTCCCGCTCGCACAACGTCCGGATCGACCTGCCGGCCGAGCCCGTCGACGCCGCCGCGGTGGGAGAGGGGATCGTCGCGCTCGTCGCTCGTGCCCAGGCCGCCGGAATCGACGCCGATCAGGCCACCCGCGACGCGCTGCGGGCCCTGGAGGGGCGCATCCGTGCAGCGGAGAACCCGCCCGCCTGAATACGCGTGGCCCGCCCGTGGAATCTGGCGGGGCAATGGGTAGGCTTGGTGCGGATAGAGAACACTCTTGAAAGGGAGCTACATGGCATCCATCGAATTCATCCAGGCCCGTGAGATCCTCGATTCGCGCGGCAACCCGACCATCGAGGTCGAGGTCGAGCTCGACTCGGGCGCCAGCGGCCGCGCCGCTGTCCCCTCCGGCGCCTCCACCGGCGCCTTCGAGGCCGTGGAGCTTCGTGACGGCGACAAGGGCCGTTACGGTGGCAAGGGTGTCCTGACCGCTGTCAAGAACGCCACCGAGATCATCGGTGAGGAGATCCTGGGCCTCGAGGCCGACGAGCAGCGCATCGTCGACCAGGCCATGCTGGAGCTCGACGGCACCGACAACAAGGCCAAGCTGGGCGCCAACGCGATTCTCGGCGTCTCGCTCGCCGTCGCGCACGCCGCAGCTGAGGAGGCCGGCCTGCCGCTGTACAAGTACGTCGGCGGCCCCAACGCCCACATCCTTCCCGTCCCGATGATGAACATCCTCAACGGTGGGTCGCACGCCGACTCCAACGTCGACATCCAGGAGTTCATGATCGCCCCGATCGGCGCCGAGTCCTTCGCTCAGGCCCTCGAGATGGGTGCCGCGGTCTACCACGAGCTGAAGAAGGTCCTCAAGGCCCGCGGCCTGTCGACCGGGCTGGGCGACGAGGGCGGCTTCGCCCCCAACCTCGACTCCAACCGTGAGGCCCTCGACCTCATCCTGGTCGCCATCCGCGACGCCGGCTACGAGCCGGGCACCGACATCGCGCTGGCCATGGACGTGGCCGCCTCCGAGTTCTTCGAGGACGGCGCCTACAACTTCGAGGGTGAGAAGAAGACCTCCGCCCAGATGGTCGACTACTACGACGACCTGCTCAAGTTCTACCCGCTGGTCTCCATCGAGGATCCGCTGAACGAGGAGGACTGGGACGGCTGGAAGGCCATGACCGAGCGCATGGGCGACCGCGTCCAGCTCGTCGGCGACGACCTGTTCGTCACCAACGTCACCCGCCTGCAGAAGGGCATCGACACCGACACCGCGAACGCGCTGCTGGTGAAGGTGAACCAGATCGGTTCGCTGACCGAGACCATCGACGCGGTCGACCTCGCGCACCGCAACGGCTTCCGCACCATGATGTCCCACCGTTCCGGTGAGACCGAGGACGTCACGATCGCCGACCTCGCCGTCGCCCTGGGCTGTGGCCAGATCAAGTCGGGCGCCCCGGCGCGCACCGACCGTGTCGCCAAGTACAACCAGCTCCTCCGCATCGAGGCCGACCTCGACGAGGCGGCGGTCTACGCCGGTCGTTCGGCCTTCCCGCGTTTCAAGGGCTGACAACGTGGAGGTCTGAGGGATACTTGTCGGGTGCCTCAGACCCCTCGACAAACACCAGCCAACAGTGGTCCGGGCCGCGGCACACCGCGAGCCCGGACCACTGCGCGTCCGGGGGAGCGGAGTTCCCGCCCCGCGGTGAAGCCACTCGAGCCCCAGGACGTCGGACGCGCCATGTCCGACAAGCCCACCCCGGCCCCGCGCGCCCAGCGCGCCATCACTGCCACCTGGCGCCTGCTGGTGCTGCTCGCGGTGATCGCGGCCATCGGCCTGGTGCTGGCGCACTCGCTGCGCGTCTACTTCGTCCAGCGCGCCGAGATCGCCGACCTGAAGGTCCAGATCGCGCAGGAGCAGTCCAACATCGCCGACCTCAACGACCAGCTCGAGCGCTGGAACGATCCCGAGTACGTGCGGGCCATCGCGCGCGAGAGGCTCGGCTGGGTCATGCCGGGCGAGGTCGGCTACCACGTGCTCGGAGCCGACGGGAAGCCCCTCGACGGGGCGACGATCGACGCCGGCGAGGACGAGGACGCCGGCACCTGGTGGGAGCGGATGTGGGGATCGGTGCAGGTCGCCGACCAGCTCGCAGAGGAGGAGTCGACGGCCGAGGCGCCCGACCCCGACCGCACCATCGAACCCAGCCCAGCCCCCAGCACCGAGGATGAGAATGAGTGAGCCCACCGCAGCAGACCTGGCGGCCGTCGAGGAGCAGCTGGGCCGTGCGCCGCGGGGCATCGTCGAGATCGCCTACCGCTGTCCCGCGGGGCACCCCGGCGTCGTCAAGACCCTGCCCCGCCTGCCCAACGGGACCCCCTTCCCCACGGTCTACTACCTGACCTGCCGAGGCGCCGTCGCCGCCTGCTCCACCCTGGAGGCCTCCGGCCTGATGGCGGAGATGACGGAGCGGCTCGAGCATGATGAGGAGCTGGTCCGCCGCTACCGCGCCGCGCACGAGGCCTACCTCGCGGACCGCGAGGAGCTCGGACACGTCGACGAGATCGACGGCATCAGCGCGGGCGGGATGCCCACGCGCGTGAAGTGCCTGCACGTGCTCGTCGGTCACGCGCTGGCCGCCGGGCCCGGCGTGAACCCGTTCGGCGACGAGGCGCTCTCCCTCATGGGCGACTACTGCCCGACCCCCGCCGAGCAGGTCGAGGAGCAGGCGTGAGCTACACCGTCGCCGCCGTCGACTGCGGCACCAACTCCATCCGCCTGCTCGTCCTGCGCCGCGCCGACTCCGGCGAGGTCGAGGAGCTCACCCGCCTGGTCCGACTGGCCCGCCTCGGGCAGGGCGTCGACGCGACCCACGAGTTCCACCCCGATGCGTTGCAGCGCACCTTCGTGATCCTCGACGAGTTTGCCGGCATCATCTCCGACCTCGGCGTCGACCGCACCCGGTTCGTCGCCACCTCCGCGACGCGCGACGTCACCAACCGGCAGCTGCTGGCCGACGCGGTCCGCGAGAAGCTCGGCACCGACCTCGACGTCATCTCCGGCGACGAGGAGGCCCACCTGTCGGCCGCCGGCGTGCTGAGCGGCGTCTCCTCCCCGCGGCCCACGCTCATCTTCGACATCGGCGGCGGCTCCACCGAGCTCGTGGTCGTGGGCGAGGATGACCAGGTGGCCTCGTCGATCAGCCTCAACATCGGTGCGGTGCGCATCAACGAGCGCTTCCTGCCGACCGATCCACCGACCCGCGTCGAGGTGGCCGCGGCCAGGTCCTTCATCGCCGACCAGCTCGATGGTGCGGGCGTCGACTTCTCCGCCATGGCCTCGGCAATCGGTGTCGCCGGGACCGTCACCAGCGTCGCGGCCGACCACCTCGGCCTGACGGAGTACTCGCGCGAGGCGGTGCACCGCACCATCCTGAGCCGCGAGACGATCCGGGAGGCCAATCTCCGCTGGCTCGGCATGCCCGCCGCCGACATCGCCGACGGCTCCCTCATGCCGCCCCTGCGGGCCTCCGTCATCGGCGCCGGCTCCACCATCCTCGACGAGATCGCCCAGCGCGTGCCGTCGGGTGAGGTGATCGTGAGCGAGACCGACATCCTCGACGGCATCGTTCATCAGCTGCTCGCCCAGAGCTGAATCCCCGGCGTTCCGCGCGTGGGGAGAGACACGCCAGAAATACTACATTTGGTAGTACTTTACGCGGCCCGGCACTAGATGTAGTGTTCAGACTCCCGGCAGTTCCCCATATGTAGGAGTCGACATGGCCATCACCGTCTACACCAAGCCGTCATGCGTGCAGTGCAAGGCGACCTACCGCGCCCTCGACTCCAAGGGACTCGAGTACGAGATTCTCGACCTGTCCGAGGACGAGAAGGCGCTGGAGATGGTGAAGTCGCTCGGCTACCTGCAGGCCCCCGTCGTCGTCGCCGACGACGAGCACTGGTCCGGCTTCCGCCCCGACAAGATCGCCGATCTCGCGGCGCGCCGCATCGCGTGACCGGGCCCCTGCTGGTCTTCTTCTCCAGCGTCTCCGGCAACACCGCCCGGTTCGTGGAGAAGCTCGGCCGGCGGGCGGTGCGGATCCCGATCCGTCCCGGTGAACCGGAACCGGTGATCGACGAGCCCTACGTCCTGGTCACCCCCACCTTCGGGGGCGGGCAGGGCAGGGGCGAGGAGAAGGGGGCCGTGCCCAAGCAGGTCGTCTCCTTCCTGAACAACCAGCACAACCGCAGCCTGATCCGGGGAGTCATCTCGGCGGGCAACACCAACTTCGGCGAGGCCTACTGCCTCGCCGGCGACATCATCAGCCGCAAGTGCCACGTGCCCCACCTGTACCGGCTCGAACTCTTCGGCACACCAGAGGACGTGGCGCGGGTCGGCGCCGGATTGGAGCAATGGTGGACACCGCAGTCCTGAGCGAGGTCGACTTCACGACGAACCCCGCGTTCGAATCGATGGACTACCACGCGCTCAACGCGATGCTGAACCTCTACGACGCGGACGGGAACATCCAGTTCGACGCCGATCGAAGGGCGGCCAGGGAGTACTTCCTGCAGCACGTCAACCAGAACACGGTCTTCTTCCACTCCCTCAAGGAGCGGCTCGACTACCTGGTCGAGAAGAAGTACTACGAGCCAGAGGTGCTGGAGCGCTACAGCCACGAGTTCGTCAAGGCCCTGACGGAGCGCGCCTACGACAAGAAGTTCCGCTTCGCCACGTTCCTCGGCGCGTTCAAGTACTACACCAGCTACACCATGAAGACGTTCGACGGGAAGCGCTACCTCGAGCGCTTCGAGGACCGCGTCGTCATGACGGCCCTCGCGCTCGCCGACGGCGACGAGGCCCTGGCGACGTCGCTCGTCGACGAGATCATCTCCGGCCGCTTCCAGCCCGCCACCCCGACGTTCCTCAACGCCGGCAAGGCGCAGCGCGGCGAGCTCGTGAGCTGCTTCCTGCTGCGCATCGAGGACAACATGGAGTCCATCGCGCGCGGCATCAACTCCGCGCTGCAGCTCAGCAAGCGCGGCGGCGGCGTCGCGCTGCTGCTCAGCAACATCCGCGAGTCGGGCGCGCCGATCAAGCAGATCGAGAACCAGTCCAGCGGCATCATCCCCGTGATGAAGCTGCTGGAGGACTCCTTCAGCTACGCGAACCAGCTGGGCGCGCGCCAGGGCGCCGGCGCGGTGTACCTCAACGCGCACCACCCGGACATCATGCGGTTCCTCGACACCAAGCGCGAGAACGCCGACGAGAAGATCCGCATCAAGACCCTCTCGCTCGGCGTCGTCATCCCCGACATCACCTTCGAGCTCGCCAAGCGCGACGAGGACATGTACCTGTTCTCGGCCTACGACGTCGAGCGCGTCTACGGCGTCCCGTTCGGCGACATCTCCATCACGGAGAAGTACCACGAGATGGTCGACGACCCGCGCATCAAGAAGACCAAGCTGAACGCGCGCAAGTTCTTCCAGACGCTCGCCGAGATCCAGTTCGAGTCCGGCTACCCGTACATCGTGTTCGAGGACACCGTGAACCGCGCGAACCCCATCGCCGGCCGGATCAACATGTCGAACCTCTGCTCCGAGATCCTGCAGGTCAACACCCCGACCACGCTGAACGAGGACCTCTCCTACGCCGAGATCGGCAAGGACATCTCCTGCAACCTCGGGTCGCTGAACATCGCACTGGCGATGGACTCGCCCGACCTGGGCGCCACCGTCGAGACGGCCATCCGTGCGCTGACCGCGGTCAGCGACCAGAGCCACATCGGCTCGGTCCGCTCCGTCGAGGTCGGCAACGACCGCTCGCACGCCATCGGGCTCGGGCAGATGAACCTGCACGGCTACCTCGCCCGCGAGCGGGTGTTCTACGGCTCGGAGGAGGGCGTCGACTTCACGAACATCTACTTCCTCACCGTGCTGTTCCACGCGCTGCGGGCCTCGAACCGGCTCGCGATCGAGCGGGGCGTCACCTTCGACGGGTTCGGGAACTCGGCCTACGCGTCGGGGGAGTTCTTCGACAAGTACACCGACCGGGAGTGGGCGCCCGCGACGCAGCGTGTCCGCGAGCTGTTCGCGGCGCACCACATCCCGACGCAGGACGACTGGCGCGAGCTGAAGGCCTCCGTCATGGCGCACGGGCTCTACAACCAGAACCTGCAGGCCGTGCCGCCGACCGGCTCGATCTCTTACATCAACAACTCGACGAGCTCGATCCACCCGATCGCCAGCAAGATCGAGATCCGCAAGGAGGGCAAGCTCGGCCGCGTGTACTACCCGGCGCCGTTCATGACGAACGACAACCTGGAGTACTACCAGGACGCCTACGAGATCGGCTACGAGAAGGTCATCGACACCTACGCCGCGGCGACGCAGCACGTCGACCAGGGCCTGTCCCTGACGCTGTTCTTCAAGGACACCGCCACGACCCGCGACATCAACAGGGCCCAGATCTACGCCTGGCGCAAGGGCATCAAGACCATCTACTACATCAGGCTCCGCCAGGTGGCCCTCGAGGGCACCGAGGTCGAGGGCTGCGTCAGCTGCACGCTGTGACGCGGAAGGAAGAACGAGGATCATGGGCGTGAAGCTGCTCGACCGGGTGCAGGCCATCAACTGGAACCGCATCGACGATGACAAGGACCTCGAGGTGTGGAACCGCCTCACGGGGAACTTCTGGCTGCCGGAGAAGGTGCCGCTCAGCAACGACATCCAGTCGTGGAACACGCTGACGCCCGAGGAGCAGACGCTCACGATGCGGGTGTTCACCGGGCTGACGCTGCTCGACACGATCCAGGGCACCGTCGGTGCTGTGTCGCTGATCCCGGACGCGCTGACGCCGCACGAGGAGGCCGTCTACACCAACATCGCCTTCATGGAGTCGGTGCACGCGAAGAGCTACTCGTCGATCTTCTCGACGCTGTGCTCGACCGCCGAGATCGACGACGCGTTCCGGTGGAGCATCGAGAACGAGAACCTGCAGCGGAAGGCCTCCATCGTGATGGAGTACTACCGCGGCGACGAGCCGCTCAAGCGCAAGGTCGCCTCGACGCTGCTGGAGTCGTTCCTGTTCTACTCGGGCTTCTACCTGCCGATGCACTGGTCGAGCCGCGCCAAGCTGACCAACACCGCCGACCTGATCCGGCTGATCATCCGCGACGAGGCCGTCCACGGCTACTACATCGGCTACAAGTACCAGCGGGGCCTCGAGACCCTCGGCCAGGCCGAGCGCGAGGAGCTGAAGGACTACACGTTCTCGCTGCTGTACGACCTGTACGACAACGAGGTGGCCTACACGCAGGATCTGTACGACGGTGTGGGGCTGACGGAGGATGTGAAGAAGTTCCTGCATTACAACGCGAACAAGGCGTTGATGAACCTGGGCTACGAGGCGATGTTCCCGGCGACGGTGACGGATGTCAGCCCGGCGATTCTGTCCGCGCTGTCCCCGTCGGCCGATGAGAACCATGACTTCTTCTCGGGGTCGGGCTCGTCGTATGTCATCGGCAAGGCCGTGGCGACGGAGGACGAGGACTGGGACTTCTAGGAGCCCGCCGCTCTCCATGCGGCAAGTGACTAGAACCCGCCGCCGGCGCGGACGGCGAGGTCCTGGCCGGACTCCCAGGTCGCGAGACGCTGGGCGTACTCGGCCTGAAGGTAGCCGAGCGGCTTGGCGCCGAAGAGCTGGCGCAGCGGCGGCTCCTCCATGTCGACGAGCTCGAGGATCGCGCGCGCAGAGGCCGCGGGGTCACCGCCGCCGGAGATCGCAGTCTTGAAGTCGCCCAGCTGCTCCCGCAGCGGATCGTAGGCCGGGTGCGGCTCGGCGAAGGCTGCAGTGACGCTTCCGAAATCGGTGGCGAAGGAGTCGGGCTCGACGAGTGTCACGTTGATGCCGAACGGGGCCACCTCGCCGGCAAGGGCGGCGGTGATACCCTCGATGCCCCACTTGGAGGCGTTGTACGCGCCGACGTACGGGAAGGACAGCACGCCGCCGGTTGAGGCGACCTGGATGATGTGGCCCGAGCCCTGCTCGCGCAGGTACGGCACGACCGCCTGGCTCACCCATACGGAGCCGAACAGGTTGGTCTCGATGACGCGGCGCAGCTCTGCCTCTGCGAGCTCCTCGACTGCGCCGAACTGGCCGAAGCCGGCGTTGTTGACGATGACGTCGAGGCGGCCGAAGTGTGCGTGCGCCGCAGCGACTGTGCTGAAGACAGCGTCGTGGTCGGTGACGTCGAGAGGGAGGGTGAGGACGCGGTCCCCGTAGCGGTCGATGAGGTCGGCGATGGCGTCGACGTTGCGGGCGGTGGCGACGACCGAGTCACCGCGCTCCAGGGCGGCTTCAGTCCACTGTCGGCCGAAGCCGCGGGAAGCTCCGGTCACGAACCAGATCTTGCTCATGTGTTGTTCCGTTTCTGTGGTTAGGTGCGACCGGCGCGCTGGCGGCGCTGCGGATCACGGGGTGGGATGTTGCTGATCGGGAGTGCGAGGGCCCTGTCCTGGTCAGTCGTTCTGATTGTTGAGTTCGGACAGGAAGTCGCGGAACTCTCCGCGCTCGGTGTGGAGCCTCCAGATGCGCTCGGCGATCGCCCGTGCGCTGCGTTGGGGATCGTTCGGGTCGATTGCTCCTGGCACGACGAGTTGCGTGACGTGGATGCCCTCGTCCCTCAGTGTCTCGTGGAGCATCTCGCCGAGGGCGCTCTCACCGGCGAACGCGACGGACGTGCCGGCGAAGTGCGCGCGGGCCCTGACGGCGGTACCGCCGTTGATGAGCACGATCGTGCCCTTGCCCGTCGAGCGCATGCCCGGGAGGACGGTGTCGACGGCGGTACGCAGACCGACCACCGAGAAGCGAAAGGCGGTGCTCAGGTCATCCGGGCTGGTGTCGAGGACGGGCTTCAGGTACTGCCTGGCGGGGATCGGGCTGTACTGCAGCACGTCGATGTGGCCGAGTTCGCTTCCAGCCCGGGAGAGGGCAGCGCGCAGCGAGCCGGGATCGAGCACGTCGGCAGCGTATCCGCGGGTGGTGATGCCTTCGGCGTTGATCGAAGCGACGAGCTCGTCGAGCTTCTCCTGGTTGCGGGCGATCATGGCGACGGCGAAGCCTTCGGCGCCGAAACGACGGGCGACGGCCGCGCCGACGCCGGGGCCGGCGCCGATGATGGCGATGGTGCTCATGGCGTTCCTTTCGTGGTCGTTTCCTCCACCCTAGGAGCGGAAATCGTCGGGCGGGAGTCACGCTGCGTGACCCCCAAACTGACCCGGGGCAGCGGGCATAACCACTGCCTTGGGGGTCACGCAGCGTGCCTGTCACCCTGCGGGCAGGCGTGATTACCATGTGGCTATGCCAAGTTCGGATGCGGCCCGCGCCGCGATCCGCGAGTTTCTGGTCTCGCGGCGTGAGCACCTCGCCCCCGGCGATGTCGGAATCGCCGTTCACACCGGGCGACGTAAGGTCAAGGGCCTTCGTCGTGAGGAGGTTGCGCTGTTCGCGGGCATCTCGACGGAGTACTACATCCGGTTCGAGCGTGGCGACGCGACCGGTGCCTCCCCATCAGTCGTGAACGCGATCGCGAGAGCGCTCCGCCTCAACGACATCGAGTTGCAACACCTCAAGGAGCTGCTGGCAGTGGCAGAGACGGTGGTGCCGACCGTCAAGACCGTCACTCAGCGACTTCGTCCGGCCCTGCAGCGGCTCATCGACGGGATGGTTGATGTGCCGGTGATTGTCACGAATGGGCACCACGATGTCCTCGGGACGAATCGCCTCGGGCGGGCCCTGTACGCGCCGATGTTCGATGACAACGGCGCAGCGAACACGTCCCGGTTCTTCTTCCTGAGAGAGGCCGAAGCCCGAGAGTTCTGGCCCGAGTGGGAGAAGCACGCTGATGACGCGGTCGCGATCATGCGAGCCGATGTGGGGGCTCGCCCCTTCGACGCGGAGCTGCGGGCGCTCGCGGACGAGCTGCTCGCGAATAGTCCTGCCTTCGCCGAACGATGGAAAGAGCACAACGTCCACCGGCACCGCACCGGCGTGAAGATCATCCAACATCCAGCCGTCGGTCGGCTCGAGCTTCCTTTCGAGAATCTGGCCATGCCAGGTGATCCGGACCTGTCGATGATGATCTACAACCCCGTGCCCGGCAGCGCCAGCTATGACGGCATCCGGCTCCTTGGCAGTCTGTCTCGAGGCGCGGCCGACCACAGCCCCGGCGCCCGGTCAACCGCCGACTAGGTGTGGCGACAGCCACACCCAGTCGGCACTGGCGTCAAACAGTCAAGGCGCTACGCAGCGCCGCAAGCCGCCGTGCACGCGCGTCAGCGACGGCGGGGTGCGCGGGCTTGACGACCTCGGCGGCGTGATGCGCGCCGGGAATGGTCACCAGCTCGGTCGGCACGCCGGCCTGCTTCAGTCGGGTCGCGTACTCGACGGTCTCCTGATGGAACAGATCGACGGTCCCCACCATGATCCACGCGGGGGCGAGCCCGCTCAGATCGTCGCGTCGCGCGGCCGCGGCGTAGGGGGGGACGGTTTGCGCACCCGGCTCGCCATCGAGGTAGGCCGCCCAGCCGAAGCGGTTGGACGGGACGGTCCAGGCCAGCGTCACGGTGCCGTCACTCTCGGCGCGTGTCACCGTCCGGTCATCCAGCATCGGCGAAACGAGCACCTGCAGACGCAGCGGGATGCCCGCGTCGTGTGCGCGCTGCGCGAGCGCGGCGGCCAGCCCGCCGCCCGCGCTCTCACCGCCGACCGCGATGCGCGACGGGTCGACGCCGAGCTCCTCAGCGTGCTCGACCAGCCATCGGAGGGCGTCGAAGCAGTCGTCGATCGCGGCCGGATACGGGTTCTCCGGTGCAAGGCGGTAGTCGGGCGCGATCACCAGTGCATCTAGATCCGCGGCGAACCCCGATGCCCAGGCGTTCACGTTCCGTGCAGACCCGGAGATCATCCCGCCACCGTGGATCCACACCACGGCCGGGCTCGGTCTCGTGCGCCCGGCCGGTTCATGAACAATGGCGGCGATGCCGTCCCGGCCGACGGCCAGCTCTCGGTCGACGACGCCTTCGCGGATCGCCGACGGGGCGCCGTTGATCTTGCGGAGCAGCTTCAGCATTCGCGGGCCGCGCACGTGCGCAGGGAACCGCACCAGCGGGGACATGAGTTCGGGGTCTGCCGCGCGCAGCGCGGACCTCCAGGTTGTTTCAGGCATTGATCCGGGGCCTTTCGTCGTCGTTGACGGTGATCGTGGTGGTCGAGTTCCCCTCGGCGATCTCGTACTGGGTCCCGGCGAGGGCGAGCGTGGCGGTGGAGCCGGCTGGGATCGTGGTCGTGACCTCGATGGACGCGCCGGTGCGAACCCAGGAGATCGTTGCGGGTCCGTGCGGAGTTCCCACCGTGGCCTTCGCATGGTCGAGGCCGCTGTCGATCCCCGGGCTGAGGAGGATGTGTCGGTAGCCTGCGGCCCCGGGGCGGATGCCGGCGACGCGCTCGACCAGGAATCGCGCGCAGACACCGAAGCTGTAGTGGTTGTGGCTCGCCTTCGCCGCACCCTTCTTCGTGTATCCCTCCCACGTCTCCCAGATGGTCGTCGCGCCGCGATCGATCTGCTGTAGCCAGGAGGGGCCAGAGTCCTGACGTAGCACGCGGTACGCGGTATCGCTGTACCCGTGGTCGACGAGCACATCCAGCAGGGCTCCCGTTGACAGGAAGCCGGTGCCCAGGTGGTAGCCGGCATCCCTCACCAGTCGGTCGAGGCGAGCGGCCGCCGCGGGCTTCTCGCTGTCGTCGAGGAGGCCGAATGAGATGGCGCGGACGTAGTCGTCCTGACGGTCGAGCCCGATCGTGCCGTCGGATCCGATGAAGGCGGCGCGCCAGGCGCGGCGGACGTTGTCAGCGAGCATCGCGTAGCGGGCGGCGTCGTCCGTCTTGTCGAGGATGCCTGCGATCCGGGAGAGCAGGCGGGCGGAGTGTTCGAGGTAGGCGGTCGCAACGACCGGGGCGGAGCGGCGCAGCGAGTCCATTGCCGATCCGAGGAAGTCCTCTCCCGGGCGCAGCCATTCACCGAAGTCCCAGCCCTGGTCGACGATGTAGCGCTCGTCTCGAGGATCGACAGTTCCGCGGCGGCCGCGCTGCCTGCGTGGCTTGGTGTCCGCGCGCGTCAGCAGGAACCCGATCCACCGTTCGGCTGCCGGGTAGGCCCGTGCGAGCACGTCGGTATCGCCGTAGTAGCGGTACAGATCCCAGGGCACGAGGACCGAAGCGTCCCCCCAACCGGTGGAGCTGGAGAGGAAGCGGAAGAACCCCGGGAACCCGCCCGAGAACGCGGAGGACTCGGCGGGAATGAACATCGGGATGCGCCCGTCGTCCAGCTGCTCCGCGGCGAGGTTGCGCAGGTAGCGGCTGAGATAGTCGCGCACGTCCCCGTACATGGCGGCGGTCGTGGTGAACACCTGGAGGTCGCCCGTCCAGCCCGAGCGCTCGCGGGTAGGGCAGTCGGTCGGGGTGTCTGTGAAGTTCGATCGGAAGCTCCACCGGACGTTCTCGTACAGCTTCGTGAGTCGAGGGTCGGAACAGGCGAACTCGCCGGTCTCCGTGACCGCGCTGGACAGGACGACGTACTCGATGTCGTCGGGGCTCAGGTCGTGACCGATCCCGTCGACCTCGACGTAGCGGAAACCATGGATGGTGAACCACGGCTGCCACCACGTCTCCGAGCCGTCCAGGGTGACGTGGTCTGTCTGCGTCCACTGCTTCCCGATCGGCAGCAATGCCAGGTACTGCGTGTCGAGTTCGCCATCCTTGCCGACGACCTCACTGTGGGTGAGGGTGACGACGGTCCCGGCCTTCCCACGCAGGCGGATCCGCACGACGCCCGCCGCATTCTGACCGAAGTCGACCAGTTGCTTTCCCGACGGTGTGCGGACGATCGACGCGGGAGTGAGTCGCGCGACGTCCTGCACGCGGGCGACCTCTTCCGGGATGAGGGTGCGTGCGGTGTCCAGCACGGCGCACGGAGCCAGGCGGGCCGGTGCGGTGTCGTCGGTCAGCCAGTCCGCATCTGTGATCCGCAGGTCCGCATGCTCCCCGAACTTGGGATCGGTGGCGCCGATCCGGCCGGGCCCGGCCAGCCAGCTCCGGTCGGTGGTGATCACCGATTCGGTCCCGTCGGCGTAGCGGATAGTCACCCGCGCCCACCCGGCGAGACGGTCGCCGTACACGGCCTGATGGTTGAGCGCACCGTTGCGCCCTCGGAACCGGCCGTCACCGACTGCCATCGCGAGAACGTTGAGGCCGGCGATCAGGTGCTCGGTGATGTCGTACTCCTGATACTCGACGTAGTGGTCGAACGGAGTCCACCGCGGCACGAGCGCGGACCCCGTCATGTCGACGCCATTGATGAAGAAGCGGTACCAGCCCAGCGCGGACACCTCCGCGCGTGCGGAAACCACTTCGCGGTCGATCTGCGTCGTGCCACGGAGGTACAGCGCGCGGTACGTCTTCCTGGCTGGCGGATGGGGGTCGGTGACCCAGAGTGGGGTGACAGTCATTGTCAGGTCTCCTCGGCATCGTTGTCGGTGACCACACAGTACCATCTATTTCGCTGAGTGAAATAGGTTCAGTGGGTATTCTGGGGTCAGGAAAGGAGGCGCCGTGCCCCGACCATCGCCCAGCGTTCTCGTCCCCGCGAGCGACGTCGACGCTTCGCCGGTTCTCAAGGCGACGCGCGAGCCGCTCCTTGATCTGTTCGAGCGACTGATCCGGGTCGCGAACAGCGATGTAGCTCGTCGCGAGCTCATGAACACGGTCGGCTTCCCGGGCGCCGATGTGCCGACCTTCCTCGCGGTCAACCAGCTCGCGCTCCATGGCGCACTCCGGCCCACCGATCTCGCCGAGCGCCTGGAGACGGGACGGCCCAACCTCACGAAGATCGTTCAGCGCCTGGAGAGCCTCGGGCTTGCCGCCCGCGTGGCTGACCCTTCGGATGAGCGGGGTGTGCTCGTCGCACTCACGGATGAAGGCCGCCGCATCGCGAAGCGCGTCATCCGCACCGAACGCGAATGGGTCACCGCAACGCTCGTCGGGTGGGAGGATGAGGAGGTCTCGACGTTCACGCAGCTCCTCGCGAAGTTTGTCGACAGGCTCGACTCGGCGTCGAGGGAGCGGTAACCCCGTCCTGGAATCCGTACCCCAGGCCGCCACGGCCGAACCAGAACGCGTCGACTGAGTCAGTTCGAGGGCGCAGTCCGAGAGGGCTTGAAGCCGCCGAACTCGGGGTTCTCCGCCCGCTCGCCGTCCTGCACCTTCTCTCTGCTGAACGACCTGTATGGCAACGAGGTGGCCTACACGCAGGATCTGCACGACGGTGTGGGGCTGACGGAGGACGTGAAGAAGTTCCTGCACTACAACGCGAACAAGGCGTTGATGAACCTGGGGTACGAGGCGATGTTCCCTGCGACGGTGACGGATGTGAGCCCGGCGATCCTGTCCGCGCTGTCCCCGTCGGCGGATGAGAACCATGACTTCTTCTCGGGGTCGGGTTCGTCGTATGTCATCGGCAAGGCGGTGGCGACGGAGGACGAGGACTGGGACTTCTGAACCTCAGCTCTTCATCGCCCGCAAGGGAGCGTCGAGGCCCGGATCCGTGCAGTCCCACGGATCCGGGCCTCTCTCGCGCCCGCTCCTGGTAGCTGCCAGGAGTTGGACGGACAGGGGCGCTCCTTCGTGGCGCGCACGCACGCCCTGATGTACGTTGGGGAGTCCGCCTTTCGTTTCGTCCACCTCTTGCGTTTTGTTTGTTTTGTGCGAGACTGGGGATGCTCTCGGGAGGCCGAGGGGCACATCAGGGTGAGAAGGTGCTGTCATGAACACTGCTGCAGTCGCGCCCGACAGGCGGCGCAAACCGATCAGTCCCTCACACTCGGCCGAGATTGCGCTTCTCGCCCGTTTCGTCGAGCGCGAGGAGGCCGCGACGCCGAAGCTGGTCGGACCGGATGGCGAGTCGGTGGCGCTTCCCGAGGAGATCTATCGGGTGCTCACGATGGTGGTCGAGGAGATGCGTGCTGGCAACGCGGTGAGCGTTGTGCCGGTCTCCCAGCGGATCGGGACGCAGGAGGCTGCCGAGTTGCTCGGCATCAGCCGACCGACGCTCGTGCGTCTGCTCGAAGGCGGCGAGATTCCCTACGACAAGCCGAGTCGACACCGCAGGCTCCAACTCTCGGATGTCCTCGAGTATCGCGATCGTTCTCACTCGCGCGCGAAGGAAACGCTCAACGCCATGACGGCCGAGGCGAGCAACCTCGGTCTGTACGACGACGATGCGGTCTCCTATGAGGAGGCGCTGCGAGCCGCCAAGAATGCGTCGAAGGAGTCCGGCCGATAGTGGCGCGGTACTCGGCGGTGCTCGATTCCTGCGTCATGGTTCCGGTTGCCCTGTGCGACATTCATCTGCGTCTTGCCGAGCGACTGGTATTCCGGCCGGTGTGGTCCGAGCGCATCATCTCGGATGCACGGAAGGCGGTGCTGCGGATCCATCCCGAGATCGACCCCGGCCGGATTGGGCGACGATTTCAGCAGATGAACGAGGCGTTTCCCGATGCCGAGGTACATGGTCACGAGACGCTGATCGATGGACTCGAGCTTCCCGACCCCGATGATCGGCACGTGCTCGCCGCCGCAATCGTGTCCGGTGCGGATGCCATCGTGACGGCGAATCTCCGTGACTTCCCAGGAGGTCTCTGGGAACGCTTCGGCGTTGAGATCATCAGTCCGGACGACTTCCTGCTCAATCAACTCGACATGGCCAATCGCGTCGTCATCGCTGCGATCGAGGAGCAGGCGGCCGCCACGACGCATCCGTCTTTGACCCTTGACGACCTGCTCGGCGTGCTGACTCGCGCTGGGGCGCCGAGGTTTGCCGATGAGGTGTCGCTCCGGCTGCGATAGTCGGGCCGATCGGCCCGCTCGCTTCTCGTCGGATACTGACAAGAACCCCTGGGTGTGAGTCGATGAGCGGCCAAACTGACGATCGTGCTCCCTGAGAACCTCAATGTCTGCACCCAGTCGGCGTGTGACCTCGAGGCAACGGGCCCTGACATGCGGAAAGGGCTTGACCGTTGGCCGAGCGCTGCCGGGAGGTGCCAGGGCGACGCCTGTTTCAGGTGAAGGCGGGTAACCGATGGTGCAGTCCTCACGCTCGGAACGACCGTGCGGGCGATCGCCGGCCTGGTCGGCGGCGATCCGCGCTGGTGGTGCCGTTCTTCGGCGGCAAGCGGCAAGGGTAGTCCTCGTAGTCCAGGGCATACGCGTTCCCGTCGCGGAACTCGTACGTCAATCGCCAATTGCCATGCACGGCGAACGACCATCGCCAGGCCAGATCGCCCTTGAGCGGATGCGGGCAGTGTAGCCCGATGCGCACCAGGGTTCAGAGGCGTGGTTCGGCTGCTCCCAGTCGTCCTGGGCAGGGCAGGGGAGATCGGCCGCGGGGTGAGGCGCAGGGCGGAGACCGCGATGCTCTAGTGCACGTGCATGCCCTCCAGGATCCGGATGTCGTCGAGGGTGAGCAGGTCGGCGGCGGTGACCGCGGTCGAGGGGGCGAGTCTGCTGGCTGCCTCCGCGATCTGCGCCGTCAGGATGCCGGTGGCGAGCGACTGACCCTCCCCGCGCGCGCTGATCTTCTGGCCGGTGCGACGGTTGAGCGCCGTCAGCGACCAGCCCGCGCCGCCCAGGTGTGGGGCGTGCCGCACCAGGCCGCGCAGCCGGGGGAGTCGGCCGACGATGCCCAGGGCGGCCGTTGAGATGCGGCTGTCGGTGGCGAGATAGGTGCGCACCGAGAGTCCGTGCGGGGTGCCGATCAGCAGGTGGTCAGGGAAGTCGGCCCTGAGATGCCTTCGCTCACCTGAGGGGCCGGGGAGCCTGCGGCCTTCCCGGAAGTTGAGGACGGTCCCGCCCTCCGGCGGGGCGAACAGGGGGTGGCCCGCCAGGTTGGCCGTCCAGTCGACGGCGGCCGTCCCGTGCTGCTCTCCGCCGCCCAGCACGACGGCGAGGTCGAGGTCGTCGCCGGGGCGAGAGTCGAGCGACGAGAGCATGATCGTGCTCAGGCCGGGTACGAGCCCTGCGCCGAGAACCAGCGGCTGGCCGACGGGGGACACGTGCGCCAGGTTGTCGAGATAGCTCGCGGTGGCCGAGATGTCGATCAGGATCGTGCCCCCGGCCGCCTCCGCGATGGCCGGCGCCTCGATGCCGCTGGCGTTGATCACCACGTCGTGGCTCGGGGCGCGTTCCGCGAGGGTCGAGAGGCCTGCGGGGGAGGCGAGGTCGATCGCGACGGAGTCGGTACCTCCGGCCCTGCCGGCAGGGGTGACCGTGTGGCCCCGGCGGCGCAGTTCCTGCGTGACCACGCGACCCACCGCGCCCCGCGCCCCGAGAACAAGTGCCCTCATCGCTCAACTCCTATCTCCAAACGGCTGGTTGGAGATCAACGTACTGCCCGCATGGCGTAAGTCCAAATGGTTGTTTGGGAATCGGGTAGGATTCGCTCATGGCTTGGGACACGGAGGCGACGAGGCGCAGGCTGCTCGACGCGGGGGCGCGCCAGTTCGCCGCGTACGGGTTCGCAGGCGCGCGCATGGATGCCATCGGCCGCGATTCGGGCGTCAACAAGGAGCGCGTCTATCAGTATTTCGGAGACAAGAGGGGCCTCTACGACGCGGCCCTGGCCGACCAGCTCGGTCGGCTCCTGGAGGGGGTCGACGTCGTCGGCTCCGGTCCCGAGGCCGTCGGCGACTATGCCGGGCGGCTCTTCGACCGGTTCCGCGAGGACCCGACGGCCGCGAGGATGCTCGCCTGGGAGAGCCTCGAGCTCGACGCGCCGGCGGCCGCCGAGCGGCGCGGGCACCTGTGTTCGAGTCGTGCTGCGGCCATGCAGGTCGCCATCCCTGGCCTCTGGGCGGACGCCGCCCCCGAACTCCTGCTCTCGGTCATTACCCTTGCGGCGGGCTGGTGGACCTTGCGTCACCTGGCTGCCGTGGTGCTCGACCAGGCGGTGTCCGACGACGGTCGCCGAGCCGTCATCGTGGCGCAGGCCACCGCGCTGGCGGAGGCCGCGAACGTGTCCGCTCAAGCCAGGCGGAACCATCGGTGGCTGGATGGGTTCCGCAGTGACGCCGAGGCCCTGGTCGACGAGGATCTGAGCGCGGAGCCGGAGGCCTGGTGACCCGGGGCGCTGTCTGACGGATCAACCTGGCAGGCCACGCGGCCGGAGCAGGATGCGGTGCCGCACAGGCCCCGCGAGTGGGCACCGCCCTGAGGGATCGCCGACGGGTGCCGCGGCCGACTCCCGGCGCAGCGGGCACAATGTGGCCATGTACGGCGAACGCATTGAGCGGTGGGAGAGCGTGACGGAGTGGCCGCTGGCCGGAGCGGCGCTGGTGTTTCTCGTCGCCTATGCCACGCCGATCCTGACCGACGTGTCGGGCGCCGTCGCGGTGGCGTGTGAGGTGGCCATCGGGGTCACGTGGGTGATCTTCCTCGCCGACTACCTCGTCCGGCTGGCGCTCGCCGAGCGACGGTTGGCCTGGTTCCTGCGGCACCCGCTGGACCTGGCGATCGTGGCACTGCCCATGCTGCGGCCCCTGCGGCTCGTGAGGTTCCTCACCGTGGTCAGCATCGTCGGCAGGGGTGCGGGCAACGCGCTGCGGGGTCGTGTCGTGGCGTACGCGATGAGCGCGACGATCCTCATCGGCCTGATCGCGTCGCTGGCGGTACTCGACGCCGAGCGGTCCTCCACGGGGCCGATCACGACGTTCGGCGACGCGCTGTGGTGGGCAATGGTCACCGTGACGACCGTCGGATACGGCGACTACTACCCGGTGACGCCGACGGGGCGGGCCGTGGCTGCCGGGCTGATGATCGGCGGCATCGCCCTGATCGGCGTCGTGACCGCGACGCTGGCGTCGTGGATCGTCGAGAAGGCGACGGGGGAGACGCAGACCGCCGCGGAGAGGACGGGCGACGACATCGCGGCGTTGCGGGCCGAGGTCGCCGAGCTGAAGCAGCTGATCGTCGAGCAGTCGGGTGTGCGCCGGGAGTGACGGTGCCGGGTCGGGTTGGCCCCTTCGCTGCGCTCAGGGCACCTCGACAGGCTCGGCGACCCGGATCCCTGAGCTTGTCTCTCCGGTTCCCTGAGCTCGTCTCTCCGGTTCCCTGAGCTTGCATCTTCGGTTCCCTGAGCTTGCATCTTCGGTTCCCTGAGCCTGTCGAAGGGCGCCGAGCGGAGCGAGGCGGTGGTCGGGGTTGGTCCCTTCGCTGCGCTCAGGGCGTTTCGAAGTGCTCAACGACCCGGTTCCCTGAGCTTGTCTCTCCGGATCCCTGAGCTCGTCGAAGGGCGCCGAGCGGAGCGAGGTGATGGGCGGGGTTGGCCCCTTCGCGGCGCTTAGGGCGTTTCGAAGTGCTCAGCGACCCGAGGGTGGGCGTAGCGTCTAGTCACCGACCAAGGGAGGTCCGATGTCCACGAACCCTGAGATCCCCGAAACGGACCTCGCAGAACAGACCGCGCCCGTCGATCCGACCGACGACGACCTCCGGCCCGACGGCGGCCCGGACGACGCCGACGAGGCCGACTGGATCGACCAGCGAACCGAGGCCCCGCTCGAGAGGCCTGACGAGCCGTAGCCAGCTTCCCGGCGGACCCTCGGCAACGCGACAGGGGCCGCGCCCGAAGGCGCGGCCCCTGTGCGGCTGGACTGGTCAGCTGGCCTCGGTGATCTCCACCGGGGCCTTGGTGTCGGTCGCGCCGAACTTCTCCAGGACGGAGCCCAGGTCGAAGCCGGTGGTGTCCTTGACCAGCTGCATGGTCTGCAGCAGGTTGTCGGAGACCTGGCGCGGCAGCGACGAGGCGCCGTCGCTCGAGATGACGGTCAGCGCGTCGATGTTGCCCATCGGCGCGGCGACCTTCTCCGCCATCTGCGGCAGGATCTCCACCAGCATCTGGAGGACCGCGGCCTCGTTGTAGTTCGCGAAGGCCTCGGCGCGCTTCTCCATCGCCTCGGCCTCGGCCTGACCGACGGCGAGCACCGCGGCGGCCTTGGCCTCACCCTCGGCGCGGACGGCGTCGGCCTCGGCGATACGACGGGCCTTCTCGGCCTCGCCTCGACGGGCACCCTCGATGGCCTCGGCCTCGGCCAGAGCCGAACGGCGCGACTTCTCGCCGACACCGGTCAGGCGCGCCTTCTCGGCCTCCGCCTCGGCCTGCGCGATAGCCGTGGCCTTGTTGGCGTCCGCCTCGAAGATCGACGCGTTGCGCTCGGCCTCGGCCTGCGTCTCGATGCGGTACCGCTCGGCGTCGGCCGGACGACGGACCTCGGTGTCGAGCTGGCGCTCCTTCAGGGCGGCCTGCGCGACGGCGACCTTCTCCTGCTCCTGCAGGATCGCCTGGTCACGGTCGGCCTGGGCGAGCGGCCCGGAGGCCGCGGCCTTGGCGCGGGCGGCGTCGGTCTCGGACTGGATCTCGGCCTGTTTCAGCACCAGCTGGCGCTGCGCGATGGCGATCTCCTGCTCGGCGGCGATCTGCGCCTGCTCCGCCTCGCGGCGGGCCTCGGCCTCGGCGACGGCGGCCAGTCGGCCGACCTTCGCCGACTCGGGGCGACCCAGGTCGCTCAGGTAGGAACCGTCGTCGGTGATGTCCTGGATCTGGAACGTGTCGAGCACGAGGCCCTGGCCGGTCAGGGAGGCCTCGGACTCGTCGGTGACGCGCTGCGCGAAGGCGGCGCGGTCGCGGATGATCTGCTCGACGGTCAGCGAGCCGACGATCGAGCGCAGCGAGCCGGCGAGCGTCTCCTGCGTGAAGGTCTCGATCTCGTCCTGCTGCGAAAGGAAGCGCTGCGCGGCTGCGCGGATGGAATCCTCGTTGCCGCCGACCTTGACGATGGCGACTCCGTCGACGTTGAGCTTGATGCCCTGGCCGGAGACGGCGTTGCGGATGGTGATCATGATGCGGCGGCTGGACAGGTCCAGCACGTGGAGGCGCTGGATGAACGGCACGACGAACACGCCACCGCCCATCACGACCTTCTGGCCGCTGAGGTCGGTGGAGACCAGACCGGTTTCCGGGTTGCGCACCTCACGGCCCTTGCGGCCGGTGATGAGGAACGCCTCGTTGGGCTTGGCGACCTTGTACCGGCTCGCGATGAGCAGGCCGACGAGGATCAGCAGGAGGACAAGGCCGAGCACTGCGATGAGGACGGGTGGCATAGGCGGACCTTTCGGTTGTTCCTAGGTGTTGAGTTCCGGGGTGTGGATCACGCGCGTGACCTCGACGGCGGTGGGGGAGACGATCGCGGAAACCCACACCTCGTCGCCGGCCGCGACCTCACCGTCGGCGCGGGCGGAGAACTTCCGCACGTGGCCCGACGCGGTCAGGGTGATCTCTCCGAAGCCGGTCTCCGGGATCGCGGTGATGACGCGTGCCGGCTGGCCGATCAGGGAGTCGGAGCGGAAGGTCGAGGAGTCCTCGCCGGACTTCAGCGCCCGGGTGAGTTTCACGGCGCCCCAGGCTGCGAGGAACCCGATGACGAGTCCGCAGGCGATGGCGACGGGCATCAGGTCGAGGAGGGACAGGCCCAGCGCGCCGCCGAAGCCGAAGGCGCCGAGGAAGGCCGCGATGCTGGTCAGCGAGAAGAGGTCGCCGTCGAGGAAATCCAGGTCCAGGAGTCCGTCGACGACGTCGCCGACGATCAGCGAGATCAGCACGAGCAGGAGTCCCGCGCCGCCGATGATCAGAAACCACGTCACTGGGGATCCCCTTCCGTCTGGTCCCAGCCTAGCGGTACGTGTCAGTTCGACTTCCGGCGAGTCCAGCCGACGACGGCCCTCTATCCTCGTGAGGTGCGCCCTCGTAGCCCAACTGGCAGAGGCAGGCGGCTTAAACCCGCCAGAGTGCGGGTTCGAATCCCGTCGGGGGCACCGCGCATCGGCTGGGCGGGAGCCGGGCCGCGTGGTCGACCCGGGGTCGATCCGACTACTCTGACCCGGTGACGAACAACCGTGTGGAGGCCGCGTACCGGCGCGCGAACACGGCGTTCAGGAACCCCACCCTCGACCTGCTGCACGGCCGCTACGCCCCGTTCGTCGTCGCGGTGCTGTCGCTGCTGTTCACCGCCGACCGGCCGACGGTGCCCGTCGCCGACGCGCACGTCGAGGTCGACGAGATGATCTCCGAGCTGCGCGCGGCGGGCTACGACGAGGAGGACAGCCCTCGGCTGCCCGCGGGCGCCGCGCGGGAGATCTGCCGCTACTGGGTGCGGGTCGGCTGGCTCGTGCCGCAGATCGACGACGACGTCGAGGTCTACCGGCTGTCGGCCTACGCCGTCGGCGCGCTCGAGATCGCGGGCAGGGCGGGCGCCAGCCCCACGCGGGTGTCGCGGTCGCGCGTCCGGACGCTCCTGGAGGCCGTCGACCGGCTCGCCGAGGACGCCGACGTCGACCCCCACAGGCGTCTGGAGCGGCTCCTGCGGGAACGCGACGAGCTCGACGCGCAGATCCGGGAGCTGCAGGAGGGGGCCGACCCGGAGCCCATCGACGACGAATCCCTGCTCGAGGAGGCCGAGAACGTCCTGCACCTGGCCCGCGAGCTGCCCGCCGACTTCGCGCGCGTCGCCGAGTCCATCAAGGCCATGCAACGTGACGTCATCGCCGACCTCCGCCGCGACATCCGTCCCACCGGCGGGGTCCTGCGCGAGTATCTGCAGCGCGGCCAGCACGTCATGCAGGCGACGCCCGAGGGCCGCGCCTTCGCCGGGGCCCTGCGCCTGATCGGCGACCCGGAGCGCATCGACCAGCTCGCCACCCAGTTGCGCGACCTGCAGCTGCGGCCCTTCGCGAGCCTCCTCGACGATGCCCAGCGCGCGGAACTGGACGCCATCGGCCGCCGCGTCGAGCAGGGGGTCCAGGAGGTGCTGACCGCGCAGCGCCGGGCGTCGCACGTCATCACGGCCCAGGTCCGGACCCACGACCCGGTCCGCGACCGGCAGGTCGACGAGCTGCTGCGCTCCGTGATGTCCGGGCTGCAGACGTGGATGCAGGACTCGCGCGCCGGCGACCGGGTCGAGCCGCTGCGCAGCTTCCCCCACGCCGACGTCGGCCACCTGCGTCAGACGACCAGCGACCTCGTTCCGCCCGGCGCGCCCGCGCCGCTCGCCGAGGCCGGCGACGTCGAGTTCCTCGACGGCGACGCGCAGGCCTGGGGCGGCCCGCGCTACACCGAACTCGAGGACTACGTGGCCGGGCTCGGCGACCGGTTCGACCTCGGCGGCGCGTTCGAGGAGGCGGCCGACGAGACCCGCCGTCCCGTAGACCTGCTCGGCCTCCTGGAGATCGCCCACCGCAACGGCATGGAGGAACGCGACGACGTCTCCGTCGTCGAGGCGCTCCGCCCCGACGGCACCACCCGACGGTTCGCATTCGGTGCCGTCACCGCGCGCACCGCGAAGCAGGAGAAGAATGACTGACCCGATGGACCAGCAGGACTGGGAGGACCCGTTCGTCGCCCCGGTGGCGATGGAGGAGGACCCCGAGGAGCTGTTCGCCGGCGACCGCGGCGTGCTCGACGCCGACGTGCGGCGCGTGCTCGTCCGGCTGCTGCAGCGCCGCTTCCTGCTCGCCGACCGCAACCGCGACGACTGGCGCGTGCTGCTGGACAACCAGCAGCTCATCGAGTCGCGGCTGCACGACCTGTTCGTGCAGCTCACCATCGACCACGACCGCGGCGTCGCCTACAAGAAGCAGGTCCGCTCCGACGAGCTCGAGGTGCCGATCCTGCTGCGCGACGACGCCTACACGCGCGCTGAGACGCTCGTCCTCGTCCACCTCCGCACCGTCTACCAGCGCGAGTCCACGGCCGGTGAGGCGTCGGTGCGCGTCGACGTCGAGGAGGTCGAGCAGACCGTGCTGACGTACTTCGCCGAGTCCGACGGCGACACAGCCAGGCGCCAGAAGGCGGTCCGCAAGGCCCTCGACAGGCTCCGCCAGGACGGCATCGTCGAAGAGGAGTCGGAGGGCCGCTACCGGATCAGCGCGCTGGTGGAGATCGTGCTCAGCTCGGAGCGGATGCGCGAGCTGGACGACTGGCTCCGCGAGCAGGCCGCCCGCCGCGCCGTCGGGCTCGCCGCCGACGACTCGCTCGGAGCCGCGGTTGACGCCGAGGACACCGACAGGGAAGAGGACGACGAATGACGATGCTCGACACGCTCTTCGGCCTCATCCCCGCCGCCTCGCGCGGGCAGCAGTGGGTGGCCGAGGACCTGCAGCTGGTCAACTGGGGCGGCTACGACGGCCCGCACCGCGTGCGCTTCTCGCCCACCGCCACGCTGCTGTGCGGCGGGTCGGGCTCCGGCAAGTCGACGCTGATGGACGCCTACATCGCGCTCATGATGCCCCACACCACACCGTTCAACGGCGCCTCCAACGGCGGCGTGACCGGGCGCCCGCGCGGCCAGGAGCAGCGCAACATCCTCTCCTACGGGCGCGGGAAGCTCGACGAGTCACGCACGGCCGAGGGCACGAAGCTCCGGGTGCTGCGCGGCGACGGCGAGGACACCTGGACCGCCATCGCGATGACGTGGGGCGACCACGACGGCACCCGCTTCACCGCCGTCCGCGCCTGGTACATCCCCGCGGGCGCTCGGCTGTTGGACGACACGGTCCGCGTGCGGGGCACCGTCGACGGGCAGTTCGACCTGCGCTCGCTGGAGCCCGCCGCCGCTCACCGGCTGAGCGACGCGGCCGTGAAGGCCGCCGGTCTCGACACCGTCGCGACGGACCGAGAGTTCTCCGCCCGCCTGCACTCGGTCCTCGGCATCGGCGCGGCCGGGGCCGGGACCAAGGCGATGAGCCTGCTCGCCCGGATCCAGGCCGGTCAGCAGATCACCACGGTCGACGACCTGTACAAGCGCATGGTGCTCGAGGACCCCGAGACGCTGGCGACGGCCGACGCGGTCGTCGCGCACTTCGATGAGCTGGAGTCGACGCACGCGCGGATGGTGACGGCGCGCCAGCAGGTCCGCGCGCTGGAGCCGATCCGCGAGCAGCGCGCGAGTATCGAGCAGGCCGCCGAGCGCATGCGGCTGATCGACGCCGTCGGATCCTTCGACGACCCCGGCTCGGCCGCGACGCTGTGGAAGGCGGAGCGCAGGCTCGGGCTGCTGCGCAGCGTCGAGCGTGAGCTGCACGGGACCAAGCAGGCCAGGGACTCCGTCGTCCGCGAGAAGGAGGCGGCCGCCGACGCCGCGGAGGTGGCGCGCGAGGGTCTCGCCGAGGTCCTGCGGGCAGCCGGCGGCGACAAGCTGGAGACTGCGGAGCGGGAGCTGAGGGCGCTGGAGCGTCGGCTGAGCGACGTCCGGGCGACGCGGGCCCGGCTCGACGAGTCGCTCGCCGTCCTCGGGGAGGACGTGACCACGTCGAAGCAGTTCGCCCGGCTCGCCGACCGCGCGCGTGCCGCGCTGACTGACCCGGCGCCCAAGCAGTCCGCGCGAGATGCCTATGCGGAGGCGAAGAGCGCCAGGAACGCGGCCGAGGACGAGGTCCGGGCGCTGGAGGCCGAGCGCGACCACGCGCAGCGCGCGACCGGCAACTTCCCGACCCACCTGAGCCGGGCGCGCGAGCAGCTGGCCCTTGCGGCGGGGCTGACCGTCGAGGATCTCCCGTTCGTCGGCGAGCTCATCGAGGTGCGCACCGAGTTTGAGCCGTGGCGAGAGGCGTTCAACCTGGCGCTCGGCGGATTCGCTCGGACGCTGCTGATCGACGCGGCTCACCTGCCGCGCTTCCGGGCGGCCATCAACGGCGTCCGCGTGTCCGAGCGGCTGAGCTTCGAGGGCGTCCACACCGGGCTGCCGACGACCGACCGCCGGGACCCGCGGACGCTGCCCGGACGGCTCGACTACCGGACCGGCCCCTTCACGGGCTGGCTGCAGGACCGGCTCGAGGAGCAGTTCAACTTCGTCTGCGTCGACTCTTCCGACGACCTGTCGCGCCACGGCAGGGCGCTGACCATCACGGGCCAGCTCGCCCGCGGCAGCCGGGGAGCGCACGGCGGCCAGGGTCGCGCGAACCTGCTCGGCTTCTCCAACGACCGGCGACTGGCCGACCTCGCCCGGCTGATCGCCGAGGCGCGTGGCAGGCTCGCCGACTCCATCGACGCCTGCGGTGTTGCGGAGGGCGCGCTGGACGCCGTCGACGCCCAGGCCGCCGCCCACCGGAAGGTGTGCGAGCTGTCGTGGGAGCAGGTCGACGTCGCCGCCGTCGAGGGTGAGCAGGAGAAGTGGCACTCGATCATCGAGCAGGTGACCGAGGGCAATCCGCGGATCGCCGATCTGCAGCAGCAGTTGAAGGCCGCCAGGCGGAACGTCGACGCGCTCAAGGAGGCGATCGGCCGGGCGAAGTCCGCGGCCGAGACCGTCGAGCAGCGGTGGGGTGCCGTCATGGAGGAGGTGGACGAGGCGCAGGCCGTCATCGACGCCGCCGAGGACGACGAGCGGGTGGTTGCCGACGACCATGCGGTCTACCTCGCAGGGCAGTTCGAGGGCGACGTCGACGACGAGGCCGGGCCGCCGTCGGATCAGCTCGAGCGCTTCGATGTGGCGCTGGCCTCCGCGTCCCAGCGGCTGCGCAGGGACCACGAGACCGCTCAGCAGACGCTGGTGCAGCAGCGCGAGCTGCTCGGGCGGACGCTGGCCAACTTCCTCGAACGCTGGCCCAACCCGAACCTCCTGGCCGACCCGGACACGTCGGTGGGCGACTTCGAGCGCATCCTGGACGACCTCGAGACCAGCGGGCTGCACGAGCTGGAGAAGGAATGGCGCGACAGCCTGCTGACCCTTTCCGGCAACGACCTCACCAGCCTCGACTCCGCGCTGGGGCGCGCGCTGCGCGAGATCCGCGACCGGATCGAGCCGATCAACGCGATCATGCGGGACCTGCCGTTCTACGACGACGACCACCGCCTGCAGATCACGACGCGGGAGAACCAGTCCGAGCCGCGCCGGAAGTTCCGCCGCGACCTGCGGGCCGTCCGGGAGGCGATCGACGGCGCCGTCAGCGACGCCGACCGCGAGCAGGTCTACCTCAGGATGTCGAAGCTGATCCAGCGCATCCGGCGCACCGCGCCCGACTTCGCCGATCTCATCGACGTGCGCAACCACGTGCGCGTCAGCGCCGAGCGGGTCAACGCCGTCACGAAGGAGCACGTGGCGCTCTACGACCACATCGGCGAGAAGTCGGGAGGCGAGTCGCAGGAGCTGATCGCGTTCATCGTCGGCGCGGCGCTGCGGTATCAGTTGGGCGACGCGGGCTCGGCCCGGCCGCGGTACGCGCCGGTGTTCCTCGACGAGGCGTTGATCAAGGCCGACGCGCACTTCACCAAGCGCGCCATCGGCGCCTGGCGGGGCCTCGGGTTCCAGCTCATCATCGGCGCGCCGAACGACAAGTACAGCGCCATCGAGCCCCACGTCGACGTCGAGTACGACATCCTGAAGGACACCAGGGGTCGGTCGTGGGCCAAGCCGAAGGTTGCGTTCGCTGCCTCCGACGCCCAGCCCGAGCCCCAGCTCGAGTTCTAGCCCCACCGCCACCGGCAAACGCCACCGCTAGACGCAGACGCCACCGCTGGCTACACATGCCACCGCCATGGCGGTGGCATGTGCGAAGAAGGGTAGCGTCCGACGGTAAGGGTGGCGTCTGGGACGACGGGGTACTCGGAGCGACGGAGTTACTCGGGGCGGGGGTCCGGGTCGAGGCCCAGGCCCAGGGCCCTCCGGTTCCGCGCGACCCAGACCGGCTCCGCGCCGTAGCGCTGGCTGGGGATGAGCCGCCCGGCGGCGGAGTCCTCGATCAGCTGCGCCATGCGACGGTCGCGCGTGGTCTGCTGCTTCGCCGTCGCCACCCACGTCATCGCGATACGACGATAGGTCTCCGTGGCCGCGTCCCACCAGCGCTGGGCGTCCGCGTCGGCAGCGAGCATGGCCGCGTGTTCTGGGGTGAAGGCGTGGTCGTCGCGCTCGAAGCTGTAGATCCCGGTCCTCGATGGGTCCCTGGCCTCGAAGGCAGCGAGGCCTGCCGGCGTCATCCTGCCCTCGGCAGTCAGCCGTTCGACGTGAGCGACGTTGATGTTGCTCCAGGTGCTGCCGCGCTTCCGTGGGGTCCAGCGCTGCCGACGGGTGTCGTCGTCGATGCGTTGCGACACGGAGTCGATCCACCCGAAGCACAGGGCCTCGGGCACGGCGTCGTCCCACGTCAGGCCCTGTTCGGGCACGTGTTTCTTGTTCAGCCCCATCCACAGTTCCGCGGCGACGGCGTGGTTCGCCTCCAGCCATGCGCGGAACTCGGCAGCGTCGGCGAAGAAGACCGCCGGTCGCTCGGGGGTCCCTCCGTGGCGTCCGATCATGTCGTCATCCTGCCAGCGCGCGGTGGGCATCCGGCCGGGCCACGCGTGTTCCTCTCGCTTCGCTCGAGGCACCTCGACAGGCTCGGCGATCCGGGGTTGCTTCGAGGCACCTCGACAGGCTCGGCCAACCGGGGTAGCTTCGGGCGGCTCGCCAGCTCAGGCGAACCGGCACCTCGACGGGCTCGGCGATCCGGGAATCTCGACGGCCCGGCTGTGATGAGCGCCGGACGCGGGTGGGGCGTATAGTCCGTCCGGCGCATTTTGGAGGTGTCCCATGAACTCAACGCGGTCTCCCTGGCCGGGGCTGTGGTCGATGATCATCGGCTTCTTCATGATCCTGGTCGACTCGACCATCGTGAACGTCGCCCTTCCCCACATCATGACCGGCCTCGGCGCCGGGCTGAACGAGGTCATCTGGGTCACCAGCGCGTACCTGCTGGCGTACGCGGTGCCGCTTCTGATCACGGGACGACTCGGCGACAGGTTCGGGCCCAAGCCCGTTTTCCTGATCGGGTTGGCCACGTTCACGCTCTCGTCGTTGTGGTGCGGCCTGTCGGGCAGCATCGAGATGCTGATCGTCGCCCGCGTGGTCCAGGGCCTCGGCGCCGCGCTGATGGCCCCCCAGACGATGGCCGTGATCATGCGCACCTTCGCGCCCGATCGCCGCGGCGCCGCCATGGGGCTGTGGGGAGGCGTCGCGGGGGCGGGGCTGCTCGTCGGTCCGCTGCTCGGCGGCTTCCTCGTCGACGCTGTCGGCTGGGAGTGGATCTTCTTCGTCAACGTCCCGGTCGGGCTCATCGCGATCGTGCTCGTCATCATCAACGTGCCCAGCCTTGAGCTGCACGCGCACTCCTTCGACTGGGTGGGCGTCGTGCTCAGTTCCGCGGGCCTGTTCCTCATCGTGTTCGGCATCCAGGAGGGTGAGACGTACGAGTGGGGCCAGATGCCGATCGTGGGGGGCTTCAGCGTGCCGGTGTGGTCGCTGATCATCCTCGGCGCCCTGCTCATGGGGGCCTTCGTCTGGTGGCAGAAGGTCCAGCACGGCGAGCCACTCGTCCCACTGGCGCTCTTCGCCGACCGCAACTTCGTCCTGTCCAACACGGCCATCACCATCGTCGGCCTCGTCGTGACCGCCATGAACATTCCGTTGTTCCTCTACCTGCAGTCCGGCCGGGGCCTGACCCCGAGCCAGTCGGCGCTCATCCTGGTGCCGATGGCCGTCTGCTCCGGCGTCCTGTCGCCGTTCACCGGTCGATTCCTGCAGGACCGGGACGCGCGTCCGTGGACGGCCGCGGGTCTCGTCGGCCTGGCCATCGCGACAGCCTGGTACGGGTTCTGGTTCGACGCGGCCCGCAGCCCATGGTGGCTCCTGCTCCCCAGCGCGCTGGTCGGCATCTCCGCCTCGCTCATCTGGGGTCCGCTCGCGATGGTTGCGACGCGTGGTCTGCCGCCACAGCTCGCGGGCGCCGGGTCCGGCGTCTACAACACGACCCGCCAGGTCGGCGCGGTGATCGGTTCCGCGGTCATCGCCGCCGTGACGTCCGCCAGGTTGACGGCCCATCTGGGTGAGGGTGCCTCCACGGCGGTCGGCGCCGGCGGCGGCGCGATGCCGACGCAGGTCCTCGACGGCTTCGCCGCTGCGATGGGCGAGTCGATGTACGTGCCCGCCACGCTGCTCGTCCTCGCCGTCGTGTCCGTGCTCTTCATGCGTCCGCAGGTCGCGTCGTCGGCCCCCTGACGGTCACTCGGGTCGCTGAGCTTGTCGAAGCGCCCTGAGCGAAGCGAAGGGTTTTCCCCTCGTCAGCGCCGGGGCGCTTCCTCGGGGCCCTTCGACAAGCTCAGGGAACCGGGTGGGCTCGGGCCCTTCGACAGGCTCAGGGAGCCGGGTGGGCTCGGGCCCTTCGACAGGCTCAGGGAGCCGGGTGGGCTCGGGCCCTTCGACAAGCTCAGGGAACCGGGTGGGCTCGGGCCCTTCGACAAGCTCAGGGAACCGGGTGCGCTCAGGGAACCGGGTGCGCTCAGGCCAGCAGGCTGACGATCTCGCCCCAGCGGGGGACGACGGCCGACCAGCCCAGCTCGTCGGCGATGCGACCGGCCAGGGCCGCCGACGCCCCGGGCTCGCCGTGCACCAGGAAGACCGTCTCCGGCTCGCGTCCGAGCTCGGCCAGCCAGTCGATCAGGTCCGACGCATCGGCGTGGACCGAGAACTCGTCGTCGCGGACGATCTCCGCGGCCACCTTCACGTAGTGCCCGTTGATCTTGAGGGCCTTCGCGCCGTTCTCCAGCGCCCGCCCGCGCGTGCCGACGGCCTGGTAACCCGTCAGCACGACGGTGTTCCTCGGGTCAGGCAGCAGTCGGCGCAGGTGGTACAGCACCCGCCCGCCCTCGGCCATGCCGGAACTGCTGACGATGATCATCGGATCCCGACGCCGGTTGAGCCTCTTCGACGAGGCGGTGTCGCGGGTCTCGGTTAGATCGAGGTCGGTGAAGTCCGACATGCTGACGCCCGGGGCCAGCTCGTCCGGCCACTGCCGGTACGCGTCGAGCGCCTTCAGTGACATCGGCCCGTCGACAGCGACCGGCACGTCGGGGATGCGGCCCTCGCGGCGCAGCCGGACCAGCGCATGCAGCACGAGTTCGGTGCGGTCGATCGCGAACGCCGGGATCACGACCTGACCGCCGCGTGCGACGGTGCGACGGATCGCGTCGGCCAGCGGCTCGTGCGCCAGTTCGGGCTCGGGGTGCTCCCTGTTGCCGTACGTCGACTCGCACACGACGATGTCGGCGGCCTGCGGCGTCTCGCGAGCCCGCAGCAGGGGATGGTCGTGGCGGCCGAGGTCGCCGGAGAACAGCACGCTGCGGTCGCCGACGCTGACGTGCAGGCTCGCCGCGCCGAGAATGTGGCCGGCGCGCACCCAGCGGGCCCACATCACACCGTCGACGTCGACGTTGGTGTCCCACTCGACGGTGCGGAACATCGGCAGCGTCAGCTCGACGTCGGCCGTGGTGAACAGCGCCTCGGGGGAGGGATGCCGCGACCAGCCGCCCTTCGTCGCGTCGCCCACGGCCTGCTCCTGCAGCTTGGCGGCGTCGCGCAGCACGATCTCCGCCAGCGGCAGCGTCGGCTCGGTGCACCAGATCGTGCCGCGGAACCCGTGCCTGACGAGGGCCGGGAGGTAGGAGACGTGGTCGGCGTGCGCGTGGGTGATGAGGATGTTGTCGATCTCGCGCGGCGGCACGGCGAAGGGATCGCGGTTGCGGAGCCGCCACTGCTTCTCGCCCTGGAACAGCCCCGCGTCGATCAGGGTGTGCCGCCCATCGACCGTCACGAGGTGGCGCGAGCCGGTGACCGTCTGCGCCGCACCCAGGAACCTCAGCGTCGCCTGTCGAACTGCTGCCATGTTCGATGGTGGCACAGGCCGGGCGCCCCTCGTGGCCCGCCGCGAACATCCACTTGGCCTGGGAGGACGAGCGGGTACAGTTGAATGGTCCGGCCTCCTCGGAGACTCGAGAGAAAGCACCACCATGGCAAACCCGATCATCGGCAGCCCCGATGCCTTCACGAAGCACAACCAGTCGCAGCCCGGCTACGGTCAGCCCCAGCCCGGCTACGGCCAGCCGCAGGGCTTCGACCCCTACCAGCAGCAGACGCCGCAGGCCACCGCCGCGGTCATGACGCTCGACGACGTGCTGGCCAAGACGGCCATCACGCTCGGCGTCGTCGCGGCCGCCGCTGTCGTGGCCTTCATGTTCGTCCCGCTGGCCTTCATCACGCCCGCGCTGATCGCGTCGGGCATCGTCGGCCTCATCACCGTCTTCATGGTCGCCAGCCGGCCCAGGATCCCCGTGGGCGGTGTCCTGTTCTATGCCGTGGTCGAGGGCCTCTTCATCGGCGTGTTCTCGAAGTTCTTCGAGTACCTGTACCCCGGCATCGTGGTGTCCGCCGTGCTTGCCACGTTCGTCACGGCGGGCGTCACGCTGTTCGCGTACAAGTTCTTCAACATCCGCGTCACCGAGCGGTTCCGCAAGATCGTCTTCATCGCGACGGCGTCCCTGGCCGGTGTGCTGCTCGTGAACTTCGTCCTCGCGCTCTTCGGCATCGACACCGGCATGCGCTCCGCGGGCGGCAGCCCCGGCCTGCTGGCCATCGGCATCTCGATCGTCGCCGTGATCCTCGCGGTCCTGAACCTCGTGACCGACTTCGACTCCGTCGAGCGCGGCATCGCGATGCGCGCCCCGGCCAACGAGTCGTGGCGTGCGGCATTCGGCATCACCGTCACCATGGTGTGGCTGTACACCGAGATCCTGCGCATCATGAGCTACTTCAGGAACTGAGCTTCACACGATCGGACCGCCGTCGCCCCTCGGGGCGGCGGCGGTCCGTCGTTGTGGTCATCACCCCGCGTGCGAGCTGCGCGGGTGCCGCCGGGCAAACTGCGACAGGAGCGCCCGGGAACTGTTGGTCCAGTGCAGCGACCGCCAGGAGCGCAGCGGCACCCAGGCCGAGCGCAGCGTCGAACCGCCGACGTCGTGCACGACGGGGTCGGTCGGGTTGTCACAGACGGCGGAGTAGATGACGCGCAGGGCGTGGAAGTCCTCGAGTACGCCTGCCATGGAGCGGCCCACCCAGTGCTCCGACTCGAGGCTCAGGACGCGGTCGATCTCCGTGTCCTGACCCGTCTCCTCATAGATCTCGCGCAGCACGGCCTCCGACGGGGACTCTCCGGAGTCGATCCCGCCGCCGGGCAGCGCCCAGGTGCCGGGTACCCGGGTCGCGCTGGAGTTGACCGTGCCGAGGATGCCGCGCTCGGAGAACACGAGGGCGTAGGCGCCGAGTCGCTGATGCCTGCGCGGCTGCTCCTGGCGCGACGAAACGTAGACGGTGTGTCGCTCCGCCGGCCTCTGGTCGGCCGCCGTCACCTCACGGACGAGCCACGTGAACACGATCTCCCCGTCGACCAACGCCGCGGACAGGGGGCGGACAGGGACGAAACCCTCGTCGAACAGCGTCACCCGCGGGTGCCTGCCGTGCTCGACAGGAAAACCCACCACGGGTGCCCCCAGGGGATGGGGGACACCGGTGACGCGCATTCGTCAAGTCTATCCGCTCGTCCCCGAGCGCCGGGGCGCACCGGCTCCCGGTGCCCCGGGGGACACCGTTTCAGCGGACGAAACCCCTAGACAGGGGCGACGTCGGCGAGCGGGAGCGCACGGGCGTGACAGTAGGCTGACGGCACACGGTGCGGGATGGACCCGCCCGAGGCACACGGCGGTGGGGACATGGAATATCGCGACAACGTCAACCTCGACCAGTCGCGAGTGCGCTACGGCGGCGGTGGTCGGCGCGGTGGCCGCATCGCGGTGGGCGGCGGTATCGGCGGCGTCCTGGTCCTGCTGCTGGCACTGTTCTTCGGTGGCGATCTCGGTGACCTGATCGGCGGCACGACGTCCACCACTGACTCGAGTCAGAGCGACGTGGCGGGTGCCGACTGCACGGGCGAGGTCAACATCGACGAGAACCGCGACTGCCGCTGGGGTGCCTACGAGGTCGCGCTCACGTCGTACTGGGAGTCGGCATTCTCGTCGGGCTTCGAGCCCATCTCCGCCCTGCAGTTGTTCTCCGGCACCACCGCGACCGCATGTGGCACCGGCACCTCGGAGATGGGCCCGTTCTACTGCCCCGGTGACACCACGATCTACATCGACAAGGACTACATGGGTCAGCTGCTGACCCAGCTCGGCACGACCCGCAGCGACGCGGCCGAGCTGTACATCGTCGGGCACGAGTACGGGCACCACATCTCCAACCTGACCGGCCAGATGAGCAGGGCCAACGCCAGCAGCAACCAGACCGGCGAGAAGTCCGCCTCGGTCAGGCTGGAGCTGCAGGCCGACTGCTACGCAGGCGTGTTCTTCGCCAACACCATCAAGGATCCGGACTCGCCGATCGAGTCCGTCACCCAGGACGACCTCAACCGCATCGTCGACGCGGCCCGCGCCGTCGGCGATGACCACATCCAGGAGCAGTCCGGCGGCTTCGTGAACGCGGACAAGTGGACCCACGGCAGCTCGCAGATGCGTCAGTACTGGGTGGCGAAGGGCTTCCAGAGCGGCGACCCGGGGACCTGCGACACCTTCTCCACCGACGACCTGGGGGAGTGACTCAGGCCGGGTCGGTGACGTCGGCGACCCTCGCGCCCAGGAAGGCGACGAGCTCGTCGCCGTCCAGCGTCGCCGCGACCCCGTGCGCACCCGCCCCGATGCTGATCCGGTGCCCCGCCACGCGCTCGTCCGCGACGACGGGCAGCGGCGTCAGGGTCCCGAACGGCGTGATGGTGCCGCGCTCGAACCCGGTGACGCGCAGCGCCTCCGCGGCGTCCGGCATCGAGAGGCGGCTGACGCCGAGGAGGGCCCGAAGCTTCGGCCAGGCGATGCTGCGGTCGCCGGGGACGAGCACGAGGAGGTGGTCGCCCTCCGCGCGGCGCACCACCATCGTCTTGATGATGTCGGCCGGCTCGACCCCACGCGCGGCAGCAGCCTCCGCCAGGGAACCGACGCGACCGTGGCGCGTGACAGTGTGGGCGAGGCCGGACACCGCCAGGGCGTCGATGGCGGGGTTGTTCATGGCGCCAGACTAGGGCGACGTCAGCTGAGCAGGTCCGTCATGTCGCGCCCGTCCATGTCCGTGTAGTGCACGGTCGATCCGCACGTGATGGTCGCGACGGGCGCGTAGCGCTGCTGCGACATGTCGATGACGACGTCGCAGGTCTCGTCGGGGGAGGCCTGGAACAGGGCGACGGCCTTGGCCAGCGCGGCCGGCTGCAGCAGTGTCGGGCTGAACGTGGCGAGCGCTGAGGTCTCGCTGCGGCGCGTCTCGAACGCGGGCAGGCCGCCGGTGCGGCTGCGGTTCAGGATGACTCCGTCCTCGGAGTCCGGGATATCCGCCCAGTAGCCGCGGGCCTGCGTGAAGCCGACCTGGTAGACCTTCGTGGCGTCGCCGACGACCTCCTCGAGGCCCGCGGTGATGTCGGCGACGCTCGTGAACCCCAGCTCGGCGACGGCCGTGCCGTCCTGGCGGAAGAACACCGTCGACGTTTCGGGCCGCGACGTCACGGTCATCAGCACCTCTCCGGCGCGGTACTCGACGATCTGCAGCGACTGGGTGGTGCCGCGGACGCCGCGCAGGTCGGCGACGTCGAACATGCGCGCGACGTTGTCGAGCGGGTAGTCGGCGGGGTCGAAGGTCGCCTGGGCGAGGTACTGGATGTCGGAGTCAACCTTGGTGATGGACCCGTCGCGCCAGGCGTAGCTGACCACCTGGTTGTCCGGCGTCAGCGCGGTGAGCCTGGCCTCGTCCTTCGTGATGTCGACCTTGAGGACCGGCAGGCCCTGGGCGACATTGTGCAGCTCCGCGATGACCGGCGCGGCGCCGCCGTCGATCAGCGACCTGGCGACCAGGAAGGTGATGGGGAACTCGCTGTCTGGCAGGAGCGACACGGTGGGCGACGGGGAGGCCGTCGGGCTCGCCACAGCCGAGGAGGTGGTCGCGGTGCTCGACGTCGTGGAGGCCGTCGGATCAGGCGCGACCGGGGTCTCGGCGCAGCCGACCAGCGTGAGCGTCAGACACGCCGCAACAAGGGCCGACACAGATCGCATCGCGCCAGTCTATGGGGTCACCCTGTGGGGACGATTCCCCGCCCCACAGGTCAGGGGAGCGGGCAGGCGACCCCGGTGCGGATGTGGCAGTCGTAGCCGTTCGGGTTCTTCGACAGGTACTGCTGGTGCTCCACCTCGGCGTAGAAGAAGCGCTGGCCGGGCTCGATCTCGGTGGAGATCTCGCCGAAGCCGCCCGCGGTCAGGGGCCCCTGGTACGCGTCGCGGACCGTGCGGGCGACGGCGAGCTGCTCGTCGTCGACGGGGTAGATGGCCGAGCGGTACTGCGTGCCGACGTCGTTGCCCTGCCGGAAGCCCTGCGTCGGGTCGTGGTGCTCGAAGAACGCCTGCACCAGTTCCGCATAGCTGACCTTCGTCGGGTCGAAGACGACGCGCACGGTCTCCGCGTGCCCGGTCCTCCCAGTGCAGGTCTCCTTGTACGTGGGGTTGGGGGTGTGGCCGCCCATGAAGCCGACGGCGGTGTTGACGACGCCGTCGATGTGCCAGAAGACCTTCTCCGCGCCCCAGTAGCAGCCGAGCGCGAAGTAGGCGACCTCGCTGCCGTCCGGGACCTCGTCGAGCGGGATGCCGAAGACCTCGTGGCGGGGGATGGGGCCGAGGACGGAGGTCGCGCGGCCGGGCAGCGCCTCGTCGGCGCCCACCAGTGTCGGGGTGCTCCGATGTCGCTGCAGCCAGCCCAGCACGTCGATGTCGTTCATGCCGTCCACGCTACCCCGCGCAGGCGCGGGAGCGACTCAGCCTGCGGTGAACATCCCCCACAGGCCGTAGAGGACGTAGCCGGCGCCGACGGCGAATCCGACGGCCCACAGCATGCGCCGCGTCCTGGTCGGCACCTCGCGCTTGGTGAAGATGGTGGCGGGCACGGACGAGTCGTCGGTCTCCTGGGCCGGGGCGGCCTTCGGCTGCTCGTCGGCGGGCTGCGGTCCGGTGGGCTCGGTCATGAGACCAGTGTCGCATCCGCGGGCAAGGTCCAGTCGATCGGGGAGCCGCCCTGCTGCTCCAGCAGCGCGTTGGCGCGGCTGAACGGTCGCGAGCCGTAGAAACCCGACCGTGCGGACAGCGGCGACGGGTGAGCGGACGCGATCACGGGCACCTCGCCCAGCATCGGCGCGGCGCTCTGGGCGTCGCGGCCCCACAGGATCGCCACGAGCGGGCCGCCGCGCTGCGCGAGCGCCTCGACGGCCCGGGCGGTGACCTGCTCCCAGCCCTTGCCGCGGTGGGAGGCGGGGGCCCCCGGCCGCACGGTCAGCACCCTGTTCAGCAGCAGCACGCCCTGGTTGAACCAGGAGGTCAGGTCGCCGTGGGCGGCCTGCGGGATGCCCAGGTCGGTCTCGAGTTCGCGGTAGATGTTCTTCAGGCTGCCGGGCAGCGGGCGCACGTCCGGCGCGACCGAGAAGGACAGCCCGACGGGGTGTCCGGGCGTCGGGTAGGGATCCTGCCCCAGGATCAGAACCCTCACGTCGGCAAGCGGCAGTGTGAAGGCCCGCAGGATGTTGTCGGCGGCCGGGAGGTAGGTGTGCCCCTCGCGGATCTCCTGGCGGAGGAAGTTCCCCATGGCGGTGATCTGGCCCTCGACGGGCGCGAGGGCCTCGGCCCAGTCGGGGGCGACGAGCTCTGACAGAGGACGCGGCATGGCATGAGTCTGCCAGATCCCGCCGGCTCGCAGACCCGGCAGATGGGGGATACATAAGGTGAAACCCCCATTTGCCAGAGTGGAAAGCAGGTTTATCATTTCCTGTATGAGTAACGCTGATCTTGGCCCGATCCTCGACGATCTGGCCGCCGGACGCATCGACGCCGCCGAGGCGGGCAGACGCATCGAGGCCGCGAAGCAGGCCGCCGCGTGCGCCGACTCCGCACCCACCGGATCCTCCGAACAGGACACCACCACCAAGGGAGGCCCCCAGGCGGGCGGCCTCTCCCGCGTCTCCGTCACCGCCGTCGGGCGTCGCGTCCGGATCGAGGGCGACTCGTCGGTCACCACCCTGAGCATCGACGGCCCGCACGCGCTGCGCCGCGTCGGCACCGTGATGGAGGTCACATCCACCGAGGAGATCGGCCCCACGCTGCGCGGCTTCTCCGTCATCCGACCCCCGCGAAGCCTCGACGACCTGCGCGACATCGGCCTCGGCAAGGAGCTCGTCGTCCGCGTCAACCCGCGGCTGATCGTCGACGCCGAGGTCACGACGGGGTCGCTCCGCACCGGCGGCGTGCCCCGCCTCGGCCGCATCCGCGTCACCGCCGGCGGCGCGGACCTCGACGACGTGCAGGAGATCGAGGACCTCCTCAGCCAGGCCGGCGGCGTCCACGTCGAGGGCCCCATCCAGCTCGGCCGCTCGCGGCTGAAGGTGGAGTCCGGCACCCTCAACGTCACCCTGACCAAGGGCGCCAACGTCGCGATCCGCGGCGAGGCCCGCCTCGGCCGCATCAGCTGGCCCGACGGCAACGAGAAGGTCGACGAGTTCATCGTCGGCAACGGTTCTGCCCGGCTCGACGTCGCCGTCGTCATGGGCATGGCGACCATCAAGACTGTGGAGGACTGAGCATGGACACCCGGAAGCTCTACCACGCGCCCGCAGACTGCCCCGTCTGCGGCGACAACCTCGTCACCACCAGCAAGGGCTGCCTGACCTGCGGCACGCAGATCGCCGGCGAGTTCGCCAGCTGCGAGTTCTGCGCCCTCGGCGAGGCCGACCTCGACCTGCTGAAGGTCTTCCTCTCCTCGCGGGGCAACCTGCGCGAGGTGGAGAAGTTCCTCCAGGTCTCCTACCCGACGGCGCGCGCCCGCCTCGACGCCGTGCTCGTCAAGCTCGGCCTCGCCCCGGCGGGGGCAGTCGCGGAGCCGGCCGATGAGCCTGCCGCGGCAGACGCGGAGCCCAGCGAGTACGGCGACGAGCACGTCGTGGCCGAGACGCCTGAGCAGCAGATCCTCGCGCGCGTGGCCCGCGGCGAGATCTCGCCCGAGGTCGCGGCCCAGCTGCTCGCCTGAACCGCCCGGACGACACCGGCCCGCCTCCATCGGAGGCGGGCCGGCTCGGTTGTCTGTATGTCAGAGGGTGTCGACCTTGGTCACGACGACCATGATCTCGCGGCCTGTCGGCGCCGTGTAGCGGACCTCGTCGCCGATCTTGGCGCCGAGCACGGCGGAGCCGAGCGGGGACTGCGGGGAGTAGACGGAGTAGTCGACGCTGGAGTCGGTGGCCAGCACCTCGCGGGAACCGAGCAGGAACGTGTCGGTGTCATCCTCGTCGCCGTCGAACGCGACGGTGATCAGCTTGCCGGGGGCCACCTCGTCCCTGGACCCGGTGGCCTGGCCGACCTGGGCGCGGCGCAGCAGGTCCTCCAGCTGGCGGATGCGGCCCTCCATCTGGCCCTGCTCCTCGCGTGCGGCGTGGTAACCGCCGTTCTCGGAGAGGTCGCCCTCTTCGCGCGCCTGCGCGATGCGGGAGCTCACGTCGGGGCGCCCCACGGTCTTCAGCTCCGTCAGTTCCGCCTCGAGCTTGTCGTAGGCCTCCTGCGTGAGCCACACCACATTGGAAGAAGATTCGGACATTCTTTGAGCCTATCAGCCCGCCACGCGGCAGTGGTCGATGCTGATCGCCGTGGCCTCTCGCATGGTCTTCACGTCGACGATGACGGTGGTCAGCCTGTCGACGCCGGCGGGGATCTCGACCGAGGCCTCGCCGACGGTCTCGTACGACTCGGCCTGTGCGTACAGCTCACACACGACCGGGGTCGTGGGGTCCTTGCGCTGCACGACGATCTCCGTAGTGACCTGCGTGGCGCTCGGCACGTCGAAGCTGCGGATCATGCCGACGACGTCCGGGTTCGACTGCTCGACGCCCGCCACGACCACCATTGCGATGGCCCCCAGCACGGCCACGGATGCGAGGCCGCCCAGCACGTAGTCGGTGGCGGATCGCTTCGGGTACCTCGCCTGGATGCGGGCTTCGTCTGTGGTCACGGCTCCATTGTGCCCCGAGTTTCCGCCGGGGCCCTGAGATTCGTGGGCATCGTGGGCGCAGGCGCGGCAGAATACCCACCATGTCCGAATCCGTGCCCCGCCAGCTCAGGCTGCTCCACGTGCACGCGCACCCCGACGACGAGTCGAGCAAGGGCGCCGCGACCACGGCCAAGTACGTGGCCGAGGGTGTGGAGGTGATGGTCGCCACCTGCACGGGCGGCGAGCGCGGCTCGGTGCTGAACCCGCAGCTGGCCGGGCGCCCGGAGATCGAGGACAACGTCGCGGAGATCCGCCGCGCCGAAATGGCCAGGGCGCGCGAGATCCTCGGCATCGAGCAGGTGTGGCTCGGTTTCGTCGATTCCGGCTTCCCGGAGGGGGACCCGCTGCCTCCGCTGCCCGAGGGCTGCTTCGGGCTGCAGGACCCCACAGTGGCGGCCGGCCGCCTCGTGAAGGTCATCCGGGACTTCCGCCCGCACGTGGTCACCACCTACGACGAGCACGGCGGCTACCCCCACCCCGACCACGTCATGTGCAACCGCATCACCGTCGAGGCCTTCAGAGCGGCGGCCGACGGCGACCTGTGGCCCGAGCACGGCACGCCCTGGCAGGCTGCCAAGCTGTACTACCACACGGGATTCCACCGCCGACGCGACGAGATGCTCGAGGAGGCCATGCACGCCGCAGGCCTGCACTACGAGGCCCCGCACCGCTCCCAGGACCCGTTCGCCGACGGCCGCGTCACGACGTTCATCCACTGCGCCGAGTACTTCGAGGTCCGCAACGACGCGCTGCGGGCGCACGCGACGCAGGTGGATCCGGACGGGCCGTGGTTCGCGGTGCCGCTGGCGATCCAGCAGGCCGGCTGGCCGACGGAGGACTTCCAGCTCGTGGTCTCGAAGGTGCCCACCATGATCCCCGAGGACGACCTCTTCTCCGGGCTGCGCCCCGACGCGCTGGTCCCGGAGTTCATGATCTAGCGGCGGCGGCGCTCCCTGCCGTGCAGCCACCAGGCGGCCACGACGCCGCCGACGGCGCCGCCGAGGTGCGCCTGCCAGCTGATGCCCTCGGCGCCGGGGATCACGCCGAGCAGCACGCTGCCGTAGGCGACGAACACGACCACGGCGATCATGATCTGCACGATGCTGCGTGCGAAGAAGCCTCTGACGAGCAGGTACGTCAGGTAGCCGAAGATGACGCCGGACGCGCCGGCGGTGATGGACCCGACGGGGGACAGGAACCACGCCGTCAGGCCGGAGGCCATCGTCGCGATGAACGAGACGGCCCAGAAGTTCGCCCGTCCTGACAGGTAGGTCAGGACTCCGAGCACCAGGAACGGCACCGAGTTCGAGATGAGGTGCGCCCAGCCGAAGTGCAGGAAGGGGGACCACAGGATGTTGGGCAGGTCGGAGAGCTTCCGCGGCTCGATGCCGTAGGAGTCGAGCGCGTTGAGCGCGACGGAGTCGATCCCCTCGAGCACCCACATGACGGCCAGCAGCCCGCCGACGACCAGGATCGCCTGCCCGAACGTCGGGCGCTGCTTCGCGCGGGAGTCCGGCAGGTCGTACGCACGGCTGTAGCTCATGGATCCAGTGTGCCCGAGCAAGTCAACGGGCCGGATGTGGGCGCGTCGCGGCGCCGGATTAGGCTGTCCCCCATGCCCAATCGCCTCAGCGCCTCCACCAGCGACTACCTTCGCCAGCACGCGAGCCAGGCCATCGACTGGTGGGAGTGGTCCGACGAGGCGCTCGCCAGCGCCGCCGAGCTGGACCGTCCGATCCTGCTCAGCGTCGGCTACGCGTCGTGCCACTGGTGCCACGTGATGAGCGCCGAGTCGTTCGACGACTACGCGATCGCGCAGTACATCAACGAGAACTTCGTGGCCATCAAGGTCGACCGTCAGCAGCGTCCCGACCTGGACGCGGTGTTCATGACGGCGACGCAGGCGATGAACAACGGCGCGGGTGGCTGGCCCATGACCGCCTTCCTCACGCCCGACGGCCAACCCTTCTTCACCGGCACGTACTTCCCGCCGACCGCCTCCGATGGCCTGCCCGCGTTCCGCGATGTGCTCGAGGCGCTGGCCGGCGCCTGGGCGACGCAGCGCGAGTCGCTGGTGCAGACCGCCGACGCCGTCGTGGCGGCCATCACCTCCGGCGCTGCCGTTCACGCCGCGCAGACCCCCGACCTGCGCGTCGCCGTCGACTCTGTCGAGGCGACCTTCGACCTCATCCACGGCGGCTTCGGCACCGCGCCGAAGTTCCCCGCGCCGACGCTGCTCGACGCGCTGCTCGTCAAGGGCGACCCCCGCACGCTCGAGCTGGCCCAGCGGACGCTGGAGCACATGGCCCGCGGCGGGATCTACGACCAGGTCGGCGGAGGGTTCCACCGCTACGCCGTCGACGCCGGCTGGGTGGTGCCGCACTTCGAGAAGATGCTCTACGACAACGCCCTCCTGCTCGGCACCTACGTGCGTGGCTGGCGTCGCACAGCCGACCACGACTCCGGCCTGCGGGCGCTGCTCGAGCGCACCGCCTACGGCATCGTCGAGTGGCTGGAGCGCGAGATGGTCAGCGAGGAGGGCGCGTTCATCGCCGGCCTCGACGCCGACTCGTGCGACATCCGCGGCGCCGTGCACGAGGGCATCTTCTACCTCTGGAACCCCGAGCTGCTCTACGATGCGCTCGGCAAGGAGCTCGGCGACTGGGCCGCCACGGCCTTCCACGTCACCGCCGGCGGCACCTTCGACGACGGCCTGTCGACGCTGCAGCTGCGCGGCCGTCCCGACTTCGCCAAGCTGCAGCAGGTCTCCGAGACGCTGCTCGCCGAGCGAGAGACGCGCTTCCGCCCCGCCGCCGACCAGCTCGTCGTCTCCGCCTGGAACGGCTGGGCGATCAGCTCGCTCGTGCAGGGCGCCCTGGTCTTCAACGAGCCCGGCTGGCTCGAGCTTGCGCTGCGCGCCGCCGAGCACCTCGTCGCGGTTCACCTCGTCGACGGCGACCTGCGCCGCTCGTCGCACGAGGGCGTCGCCGACTCGACCCTGGGCGGAGCCGAGGACTTCGGGGCCGTCGCGGAGGCCTTCGCCGCGCTCGCGTCCGCCACGGGTGACCCACAGTGGCTGCGCCGCGCCGAGGCCCTCGTCGACCGCGCCGTCGAGATCTTCTCCCACCCCGACGGCGGGTTCTACGACGCCGTCGACACCGGACTGTTCGACCGCCCGCGCTCGCTGACGGACAACGTGACACCGTCGGGCACGTCCGCGCTCATCGCTGCGCTGCGGTCGGTCGCGCTGCTGGCGGAGCGCCCGGACCTCGCGGCCCGCGCCGACGAGGCGGCCCGCACGACGTGGGCTGTCGTCGCCGAGACGCCGCGCTTCGCCGGTGCGGCGCTGGCCGACCTGTTCATCGCCGACGAGGCCCGCCGCGGGCTGAAGCCGGCCGTCGCGGTCGTCGTCGCGGCCGACCCGTTCGCCGAGCTGGCGCGCGCGTCGTGGCGGCTGGTGCCCGCGGGGTCGGCTGTGCTGACGGCCGCTGAGGGCACTGCGGGCTTCGGCACACACCTGGAGGGCCGTGTCGACGGCCTCGTCTACGTGTGCCGCGGCACGGTCTGCTTCGACCCCGTCGACGACTACAACGAACTCAAGACCCCACTCTGGTCGCGCGTCTGACGCGGCCCGACCGGGTGCCTGACCAGACCGTCCCCGTCCCTCGACGCCACCCTTACCAACCGACGCCACCCTTACGGACAGGCGCTACCCCTATCGACAGATGCCACCGCCATGGCGGTGGCATCTGCGAACAAGGGTGGTGTCGGTCGAGAAGGGTGGCGTCTGTGAAGAAGGGTGGCGCCTGCGGTCAGGGGCCGCAGGGTGGCTCAGACCTCCTCCAGCAGGTCGGTCACCAGGGCCGCGATCGGGGAGCGCTCCGACCGGGTGAGGGTCACATGCGCGAACAGCGGGTTGCCCTTGAGCTTCTCGATCACGGCGACGATGCCGTCATGTCGGCCGACGCGCAGGTTGTCGCGCTGGGCGACGTCGTGCGTCAGGACGACGCGCGAGTTCTGCCCGATCCGGGAGAGCACCGTCAGCAGCACGTTGCGCTCCAGAGACTGGGCCTCGTCGACGATCACGAACGCGTCGTGCAGCGAGCGCCCGCGGATGTGGGTCAGCGGGAGCACCTCGATCATGTCCTGGGCGACCAGCTCATCGATGACGTACTTGTTGGTCACGGCCGACAACGTGTCGAAGACCGCCTCGCCCCACGGCATCATCTTCTCGTCCGCGCTGCCGGGCAGGAAGCCGAGGTCCTGGCCGCCGACGGGGTAGAGCGGGCGGAACACCATCACCTTGGTGTACTTGTGCTGCTCGAGCGTGGCCTCGAGGCCGGCGCACAGCGCGAGCGCCGACTTGCCGGTCCCGGCGCGGCCGCCGAGCGAGACGATGCCGACCGAGTCGTCCATCAGGACGTCGAGCGCCACACGCTGCTCGGCCGAGCGGCCCCGCAGCCCGAAGACCTCGCGGTCCTGGCGGATCGCGTGGACCGTGCCGTCGGCGTGCCGACGACCCAGCGCGCTGGAGGCGGGGGCGCGGAGCACGACCCCGGAGTTGACGGTGATGTCCCGGTCGAGCGTGACGGTCTCGCCCGAGTAGAGGGCGTCCACATCGTCGGCGGCGACGTCCACCTCGGCCATGCCCGTGTAGCCCGCGTGGGCGGGGAGCTCGTTGCGGTACTCCTCGGCGGCGAGCCCGACGGCGGCGGCCTTGACGCGCAGCGGCACGTCCTTCGAGACGAGCACGACGTCGTGTCCCTCGTTGGCGTAGTTCAGTGCGACGGCGAGGATACGGGTGTCGTTGTCACCGAGCCGGAAGCCGACGGGGAGCGAGGACTGGTCGCTGTGGTTGAGCTCGACCCGCAGGTTGCCGCCCTGGTCGTTGATGGGGAGCGGGGTGTCGAGCCTCCCGTGCTCGACGCGCAGGTCGTCGAGCAGCCGCAGCGCCGACCGGGCGAAGAAGCCCAGCTCCGGGTGGTGCCGCTTGGCCTCCAGCTCCGTGATCACGACGATCGGCAGCACCACGTTGTGCTCGGCAAAGCGGAGCATCGCGCGCGGATCTGACAGCAGGACCGAGGTATCGACGACGTAGGTGCGGATGGCCTGGTCGGCGGGGATGACGGCTGGGGAAGAAGCCTGATCGGACACGTTGAGCACTTTCGCTCCCTTCGCGGGGGCGGCTCTCGCACAGCCCCCGAACAAGTGGGTCAGGGGGTCGTGGTGGCTGGGATGGAGCGTCTCTCCATGCAGGGAGACTAACCCCGCCGGGCGTGCACCGGAAGGGGGAATTGCACGGTTGTAACTTGATTGTCGCCTGGGCGCTCAGCCGCGGCGGCGGATCTCCTTGACCATGCTCGCCATCGAGGCGCCGACCGCCGCGGGGTCGAGGCCGACGACGCGGCACACGTCCTCCAGCGTGTCGTCGAGGGCCTCCGCGAGGGGCTCCAGGATGTCACGGCCCTCGTCGGTCAGTTCGAGACGCTGGATGTTGCCCATACCTGCTGGCTGGGTGTCCTCGACGTAGCCCGCAGCGGTGAGGCGGCTCACGGACTTCGACATCGACGACGGTGTCACCAGCAGCGCGCTGGCGAGGTCTTTGCCGGCGATGGGCCCCTTCGTCGCGATCGTCCGGAGGATCCGGAACTGGGTATACGTCAGGCCGTACGGCTGGAGCATCGCGTTCGCCTTCATCTCGATGGTCCAGACGAGGCGGTGCAGTTCGAATCCAAGGCCGTTGATCATGCGCAGTCAGTTCCGTGTGGGCGGCGGGAGAGGCGTCACGGGTGACGCGATGACCAACCGTACACAAGGGCCGAAGCGGCTTTGCCGGTGCCCCGGGCTCAGCCGAAGACCGCCAGCCCGATCGCCACGGCGTGCAGGACGGCGGCGACGATGGTGCAGGAGTGGAAGACCTCGTGGAAGCCGAACCAGGTCGGGGACAGGGCCGGTCTCTTGGTGGCGTACGCGACGGCGCCCAGGGAGTACACGAGCCCGCCCGCCAGCAGCAGGACGACGACGGCCGGGCCGCCCGCTGCCCAGAACTGATTCAACCAACCCAGCGCCGCCCAACCCATCGCGACGTACAGCATGGTGTAGAGCCAGCGTGGGGCGCTGAGCCAGACGATGCGGAACGCGACGCCGAGCAGCGCGATGGACCAGATCAGGATGAGCAGGCTCCAGCGCGACGGGCCGGTCAGCATCGTCAGGGCGAGCGGCGTGTAGGTACCCGCGATGAAGATGAAGATGTTCGAGTGGTCGACGCGTCGGAAGATGCCGAGCGCGCGGACCGACCAGTTGCCGCGGTGGTAGACGGCGCTGGTGCCGAACAGCTGGACGGCGGCCAGTGTGTAGACGCCGCAGCCGATCCTGGCGTCGAGCGTGGGCGCGAAGATGGTGAAGACCAGCCCCGTGATGAAGACCAGCGGGGCCATGCCGAGGTGCAGCCAGCCGCGCAGCTTCGGCTTGGCCGGCAGGGTGGGGAGGGTGATGTCCATGGTGAGACCGCCTGTAGTGACCGCGGGTGCAGCGCTCATGCTCGATACCTACGCTTCCGTAACTTACGCAACCGTAGGTTAACCCGTCCGGGCTGGAAATCCAACTGTCGCGCTAGTCTTTCACGCATGTCCTGGTATGCGAGCCTCGCGAACAGGTGGTGGCCGCCGCGATGGCTGTACGCCACCTACGAACGAAGCGTGCTCGGGCACCTCGACCGTAGTGCGCTCCCGCGCCACGTCGCCGTGCTCGCCGACGGCAATCGTCGGTGGGCCCGCATGAACGCCCCCGGCCAGCCGCTGGTCGCGGGCTACCGGGCCGGCGCAGAGCGGCTCGAGGAGTTCGTCGAGTGGTGCGACGACGCCGATCTGCAGGTCATCACATTGTGGGTGTTGAGCACCGAGAACCTGCAGCGCTCCCAGGCGGACGAGTTGGGCGACCTGCTCGGCGTCATCGAGCAGCTCGTGGCGGACCTCGCGGCCACGAAGCGGTGGCGGGTTCGCGCCGTCGGGGCGCTCGAGCTGCTGCCCGACGATGTGGCCTCCTCGCTGCAGACCTCGTCGGACTCGACGGCGGGCGTCGACGGGATGCAGGTCAACGTCGCGGTGGCCTACGGAGGCCGCATGGAGCTGCGCGACGCCGTGCGCTCGCTGCTGCTGGAGAAGGCGGCCCAGGGCAGGACCCTCGAGGAGGTGGCCGCCACCGTCGACATCGACGAGATCTCGCAGCACCTCTACACCAAGGGCCAGCCCGACCCCGACCTGATCATCCGCACGTCGGGCGAGCAGCGGCTGTCCGGGTTCCTGCTGTGGCAGTCGGCGCACAGCGAGTTCTACTTCTGCGAGGCGCTCTGGCCTGACTTCCGGCGCGTCGACTTCGTGCGCGCCCTGCGTTCCTACACGCAGCGCGAGCGTCGCTTCGGCAAGTGAGGGCCCGCCGTTGCGAGGCCGCGAACCTTGGCGGCGCGCTCTAGGATGCCCGCATGGCAGGACCCAACAAGAACGCCCGCACGCGCGACATGGTCATCTCGATGGCGGTCATCGTCATCCCGGTCCTGCTGATCATGTGGATCTTCACCACGCCCGCCGACGAGGGGGCTGAGCGGGTCGACGTGGCCGCCACCCTTGCCGTCGCGCAGGAGCAGTCGTCGTATCCGCTGCTGGTGGCGGACGGGCTCGAGGAGGACTGGATCCCGACCCGCGTCGCATGGGCACTGTCGGGGCAGCCCTGGATCACATCCGAGCCGGCGGTCGGCGACTCGTGGCAGGTGGGCTACCTGTCGCCAGACGACGTGTACTACGGCGTCCAGCAGCGAGACGAATCGCGTGCGGAGTTCATCAGCGCCACGACCCGGGAGGGATCCCTGGTGGGTGAGCAGGTCGAGATCGCCGGCCTGACGTGGGAGCGCTACGAGAGCGACGACGAGCGGACCCGCAGCCTGGTGTCGACCGATGGGGACGTGACGTCCATCGTCAGCGCCGACACGGACTTCGTATCGCTGGAGGCCTTCGCGGCGATGCTCGTCGAGGTCGCCCCGACAGCGGACTAGTCGGAGTCCTCCGCGTCCTCCGCCTGGCGCTTGGCGACCTGTTCCCTGGCCCCGTCGAGGAATCCCTGGCAGATGTCCGCCAGCTTCTCCCCGCGTTGCCACAACGCCATGGAGTCGGCCAGCGAGGCCCCGCCGGACTCCAGCTTCGCGACGACCTGCATCAGCTCGTCGCGGGCCTGTTCGTAGGTGAGTTCTTCCTCAGGCATGCTGCTCCTTGGGGGTGGTGGCGACGACGTCGAGCGTAAGGGTTCCGTCGGAGAGGTAGGCCTCGATGCGCTCGCCCGCGGAGGCGTCGGCGGTGCTGGAGACCGACCCGCCCGAGGCGTCGACGAGCACGGCGTAGCCGCGCTCCAGGGTGCGCTTGGGGGACAGCGCGCGGATGGTCGAGACGGCGGATCGGAGGTCCGCTTCCTGCGCGGTGAGGTGTCGCTCGATCGCCGTGTCGAGCCGGTGGCGGAGGTGGTCGAGACGGGCGTAGTGGGCCGCGAACGCGCTGGTCGGGTCGAGCATCACGGGCCGCGAGCGCTGCTGTTCGAGCCATGCCTGCTCGCGGGAGAGCCTGTGCTCCAGCGCCCGGCCGAGGCGCAGCCGCGCCTGGGAGAGGTGCATGAGTTCGTCGTTGCGATCGGGCACGACGCGTTTGGCTGCGTCGGTGGGGGTCGAGGCGCGCACGTCGGCGACGTAGTCGAGCAGCGGGACGTCGGCCTCGTGACCGATGGCGCTCACGACGGGGGTCCGGGCCGCGGCGACGGCGCGGACGAGCCCCTCGTCGGAGAACGAGAGCAGGTCCTCCAGCGAGCCGCCGCCGCGGGCGATGATGATGACGTCGACCTCCGCGTCGGCATCGAGGGCCGCGAGCGCCGTCATGACAGACTCTGCGGACGTCGGCCCCTGCACGAGGGCGTGCCGGACGCGGATCTGTGCGGCGGGCCAGCGTCGGGCGATGTTGGTCACGACGTCGCGCTCGGCGTCGGAGTCCTTGCCCGTCACGAGCCCGATCACGCGGGGGAGGGCCGGGAGACGCTTCTTTCGATAGTCGTCGAACAGCCCCTCGGCCTGGAGCTTGCGGCGGCGCTGCTCCAGCTGGGCCAGGAGCCTGCCCTCGCCTGCCACGTGCAGCTCGAGGCATTCGAAGGTGAGGGAGGCGCTCCGCTCCCAGACACGGGGTCGGACCCGGGCCGTCACACGTGAGCCCTCCGGCAGGGGGCCCGCGGCGTCGAGCACGAAGGCGGACACGGTCACCCGGGCGGACATGTCCGCGGTCCGGTCGCGGAAGGTCAGGTACTGTGTCGCGCCGCTGCGCCGTTTGATCTCGACGACCTGAGCGTCGACCCAGATATCTCCGCAGCGCCCGACCCAGCCCTTGACCGCGCCGATGACGCGGCCCAGCGGCTGCGGCCGCTCGCGGGAGTTCTCCAGCGCCATCAGGCGTCCCAGAGGCCGCTCGATGCACCGGCCTGGAAGGTGCCGAAGATGATGTTGCCCGCCTCGACGGGAGTGTCGAGGGGGAGGGCGACACCGAAGGTGGCCTCGCTGGTCACCGTCGCGTACTGGAAGTCGATGCCGGTGAGCGCGTTTCGGCGGACCTCCACGGCGTCGACCACAGCGGACATCAGCACGTTGGGCGTGGCCTCGTCCGGCGAGATGGAGCCGGCGAACAGCGCCATCAGACTGGGCGACATCAGGGCGTGGGTGTCGAGCAGCACGTTGCCGATGCGGGCCTCATCGGAGGCGAGGAAGGTCTCCTCGTCGTCGAAGACGGCAACGTCGAGGGCCAGCATGCCCACCTGCAGAGCGTCGATCAGGGAGTCGTGGCCGTCGGCGCTCGGGTCGTGCTGCTCGTAGCAGACCGGGTCGTCGACCAGGGCGAGGTACTGCGCAAGCTGCTCGCCCTCGGCGTCGTTCGCGTAGAGCGTGACACGTGCCATGTGGTCGCTGAAGCGCAGCACCTGGGCGCGGTAGGAGGCATCCGACTTCAGCGTCGCGGCGGTGTCGATGGGATGCCCGTCGCGCTGCACGAAGGCCAGCCGCGCGCCGCTCGGGTCGGTGTAGGTGCCGATCAGTGCGAAGCCTGGCACCTGGTCGATGCCCCGCACGCCGGCGCTGAAGGCGGCCGACGTGAGGCTTTCGAGGTCTTCGGTGTCGAATCCGAGGGAGTGGAGCTGCGGCGAATCCATGCGGCAAGGGTACCGACGCGTGCCGACGACGTGCGGGCGGCGCGGAGGTGGGTCCGGTTGCGTCCCGGCGCGTCCGGCCGGGGTCCCGCCGGTGCCGCTGTGCGCCAGACGCGAAGCTGGGATCCGGTGCCCACCACTTAGACTGGACCATATGACCAGCACCAGTGAGACCAGCAAGCGCGTCGTCGTCGCGGCCCCCCGCGGGTACTGCGCGGGCGTCGACAGGGCCGTCGTCACCGTCGAGAAGGCGCTGGACCTGTACGGCCCGCCGGTCTACGTGCGCAAGCAAATCGTGCACAACAAGCACGTCGTCGAGACCCTCGAGCATCGCGGCGCGGTCTTCGTCGAGGAGCTCGACGAGGTTCCCGAGGGCGCGACCGTCGTGTTCTCCGCTCACGGCGTGTCTCCCGCCGTGCACGCCGAGGCGGCCGAGCGGCACCTCAAGACCATCGACGCCACCTGCCCGCTGGTGACGAAGGTGCACCACGAGGCGAAGAGGTTCGCCAAGGAGAACACGCAGATCCTGCTCATCGGCCACGGCGGCCACGAGGAGGTCGAGGGCACCATGGGCGAGGCGCCGGAGAGCACGACGCTGGTGCAGTCCCCCGCCGACGTCGAGCACGTCGAGCTCCCCGAGGGCACGAACGTCGCCTGGCTGAGTCAGACCACGCTGTCGGTCGACGAGACGATGGAGACCGTGACCCGGCTGCGGGAGAAGTTCCCGCTGCTGATGGATCCGCCGTCTGACGACATCTGCTACGCCACGCAGAACCGCCAGCTGGCCGTCAAGCAGATCGCCAGCGCCGGCTGCGACCTGATGATCGTCGTCGGCTCCCAGAACTCGTCGAACTCAGTCCGCCTGGTCGAGGTCGCCCTCGAGGCGGGGGCCAAGGCCTCCTACCGCGTCGACAACGCCGGCGAGATCGACCCCGCGTGGCTCGAGGGCGTGGACACCGTCGGCGTCACGAGCGGCGCGTCGGTCCCCGACGACCTGGTCCAGGGTGTGCTGAACTTCCTCCAGGAGCGCGGTTTCCCGGCCGCGGTCGAGGAACGCCTGACGGAGGAGACCCTCACCTTCGCGCTGCCCCCGGAGCTCCGCAAGGATCTCCGCCGCGCCGTCAAGCACTGACCCCAGGTCGCCCCAGCCCGACCCCTGCCTGTCCCGGCGCTCGCCTCCCGCGTCGGTCACCCTGGGCCGCGATGAGCACGACACACTTGTCGTCGCGCCGCGTGGGCGGTTTGAACGGTTTTCGGGAGTTGAGCAGGAGGATCTGCTCACTGTGCCTGCGCGGCCCGCTGCCGCCGCAGATCGATCGTCTGGTTGCGCCCCCCGTCACGGTTTATCCACAGGTCGGCGTCCTGTCTGTCAGGTGACCCGTCCGGTCGCTAGATTCACCGCACTCGACGGAGAGGACAGGCGCATGCGGGCTTCAGTGATGCTGATTGCAGTTGTGCTGCTCGTCGGGTGCGCTGGCGACGGTGTGGAGTCGGTGTCGCCGGAGCCGACAGCCGTGACGACGTCGATCCCTGTTGCATCGCCGACTCCGAGCGCCAGTCCGTCGCCCACTGTGATGCCGACGTACCCGAGCGATCTGCCGACGGAGTCGGCAGAGGAAGCGGCAATCATCGCCGGCTGGCAGGAGTACTGGCGGGTCTATGCAAAATTCACTGCGGACCCAAATGGGTACACTGATTTCTCCGAGGTGTCGTATGTTACCACCGATGAGAGGGGTCGGATACTCCTGAACTTTCTCACTTATATGCGCGAGAACGACCTCAAGACCTTGGGTGGTCAGGTATTTAGGGATGTACGGGTGAAGCGGGTCGATAAGGGCATTGCTGAGGTTCAATACTGCTTCGATACCCGCCACGTTGACGTGCGGCACGCAGATACCGGTGAGGTGTTCGAGCGAGACGTGGCGGATACCTATGTGGAGACGGCCACGATGCACGAGGGTGCGGATGGCATCTGGCGGGTGGCGAGAATTCACGACAAGGAAGCCAAGTGCTGAGAGTTCCGACCTCGTTAATCCTAATTGTGTTGGTTTCATGTGCTGGGGTCTCTAGTGTGCATGCCGATGTGTCGTGTCCCGAGGAGTTCGATGCGTCAATGGGTGCATGTGATAACTCGGAAGTGATTCCAGGTTCACCTGCCAGTACATCGCCTGGTTCTGATGGTAGTTCCCAGGGTGGTGGTGCCCCGGGAGATCGGCGGACTTGCCTCTTCGTTGGCCGAGAGGTTGCATGCCAGACGGGCTTCGGGTGGTGGAGTGACGTGGTCCAGGGTTGGTGCAAGCGCGTGGAACCGCAGCCTCCTAAAGGTGACGCCGTCTGGCGCGGAAGAGAGGACGGAGCGATCTACCAGTGCACCCGACCCTCCTTCGACGGGACTCCGGACCCGGCGATGACCACCATCCGTTGGCTGCCCACACCGCCCGAGGAGGCGAGCGTCGATCCGGAGGAACTCGCGCAGCGGATTCTGGCCCGGCTGGAACTGCAGGCTCCCGAGATGGCTCTCCATCCCCGGGGTGGGGAGTGGCCGTTGTCTGGGGTCACTGGCTGGAAGATGTGGATGTGGGTGGAGCCTGCGTCCGAGCGGCAGTGGGGTCCGATCTCTGATTCGGATTCGGAGGGTGGCGTCACAGTGACGCTGTCAGCCCGGGTAGGCAACGTCGAATGGGACATGGGCAATGGCGACACGGTGACGTGCGACAAGGGCGCCGTCTGGTCGGAGGCCCGCACCAATGGCGGGCAGAACATCGCTTCTCCGGACTGCGGCTACATGTACGAGTCGCGGGGCGACTACACGGTGACGGCGACGGCACACTGGCTGGTTGAGTGGACCGGGGGTGGGCAGTCGGGAACGATCCCGCTGGATCTGCGCCGCGAGCAGGCCTACGAGGTAGTGGAGCTGCAGTCGGTCAACATCCCCGTCGGCGGCTGATCACACCAGGAACTGGAAGTACGGGCTGTCGTAGGCCACCTCGTGTGCCTCCATGCCAGATGCCTCGATGCGCTCCACCAGGAATCGATAGTCGCTCGGGTTGCCCAGCTCGACGCCCACCAGGGCGGGGCCGGTGTCGCGGTTGTTGCGCTTGATGTACTCGAAGAACGTGATGTCGTCCTCCGGCCCGAGCACGGAGTCGAGGAAGGACCGCAGCGCGCCCGGCTGCTGAGGGAACTCGATCAGGAAGTAGCGCTTGCGACCCTCATGGATCAGCGACCGCTCGACGATCTCGCCGTAGCGCGACACGTCGTTGTTGCCGCCCGAGACCAGCACAAGCACCCGTGAACCTGGCGTGATCGCCACCCTCGGCCCGACTCCGCCCGTGGGCAGCGCGGCCGCGGCCAGGGCGCCGGCAGGCTCGGCGATGATGCCGTCGGTCTGGTACATCGCGAGCATCTCGGTGCAGATCTGCCCCTCAGGGACTCGGGTGAGTTCGATGCCCGCCTCGCGCACGACCTCGAACGTGAAGTCGCCGGCCCGACGGACGGCGGCGCCGTCGACGAAGGTGTCGATCTCCTTGAGCGTCACCGGGTGACCGGCGGAGATGGCGGCCGCCATGCAGGGGGCGCCCTCGGGCTCGACGCCGACGATGCGGACCTCGGGGTGGTGGGTCCGGAGCCAGGCGCTGACCCCGGCGACCAGCCCGCCGCCACCGATGGGCAGGACCACCACGTCGGGCACGAAGCCCAGCTGCTCGATGGCCTCCACGATGATCGTGCCCTGGCCGGCGGCCGTGCGGGGGTCGTTGAATGCCGGTACGGGAGCCATGCCCTCCTCGACGGCGAGGCGGGTGGCCTCCTCGGAGGCGGCGTCGTAGGTGGCTCCGTGGTAGACGAGGTTGATGAAGCCGTCGCCGAGATCTTGGATGCGGTCGCGCTTCTGCCGGGGCGTCGTCAGGGGAACGACGATGGTGGCCCGGACCCCGAGTGCGGCAGCGGAGTACGCGACGCCCTGGGCGTGGTTGCCCGCGGATGCGCAGACGACACCGGCAGCCTTCTCCTCGGGGCTGAGCTGCGCCATGAGGTTGTAGGCGCCGCGCAGCTTGTACGACCGCACGGGTTGGAGATCTTCACGCTTAAGCCAGATCTGCGACCCCGTCGCCTTCGTCAGGCGCGGGTCAAGGTGCACCGGGGTGGGCCGGGTGACATCCGCCAGCCGCGTGAGGGCGTCGGGGATCTGCGCGGCGAGATCGGTGAGGAGGCTCATGGGACGTCATTCTTGCCGCTGCCTGGGCGCCGCGCCAGCTCTCGACGATCAGGCCCCGGCCTGTTCGATGCCGCGCAGCTGCTGAGGGGCGCGCACATCCAGGTCGGGATCGTCGGCTGCCAGCAGGCCGCGCTCGCGTTCCCTTTCCTCCGCGTAGTTGATCATCTCGGTGACGGCCAGCTGACGCGTCGACTCCGTGATGGGATCGAGATCGCCAAGTTCCTCGTCGGTAACCTGCAGGTCGCGGAAACGTCGGGCCTGGACCATCACTCGGGTCTCGAGGGTGGCGACGGCGCTGTTGTAGCTCTTCACCGTCGCGGTGAGCGAGCGGCCCAGCTTGTCGAAATGCGAGCCGAGCGTGGCCAGCCTCTTGTAGAGCTCGCGCCCGAGTGCGGAGATCTCCTGAGCCGTCGTGGCTAGCGCCACCTGCTTCCAGCCGTTCGCGACCACCTGCAACATCGGGATCAGCAGGCCGGGGCTCGACAGCACGATGTGCTTACGCGTGGCGTACTCGTGGAGGTCGGGCAACTGCTCGAGCGCCAGGCGGTAGATCTCGTCCGACGGCAGGTACAGCACGACGAACTCGGGCGACCCCAGATCCAGCTGCCAGTAGCCCTTTGCGGAGAGCTGGTCGATGTGGGCGCGGACGTGGCGGGCGAAGCGGGCGAAATGTTCGCGCTGTTCGGCCTCGTCAGCAGTGTTGTAGGCATCGAGGGCCGCCTGCAGGGGGGCCTTGGAGTCGACGAAGATGACCTTGTCGCTGGGCAGGTTGACGCGGAGATCGGGGCGGAACGGCCCCTCCTCGGACTGGTAGGTGGTCTGCGTGTCGAAGTCGCAGCGTTCCGACAGCCCCGAGATCTCGACGATCCTGCGGAGCGACTGCTCGCCCCACGCGCCGCGGACCTGCGGCGTGCGGAGCGCGTTGCTCAGCGTCGTGGTCTCCCGGCGGATGGCCTCACCGGACTCGCGCACTACCTTCACCTGCTCGCCCAGCTCCGCCGCCATGCGGGCGCGGGTGGTCTCCACAGTCTGCAGCTTCTCCTGCATCTGCTTGAGCCCGTCGGTCAGCGGGGCGACGAGCTGCTCGGTGGCCTTCAGCCGCTGCTCGGCGGCCGCGTCGGCCTGCTTGCCCTGGCGCTCCAGCGACTCGGCGGACAACACCTTGAACTGGTTCAGGAGCGTCTCGCGGTCGGCAGCCTGCTCGGCCGCCTTCTCGCGGGCCGCGTCCCGCTCCGCCGTCAGCGCCGCGACGTTCGCCGCGACGCGCGAGGTCTCGGCGTGCGCCTCCGCCACGAGCCGACGGGCCTCCTCCGCCAGTGTCCTGAGATCCGCCTTGTCTGCCAGATGCTGCGCGATCTCGGCTTTGACCATGGCCGACTCCTCGCGTGCGCGGCTTGCCTCGGCGCGGGCGGTGGCCGCGTCCTGGCGCGCGTCGGTCAGCGCCCGCGCATCCGGCTCGGCGGCGGTGCCGGACTGCCCCCGTCGGCCGAACAGGAATCCGCCCACGGCGCCGATGATGAGGGTGAGCAGCGCGATCACGATGGTCAGTGCGTCCATATCTCTCAGCTTTGCAGGCCGGTCCGACAATTCCTGAACGGCACACCGCGGAGGGGTGCCAGCGGGCGGGGTCTAGCCTTGGGGCCATGCTCGGAACTGCCCTCGAACACATCGACGACCTTGCCGACTTCGTGTCGGTCTCGCCCACCAGCTACCACGCAGCCGATCAGATTGCCGTGCGGCTGCGGCTCGCAGGTTTCGAGGGGGTCGACCCGACCCGCCCCTTCGGCGACGTGACCGGCCGACGCTTCGTCCTGCGCGAGGGCGCCGTCATTGCCTGGGTGGCCCCCGAGACGGTCAGGGCCGAGACGGGCTTCCGCATTGTCGGCACCCACACCGATTCCCCCGCCTTCAAGGTCAAGCCAGGGCCGCTGCTGCGCTCGGCGGGGTGGACGGGAATCGGGGTCGAGATCTACGGAGGGCCGCTCATCAACTCGTGGCTCGACAGGGACCTCGGCCTCGCTGGGCGCATCGTCACCCGCGACGGGCAGGCGCACCTCGTGAGGACGGGCCCGATCGCGCGCATTCCGCAGCTCGCCATCCATCTCGACCGCGGCGCCAACGACGGTCTGAAGCTCGACCGCCAGGCCCACACGCAGCCGATCGTCGCCCTCGACCTCAAGCAGCCGCTGCTCGAGACGCTGTGCGCGCTCGCCGGCGTGGCGGTGGAGGACGCCGTCGCGACCGACCTGTTCACCTTCGACACCCAGCGGCCGGCGGTCATCGGCGTCGAGCGCGAGTTCTTCGCCTCGGCGCGCCTGGACAACCTGTTGTCCACGCATGCGGCCCTGACCGCCATGGAGTCGCTGACAGCCACCGATGACGTGGCGGTATTCGCAGCCTTCGACCACGAGGAGGTCGGCTCCGCGACGGCGACCGGCGCGGCCGGGCCGATTCTCGGTGACGTGCTCGAACGCATTGCCGCCGGTTATGGCCTCGGCCTCGACGAGACCCGCGCCATGTACGCGCGGTCCTCCTGCGTCTCCGCCGACTGCGGACACGTCGTCCACCCGAACTACGCGGGCAAGCATGATCCGGTGAACCAGCCGCTCCCCAACAGTGGTCCACTGCTGAAGATCAACGCCAGCCAGCGTTACGCCACCGACGCCATCGGCACGGCCATCTGGGTCAACGCGTGTGAGAAGGCCGGGGTGCCGACGCAACCCTTCGTCTCGAACAACGACGTGCCCTGCGGGTCGACGATCGGCCCCATCACGGCGACCAGGCTCGGCATCAGGACCGTCGACGTCGGCGCCGGGCTGCTGAGCATGCACTCTGCCCGCGAGATGTGTGGGGTTGAGGACCCGTGGTTCACCGCACGCGCCATGGAGGCCTACTGGGCGGGCTGACCCTCGGGCTGTCGGCTGTCGGCTGTCGGCTGTCGGCTGTCGGCTGTCGGCTGTCGGAGCCTGCCGTGGCCATCCCATCCAGACGCCAACGAACTAGACGGACGCCAACGATATTCACGTGAATGCCGTTGGCGTCTGTCTATTTCGTTGGCGTCCGCGGGAGGGGTGGGATGCGGGTGGTGGAGACCTCGCGGTGAGAATGGTTGTGCGCAGTTGAATTGTGTGCAATACTTCTGACGTGGCAACAGTTGACCAGATGCTCTGCTTCGCGCTCTACTCCGCGAGTCGCGCGACGACCCAGGCGTACCGTCGCCTGCTCGAGCCCTGGGGGCTGACCTACCCGCAGTACCTGGTGCTCGTCGAGCTCTGGGATCGGGGGGAGCTGTCGGTCCGCGAGCTGGGCGACGACCTTGGCCTCGACTCGGGGACGCTCTCGCCGCTGCTCAAGCGGATGGAGGTCGCCGGGTTCGTCACGAGGACCCGACAGGCCGACGACAACCGCGTTGTCGTCGTCGCCCCGACAGCCCGCGCCGAGGAGCTGCGCACCGAGATGCTCGTGGTCCCGACGGAGCTCATCCGCTGCACCGGCGTGACCGCCGACGGGATCGCCGACCTCGTCGGCCGACTCCACGAGCTCACCGACAGGCTCGCAACCGCCACATCCACTGACTCACCGGAACTGCAGACCGCGGCTCCGTCGAACGAAAGGTGACCACCATGCAGGCCATTTACACCATCGAGGCCCTCGCAACCGGCGACGGCCGCAACGGCCACGTCGCATCCGCCGACGGGCTGGTCAACACCGACGTGCGCGTCCCCAAGGAGATGGGCGGCACGGGCGGCGCCCCGAACCCCGAGATGCTGTTCGCCGCCGGCTACGCCGCCTGCTTCCACAGCGCGCTGCAGGCCGTCGCCCGCGCGCAGAAGGTCGCGATCCACGACACCTCCGTCGGCGCCCGCGTCGGCATCGGCTCCAACGGCCAGGGCGGCTTCCAGCTCGCCGTCGACCTCGAGGTCGTCATCCCCGACGTGCCCAAGGAGCAGGCCCAGGCGCTGGCCGACGCCGCCCACCAGGTGTGCCCCTACTCCAACGCGACCCGCGGCAACATCGAGGTGAACGTCACCGTCTCCGACGACTGACCCCTCGCACCGCACGACCGGCCATGCCGGGTCCACCGACCCGGCATGGCCGGTTCCGTGTCCGCGGACGGTAAGCTGTCCCCTCGTGGCACTCACTATCGGAATCGTCGGCCTCCCCAACGCCGGCAAGTCGACCCTGTTCAACGCGCTGACCCGCAACGACGTCCTCGCGGCGAACTACCCGTTCGCGACGATCGAGCCGAACGTCGGCGTCGTCGGCGTCCCCGACGAGCGCCTCCCCGCGCTCGCGAGAGTGTTCAGCTCCGAGCGCATCGTGCCCGCCACCGTGAGCTTCGTCGACATCGCCGGCATCGTGAAGGGCGCCTCGCAGGGCGAGGGTATGGGCAACGCCTTCCTCGCCAACATCCGTGAGGCCGACGCCATCTGCCAGGTCACGCGCGTCTTCGACGACGAGGACGTCACGCACGTCGACGGCAAGGTCGACCCCGCCAGCGACATCGACACCATCACCACCGAGCTGATCCTCGCCGACCTCGCCACCGTCGAGAAGGCGCTGCCGCGCATCGAGAAGGAGGCGCGGATCAAGAAGGAGTCGCAGCCCAAGGCCGCCGCCTTCAAGGAGGCGAAGGACGCCCTCGAGTCCGGCAAGGGCGTCCGTACCGCGGGCCTGGATCTCGAGCCCCTCTACGAGCTGCACCTCCTCACGGCGAAGCCCTACCTGTACGTCTTCAACTGCGACCAGGACGAGCTGGTCGACGAGGACCTGAAGGCCAGGATGCGCGACCTCGTCGCGCCCAACGAGGCGATCTTCCTCGACGCGAAGTTCGAGTCCGAGCTCGTCGAGATGGATGCGGACGAGGCCCGCGACTTCCTCGCCGAGATGGGTGTCGAGGAGCCCGGCCTCGACGTGCTCGCGCGCGTCGGCTACGACACGCTGGGCCTGCAGAGCTACCTGACCGCCGGTCCCAAGGAGGCCCGCGGCTGGACGATCAGGAAGGGCGCCACCGCGCCCGAGGCCGCCGGCGTCATCCACACGGACTTCCAGAAGGGCTTCATCAAGGCAGAGGTCGTCAGCTTCGACGACCTCGTCGCCGCAGGCTCGATGGCGGCCGCCAAGTCGGCCGGCAAGGTCCGCCTCGAGGGCAAGGACTACGTCATGGCCGACGGCGACGTGGTGGAGTTCCGGTTTAACGTCTAGCGGCTGCCTCCCTGATGCCCTACCTTGACGGAAGGTCGGTCTCCGACCGGTTGCGACGATAGGGGCCGACAACTGCGGGAGCGTGGAGCTAGCGATATGATCCCAACTATGAAAGACATGCCGTGGCGACGCGCCATTCTCAAGGTAGTGTCGGAGGCCACGGAGCCTCTGCATTACGCCGAGATTGCTCAGCGGATACTGGACAACGGCCTGCGTGGTGAAGGCGGAGCTACTCCAGCTGCGACCGTTGCGGCCACCATCTCAATGTACCTGCAGAATGACCTCGTTCGCGTAGACAGGGGTGTCTACGCATTGGCTTCCTCGTCGCCGACCCCGGTGAGCCCCAAGGGTGCCGACCGTCCAGTCTCTTCGAGCAGCGAGGGATCAGCGGCTACCGAAGTCGATGCGGAAGACACAGGCTTCCTGAACGCTTTCGGTATGTTCTGGCGTCGCGAGGAGGTCGATTGGGAGCAGCGCGGACAGTCGCTTCTCGGTGCTCAGCTGAAGGCAGCGCAGCCGATCAACTTTGCTGATCAGGTCGGGGTCTACATCCTATATTCTGGTGACCGTGTCATCTATGTAGGTCGCATCACCGAGCCCCGACTCGGACCCCGTCTCTGGGACCACACACGTGACCGGTTGACTGGTCGCTGGGACAGATTTTCGTGGTTCGGCGTCCGGGCGGTCGCTGATGACGGCAGTCTCGGTCAGGTCCCAGCAGGCAACTTCGCCGTCGATATGCTCGTAGCCACGATGGAGGCACTGCTGATCGAGGGGCTGGAACCCCCGCAGAATAGGCGCCGCGGCGACGGATTTAGCGCCACGGAGTTTATTCAGACTGTGGATCCTCAGATTGAACGCCGACGCGCACAGCAGTTCTTTCAGCGCCTTACCGGTGGGGAGCAATGACGGTCTCCGTGGTCGTAGGGTTGCGGCGCGTCCAGTTCACCCCGGATTGACACAGCTGACGCTGACGGAGGTCAACTCCTCTGACTCAGAGAGCAGCTGTCGCGCGCTCTCGTCCATCCGCGCTCTGACTTCGAGCGAGCGCTCGTCGATCCAGAGTCTTTCAAGGTGGGTGAGGCCGGTGGGATGACGTCAGTTTCACAAGCATGTGGTCGCGCACCGCGCGTTGTGTACGAGGTCCAGGAGGATGAGCTGCTGGTTCTTGTGCTGCGCGCCGGGCACCGCCGCGACCCCTACCGATGATCCGATGCGTCTGCCACTCTTACCCAAAGATGCTCACGGATGCCCAGCAAATGCTCACAACGCGCGGAGCGTGGTGGAGTTCCGCTTCAACGTCTGATCTTGCCGTCGCGGCGAGGTGAAGGCCCCGAACGCCTCGCCGCTCTGTGCCGAGCCACAGTGTCCGAGGTGCGCAGTACCGTCGGATGATGAGTGTGCACTTCTACACCGCGACCAGCCTCGACGGGTTCATCGCCACGCCCGAGCACTCTGTGGACTGGCTACTTTCGCAGGCCTTCGCCGAAGCAGGCCCTATGAAACCATGCCGAGTTCCTCATCGGGATCGGTGCGCTCGTCATGGGGCTGGAAACATGGGAGTGGGTGCGTGGAGCCGGGGAGAAGTGGTCAAAGTGAGGCGCCGTCGTTCGTGCTGACACGTCGCGAGGACGACCCTCACCAAGGCCGAGAACTTCACTGTCAAGGTGCCGGCCTCGAAGGTCGGCGTCGCCATCAACCCGACGATGCGCGTGTCGTACACGCCGGACTCGAAGACGTCGAAGCACACGTCCAAGGGCCACGTCGTGGTGAAGTCGTCGCTGAAGGTCCGCCGCTGACGCGACGGTCACCGTCGGCCGAAGGCTGACATCTGATTCCCACGGGGTGGGCGGCGCTGCCGCCCACCCCGTGGTTTCTCTCGGTATGTGATCGTTCACATTTTTGCGCCCCCGCGCTGGTCCGAGTCGGGGCCTTCGCCTACTGTGGATGCTGTGCGACCGGGATTCCGGATCGCCGGACCCGACTCTCACCGCTGAGGAGCACACCTGTGGCCACGGACCTGAACGTCAACCCCATCGTCCTGCAGCGCGCCGATCCGTGCGTCCTGCGCCACGACGGGCAGTACTACTTCACCGGTTCCTACCCGCTCTACGACCGCATCGTGCTGCGCCGAGCCGCGCGGCTCGATGACCTCCAGTCGGCCGACGAGGTCACCATCTGGACCAAGCACGAGTCGGGGCCGCAGTCGCAGCTGATCTGGGCTCCAGAGATCCACCGCGTGGGCGACGCCTGGTACATCTACTACGCGGCGGCGCCGAACACGGACGGAACCGCCGACGCTCCGGGCGCCGACGAGACCTTCAACCACCGCGTCTTCGTGCTCGAGTGCACCGACGACGACCCCCTGACTGGAACCTGGGTCGAGAAGGGACAGGTCAACACGGGCTGGGAGTCGTTCGCACTGGACGCCACCTCGTTCGTGCACCGTGGCGAGCAGTACCTCGTCTGGGCGCAGCAGGACGTTGCCGTCAAGGGCCACTCCAACCTCTACATCGCGCGCATGGAGAACCCCTGGACGCTCGCGACCGATGCCGTGATGCTCTGCAAGCCCGAGTACGACTGGGAGATCGTCACGTTCTGGGTCGCCGAAGGGCCGTCTGTCCTCATCCGCGACGGCAAGGTTTTCCTGACCTACAGCGCGTCGGGCACCGGCATCGAGTACGCGATGGGCGTGCTCACCGCCGACGCCGACGCGGACCTCCTCGATCCGGCGTCGTGGACCAAGAGCCCCGACCCGGTCTTCGCCTCCGACCCCGAAGTCGGCATCTACGGGCCCGGTCACAACAGCTTCACCGAGACCGCCGACGGGCAGACCGTGCTCGTGTACCACGCCCGCACCTACACCGAACTCGTCGGCGATCCCCTCTGGGAGCCGAACCGCCAGGCCTGCGCCCAGATCCTGCCGTTCGACGCCGATGGGAACCCCGTCTGGGGCACGCCGATCCCTCTGACGCGACCGGCCCCGACATCGGTCGACGTCCTCGGCCTCGACGGCAGCTTCTGACACCAGGACCCTTACCGATCCGCCGGAGCCCCGAGCCCGGCACAACTGTGGCCAGAGCCGCAGCACTCTCGTTATTTCCGAGTGCTGCGGCTCTGGCCACTTTTGTGCACGGAAGTGGAAGGTGAAGAGGGCGGGAAGGGATGGTGATGGGTCGTAGAGGGTGGCGGGGGAGGTCAGCTGGACTTCAGGAACGCCCGCAGCGGGTGCTCCAGGATGCCGATGTCGCGGAAGCCCATCTGCTGGTAGAACTCGCTCTGCCGGGACCGCTCATCGGTGAGGAGCACCTTCCGCCGCACGCCCGCGTAGGGCTCGAAGACGCGTTCGAACAGGGCCCGCCCCAGACCCGCGTGGCGGTGCGAGGGTGCGACCAGGATGTCCTGCAGGAACACGACCGTCAGTCCGTCGCCGACGACGCGGGCCAGCCCCACGAGTCGGCCGTCCTCGCGTGCGCAGACGACCCGGAGCGACCGGCGCAGCGCGTCCTGCAGCCTCGACGGCTCCCGGGTGTACATGTTCCACCCGACGCTTCCGTAGAGCTCCACGAGCTCGGCCGCCGACGGAAGATCATGATCTGTCAGTTCGATGTCCCCCATGGGCCGAGCATAGGGCCACACCTGTTCGCGACGGTCGGCCTTGAGGGCGGCTGGCCGTCGCGGTGCGGGAGGATTGTCGCGTGACGATCGGGATCACGGCCTACCGACCTCAGGACGCTGCCCTCACCCGCGACCTGTTCCAGGCGGCCATCCGCGGTACCGCCTCTCGGGACTACACGCCCGAGCAGGTGGTGGTGTGGTCGCGCGTCGACGACCTCGGCCTCTGGAACGACAACCGGATGAAGGCGCACTGCCTGATCGCCCGCATCGACGGGGTGCCCGCGGGGTTCACCGAGATCGACGACGAGGCCTACCTCAACATGATGTTCGTCGACCCACGCTTCGCCGGCCGGGGAGTGGCCACGGCCCTGCTACAGGTGGCACTCGGCCTCGTCGACCCGACGGCGACCGTCACCGCCCGCGCAAGCCTGACCGCACGGCCGTTCTTCGAGGCCCGCGGCTTCCGCGTCGACGCGGAGCACCACCCGGTGATCAGGGGCGTGCGGCTCACGAACTTCTCCGTCAGCCTCGCTCCGCGCGGGAGATGACCGGCAGCAGCAGCGCCACGAGCATCGACACCGCCGCGAAGCCCGTTGCCCACCAGAACGCCACGTGGAACGCGTCGACGGGCGTCCCGCCGCCGTTCAGCGATGCCTGCAGCAGCACGGCGAGCAGCGCGGTGCCGAGCGCCCCGCCGAGTTGCTGCGCGATGCGAGTGATGATGCTCGCGTCTGCGACGTCGCCGCCGGGCAGGCCGGTGTAGGCGGCGGCCATGATCGGGATGAACACAGTCCCGAGCCCGCAGCCGCGCAGGAACAGCACGATCCCCAGCCAGACGGGGCTGGTCGAGGCGTCGGCGAATGCGAACGGGGCCGTCGCGAGAGCCGCCACCGCGAAGCCGGTCACCGCGATCCAGCGGGGCCCGATCCGGTCCGTCAGGCGGCCGGCCTGGGTCCGCACGACGAGCGTGCCGATCCCCTGCGGGATCATCATCAGCCCGGCCCCCAGCGCATCCGTGCCGCGCACCGTCTGCCAGAACAGCGGGAGCAGGAACACCGCGCCGAACAGGGCCGCTCCCGTGAACACCATCGCCACGGTGGCGACCTTCAGCTCCCGCGCACGCAGCAGCCCGAGCCGCACCAGCGCCGTGTCGCCGCGCCGCAGGGCGTGCCACGTGAACGCGGCGAGCAGCAGCGCCCCGACGGCCAGCGGCCACCCGACGTCGGGGCGGGCGAAACCCCCGTCGTCGTGGGAGTTCGACAGGGCGAGCAGCACGGCGGCCAGACCGGGGGAGACGAGCAGGAAGCCGAGCCAGTCGAACGGGCGGCGCGCCCCCAGCGCCTCCCCGGGGACCCAGCGCAGCGCGAGCACGACTCCGACGAGGCACAGCGGCACGTTGACGAGGAACAGCCAGCGCCACGACGCGACCGCGAGGATGCCGCCGCCGATCACAGGCCCGAGGATCGGGCCGAGCGCGATGGGCAGCGACACGATGCCCATCAGCGTCCCGATGTTCCTGCCTCCCGCCTGCCGCATCAGCACCGACTGCATCAGCGGCATCATCAGGCCGGCGCCGAACCCCTGTACGACGCGGAACGCGATCAGAGACCCGGCGTCCCACGCGAGGGAGCAGGCGACCGAGCCGACGAGGAAGACCAGCAGAGCGGCGATCCAGACCCGTCGGCTCCCGAACCTCAGTTCGGCCCACGCGACGACAGGGATGGAGATCGCCAGGGACAGCAGATACGCCGTCGACACCCACTGGATCGTCGCGATCTGCACGCCGAGGTCGGCGGCCAGCGACTTGAGCGCGACGTTGACGATCGTCGAGTCGAAGATCGGCGCGAGGCCGCCGACGATCAGCGCGATCGCCGTGAGCCACTGGGCCCGAGTCAGTGTCGGGGCATCGGACATCCGCGTTCCTTCCGTGCAGCGCAGTCGAACCCTACGGCCAGGGGGTCGCGCCGCGGGGAGGCGACCCTGCCGGGTCCCGAAGGCTGGACGACGGTGCGGGCGCGAGCCGACCGTCGCTGAGTCCTACGCGGCGCCGACGAGCTCGGCTGAGCGCTCCCACATGCGTCTTGCCAGGTCCCGGTCGCGCGCTGCCGTGCCGACGATGAGGCGATTCTCGTAGTACTCGCCGGAATGCCCGTCGAAGTAGGGAGGCGATGTCGCCAGCCAGACCAGCTGGTCGGCGCCCTGCTCCGGCGTCACGGTGATCAGCCGTTTCAGCGGCGAGTGGTAGGCCAGCCGGATCAACCGGGAGCTGTCGGCGCCGAAGTTCGACCCGACGATGCCCGGATGGAAGGCAGCGGCGAGCAGCCCCTGCGCCCCGTAGCGGCGGGCGAGCTCGCGCGTGAACATGTTCTGCGCCAGCTTCGCCCTCCCGTAGGCCTTGAGCACGGCATAGTGGCGCTCGGACTGGAGGTCGTCGAGGTCGATGCCCCCGATGAGCCGCGACGCGATGCTCGAGGTCTGGATCACCACCGCCTTGCTCGCGATCAGCTTCGGGAGCAGTAGGGAGGTCAGCAGGAACGGCGCGAGGTGGTTGACCTGCAGCGTCGCCTCAAAGCCGTCGACCGTGATCCGACGGTGCAGCATCGCCGCGCCGGCATTGTTCGCCAGCACGTCGATGCGCGGCAGTCGGTCGAGGGCGGCGGCCAGCGAGCGCACCTGGGCCAGGTCCGCGTAGTCCGCGACGTGGAACTCGGCGTCGAGTTCGCGCGCGACCGCCTCGGTCTTCGCCGGGTTGCGGCCCACCACGACGACGCGGTCGCCGCGCGCATGCAGCGCCCTGGCCGCGGCCGCGCCGATGCCGTCGGATGCCCCGGTGATGACGACGATGCGTTCGGTTCCCACGCCGCCATCCTGCCAGCCCGGTGTCAGCCCATCCTGCCGAGCTCGACGGTGCTCGCCTCGTCGTCGACGGTGACGGAGTAGCTGAGCACGCCGTCGGCGTAGGAGAACTTCTTGGTGTCCTCCTTGGAGCCCTGCGCCGCGCCGTCGGTCTGGCCATGGTCGTTCTTCGACGTCCAGGAGTACGTGCCGCCCTTCTCGGTGGGCGCGTCGAAGCTGCCGGCCCAGTAGAGCGTGGTGGTGTCGCCTCCGTCGCTCACCCACAGGATGGTGATCATGCCGTCGGCGATCGTCGCGGCCTGCCAGGCGTCGGGGGACTCGGCGTCGGTCTGCTTCCAGTCGCCGTCCAGGTCGAGGACCTTGTCGGGGTCGTCCGGGGAGGGTGAGGCGGGCATCGGGGTGCTCTCCTCGGGAGTCGCCGCGGGCGAGGAGGACGTCGCGGACGCGGTGGGCGTCGGGGACGGCGTGGAGGGCTCGGGCGAGCCGGAGCAGCCCGCGACCGCGAGCGCGGCGAGCGGGATCAGGAAGAGGAGGAGGCGTCGCATGCCGGAAGCCTACGTCCGGGGAGGGCGCCATGGTCCCACAATGGTGCGATGACCTCCCAGCTGCTGCGTCGCCTGCGACCCCTTCGCGCCGACAGCCCCGTCGACGTGCGCGTCCGCGACGGGGCGATTGTCGAGGTCGGGGACCTCACGCCCGGGGCAGCCGAGGAGGTCCGCGACTTCGACGGGCGCCGCGTCATGCCTGGCCTGGTCGACCACCACGTGCACGTCACGCAGTGGGCGACGCTGTCCCGGCGCCTCGATCTGAGCGCCTCGGCGTCCGCCTCGGACGCGACGGCCAGGGTCGCGGCCGCGCTGGCCGGCAACACGGACGAGGTGTTCGTCGGGTTCGGCTTCAGGGCCCCGCTCTGGACCGACCGCCCGACCGTCGCCGGCCTCGACGCGGCGACCGGCGCCCGCCCCGTCGTGCTGGCCTCAGCCGACCTGCACAGCGTGTGGCTGAACTCCGCGGCGCTGCACCGTTTCGGTTACGACCCGGCCGACGTCGACTCCCCGCTCACAGAGGATGCGGCGTTCGCGGTCCTGAGGGCTCTCGACACCGTTCCTGTCGAGAGCTCGGACGCCTGGGTCGACGAGGCGTTGCGTCAGGCGGCCGCGCGCGGGGTCACCCGGATCGTCGACTTCGAGATGGCCTGGAACCTCGAGAGCTGGACCCGACGCGCCTCGACCAGACCGCTGGCGGCCCGCGTCGACTTCGGCATCTACCCACAGGACCTCGCCCGCGCCCTGGACGAGGGCCTCACCACGGGGCGGGAGATCGCCGGGCTGCTCCGCGTCGGATCGCTGAAGATCATCTCCGACGGCTCCCTGACGACCCGCACGGCCTGCTGCGTCGACCCGTACCCCGGCACGGCCGACCGGGGCGTCCTCAACGTCAACCCCCTTCAGCTCACCGACCTCCTCGCCACCGCCCGCGGCCACGGGCTGCACGTCGCGGTGCACGCCATCGGCGACGAGGCCAACCGACTGGCGCTCGACGCCTTCGCGATCAGCCGCGCCAGCGGCTCCATCGAGCACGCGCAGCTGCTCCGACATGCCGACGCGCCCCGGTTCGCGGACCTCGGCATCGTCGCCAGCGTCCAGCCCGAGCACGCGATGGACGACCGCGACGCTGCCGAGGCGCTCTGGCCCGCCCGCACCGGCCGCGCGTTCCCGCTGCGCACCCTGCTCGACGCCGGGGTCACGCTCGCGTTCGGGTCCGACGCCCCCGTCGCGCCGCTCGACCCCTGGCAGGCCATCAGCGCAGCCGTGTTCCGCACGCGTGACGAGCGCGCTCCCTGGCACCCGGAACAGCGGATCACACTCGACGAGGCGGTCACCGCCAGCGTCGACGGTCCGCTGGCGCCCGGCGCACGGGCCGACATCGCGATCCTCGACGGGGACCCCGTCGGCGCCGACGCCGCGGCACTGCGGGCCATGCCGGTCGCCGCGACCATGGTCGACGGCCGCTGGACCCACGGCCCGTCCTGACGCCAGATCAGTCCGCGGCGAGGATCCTCGACATCGCGTCGAACTCCTCGTCGACCTTCGGCTCATCGCCCTTCCAGGTCAGTCGGGAGACGACGTATCCGACGAGCAGGTTCAGCAGGAAGCCGGGCACGATCTCGTACATCGCGGAGTGCAGCGCCGGGATGTTCCCCCAGATGAGCACGACCACGCCGCCGGTGACCATGCCGGCCAGCGCGCCGGCGGCCGTGTACCGACGCCAGTAGAGGCACATCAGCACGACGGGGCCGAAGGCGGCGCCGAACCCGGCCCACGCGAAGGACACCAGTTCGAGGATCGCGGAGTCCTGGTCGAGTGCGAGCAACGCAGCGACCACCGCGATGATCAGGACGCCGACCCGGCCGAGCAGCAACTCCACGCGCGGGTTGCTGCGCCTCCCGGCCAGGTTGTAGAGGTCCTCCACCAGCGCCGACGAGCACACCACGAGCTGGCTCGACATCGTCGACATGATGGCCGCCAGCACCGCGGCGAGCACCAGTCCGGCGACGAAGGGGTGGAAGAAGATCTGGCTGAGCAGGAGGAACACCGTCTCGGGATCCTCCAGCTTCTTGGCGGGGTCCCCGGCGAAGTAGCCGACGCCGATGAGCGCGGTCAGGATCGCGCCACCGCAGGTCAGGATCATCCAGCCGAGGCTGATGCGGCGGGCGGTCTTCGCCTCGCGCGCCGTGCGCAGCGCCATGAACCGGACGATGATGTGCGGCTGCCCGAAGTAGCCGAGCCCCCAGGCGGCGGTGGAGATGATCCCCACGGTCCACAGGAAGGCGCCCTTGTCGTCGATGCCGGCGAACAGGTTGAACGCGTCGGCGTTCTGCGCGGTGATCTGCGCCGTCGCCGCGTCCCAGCCGCCGATCGACACGATCGCGACGATCGGCACCACGATCAGGGCGGTCAGCATCAGGACGCCCTGCGCGACGTCGGTCAGCGTCGCGCCCAGGAAGCCGCCGATGAACGTGTACAGCACCGTGATGGTCGCGACGAGCGCCATGCCCGCGAGGTAGTGCCAGCCGAAGGTGCTGGCGAAGAACTTGCCGGCGGCCACCATGCCGCTGGAGACGTAGAACGTGAAGAAGACGAGGATCACCGCGGCGGCCGCGATCCGGACGGGGCGCGTCTCGCCGGGCAGCCGCTTGCCGAAGAAGCTCGGGATGGTGATGGCGTTCTCGGCGATCTCGGTGTAGGCCCGCAGCCGCGGCGCGACGACCTTCCAGTTCACCCAGGCGCCGAGCGTGAGCCCGATCGCGATCCACGCCTCGACCAGTCCCGACAGGTAGATCGCTCCGGGCAGGCCCATGAGCAGCCAGCCGGACATGTCCGACGCGTTCGCCGACAGTGCCGCCACCCCAGGCCGGAGGTTCCGCTCGGCCAGCATGTAGCCGTCGATGGTGGACGTGCGTCGGAAGGCGTAGTAGCCGATGCCGAGCATCGCCGCGAAGTACACGACAATGGCCAGCAGTTGGAATGCGTGCTCGGACATGGGCTCACCCCTGGGGACGTCGACAGGGGCACCAGCTTGCCATGACGGGCAGGTTCGCCGTCGACGCGCCCACGGCCCCGGATCAGATCGGCGAGATGTTGGTGTCGGGGATGCCGTCCTCGTTCATGTCGGAGTTGCGGGCGAGGCGGGCGTCGCGGCGGAGCATCATGGCCCCGATGATGGCCGCCAGGGTCGAGCCCATCAGCACCGCCAGCTTCGCGCCGGCCGTGTGCTCGGAGTCGGGGAAGGACAACTCGGCGATCAGCAACGCGACAGTGAAGCCGATGCCGCAGAGCATGCCGACGGGCAGCAGGTCCCGCAGGCCGATGGCGTCCGGCAGCCGCAGCGGCGTCAGCCGGGTGACCAGCGCGGTGGTGCCGAGGACGCCGACGATCTTGCCGACCACGAGGCCGCCGACGATCGCGAGCACCACGGGCTGGCCGATCACCGCGGCGGGACCCTCGCCGTCGACGATCGTGACACCCGCGGAGAAGAAGGCGAACACCGGCAGCGCGAGGCCGGCGGACCAGGGCTTGACCAGCGTCTCGAAGCGGTGCGTCCGTGCATCGTCCTCGCTGTGGAGGGGCTTCGCGGCGACCGTCAGGCCGCACAGCACGGCCGCGATGGTCGCATGCACGCCCGAGGCGTGCATCAGGGCCCAGGCGAGCACCGCCAGCGGGATCAGCAGCCACCACCGTGTCCGCTTCATGCGGGCCGCGAATGCGAACGCGGCGACGCTCACCAGTGAGAGGGCGAGCATGCCGAGGCTGAGATGGTCGGTATAGAAGACGGCGATCACGATGATGGCCAGCAGATCGTCGACGACGGCCAGCGTGAGCAGGAACACGCGCAGAGCGCGGGGCAGGCCTTTGCCGAAGATGGCGAGGACGGCCAGCGCGAACGCGATGTCCGTGGCCGTGGGGATGGCCCAGCCGTGCAGGGCCGTCGGATCGAGAGTCGCGGTCACCGTCACGAAGATCACCGCGGGAACGACCATGCCGCCCACTGCAGCCAGCACGGGGACGGCCGCCTCCTTCGGCCTGCTGAGGCTGCCGGCCACGATCTCGTGCTTGAGCTCGACGCCGACCACAAAGAAGAAGATGGCGAGTAGGCCGTCGGCTGCCCAGTCGGCGAAGTCGAGGCTCAGGTGCAGGGCCTCCGGGCCGAACTCGAAGGCCGCGAGAGCGTGGTAGGTCTCCCGCCAGGGGGAGTTCGCCCAGATCAGCGCGACCGCGGCGGCTACGAGCAGCAGGATGCCGCCCGATGTCTCGCGGGTCACCCAAGCATGCAGCCTGGAGAGGGCTCCGGGGGGCGCGGTCGTCTCAGTCATCACGGGTGAGTCTATCCCCGCCCTGCCACGATGAACGCGGCCAGGTGGTCAGTATCGCCGTGTAGCGATAGGATCGCATCATGACGATGCAAACTGCGGAGGTCGTGATCGACCCCGACTCGACCGCCACGTTCGCGAGGCTCTTCCACGCGCTCTCCGATCCCAACCGGCTCGCGATCCTCCAGCACCTGGCCGGGGGTGAGCACCGCGTGCGTGACCTCGTCGACCACCTCGGCTTCGCGCAGTCGACGGTGAGTGCCCACCTGCGCTGCCTGCACGAGTGCGGCCTTGTCGTGGTGCGTGCGGAGGGGAGGGCATCCTGGTACGCGCTGGCTGACGCCGACGACCTGGCCGGCCTGCTGCAGGCCTCGGGGCACCTGCTCGACGCGACAGGGTCGCGTGTGCGGCTCTGCACACAGCTGATGGGAGGGCAGTGACCATGGCCCACGACCACGCAGGGCACAGCCATGGCCCGGGGACCGCGGACCTGGCGGCGGCGCCGTCGCACCGTCGCCGCCTGCTCGTCGTCGTCTGCCTCACCTCGGTGGTGCTGCTTGCCCAGGTCGTCGGCGCCGCCATCACCGGCTCGCTGGCACTGCTGACCGACACGGTGCACGCCGCGACCGACGTCGGCGGCCTCGTCGTCGCGCTGACCGCGGCGACGCTGATGCTGCGCCCCGCAGACCCCCGCCGCACCTGGGGCTTCCGCCGCGTCGAGATCATCGCCGCGCTCGGGCAGGCGGTGCTGCTCCTCGGAGTTGGCCTCTTCGCCGCCATCGAGGGTGTCCGGCGCCTGTTCGAGCCCCCCGAGGTCCCGGCGACCGAACTGCTGATCTTCGGCATCGTCGGCCTGATGGCGAACGTCGCCTCGATGCTCATCCTGTACTCAGGCCGCTCCGCGAACTTCAACATGAAGGCCGCGTTCCTGGAGGTGGTCAACGACGCACTCGGCTCGCTTGGCGTGATTGTCGCGGCGATCGTGATCTCGACCACCGGCTTCCAGCAGGCCGACGCGCTGGCCGCGCTGTTCATCGCCGCACTCATCGTGCCGCGCGCCGTCGTCATCATGCGCGGCACCGCCCGGGTGCTGATGGAGTTCACCCCCGACGGCCTTGACCTCGACGAGGTCCGCAGCCACCTGCTCGACGTCGAGCATGTCCGCGAGGTCCACGACCTGCACGCCTCTACGGTCGCGACAGGGCTGCCGGTGCTGACCGCGCACCTGGTCGTGGGTGAGAAGTGCTTCCAGAACGGTCACGCCCTGGAGATTCTCGACGAGGTCCGCGACTGTGTCGAGACGCACTTCGAGGTTGCCCACACCACCTTCCAGCTGGAGAGTGCAGCCTTCCGGCAGGGTGAGCCGGCGGGTCACGACTGACGCGGTCGTTGAGCACTTCGACAAGCTCAGCACATGCCTGTCGAAACGCCGTGAACGCAGTGAAAGGTCAAACCTGCGCGACGCTTCGTCAGCGCTGGCGCGCTTCCTCACCGCCCTTCGACGAGCTCAGGGAACCGCGAAGCCTCAACCCCTTCGACAGGCTCAGGGCCCTTCGACAAGCTCAGGGAACCGGTTTCGTGGCGCGGGCCACGCGCAGTGCCGAGCGGATCATCGGCCACTGCAGGGGCAGCCGGGCTATCGCGATGAGCCGGTATCCCAGGGGCCGGTCCCACCACAGCCGCACCATGTTGAGGTTGCCGGGGAACACGGCGACGAACAGGCCCGCGGCCGCCCAGCCCGCGGCCCTGCGCGTCGCGGGTACGGCCAGCCCGGCCGCGACGGCCAGCTCGGCGACGCCCGACGCGTACGTCCACGTCCTGGCCGACCCGGGCAGCTCGTCGGGGACGAGGCCATCGAACGGGGCCGGTCGTGCGAAGTGGAGCGTGCCCATGAGCGCGAGGGCTCCCGCCATCAGGTTCGCTGTCGTCGTCGTGCTGGCCATGGTCCTGCCTCCGGTCGGTGGTCGTCACCTGAAACTAGCCCTCACCAGGGCTGGCTGGCGGGAGATTGGCCGATGGCCGTGGCAGAAAGGGACGAGCTTCCGGCGGAGATCTACGACGCCGGGTGCCGCAGGGGCTCCCCGACACTGAGCTCCGCCACGGGTCCGCGGATCGCCAGTAGAGAAGACCTGCGCCGCCGTCCCCCCGCATCGGTAGCCTGGGGCCCGCACCACCGCAGAGGAGAGTCATGGACCCGTCGAAGATCGTTCCCGACGACCAGATCTGGAACGCCATCAAGGAGGAGTGCGCCCAGGCCGCGGCCAACGAGCCCCTCCTGGCGGGCTTCCTGCACGCCACGGTGCTGAGCAAGGCGGACATCGAGGAGTCGCTGAGCTACCTGCTGGCCAGCAAACTCGACAACTCGACGCTGCCGGCGCTCGGCCTGCGCGACATCTTCCAGCAGGTCCTGGAGGAGGACGAGTGCGTGCAGCGCTCGATCCGCGCCGACCTGCAGGCCGTCGTCAGCCGCGATCCGGCCTGCCCGGGCTACTCCAACCCGCTGCTCTACTTCAAGGGCTTCCAGTCCATCCAGGCGTACCGCGTCGCGCACGCCTACTGGAACCTCGGCCGCAAGCCGCTGGCCTGGTACCTGCAGTCGCGTATCTCCGAGGTGTTCGCCGTCGACATCCACCCCGCCGCCCGCATCGGCAAGGGCATCATGTTCGACCACGCCACCTCCGTGGTGATCGGCGAGACCGCCGTCGTCGAGGACGACTTCTCGATGCTGCACGAGGTCACCCTCGGCGGCTCCGGCAAGGAGGGCGGCGACCGCCACCCGAAGATCGGCCGCGGCGTGCTGATCGGCGCCGGCGCGAAGGTGCTCGGCAACATCCGCGTCGGCACCGGCGCGAAGATCGGCGCAGGCTCCGTCGTGCTGCGCGATGTCCCCGACCACACCACCGTCGCCGGTGTGCCCGCCAAGGTCGTCAACGTGCCCGCCAGTTCGCTGCCCGCCTTCGACATGGACCAGAGCATCGACGACAGCTTCGATCCGTGCATCTGACGGGCGGACCAGACGAGATCCCGCTGCTCGGCGGCGACGTCACCGACGGCGTCGTGCGCGTCGGCGACACCGTCCGGCGACCCGTCACCTCCCGCAGCCCGTTCATCCACACGGTCCTGCGGCACCTCGAGCACGCCGGCTTTGACGGCGCCCCCCGCTTCCTCGGCCTCGATGCCAAGGGACGCGAGATCCTCGATTTCGTCGACGGCGAGGTGGCGGGCAGGCCGTGGCCCTCCTGGGTCGCCGACCACGACCGCGGAATCAGCGTCGCGAGGCTGCTGAGGAGGCTCGACGATGCCATGCAGCCGTTCGGGGTCCCCGACGCCGCAGAACCCGGTGCCCGGCCAGCCGGATCACCCGAGCCGGTAGGCCCGCCGGACACCTTCGTCAGCCACTGCGACGTCACGCCGGAGAACACCGTCTTCCGCGACCAGGTGGCCTACGCCTTCATCGACTTCGACCTCGCCAGGCCGACCTCGCGCGCGGTGACGGTGGCGAACCTGCTGCTGTGGTGGGCAGGCTGGCACCACCCGAACGACCGTAACCCGGTCTTCGACGACGTCGACGTGGCGGTCCGGGGAAGGGCCCTTGCGGATGCCTACGGCCTCGACCGCGCCGACCGCGAGTGGGTCCCGCGCGTCTCCGTGTCCATCGCGGAGCGCTCCTGGTACTCCATGAAGGACCGAGCCGAGCGGCTCGGCGGAGGATGGCAGCGCATGTGGGACGAGGGTGTCGGCGACGCCATCCGCCGTCGCGAGGAGTGGCTGCGCGACTCTCAGGTGGGTCTGCACGAAGCACTGATGATGTGACCGATCACCTGCCCTTGCGGCGGGGATACCCTCCCTCCATGCGGATCAACGACATCATTCAAGCCAAGGGCGCCTCGGTGGTCACCGCAGGCGCGGACGACACCGTCGCCCACCTGATTGAACTGCTCAACGAGCACCGCATCGGCGCGGTCGTCATCACCGATGCCGAGGCACACGTGGTCGGCGTCGCCGGCGAGCGGGACGTGGTGCGGGCCATCGGCGCGCATGGCGCCGCCGCGCTGGAGCTGCCGATCGGCGAACTCCTCGACGCCCCGGTGCACACCTGTGGGCTCAACGACGACCTGGTGCAGGTCGCCGAGTCGATGACCGAACTCCGCACGCGACATGTACCGGTCATCTGCGATGGGCGACTCGCCGCCATCGTGTCGATCGGCGACATCGTCAAGCACCGGATCGACCTGCTGCAGTCCGAGACCGACCACCTCGTGAGTTACCTCCACGGCTGACCTCGCCGGCTGGCAGAGTCACGCAGGTGTTGACCTGGACCTGGCTCGACGACTCCTCCGTGCCCGCCTGGGCGGTGCTGACCAGCGCGCTCGCGACGGCCGACGGCACGAATGAGTTCTACGAGGCCGAGGACCTGGCCGAGGAGCTGACCGAGACCGGCTTCGACCCCGTCCTGGACAGCTGGGCTGTGTGGGACGGTGCTCAGCTCGTCGCCTACGGTCAGCTGAGAGTGGGGTCGGGTCCCCAGGAGGACGGCACGGTCCGCTGCCAGCTCGATGGGGGCGTGCTACCCCGGTGGCGGGGCAGGGGCATCGGACGCGTCCTGCTCTCGCAGATGGAGACCAGGGCGGCGGAGCTCAGCGCCCACCGGAATCCGGGGCTGCCGTTCCACCTCCGCGCCTCCGGCGGGTTGGAAGGCTCGTCCGCGTCCAGGCTGCTGTCGCGCTCGGGATACCGGGTCGTGCGCTGGTTCACCGACATGGAGCGCTCGCTGCCAGGGCCTGATATCCCCGAAGCACCGATCTGTGTGCCGGCGCCGACAGCCGACACTGGGGCGACCGGTGCAGGGACGCCCTTCGGGAGCTCGTCCGAGCCATCTGGTGGTGGCGCGACGGCCGGGCAGGAGAGCTCGGGGATCGTGGTCGTCTCGCCGACCCTCGACGACGAGGAAGCCGTGCGTCTGGCGCACAACGCAGCGTTCGCCGACCACTATGGGTTCGCGCCGCACGATGTCGACCGCTGGCGCGACCTCGTCCGCGGTCGCCCCGCCCGTCCCGAGTTCTCGACGCTGGTCAAGGGCCACGACGGGTCGGTCCTGGCGTACGTGCTGGCGCAGCAGTACGCCCCCCACGAGCTGTACATCGCGCTGGTGGGGACAGTGCGTGAGGCCCGCGGGCGGGGACTCGCCCGGCTCGCCCTCTCCCGCACGCTTGACCTGGCGCGGCGCGACGGGAGCTTCACCGTCGTCGAGCTGAGCGTCGACTCCGAGAGCCCTACCGGGGCCGACCGGCTCTACACGTCGCTGGGGTTCACGGTCGCACGCTCCACGCAGGCCATGCGCAAGGACCCGCCGGTCGGCTGAGCCCCCCCGGTGCCCCGCCACCGTTCTCAGCAGACGCCACCCTTACCGACCGACGCCACCGCTTTCAGCAGATGCCACCGCCATGGCGGTGGCATGTGCGAAGAAGGGTGGCGTGTGTCGGTAAGGGTGGCGTCGGGGGTTCGGTCAGCGTTCCGGGGAGACCCACTCCACGCCGGCGGCCGTCAGCTCGTCGACGACGGCGGGGACGCCATCAGGGTGGACGGCGGCGGTCAGGCCGCCGAGGACGCGGGTCGCGAAGCCCTCGCGGGCGGCGTCGAGGGCCGTGGCCTTCACGCAGAAGTCGGTGGCGATGCCGACGACGTCGACCGCGGTGATGCCGTGGCGACCCAGCCAGGGGGCCAGTCGCTCGCCGTCGGCTCCGCCGCCGACGGATCCCTCGAAGCCCGAGTAGGCCGCCTCGTAGCTGCCCTTGTCGAAGGTCGCGCCGAACGCGACGCCACGCAGGTCGGGGTGGAGCTCCTGTCCGGGCGTGCCGACGACGCAGTGCGGCGGCCAGCTGTCGACGAAATCGGGCGTGTCCGAGAAGTGGGGGCCCGGGTCGATGTGGTGGTCGCGGGTCGCGACGACCTGCGCATAGCCCGGCTCCAGCGCCAGGAACGCGGCCACCTGCTCCGCGACGGCGTTACCGCCGTCGACGCCGAGCGCGCCGCCCTCGCAGAAGTCCACCTGCACGTCCACCACGATCAGAGCCCTGGCCATGAATCACCCTTTCCTCGGTTGCGGCCACCCTACGCGGCCGGGCCGGCGGCGCGTGTGGATCCAGGCGCCGGGCCGCTAGCCTGCTGGGTCATGGAACCTGTGATCGTCGTGTCCGCCGTCGTCCTCCGCGACGAGGCCGGCCGGGTGCTCCTGGTCCGCAAGCGCGGAACCACGATGTGGATGAACCCGGGTGGCAAGCCCGAGGCGGGGGAGAGCGCCGCGGACTGCGCCGTCCGCGAGGTGCGCGAGGAACTGGGCCTCGCCCTCGACGCTGCCCGTCTCGTCGACCTCGGTGAGCACTCCGCCCGCGCCGCCAACGAGTCCGGGCACCTGGTCCTCGCCCGGGTGTTCCAGTGGCCCGATCCGGTCGCGACGCCGACGCCGGCAGCCGAGATAGAGGCGGTCCGATGGGTTGAGACGACCCTGCGCGATGCGGATCTGGCCCCGCTGTTCACCGGGCAGATCGCGCCGCAGTTGAGCCGAAGCTAGCTAGGCTGCGGCCCATGCAGCAGGTCAAAGGCGTAGTCGCCCGCGCCAAGGGCGCCCCGGTCACCCTTGAAACCATCGTCATCCCCGACCCCGGCCCCGGCGAGGCGGTGGTGCGGATCCAGGCGTGCGGCGTGTGCCACACGGACCTCCATTACCGTGAGGGCGGGATCAACGACGACTTCCCGTTCCTGCTCGGCCACGAGGCCGCCGGCATCGTCGAGTCCGTCGGCGCGGGCGTGACCTCCGTCGCGCCCGGCGACTTCGTCATCCTGAACTGGCGCGCCGTCTGCGGCGACTGCCGCGCGTGCCGTCGCGGCGAGCCGCAGTACTGCTTCGCCACCTTCAACGCGACGCAGAGGATGACGCTCGCCGACGGTACGGAGCTGACCCCCGCGCTGGGCATCGGCGCCTTCGCCGAGAAGACTCTCGTCGCGGCGGGGCAGTGCACCAAGGTCGACCCGGACGCGCGCCCCGCGGCGGTCGGGCTGCTCGGCTGCGGCATCATGGCCGGCATCGGCGCGGCCATCAACACCGGAGGCGTCACCCGCGGGAAGTCTGTCGCGGTCATCGGCTGCGGCGGGGTCGGCTGCGCAGCCATCGCCGGCTCCGCGCTCGCCGGTGCGGGCACGATCATCGCCGTCGACATCGACGACACCAAGCTCGCGCGGGCCGCCGCCCTCGGCGCGACGCACGCCGTCAACTCCGCGGACCTGGACCCGGTCGAGGCCATCCGTGAGCTCACCGGAGGGTTCGGCGCCGACGTCGTGATCGACGCCGTGGGCATCCCGCAGACGTGGAAGCAGGCGTTCTACGCCCGCGATCTTGCCGGAACGGTCGTCCTGGTCGGCGTCCCGCGCCCCGACATGACGGTCCCCGACATCCCGCTCCTCGACGTGTTCGGCCGCGGCGGCTCGCTCAAGTCCTCCTGGTACGGCGACTGCCTCCCGTCGCGCGACTTCCCGATGCTCGTGGACCTGTACCGCCAGGGCAGGCTCGACCTCGACGCGTTCGTCTCTGAGGAGATCGGCATCGGCGACATCGAGGAGGCCTTCGAGAAGATGCACCGCGGCGAGGTCCTGCGCTCGGTGGTGGTCCTGTGAGCATCACGCACGCCGTCACCAGCGGCACCTTCTCCCTCGACGGGCAGACCTTCGACGTCGACAACAACCTGTGGCTGGTCGGCGACGAGGACGAGGTCATCGTCATCGACGCCCCGCACGACGTCGACGCCATCCTGAAGGCCGTCGACGGTCGTCGCGTCCAGGCCATCATCTGCACGCACGCGCACGACGACCACGTCCGCGTCGCCCCCGAGCTGGCCGATGCCACCGGCGCCCCCATCTGGCTGCATCCGGCCGACGAGCCCGTCTGGAACCTCACACACCCTCACCGACGCTGGGACCACGACCTGTTCGACGGGCAGGAGTTCACGGTCGGGTCAGTGACGCTCACGGTGATCCACACGCCCGGCCACGCGCCCGGAGCCGTGTGCCTCTACGCGCCGGAACTCGGCTGCGTATTCACCGGCGACACGCTCTTCAACGGTGGGCCCGGCGCCACCGGGCGCTCCTTCAGCAGCCGCGACACCATCGAAGAGTCGATCAGGGCACGGCTGTTCGAGCTGCCCGACGCCACGGTCGTGCACACGGGCCATGGTGACGACACGACCATCGGCGCCGAGGCGGATGCCCTCGGCCGCTGAGGTCAGGCGCGGGTCAGGCGGATCCCGAGGCGGTGGGACCCGCCGGCCTGCAGATCGACGGCGCCGGCGGCGGCGTTGCCGAACTCGACGCACAGGAAGCGCTGCCACTCCCGGGGCGCGAAGCCGCCGTCGACGATGCCCGGGTTCCACACCACGGCAGTGGCCGCCCCCTCGGGGGCGAGGTCGAGGCTGCCCGACGAGTCCTGGATGGTGACCCGTGCCGCCGCGTCGTACACCCGGTCCAGCGCGCCGTCGATAGCCAGGGGAGAGACCTCGACGCCCTGCGTCCCGTCGCTGTAGTCGCGGTACGAGATGCCCCCGAGCCCGGTGAGGCGGGCGCTCGGCACGTCTGTGGCAAGGTACGGGTGGAACATGGCCTCGATCCGGGTGGGCTGGGTCGGGCTCGTGATCGTCAGGCTCAGCGCCAGTTCGCGCGCGTCGGCCTCGACCCGCAGCTCGTAGCCGAGGTCCGCGGGGAACCTGTCCGATCCGGCAAGGTGGCACGTCGACCTCGCGTCCGTGCGCAGCACGATCGTGGCGCCGTCGTCGCCGGACGTGCTGTGCACCACCTGCCATGCGACGCGCGAGACGAGACCGTGGCGGAACGGCACCTCCCAGTCGAGCCCCATGCCGCTGCCGAACCATGGGGCGCAGATGGGGACGCCGCCGTGCCACATCCGGCCGGGCGAGGGTTCGGCGTCCTCACAGGTGAAGAGCTGTTCGACTCCCCCCGGTGCCCACGACGTCACCGTCGCGCCGAGTGCGTGTATGTCGAGACGGCCCCACCGGCCGCTGAGTCGATGGACATCGGCTGAGACGGTCGCGGGCATGGGACAACCGTACCGGGGCCGCCGGTGACTCACTTAGGATCGCGGACATGCTCACCATCAGGCCCGCGTCCGCGCGCGACATCGACACCATCACGGAGATCTACAACACGGCCGGCGTCGGCACGACCGCCTCGTACGCACTGGATCCCGTCTCGGTCGAGGACCGCCGTGCGTGGCTCGAGGCGCATGTCGTCGCCGAGCAGCCGGTGCTGGTGCTCGAGGACGACGGTGAGGTCGTCGGGTACGCGGCCTACGGACCCTTCAGGAGCCTCGCAGGCTACGTCCACACGGTCGAGCACAGCGTCTACATCGCCGAGGGGCGGCGTGCGGTCGGCGGCGGCCGGATGCTGATGAATGCGCTGATCGACCACGCGCTGGGCCGCGACGTGCACGTCATGGTCGGCGTCATCGACGCAACCAACGAGGCCTCCATCGAGTTCCACCGCAGGCTCGGCTTCGAGGAAACCGGCAGACTCCCGGAGGTCGGGCTCAAGTTCGGTCAGTGGCGCACGGTGGTGTTCATGACCCTGATCCTCGACGGTGGGCGCGACCCCCTCGCCTGACGTGGACCTCCCGCCGGTCGGAAAATCCGCCCGACTACCATACGTCCATGGCTTACCACGCGGACTCCAATGAACTGATGACAAAAGAGATCCTGACCTGGGACGGGTTCGGGTCCGCGTCGCGCGAACTCGCGCAGGACATCGCCTACTCGGGCTTCGAACCGGAGGTGATCATCGGCGTCGCCCGCGGCGGCCTGCCCCTGGCCGGAGCGCTGACCTACGCGCTGGGCGTCAAGCTGTGTGATGCGATCAACGTCGAGTTCTACACCGACGTCAACCAGACCCTGCCCGACCCGGTGCTGCTCGCCCCGATGCTCGACACCGACTCCATCGTCGGCAAGAAGATCCTCGTGGTCGACGATGTCGCCGACTCCGGCCGCACCCTCGGCCTGGTCATCAAGCTGCTGCGCGGCTTTGGCGGGGAGGTCCGCTCCGCGGTCCTCTACTCCAAGTCCCGCACGCTGATCCAGCCCGACTACGTGTGGTGCGCCACGGACGAGTGGATCGTCTTCCCGTGGTCGGCGGAGCCGCCGGTCACGCAGGAGGCCTGAGCCATGCCGGAGACCCGCATGTTCGATGGATCCTCCGCCGAGGGGATCCAGAAGCTCGTCCGTGAGGCGCTCGGGGAGACGATCCGCCCGGTGGACCCCGGCCACCCCTCCCAGATCGTCGAGGCCGAGCAGTCCGAGGATCCTGCCCCGACAAGCGCCGCGGCCGATCTCGACACGGTCTCCTGGCCGTTTCCCCAGGACTGAGCAGATGCCGCTGGGGCCACCGTGACCCCGCACGATACGATTTGTTGCGCAGAGAAGCACCCCTAGGTAAGGACCAACTGTGACTTTTGAGTGGACGGAAAAGGACGCCCGAGCCGTTGACACGGCGCGCATCCTGGCGGCCGACGCCGTGGAGAAGGTCGGCAACGGCCACCCCGGTACCCCGATCTCCCTGGCGCCCGTGGCGTACCTCCTGTACCAGAAGGTCATGAACACCGACCCGACAGACGACAAGTGGATCGGTCGCGACCGGTTCGTGCTGTCTGCGGGCCACGCGTCCCTGACCCAGTACACCCAGCTGTACCTCGGCGGCCTGGGCCTCGAGCTCGGCGACCTCGAGTCGCTGCGCACCTGGGGCGCGAAGACGCCCGGCCACCCCGAGTACGGGCACACCGCCTTCGTCGAGACCACCACCGGCCCGCTGGGCGCCGGCATCAGCAACGCCGTCGGCATGGCCATGGCCGCCCGCCGTGAGCGCGGCCTGTTCGAGCCCGACGCGCCGGCCGGCGAGTCCCTGTTCGACCACTACGTCTACACGATCGCCGGCGACGGCTGCCTGCAGGAGGGCGTCTCCTCCGAGGCCTCGTCGCTCGCCGCGACGCAGGAACTCGGCAACCTCGTCCTGATCTACGACGACAACCGCATCACGATCGAGGGCGAGACCGACATCTCGTTCACCGAGGACGTCGAGGCCCGCTACGCCGCCTACGGGTGGCACGTGCAGCACGTCGACTGGACGAGCGGTGGCACCGGATACCGCGAGGACGTCGAGGCGCTCTACAACGCCATCGAGGCCGCCAAGGCCGTCACCGACAAGCCCAGCTTCATCAAGCTGACCACCGTCATCGGCTGGCCGCTGCCGAACAAGCAGGGCAACCACGCCGTCCACGGCTCCAAGATCGGCGCCGACGAGATCGCCGCCCTCAAGGAGGTGCTCGGCTTCGAGCAGAAGCCCTTCGCCGTCGACCAGGACGCCGTCGACGCGGCCCGCGCCAACGTCGCTGCCCGCGGCAAGGCCGCCCGCACCGCGTGGGACGAGCAGTTCGAGGCCTGGGCCAAGGCCAACCCCGAGAAGGTCGCGTTGCTGCAGCGCGTCCAGGCCGGGAAGCTGCCCGAGACGCTGAGCCTGCCGGTGTTCGAGGAGGGCAAGAAGTCCACCCGCGCCGCCTCCGGCGAGGTCCTCTCCGCGCTGGCCGACCAGCTGCCCGAGCTCTGGGGCGGCTCCGCCGACCTCGCAGGCTCGAACAACACCACCATGAAGGGCGAGCCGTCCTTCCTGCCCGCCAACCGCACCACCAAGGAGTGGTCGGGCAACGAGTACGGCCGCACGCTGCACTTCGGCATCCGCGAGCACGCCATGGGCGGCATCCTCAACGGCATCGCCGTGTCCGGCCTGACCCGTCCCTACGGCGGCACGTTCCTCGTCTTCGCGGACTACATGCGCCCCGCCGTCCGGCTGGCCGCGCTCATGAAGGTCCCGTCGATCTTCGTCTGGTCGCACGACTCCGTCGGCGTCGGCGAGGACGGCCCGACGCACCAGCCGATCGAGCACCTGGCCGCGCTGCGCGCCATCCCCGGCCTCGACATCGTGCGTCCCGCCGACGCCAACGAGACCTCGGTCGCGTGGGGCGAGATCCTGCGCCGCAACGACCGTCCCGCCGGCCTCATCCTGTCGCGTCAGGACCTCCCGATCGTCGCCCGCGGTGAGCGCTACGCCTCCGCGGAGGGCGTCGCGAAGGGCGCATACGTCCTGAGCGAGGAGGAGGGCGACCTCAAGGTCATCCTCATCGCCACCGGCTCCGAGGTCCCCGTCGCGCTCGCCGCGCAGGAGAAGCTGCAGGCCGCCGGCGTGCCCACCCGCGTCGTGTCCATGCCCTGCCAGGAGTGGTTCGACGAGCAGAGCGCCGAGTACAAGGAGTCCGTGCTCCCCGCCGCCGTCACCGCGCGCGTCAGCGTCGAGGCCGGCATCGCCATGGGCTGGGCCAAGTACGTCGGCTCGGCCGGCGCCTCGGTGAGCATCGAGCACTTCGGCGCCTCCGCGTCGGGTGCGAAGTGCTTCGAGGAGTTCGGCATCACCGCCGACAACGTGGCCGCCACCGCCACCTCGCTGCTCGGCTGACCAGCCGCTGCCTGACGCGGGCCCTTCCCTGCGGGAGGGCCCGCGTCGCGTTTCCGCCCTTCCGTAAGCTGGGACGCATGGCAGTCTTCGATGTCCTCGGACGTGACAGGCAGGTGGTCCTCGAGCTGGACCTGGCGCGCGGGGTGCTGACCGCCCGGCCCGACAATCCGCTCGAGGCGATCCAGCTGATCAACAGCCCCACCCTGCAGGGCCTGCGCGACCACCTCGCCGACGCCGCGACCGACGAGCACGTGCGCGGCCTCATCGTGCACGCCGTGCCGGGCCTCGACCTCGCGCACGCCGAGGAGGTCGCCGAGCTCATCGAGACCTTCGGCAGGCATCGGCCGACCATGGCCTGGGCCGAGTCCTTCGGCGAACTCAGCGGCGGCCTCGTCGCGTATGCCGTCGCCGCCGCAGCGCACCGCGTCTGGGTGCAGCCGACGGGGATGCTCAGCATCGAGGGCCTCCAGCTGGAGATCACCCTGCTGCGCGGGCTCTTCGAGAAGGCGGGCCTGACCCCGCAGTTCGGCCAGCGCCACGAGTACAAGACGGCGGCCAACACCTACGCCGCGGAGACCGTCACCGGACCGCACCGCGAGATGATGCAGCGGATCGGCGAGTCCATCACCGACGGGCTCGTGGCCGCGATCGCCCGACGCCGTTGCGTCGACGAGACGATCGTCCGCGCGGCGATGGATGCGTCGCCGGTCGACCCGGAGCGGGCGCTCGAACTCGGACTGATCGACCGCATCGGCTACCGCGACGAGGCCTACGCCGCCGCGCTCGAGGAATGGGGCGCCGCGACCGAGGCGCTGGTGTTCGCGCACCGGCACACGACGCCCGCAGCCAGGCTCGCGAAGCTGCGCCGTTCACAGCCGAAGGTTGCCGTCGTCACGCTGCGCGGCGCCATCGTCACCGGCCGCGGAACCCGCTCGCTGGCCGGTGGCCAGTCCGCCGGCGCGGACGTGGTCGACGAGCAGCTGCGCCACGCCCTGCGCGATGACGAGGTCCGCGCCGTCGTGTTCGCCGTCGACTCGCCCGGCGGGTCTGCCGTAGCCTCCGACTTCATCCGGCGCTCGGTCCTGAGGCTGAGGCAGGCGGGCAAGCCGGTCGTCGCGCACATGGGCACCATGGCGGCCTCCGGCGGGTACTACGTCTCGATGGCGAGCAACGAGATCGTCGCGCAGGCCGCCACCCTGACCGGATCCATCGGCGTCCTCGGCGGCAAGATCGTCACGCAGGGCCTCTACGAGAGGCTCGGACTGGTCCGCGAGACCCTGCCGTTCAGCGAGGCCGCCGGCACCTTCTCTCCTGCGACGGCGTTCAGCGACGCCGACTGGGAGCGGCTCGACCGCTGGCTCGACCGCGTCTACCTGGACTTCACGACCTTCGCGGCACGGGACCGGGGCATGGACCACGACGACCTGGAGAAGCTTGCGCGCGGCCGGGTCTGGACCGGCGAGGACGCCCGCGCCCGGGGCCTGGTGGACCACATCGGCGGTCGGCGGCGCGCCGTCGAGCGGGCCTGCGCACTCGCCGGCATCGACGAGTCGAAGGCTCGCGTGACGCATCTCGGGGAGAACGGCCTGGCGCAACTGCTCCGACCCGCCAGATCCAGCGAGCACACGGGCTCCGGGGCGAACCTCGGCGGCATCGAGGCCATGGCCACGACCCTGCTCGGCCGGGCAGGGATCGTCGCGCCCGGGGTGCTCAGCACCCCGTGGGCCTTCCGCCTGCGGTGATCGGCGGACGGCTCTTTGAGTCACACAGTCGGGTTCCGTACGATGTTGGACTGGTGCGACCGCCGAGGTCGCTGAGGAGAGTCTTGTGAAGAAGTCTGCAAAGGTCGGCATCGGGATCGGCATCGGGCTTGTTGCCGTGGTGGGCGGCGCATACGTAGCGTCCTACTTCGTCGCGGGCAACCAGCTTCCTGCCAAGGCATCCGTGTCGGGCGTCGCCATCGGCGGCATGTCGCCGGAGCAGGCGAGGCAGACCCTCGAGGCCGAACTGAGCGACAGTGTCGCCAAGCCCGTCTCACTTGTCGACGGCTCCCACTCCGCCACCCTGGACCCCGCTGACGCCGGGCTCGGCGTCGACTACGACGCGACGGTGCGCGAGGCCGGGGGAGGGTTCAGCTGGAACCCCCTCGAGATCGTCACGACCTTCACCGGCGGCCACGAGATCGACCTGGTCCGCACGGTCGACGAGGACAAGCTGAGCGCGGCCGTCGCAGCCACGGCCGACGAGTTCGAGGTCAAGGGCACCGACGCGAGCATCTCGTTCAAGGAGGGCAAGGTCGTCACGACCGAGGCGGTCGACGCGACCGTCCTCGACGTGGACGCCGCCGTCGACGCCACGAGTCAGGCGTGGGAGGCCGGCCGGAACACGGTCCAGGCCCCCGTCACCGCCACCGCACCGGCGGTGACAGACGCCATGGTGGCTGAGGCCGTCGACAGCTTCGCTGACCCGCTCGTCAGCGGGCCCGTCACCCTGACGCTCGGCGACGACTCCATGGAGATCGCACCCGGCTCGCTCGCCGCAGTCGCCTCCTTCGAGGTCAAGGACGGCAAGCTGGTCGGATCCCTCGACGGGGCCAAGCTGTTCAAGGACACCAAGGAGGCGCAGCGCTCCCTGAAGCTGACCGCAGCCAAGGACGCCAGCTTCAAGTTCTCCGACGGCGAGGTCGTCGTCGTGAAGGCGAAGACGGGCCAGTCCCTCGACCAGGACTCCTTCATGGAGGCTGTCGAGAAGACCGCCACCGCCACGGGCGACGCACGCACCGCCGAGGTCACGGCCACCAAGGAGGAGCCGGACTACACGACCAAGGAGGCCCAGGCGGACGTCAAGGACTTCGAGGTCATCGGCGAGTTCACGACGTACTACCCGCACGCCGACTACCGCAACACCAACCTCGGCCGGGCCGCCAGCAGCGTCAACGGCACCGTGCTGATGCCGGGCGACATCTTCTCGCTCAACGACACCCTCGGGGAGCGCACCCCGGCCAACGGCTACGTCGACGGCTACGTCATCAACGGCGGCCGCCTGGTGAAGGAGTCCGGCGGCGGCATCTCGCAGTCGGCGACGACGCTCTTCAACGCCGCCTTCTTCGCCGGCTACAAGGACATCGAGCACAAGCCCCACTCGCTGTTCTTCGACCGCTACCCACCCGGCCGGGAGGCCACCGTCTACTACGGCAGCCTCGACATGCGCTTCCAGAACGACACGAAGTACCCCTCGATCATCCAGGGCTACATCAACAAGTCCAGCGGCAGCAGCCGAGGCTCCATCACGTTCAGGATCTGGTCCAAGCGGACCTGGGACAAGGTCGCGTCCTCCGAACTGAAGAAGTCGAACTTCTACTCGGGTACCAAACGCACCGTCACGGCGGCCAACTGCAGCCCCCAGGCGGCCATCCAGGGATTCACCGTCAACTACTCGCGGCTGTTCTACATGGACGGGGAGGTCGTTCGCCGCGAGCCCTTCACGTGGACCTACAGTGCAGGCGACCAGATCGTCTGCGAGTAGGCGACCGCGAATTTAGCAACGAACAGGCGCTAAGCTGTCAGGCGTCAGCGCCTCTCCAAGGAGTCAAATAAAGTGACGTACATCATCGGCCTGCCCTGCGTCGACGTGAAGGACCGCGCCTGCGTCGAGGAATGCCCCGTGGACTGCATCTACGAAGGCAACCGCATGCTCTACATCCACCCGGAGGAGTGTGTCGACTGCGGCGCCTGTGAGCCCGTCTGCCCCGTCGAGGCCATCTACTACGAGGATGACGTCCCCGAGGAGCAGGCCGAGTTCTACGACATCAACGTGCAGTTCTTCGACGACCTGGGCTCCCCGGGCGGCGCCGCGAAGCTCGGCGCGATGGACAAGGACCACCCGGCCGTCGTCGCGCTGCCGCCTCAGGGCGAGTGATGTCGGGGCTGGGCTCCCGCCTGCCCGACTTCCCCTGGGACACGATCGCCGAGGCCCGGCGCGTCGCGTCCGCGCACCCGGGCGGCATCGTCGACCTGTCCGTCGGCACGCCCGTCGACCCGACGCCTGAGCTCGTCATCGACGCGCTCGCGGCGGCCGGGCAGTCGCCGGGCTACCCGACGGTGTGGGGGGACCCGGCCACCCGCCGCGCCGTCGCCGGCTATCTCGAGTCGCGCTGGGGATCGGTGCCCCTGGCCGACGAGTCCGTCATGGTGACCGTCGGCTCCAAGGAACTCGTCGCCTGGCTGCCGACACTGCTGGGCCTCGGCTCCGACGACGCGGTCGTGTTCCCCGCCTGCGCCTACCCGACCTACGCCGTCGGCGCGCTGACGGCCGGGGCCAAGCCCGTCGCGCTCGACGACCCCGCGGAGATCCCGGCCGACGCCCGGCTGATCTGGGTGAACTCCCCGGCCAACCCGACGGGCAGGATCCTCGGCGTCGACGAGCTGCGCGCCTTCGCTGCCCGCGCCCGCGAACTAGGCGCGGTGCTCGCCAGCGACGAGTGCTACGGAGAGTTCGGCTGGGACGCCGAACCCGTCTCGGTGCTCGACCCGCGCGTCAACGACGGCGACCTCACCGGGCTGCTTGCCGTCCACTCGCTCTCCAAGCGCTCGAACGCGGCCGGCTACCGCGCCGCGTTCGTCGCGGGCGACCCCTCCGTGGTGCAGGAACTCGTCGCCGTGCGCAAGCACCTCGGCATGATGCTGCCCCGGCCCGTGCAGGCGGCGATGGTCGCCATGCTGGGAGACCAGGACCACGTCGAGGAGCAGCGGGAACGCTACCTGGCCCGTCGCGCCCTGCTCCGCCCGGCGCTCGAGGCGGCCGGATTCACCATCGACCACTCCGAGGGGGCCCTGTACCTGTGGGCCACCCGTGGCGAGAACTGCCGCGACACCGTCGCCTGGCTCGCCGAGCGCGGGATCCTGGCCGCACCCGGCGACTTCTACGGCCCCGCTGCCGCCGACCACGTGCGCATCGCCCTGACGGCGACCGACGAGCGGATCGCCGCAGCGGCCGGGAGGCTCGGCTGAGCCCACGGACCTGAGACGGCCGGCGCCGCGACCCGGCGCCCGGCAGGATGGCGCCATGCCCGGATCCGACAGGCCAGACCTCGACGCCCTCACTCTGCTCCAGGAGCAGTTCCGGGACTCGATCGACGAGGTGTCCCCCGACGCCCCCATGCCGTGGGGCGGGCGGTGGAAGGCCCGCAACCTCGTCAACCACCTCGCCCGCGTGCACCACTGGGCCGCCGCGCAGGCGTCGCGGTCCAGGGAACTGCCGCTCGGCCGTGACGCGCTGACGACCAGCGACGCCTACGCGACCCACGCCGGTGCCCTCGCAGCGACGCTCGCCGGCCTCGATCCCAGGCAGCCTGCCTGGACCCTCCTCGACGACGGGGCAGCCCCGGGGGACCGGACGGGCACCGTCGGGTTCTGGGACCGCAGGCAGAAGCTTGAGACCCTGATCCACCTGTGGGACCTGCGCACCGCGGGCGGCCTGGCCATGGAGGCGGACGACTCCCTGTGGCGCGACTGCGTCGCCGAGGTCGTCGAGGTGATGCATCCTCGCCAGCTGCGCCTGGCGCGCGTGTCGGCGCCCGTCGCACGGCTCGTGCTCGTCGCCGCCGACGACGCGTGGGAGGTGTCCGGGGCGCCGCACGGGGCGCCGTCGGTGGAGATCTTCGGTGCCCCGCGCGACCTGGCGCTGCTCTGCTGGGGTCGGCTTCCGCTGGACGGCGGTTCGCTGCGGGTCGCTGGCGATTCGCTGCTGGCGCGGGAAGTTCTCGACGAAGGCCTGACCCCCTGAGATCAGCCGAGCGTCAGGACGGCGTCCGCGCCGTCGGTCTCCGCGTCGCGCCAGCCGGACTTCTCGGGCGTCCAGACCTTGCCGAGCACCTCGACCCTCGACAGCCCGGCGGCGTAGCCGTTGGCCATCGCCATGTTGACCCCGGACCAGACCTCGTCCTCGTCGCCGGAGATCGTGACGGTGTCGGCGTCCACGACGAAGTCCGCGTCGATCGCCTCCAACACGGCGGCGAACTCGTCGGGCTCCGGGTCTGCCAGCTCGAAGTTCACGCAGCTGATCGACGCGGGCTCGCCGAGCAGCGATTTCGCCACCGCGGTCGCGTTGGCCGTGTGCTTGCCGTAGGCGTCCGGGTAGGCGCTGATCTGTACCTTCTGGGCGATGTCGTTGATGTCGACGTCCTCCCAGCCGTCGATCTTCGCGAGAGCCTCGTAGAACTTCTCCGAGGAGTACCAGGGATCCATGATCTCCTCGACGGTGCCCCAGCCCTGCGACGGCCGCTGCTGGAAGAGGCCGACCGAGTCGCGGTCGCCGTAGTCGAGGTTCCGCAGCCCGGACTCCTGGTAGGCGGTCACCAGTGCGACGATCGCCGCGCGCTCCGGCAGGCCGTTGCTCACCGACGCGGCGACGATGATCGATGCGTTGGTCGCCTGCTCCCGGGTCAGCGTGACGGTCTGGTCGTCGACCACGACCGTGCAGCGCTCGGGCGTCAGCCGCTGGCGGACCTTCTCGTAGACGACGTACCCGCCGAAGCCGAGCCCGGCGAGCAGCGCAACGGTGAGGAGGAGGACGGCCCAGCGCTTCGGCGACATCAGTTCGCGTGCAGCGCGGAGTTGAGCTCGACCTTCGACCCGCGGCGGTTCTTCACCAGCACCGAGCCGTGCACAGAGTCGCGCAGGAACAGCAGATCGTTCTGGCCGCTGAGCTCCCGCGCCTTCACGACGGCGCCGTCGGCCAGCGTCACCTTGGTGCCGGCGGTGACGTACAGCCCGGCCTCGACGACGCAGTCGTCGCCCAGCGAGATGCCGATGCCGGAGTTGGCTCCGAGCAGCACCCGCTCGCCCAGCCGGATGACCTCCTGGCCGCCGCCGGACAGCGTGCCCATGATGGAGGCGCCGCCGCCGACGTCGGTGCCGTCGCCCACGACGACGCCCGCGGAGATGCGGCCCTCGACCATGGACGTGCCGAGCGTGCCTGCGTTGAAGTTCACGAAGCCCTCGTGCATCACGGTGGTGCCCTCGGCCAGGTGGGCGCCGAGCCGGACGCGGTCCGCGTCGGCGATGCGCACGCCCTTGGGGACGACGTAGTCGACCATGCGCGGGAACTTGTCGATCCCGTAGACGGTCAGCTGCTCGCCGCGGGCGCGCAGCAGGGCGCGCACGCGGGTCACGTCGACGACGCGGACAGGGCCGACGGTGGTCCAGGCGTTGTTCGGCAGCACGCCGAACAGCCCGTTCAGGTTGAGGCCGTGCGGGGCGACGAGGCGGGAGCTCAGCAGGTGGAGCCTCAGATAGGCGTCCTCCACGCTGGCGGGAGCCTCGTCGAGGTCGATCTCGACGCGCACGACCCGGGTCTCCACCTGGCGGATCTCATCGGCTCCCTGCGCCTCGGCCAGCGTCGACGCCGGCTCGTCGGTCACGTCGGAGCCCAGCCGGGGCTCGGGGAACCAGGCGTCCAGCACAGCGCCGGTGTTGTGGACGGTGGCTAGGCCCCAGGCCCACGCGAAACGGGTCTCATCGCTCATGCGGCCAGTCTAGAGGGCGCCGGCGACGAGGCCTGAAACCCGGCGCGTGACGGGGGCGTTACACGCGTTACAGTCCTGAGTTTGTGGCGGCTCCCGCCCGTCCGGGCCGCGTCGAGCCAATACCCTCTCAGACATGAGCGTGCTGTTTGACGGGTACCCGCGGGGGCAGGCCGCCTATGACGAGATGGTCGGCCCGGACGGCGTTCGGGCCGAGCTCGCGTCCGTGGCCGCCGAACTCGACGACCTCGGCATCGAGGAGGTCCGGGCGAGGGCCGAGTACCTGCGCAGCGTCTACATCGACCAGGGTGTGACGTTCGACATCGGCGGCGAGGAGCGGCCCTTCCCGCTCGACATCGTGCCCCGCGTCATGCAGGCGGCCGAGTTCGCCCACATCGAGGAGGGCAGCCGGCAGCGGGTCAGAGCCATGGAGGCCTTCCTGTCCGACATCTACACCGAGGGACGCTGCTTCGCCGAGGGAGTCGTCCCGCGGCACGTCGTGGCGACCTCACCCCACTTCCACCGGGTCATGGCGGGCATCACGATGCCGAACGGCGTGCGCGTGCACGTCGCCGGCATCGATCTCATCCGTGGCGACGACGGCGTCTACCGCGTGCTCGAGGACAACGTGCGTTGCCCGTCGGGCGTGTCCTATGTGATGACCAACCGACGCGCGATCAACTCGGCCCTGCCGGAGGTGGCGGGCAAACACCGCATCCAGCCCGTCGAGGACTACCCGTCGCAGCTGCTCAAGGCCCTGCGGGCGGCCGCCCCGTCGGGCGTCGCCGACCCCACCGTCGTCGTGCTGACCCCGGGCGTCTACAACTCCGCCTACTTCGAGCACGCGCTGCTGGCCCGCATGATGGGCGTCGAACTCGTCGAGGGCCGTGACCTGGTCGCGCACGGCGGACACGTGTCGCTGCGCACCACCCGTGGGCTGAGGCCGGTGCACGTCATCTACCGGCGCATCGACGACGACTTCCTCGACCCGGCGGTGTTCAGGGCCGACTCGCTGCTCGGCTGCGCCGGGCTGCTGAACGCCGCCCGGGCCGGCAACGTCACCCTCGCCAACGCTGTCGGCAACGGCGTCGCCGACGACAAGCTCGTCTACACCTACATGCCGGACCTGATCCGCTTCTACCTCGGCGAGGATCCGATCCTGGCGAGCGTCGACACCTGGCGGCTCGAGGAGAAGGAGGCCCGCGAGGAGGTGCTCGACCGGCTGCACGAACTCGTCGTCAAGCCCGTCGACGGGTCGGGTGGCAAGGGCATCGTGATCGGTCCCCGCGCGAACGCCGAGACCCTCGAGAAGCTGCGCAGGCAGATCCTCCGCGACGCCCGTGGCTGGATCGCCCAGCCCGTCGTGCAGCTGTCCACGGTGCCGACCATGATCGAGGGTCAGCTCAAGCCCCGCCACGTCGACCTGCGGCCTTTCGTCGTCAACGCGGGCGCCGAGGGCATGTACGTGCTGCCCGGCGGCCTGACCCGCGTGGCTCTACCCGAGGGGGAGCTCATCGTGAACTCGTCGCAGGGCGGCGGGTCCAAGGACACCTGGGTGCTCACCGAGACGCGGCCCACCGTCACCGTGCGTCGCCCCGTCGAGGTGCGGCCGCCGTCGGTGCCTCTCTCGGAGCAGATCGTCGACCGTGTGATCCGCCACCAGCACGAGCAGCAGCAGCAGTCGCACGCCGCGCGTGCCGCGCAGGGAGGGGAGTCGTCGTGCTGAGCCGCATCGCCGAGGCGCTGTTCTGGATCGGCCGCTACGTCGAGCGGGCCGAGGACACGTGCCGGATCGTGGAGGTCCACCTCCACCAGGGGCTCGACGACCCCACGCTCGACGCCAACGGGGCAGCCCGCGATCTGCTCCTGCTGATGGGGCAGCCGGCCGTCGAGCAGCCGGACGTGCTGCACCAGTTCTGCTACGACGAGCGCTCGCCGATCAGCTTCCTCAACGCGCTCGGCAGCGCCCGGGAGTCGGCCCGCCGGGCCCGCGAGACCGTCTCGACGGAGGTGTGGGAGTCGATCAACACCACATGGCTGGCGGTGCGGGGCGGCCGCCTGCAGCGCATGCGTCCCGCGTCGATGTTCAAGGTCATCCGTGAACGCTGCGCGGTCATCGCCGGGCTCGCCGACAACACCATGAGCCACGACGAGGGTTGGCTGTTCCTCACCCTTGGCCGCAGCATCGAGAGACTCGACATGACCTCGAGGCTGCTGTCGACGCCGTCACTGGCCGGCAACTCCCCGCGCGCCTGGGACCACGTGCTGAGCGGATGTGGGGCGCACCACGCGTTCGTGCAGCGCTACGGGGCGCTCGCCTCCGAGAGAGACGCCGCCGAGTTCCTCATCCTCGACAGGCTCTTCCCCAGGTCGTTGATCTACACTCTGGGCACCGCGACGCAGGCGCTCACGCAGCTCGGCCCCAGCAACCTGCGGATCCGCCCGGACGACCCGGCGGCGCGCCTCCTCGGGGCCGCAAGGGCGAGCCTCGAGTATCTGCCCCCGGACGAGATCCAGGTGGACCTTCCCGCGGAGATGGCGAAGCTGCAGGTGGTCTGCTCGCAGGCGACGCAGTCGATCTCCGCACGCTACTTCGAGGGCTCCGCCGCGGCGGAGTGGGTGGGAGGTGTCTGGTGAGCCAGTACCGCATCGTGCACACGACAGGGTACCGCTACGGCACCGGCGCGAACGACTCCTTCAACGAGGCCCGCATGACGCCACTGACGTCGCGCAGGCAACTCGTGCTGAGCTCCAAGCTGGACATCTCGCCCGTCGCGTGGACGCACAGCTACCGCGACTACTGGGGCACGTCGACCGTCGCATTCGAGATCCACGAGCCGCACAAGGACCTGCGTGTGGTGGCGACCTCCACCGTCGACATCCACGACGTCGTCCGAGCCGCAGAGCCCGTGGGCTGGGAGGGACTCGCCGACCCGCGACTCAGGGACCGGTTCGTGGAGTTCCTGAGCGAGACGAGCTACGTCAAGCCGCACCGCGACGTCGTGCGGATCGCCGACGCAGTCCGGAAGAGTTCCGCCAACCCGGGCGAGGCCGTGCAGAAGCTGTCGCACCGGCTGCGGGAACGCGTCGAATACCTGCCGGGCGTCACGCAGGTCCACACGCTCGCCGCCGAGGTGTGGGAGGCGGGGGCCGGCGTCTGCCAGGACATCGCGCACCTGACGCTCGGGGCGCTCAGGCACATCGGCATCCCGGCCCGCTACGTGTCCGGCTACGTCGTGCAGAGCTCAGACCCCGCGGTCGGCGAGGTGCAGGTCGGGGAGTCGCACGCCTGGATCCAGTACTTCGACGGGGAGTGGCTCGGGTACGACCCGACCAACGAGGCCGTCCCGAGCGGGACGCACGTCGAGGTCGGGTTCGGCCGTGACTACTCCGATGTCGCGCCGCTCAAGGGCATCTACACCGGCGCCGGAGGGTCCGAGATGTACGTCTCGGTGGAGATGACCCGGCTGACCTGATCCGACGTTGTGCCGGGGCGGCTAGGGTTTGTGCATGACCGAGCCACTCGCCGTGCTGTTGCAGGAGATCATGGACATCGAGTCCGTCTCGGGGAACGAGGCGCGGCTCGCCGACCTCGTCGAGGCGCGGCTGCGCTCGAGCGCGCACCTGAGCGTGGAGCGTGACGGCGACTGCGTGGTCGCCCGGACGACGCTCGGTCTGGCCGAGCGGGTCGTGATCGCCGGACACCTCGACACCGTGCCGCTGCTCGACAACCTGCCGAGCCGCTACGTCGTCGACCCCGCAGGCGACCGGGTCTGGGGCCGTGGGGCCTGCGACATGAAGGGTGGCGTAGCGGTCATGCTTGCTCTCGCCGCCGAACTGGTCGCCCCCAACCGCGACATCACGTGGATCTTCTACGACCACGAGGAGGTGGCCGCCACGCTGAACGGGCTCGGGCGCCTGTCGCGCAACCGGCCGGACCTCGTCGAGGCGGACTTCGCCGTGCTGATGGAGCCGACGGGGGCACACATCGAGGGAGGCTGCCAGGGCACGATCCGCGTCGAGCTGGACGCTGCCGGCGTCGCCGCGCACAGCGCGCGCGCCTGGATGGGACACAACGCGATCCACGACCTGACCCCCGCGTTGATCACGTTGGCGGGCTACGAGCCCGAGGAGATCGACGTCGACGGGCTGCTGTACCGCGAGGGCCTCAACGCGGTGGCGGTGAGCGGGGGAGTTGCCTCCAACATGATCCCGCCGTCGGCCACGCTGACCGTCAACTACCGCTACGCGCCGGACAAGTCCCCCGACGAGGCGCTCGCGCGGGTCCGCGCCTGGTTCGCGGGCTACGAGCTGCGCGTGACCGACGTCTCGCCCGCTGCGCGGCCCGGGCTGCACCTGCCCGCCGCACGGGCCTTTGTCGATGCGATCGGCGAGCCCGCCCACCCCAAGTACGGCTGGACCGACGTTGCGCGCTTCAGTTCACTGGGCGTCCCCGCCGTGAACTACGGGCCGGGGGACCCCGCCTACGCCCACCGCGCCGACGAGTTCTGCCCCGTCGCCGACCTGACCCGCTGCGCCGACGGACTGCGCCGTTGGCTGGGCAACTGAAATCCAGGAGGACAGAGATGAGCGAACCGAAGCGCCGTCAGGGAGCGGTCCTGCTCGGCGGCAGGGAACACTCCCAGCCGACGGCGGACCAGTCCCTGCTCCAGCACCACCGTGGCTCGGCCTGGAACCAGCGCGACCCGTGGCGCGTGCTGCGCATCCAGTCGGAGTTCGTGGAGGGCTTCGACGCGCTGAGCCACCTCGAGCCCGCCGTGTCCGTCTTCGGGTCGGCCCGCACGCCCGTGGACTCGCCCATGTACGAGGCCGCGGAGCGGATCGGCGGCCTGCTCGCGCAGCGTGGCTTCGCCGTCATCACGGGCGGCGGCCCCGGTGTGATGCAGGCGGCCAACAAGGGCGCGCACGGGGCCGACGGCTGCTCGGTCGGGCTCGGCATCGAGCTGCCCCACGAGCAGGGGATGAACGACTACGTGAACCTCGGCGTGAACTTCCGGTACTTCTTCGCCCGCAAGACCATGTTCCTGAAGTACAGCCAGGGCTTCATCACCATGCCCGGCGGGTTCGGGACCCTCGACGAGCTGTTCGAGGCGCTGACGCTGATCCAGACCGGGAAGGTCGGCCACTTCCCCGTCGTCCTGTTCGGGTCGGCGTACTGGTCCCCGCTGCTCACCTGGGTGCGCGACACGGTGCTGGAGGGTGGCTACGTCGCCGCCGCCGACCTCGAGCTCGTGACGCTCACCGACGACATCGAGGAGGCCGTCGCGGCGATGGGCGAGCCTGGGCAGTTCGGGAACGCCTGACATGGGGATGTGGATCGCCATCATCTGCGGGCTGATCGTGCTCGGCGCGGCCGCCTACGTGGCGCTCGGCCACTTCGGCGAGATGCAGACCGAGCCCGTCCTCGACCGGCCGCGCGGCCGGATACCCGACGGCCCCGTGACGGCGGGCTTCCTGGCCGAGGCGCGCCTGCCGACGGCGTCGGCCGGGTACGACCGCCCCGAGGTCGACGCCTATCTCGTCGAGATCGCGGCGGGGACGGCCGGTCCGGCCGCGGACGCGGTGTTCGTGGTCCGACGCGGGGGCTACGACATGCAGGTGATCGACGAGCTCCTGCGTCGTCCGCGGGTCGAGTTCGACCCCGCTCAGGCTGTCGCGCCGGAGCCAACCACGGCCTGAGTAGGTCGCTTCCGTGCTCCGGAATCCAGATGGTGGCGCGGGGAGTTGGTCCGGTGCGACATAATAGGGGCCACGACCACAGTTCGACTCAAAGGAATGAGGGTGGCAGATGGCAGCGATGAAGCCCCGCACAGGTGACGGTCCGATGGAAGTCACGAAGGAGGGCCGCGGGATCGTGATGCGGGTCCCCGTCGATGGCGGCGGCCGCCTCGTCGTAGAGATGAACGCCGCTGAGGCGACCGACCTGCTCAACGCGCTCAAGGATGTCGTCGGCTGAGCAGCCGCATCGATAGAACGAGCAGACGGAGCCGCCCCTCGGGGCGGCTCCGTCTACGTTTGTCTATTACCGGGATTAAAGGACCGGGCCACCGGGTGTTTTCCCGGTGCGGAAAGTTACATTAAACGGAGAATACCAGGGCGGAACCGGGGCCAACTCCGGAAAAGAGGTGGCCCGGGTTCCGGCTATTTCGTCAGGCGCGTCGCCCCAGCGCCGTCTCGTACACGGCGACGGTCTCACGGGCGATCTTCGCCCACGAGAACTCGTCGATGCAGCGCTGACGGCCGGCCACGCCGAAGCGGTGTGCCTTGTCGCCGTCGCGGGTCAGCTCATTGACCTTCGCCGCGAACTCGGCCTCGAATCCGGCCACGAAGGCGGGATCGCCGGCCCGGGCGGCGTCGTAGTCGACCAGCAGTCCTGTCTCGCCGTCCACGACGACCTCGGGGATGCCTCCGACGGCGCTGGCGACCACGGGCGTCTCGCAGGCCATCGCCTCCAGGTTCACGATGCCGAGCGGTTCGTAGACCGACGGGCAGGCGAACACCGACGCGTTGGTCAGCACCTGGCGCACCGACTGGCGCGGCAGCATCTCGGGGACCCAGATCACCGGGGCGGTCCGGGAGGCCTTCAGCTCCGCGAAGGCGCCCTCGAACTCTGCGGCGATCTCCGGGGTGTCTGGGGCCCCCGCGAGCAGCACGAGCTGCGTGTCGGGATCGAACTGCTGGGCCGCGCGGACGAGGTGCACAAGGCCCTTCTGCCGCGTGATCCTGCCCACGAACACCACGGACGGACGGCCGGGCTCCATGCCGAGCGAGGTCACGACGTCCGTGCCGGCGTCGGGCTTGAACTCCTCGGTGTCGATGCCGTTGCGCACGACATGCACGCGCTCCGGGTCGAGGGCCGGGTAGCTCTCCAGCACGCCCGTACGCATGCCGTCGCTGACCGCGATCACGGCGTCGGCGGCCTCGTATGCGGTCTTCTCGGCCCAGGACGACACCCGGTAGCCGCCGCCGAGCTGCTCGGCCTTCCAGGGGCGGTGCGGTTCGAGGGAGTGGGCCGTCACGACGTGCGGGATGTCGCGCAGCAGCGAGGCGAGGTGGCCGGCCATGTTGGCGTACCAGGTGTGGGAGTGCACAAGCTGGATGTCGTCGCCGATCGCGGCGGCCATCGACAGGTCCGCACCGAGCACTCGCAGCGCCTGGTTGGCCCCCGCGGGGTAGTCCTCGGCGTGCGCGGTCGCTCCCTCGCGAGGCTCGCCCATGCACTGCACGTCGACGTCGACGAGCCTGCGCAGTTGCGGCACGAGCTGGGCCACATGGACCCCGGCGCCACCATAAATGGTCGGCGGGTATTCTCTTGTGAGCACGGATAGCTTGATCGTCATGCCACAATCGTTCCATACCGAGTGGAACATTGTGCGTCGGGCAAGGTGTCTCCACCGGTCGAGATGGAAACGAGCGCATAGGTTCATCAATGGTGAAACGTCCCGAAGTCCTGTCCATCGTCCTCGCGGGGGGTGAGGGTAAGCGGCTGATGCCGCTGACGGCAGACCGAGCCAAGCCCGCCGTGCCCTTCGGAGGCACCTACCGCCTGATCGACTTCGTCTTGTCGAACCTGGCGAACTCCAACCTGCGACAGATCGCGGTGCTGACGCAGTACAAGTCCCACTCGCTCGACCGTCACATCTCCAAGACGTGGCGCTTCTCGACGATGCTGGGCAACTATGTGGCTCCCGTGCCCGCCCAGCAGCGCCTCGGCCCACGCTGGTACCAGGGCAGCGCCGACGCGATCTACCAGTCGCTGAACCTGATCCTGGACGCAGCCCCCGACTACATCGTCGTGTTCGGCGCCGACAACATCTACCGGATGGACATCGAGCAGATGCTGGATGCCCATATCGACTCCGGACTCGCCGCGACGATCGCAGGCATCCGCGTGCCGCGGCACGAGGCCTCAGCGTTCGGCATCATCGATGCCGCGGCGGACCACAAGATCAAGAGCTTCCTCGAGAAACCGGCCGACCCGCCGTCGCTGCCGGACTCTCCCGACGAATCGTTCGCCTCCATGGGCAACTACGTCTTCACCACCAAGGCGCTCGTCGAGGCACTGCGCGAGGACGGCGACGACCCGACGTCGCGCCACGACATGGGCGGCAACATCATCCCCTGGTTCACGGAGCAGGGGCAGGCGCAGGTCTACGACTTCAAGGACAACAAGGTTCCCGGCGCCACCGAGAAGGACATCAACTACTGGCGGGACGTGGGCACGATCGACGCGTTCCACGAGGCCCACATGGACCTCGTCAGCGTCGAGCCCGAGTTCAACCTCTACAACGACGACTGGCCGATCTGGACCGATCAGGTGCAGGCGCCCGGCGCGAAGTTCGTCATCCGCGGCCGCGCCGAGGATTCGATCGTCGCGCCCGGCTGCATCATCTCGGGCGGCGAGGTCGACAGGACGGTGCTGAGCCCGAACGTGCGCGTCGAGAAGTGGGCGCAGATCTCGGAGTCGGTGTTGATGGACTCGGTGAGCATCGGTCGCGACGCCGTCGTGCGCCGAGCCATCCTGGACAAGAACGTCGTCGTGCCGGACGGCGTCCAGATCGGCGTGGACCACGAGCATGACCGCTCCCGGGGCTTCCAGGTCTCCGACAACGGCATCGTCACCGTCGGCAAGGGCATCACGGTGCCGCGCGACTGACGAGACGACACACGCCCCCGGCGCCGCGAGGCGCCGGGGGCGTGGTGCGTCGAGGGATGTGTTCAGTCCTTGACGGCCACCAGGAGCCCGTTGCCGACGGGCAGCAGAGCCTGCGTGTAGGACTCGCTGGCCGTGACGGCTTCGAGCGCCTCGCGGATGATGATGGCCTCGTCCGACTCGTCGGAGGTCTTGGCGACCTTGTTGTGCCACAGCGCGTCGTTGACCACGAGCAGGCCGCCGTGGCGGAGCAGCCGCAGCGAGCCGGCGACGTACTCGACGTACTCGAGCTTGTCGGCGTTGATGAAGACGATGTCGTAGGCGCCGTCGCGGAGCTTCGGCAGCACGTCGAGTGGCGCGCCGGCGATGAGACGGAAGCGGGACGACGGGTAGCCGGCCCGGGTGATGAACCTGCGCGCGGGCAGCTGGTTGTCGGCCTCGGAGTCGATGGAGGTCACGATGCCTCCCTCGCCCATGCCCTCCAGGAAGCTGAGCGCCGATGCGCCCATCAGCGTCCCGACCTCGACGACATGCTTCGCATCGATGGCCCTGGCCAGGACCTTCAGGGTGGCGGCGACCCCGGTGGTGATGGGGGTCAGGTCGGCTACGATCGCTTCGTCGCGGGCCTCGGCGACCTCCGGGGAGGGCGCGACGTGGTCCTCCGCGAAGGACCAGCTGGCTGCGTTGGGGTGCTCCACTGCGTTGCTCACGATCCACAGCCTACTTGGCATTGTCCTAAGATGACGGCATGAACCATGTCGTCCGCGCCGAGATCCCGGCCACCGTCGCGACCGTTGCCGTGGAGGCCGGGCAGCAGGTGGGCGAATCGGACGTGGTCGTGCAGCTGGAGTCCGTGACGTCGGAGGTGCCCGTACCCGCGGGAGTGGCCGGCATCGTCATGGAGGTTCTGGTCAGCGACGGTGACGTCGTCGAGGTGGGCGACCCGCTGCTGGCCATCGCGGAGGATTCATGATTGACGACACCCAGCCCGTGTTCGGGCGCGTCCTGACGGCGATGGTCACGCCGTTCACCGCCGACGGGTCGGAGACCGACTACGCGCAGGTGGCGAGGCTCGCCGCGCATCTGGTCGACGACCTCGGCAACGACGGACTCATCATCAACGGCACGACGGGGGAGTCGCCCACCACGAGCGACGCGGAGAAGCGCAACATCCTTGACGCCGTGGTCACGGCCGTCGGCGACCGCGCCTCGGTCGTCGCGGGCGTCGGTACCTTCTCCACCCGGCACAGCATCCAGCTGGCGCGCCAGGCGGCCGACGTCGGCGCAGACGGCGTGCTGGTCGTCACCCCGTACTACTCACGGCCGCCGCTGGACGCGCTGGAGGACCACTTCCTCGCCGTCGCCGACGCGACGGAACTGCCCGTCATGCTGTACGACATCCCGCACCGCGCCGGGATCGAGATCCCGGAGAGCATGCTCATCAGGCTCGATGCGCACCCGAGGATCCGCGCGGTCAAGGACGCCAAGGGCTCGATCGTGTCGTCCTCGGTCGTGATGGCCAACACCAATCTCGCCTACTACGCGGGAGATGACGCGTACCTGCTGCCGCTGCTCAGCGTCGGCGGCGTCGGCGTCGTCGGGACCTCGACTCACTTCACCGCGCCGGCCGCCCGCGAGATCATCGACCACTTCCTGGCGGGCCGGATCGACGAGGCGGTGCTGGCCAACCGCCACGCGCTGCCCGCTTTCCAGGGGGTGTTCGCGACGCAGGGCTGCATGATGGTGAAGGAGACCCTCGCCGCCCGCGGATTCGACGTGGGTCCCTGCCGTGCGCCGATGGGGTCTGCCCCCGAGGACGCCGTCCACCGCTATGTGAACCTGCTTGAGGCGCTGGGCTACGGAGCCTGACCCCACGGGCGGGAACGATCCGGGCCGCCGGAGCGTTATACGGGTCGTAGCGCAGTCCGCCGATCCGCGGCAGTATCACAGGATCGTCACAGACTCGTGTGGGAAGATCAGGAGATGGAGATGCCGAAGGTGTTCCGGGGCGGTAAGCAGGCCAAGGCGGCCGCAGTAGACGCGTCCTGGACCGCGCCCACCTGGCAGGAGCTCGTCCGTGACCATTCCGCGCAGGTGTACCGCCTCGCGTACCGCCTGACCGGCAATGCCTACGACGCCGAGGACCTGACGCAGGACGTGTTCGTGCGGGTCTTCAAGTCGATCCACACGTTCCAGCCGGGCACTCTCGAGGGCTGGCTGCACCGCATCACCACGAATCTCTTCCTCGACCAGGCTCGTCGCCGTCAGCGGATCCGGATGGACTCGATGAGCGTGGCCCCCGACCACGTGTGGGGCTCGGCCACCGGCCCCGAGGACCTGCACGTCGACGCCGAACTCGACGCCGACGTCGCCGCGGCGCTGGAGGCGCTGAGCCCCGAGCAGCGCGTGGCCGTCGTCCTGTGCGACATCGAGGGCCTCAGCTACGAGGAGATCGCCTCCGTGCTCGACGTGAAGATCGGCACCGTGCGCAGCCGCATCGCCCGCGGACGTGCGGCGCTGCGCGAGGCGCTCGCCCACCGCGCCCCGACGGGAGACCGCACCCGCTACGCCGGGGTGTGACCATGGCCTCCGTCCACGAGCGCGTCCGCGAGGACCTCAACGCCTATGTCGACCAGACCCTGCCCCCGCGCCGCTGGGAGCAGATCAGCTACCACCTCGCCGGCTGCGAGGACTGCCGCGCGGAGATGCTGGCGCTGTGCTCCGTGCGCAACACGCTGGGCGCCTGCCGGGCCTCCAAGGCCCCCAGCTCACTCGCCGCCCGGCTCGAACAGATCGCAGGCGATCACGCCGACGCCCCGCTCTACCTGGCCGCCGGCCAGGGGCAGCTGCCCACCTCGCGCGTCGCCCGCCGCATCGCAGCCTCCGGGGCCGCGCTCCTGACCTTCGCCGTCGTCATCGTGGTCCTCGCCGCCCTCGTCGCGCCGGAGCCCGTCCGCATCGCCGACCCCGTCGGCTCCGCGCGCGAGCAGTTCTCCCTGTCCGCCTCCGCAGTCAGCATCAACGAGGCTGTCGGCGCGGTGCTGCTCGCCTACGAGAAGGGCGCCGATCTCGGCGCCTCGATCACGTACCAGCCGCGCGGCTTCGACGGCGATACGCACGCCGTGACCGCCGACGATGCGGCCGCGCTGCTGCAGAGCGCCACGGAAGCCGACGTCGCCTACAGCGGCACACAGCGGGTCTGGGTCTCCGACGGCCAGGGCTACTACCGCAGTGCCGCCGTCCGCGTCGCCAAGCAGCCTGGGGAGGGGGCGCTGCTCAGCGTGCTCGACGCGCGCGGAGACGAGTTCAGCTCCAGCTTCCTGCCTGACTACATCTCCCGCGAGTACGAGGCACCCGAGGGGTGGAGCTTCCGGATCGCCGACGAGCTCGAGACCGTGCAGGGTCGCTCCGCCGTGCACCTGACCTCCTCCGAGGACGCGGTCCCCGTCGCCGGCTGGTGGATCGACTCCGAGACCGGCCTCCTGCTGTGGACCGAACGCTACGACGCGACGGGTGACGTCTCGCTGGCCGTGGGCTTCACATCGCTGAGCTTCGGATCCGCCGACCTGACCTCGGCGTCGGCCGACCTGTCGTACTCCCTGCTGCCGGCCAGCTCCAGCGGCGGCGACGGCTGGTGCGTGGGGCTGCCCGCCTGCCCCGCGACGCTGGCCGGACTGCCGCTCGTCGCCTATTCGTCGGCGGAGCGCGCCGACGGGGCGACCATGGTGCTCGTCTACTCCGACGGCTTCCAGACCGCCGTCGTCGGCTGCGCCCGCGGCGTGCTGGAGGACGCCGCAGGCACCGTCACCGCGGTCTCCACGAGCCTCCCGTCGGTGCGCGCATGGCAGTACGACGACGACGTGGTCACGGTGGCCACGAACGGGTCGACTGCTCTTCTGGAGCAGATTGCCGCGCAGCTGCCCGCCGAGGAGCCGCACACCGAGACGCTTTTCGAGCGGGTGGGCGCCGGCCTCCAGCGGCTCATGCCTGGATCCTGAGTCCCCGGTCGCGGCAGGTACCCTTGGGGACGTGTTCGGTATCGACGGCGTGGATCTCATCCTCATCCTGGTGCTCGCCATCGTCCTGTTCGGGCCGGAGCGCCTGCCGGAGTACTCCCGCAAGGCCGCCCGGATCTTCGTCTACCTCCGCGACATCGCGAACAACGCCAAGAACACGCTCAGCACCGAACTCGGCCCCGAGTACGCGGACCTGGAACTGAAGGACCTGAACCCCAGGACGTTCGTCACGAAGCACATGCGCGAGGAGATCGCGCTCATCGACGAGGCGAAACGGGAGCTGGAGCAGTCCGCGAAGTCGCTGCAGGAGGGCGCGAAGGACCTCGAGTCGGCCGCGAAGCTGGACCCAGCCGTCGCGCTGGCCGCGGCCCCGGCGCCCGGGGCGCTCGGCGCGGGTCACGACGTCAGCCCGTTCGACTCCGAGGCGACGTAGGCCGTCAGCCCCCGGGCAGCTCGTCGACGCTGGTCGCGGCCCGATGGCAGTGCCAGGCCGGCTCCTCGTAGGGGTGCGCGGCGAGCATCGCTGTCACCGCGGCCCGCATGCGCCCGTCGGCGCACACGCACTCGATCCGGACCTCGTCGACGACCGCCAGCTCCCCCGCCTCCCCGATGAACGGCTCGGCCGCGGTTGAGGGACGGAACCGTCCCTCACCCGCGGCCGTGAAGCTGCAGGCGGTGTACTCGCCGATCGCGCCAGCCCCCGCTCCCGCCAGTGCGAGGCGCACAGCGTCCGCGTGGGTGGCGGGGGCGAAGCAGACGATGACGTACACCGCGGCTGCCTCAGGTGTGCAGCGGCAGGCGCTGGCCGAGCAGGCCGCGCTTCGAGTCTGCGACCTTGGCGGCCAGCTCGATGATCGCCGCGGCGGCCGGGTGCTCCGGATGCGTCTCGACGATCGGGGTGCCGCGGTCGCCGCCCGCCAGCAGGGCCTCGTCGAACGGCACCTGTGTGAGCAGCGGCACGTCGTAGACGAGGCGTTCGGTCAGGGCCTCGGCGACCAGCGTGCCGCCGCCGGCGCCGAACAGCTCGATGCGGTGCGTCTGGCCGCAGTGGGGGCACAGCGTCTCGAGCCAGCTCATGTTCTCCACGACGCCGAGCACACGCTGCTCCAGGATGTGTGCCATGGTGCCGGCACGCTCCGCCACCTCGGAGGCAGCCGACTGCGGGGTGGTGACGACCAGCACCTCGGAGGTGGGGATCTTCTGCCCGAGGCTCATCGCCACGTCGCCCGTGCCAGGGGGCAGGTCGAGCAGCAGGTAGTCGAGGTCGCCCCAGTAGACGTCGGCGAGCAGCTGCGTCAGCGCTCGGTCCAGGATCGGTCCGCGCCAGGCGACGACCTGGTCGCGTGACGGCTTCAGCATGCCCACCGAGATGACCTTCAGCCCGCCGATCGCCGGGACGGGCAGGATCATGTCGTCGACGACGGTCGGGCGCGCGTCGCCCAGGCCCAGCAGGTCGGGGATCGAGTGGCCGTAGATGTCGGCGTCGAGGATGCCGACCGAGCGGCCCTGCTTCGCGAGCGCGAGCGCCAGGTTGACCGTGACGGACGACTTGCCGACGCCGCCCTTGCCGGAGGCCACGGCGATGACACGGGTCAGGTTGCCGGGTTCGGCGAACGGGATCTTCCGCTCGATCTGGCCGCCGCGCAGCATGGTGCGCATCGCGTCGCGCTGCTCGTCGTTCATGACGCCGAGTTCGACCGACACGCTGCGCACACCCTCGAGCGGCTCGACGGCGGACGTGACGCGGTTGGTGAGTTCGGCGCGCATCGGGCAGCCCGAGACGGTCAGCAGCACGCGCACCGCGACGTCACCGTCGTCGGTGACCGCGATGTCGTCGACCATGCCGAGCTCGGTGATGGGGCGGCGGATCTCCGGGTCCTCGACCTGGTGCAGCGCCGCGCGGATATGGGGTAGCAGTGGGTGTTCGCTCACTGTTCCAATCTTGCGCCCTCGGTGGCCCGTTGCAAGTTCCGGGGTCGGCCAAGGGCTTCGCGTGTGGCGTAGAGGAGGCCGCTGACGAGCACGGCGCAGCCCGCCGCGAACGTCACCCACAGCGATGAGGAGTGGCCGCCGGCCTCCGCTAGCGCGCCGCCCGCCCAGTTCCCGATGGAGGTGCCGAGCGTCACGCCTGCGCTCAGCAGCGTCATCACGAGCCCGAGGCGGCCGGCCGGCGTCGCGTCGCCGGCCGCGGTGAAGACCGTGACGAGCACGGGTCCGATGGGCGCGCCGACGAGCAGGAACAGCAGCGAGAGCTGCCAGGGCGCGCCGGCGAGCCACAGCAGCGCGAGCACGGGCACCAGGACGAGGCCGCAGCCGATCCAGCGGCGGGCAGACGACCAGCGCGAGGGCCAGAGGGCGACGCTGAGGGCGCCCAGCCCCGAGGTGATGCCGATGGCGGCGTAGACCAGGCCGCCGATGTCGGGCTGGCCGGCCTCGGTGACGAACGCCGTCGTCGTGGTGGCCAGCGACCCGAACACGGTGCCGATACTGAGCATGCCGAGCAGCAGCACCCCGACCAGCGCCCACGGCACCCGGTCGACGGTCGTTGCGGCGGCCGCGCCCCGGTGCGCCGCACCGGAGGCCGAGCTGCGGTGCAGGGCGAACCAGGGGACCGTCACGACGGTCAGCGCGAGCGCAACCCAGAGCGGGGCGGCGGGGCCGGCGACGACGGCGATGATGCCGACCGCGGCGGGGCCGAGGACGAAGCTCAGCTCGTCGATCGTGGACTCGTAGCCCTGCGCGGCGGTCAGTGCGTGCGCGTCGCGCCCGGCCAGCCGCCGGATCCAGCGGACCCTGGTCATCGGTCCGCACTGGGGCACGACGAGACCGGCGCAGAAGGCGGCGGCAGCCAGCCCCGGCCCGAAGACCAGCGGCTCGTCGCCGGGCGTCCCGGCCGCCAGCAGCCACAGCAGTGAGGCGCAGTAGGCGAGTGCGCCGGCCAGCAGCGTCGCGCGCTGGCCCCACCGGTCCGCGGCGGCGCCCGACAGCGGGGCGCCGACGGCCACGCCGACGCCCGCGATGGCGGAGGCGGCTCCGGCGGAGGACAGCTGGCCGGTGGCGTGCGACACGAAGGTCAGGACGCCCAGCACGAGCATGGACAGGGGGAGCCGGGCGAGGGCCGAGACGATGAAGTAGTCGGCGCCGAAGGCGGCGCGCATGGTCGAGAATCCGGATGACATCAGGTCTCCTGGGTACGGCAGGGCCGTGTCGTGCGCGACGTCCCGACCTCCCGGCGCGCGGTACCCGTGTTCTTCGGGCATCATACCGACCGGTCCGGCGATGTGGAAAAGCCGCGGACTCAGCTCTCGTTGAGGGCGTCGCCGAGCAGCACGACGCTCATCGCCACCAGCCCCACCAGCCACAGCCCCGACAGGCTGCCGAGCAGCACGACGATCGGACCCGCGATCAGCGACACCGTCAGCCGCTCGCGGTAGCCGAGCCTGCTCCTCGACCCCGGCGCCAGCAGGAACCGCCACATCGCCGCGTAGCCCACGACGAAGACGGCGGCGGCAGCCGCGCCGACCCACCAGCCGCCCGCGATGCGCCACAGTGCGAGGGCCCCGACGGCCAGCAGCGCGATATGCCCGACGAGCAGGACCACGCCGAACCACCTGACGGAGGTGGCGGGCTCGACCTTGACCTCGGCCACGTCTCCGGCGCCCTCGTCGATCACGTCGTCTTCTCCTCGGCCTGCGTCAGGCGGTCGCCCAGCTCACGCAGCTCGCCGCGCAGCTCGCCGCGGACGAAGTCCCGGGTGGCCAGGTCGCCCAGGTGCATCCTGATGGATGCGATCTCGCGGGCCAGGAAGTCCATGTCGGCCCGCGACTGCGCCGCGATCCGGCGGTCCTCCTCGAGGCTCAGCTGGTCGCGGCGCTCCTGGCGGTTCTGCGCGAGCAGGATCAGCGGCGCGGAGTAGGACGCCTGCGTCGAGAAGAACAGGTTCAGGAGGATGAAGGGGTACGGGTCCCACCGGAACCCGAACAGGCCGATGACGTTGAACGCGACCCAGAGGACGACGAAGACCGTCATCCAGACCAGGAACTGCGCGGTGCCCATGAAACTCGCCACGCCCTCGGCGAAGCGGCCGAAGGTCTCGGAGTCGAGGGCCACCTTCGGCATCCGGGAGCGCCGTCCCGGCTGGGACAGGGGGTTGTGCTCGCGCTCAGACACCGCTCACCTCGCTCGCCTCGACCTCGTCCATCTGATCGCCGCGCCAGTCGTCGGGCAGCATGTGGTCGAGCACGTCGTCGACCGTGACCGCCCCGAGCAGGTGGTCCGCGTCGTTGACGACGGGCGCCACGACCAGGTTGTAGGTGGCGAAGAACCGGCTGACCTGGGCCAACGGCGCGTCTGGGCCCAGGGTCTCCAGGTTGTCGTCCAGCAGCGTCGCGACCAGCGTGGTGGGGGGCTCGCGCAGCAGCCGCTGGGTGTGGACGGCACCGACGTAGCGTCCCGACGGCGTCTCCAGCGGCGGGCGGGTGACGAACACCATCGACGCGAGCGCCGGGGTCAGCGACTCCTTGCGGACGTTGGCCAGCGCCTGCGCGACGGTGGCGTCGGTGTCGAGGATCACGGGCTCGGGCGTCATCATGCCGCCGGCGGTGAACTCCTCGTAGATCAGGAGGCGGCGCACGTCGGAGGCCTCGTCGGGCTCCATGCGCTGCAGCAGGTCCTCGGCGACGTCGGTGGGGAGGTCCCTGATCAGGTCGGCCGCGTCGTCGGGGTCCATCTCTGCGAGCACGTCGGCCGCCCGCTCGGTGTCCAGTTGGCGGATCAGGTCGATCTGCTCGTCTTCCGGCAGCTCCTCGAGGGCCTCGGCCAGCGTCTCGTCGTCCAGGGCCTCCACGACCGCGGCAAGCTTGTCCGGCTCCAGGTCGTGCAGCTCCTGCGCGATGTCGGCGGCCTTCATGTCGGAGAACTCCGCGATCAGGTGGGCGGCCGTGCGGCCCGTGCGCATCACCAGGGAGGGCACCTTCGACCAGGACACGAGCTCCGGCTCGGACCGGGCTCCGAACCCGAACCTGCCCGCCCGGCTGGTTGCCTGCAGGGCGACGGTCGTCAGATCCCACTCCCGGTTGCGGACCTGCGCCATCGCGACGTCGAGGATGCGGGTGGGCCGCTCCCTCTCGATGGGCCGGTCCAGCAGGTCAGCGGCGACCAGCAGCTCGGTCTCGCGGCGCTGGAACTTCCGGGTGTCGACCTGTCCCTGGATGGCGACGTGCGTCGAGGAGACGCCGTGCACGCGCAGCATGGGCACGAAGATGCGGGTGCGGCCGAACAGCTCCGCGACCAGCCCTTTCACCCTGGGCGGCCGGTTGTCGGCCCGCAGATAACACACCACGTCCTTCACCCGGCCCACCTGATCGCCCGAGGCGTCGATGATGGGCAGGCCAATGACCCTGGAGATGAAGACCTGCGTGTCGACCATAAGGATCACAGTAGTGCCCGGCGGCAGGGTAAGTTCGAGTGGCAGCGCAGACATTCCGTGAGGAGAATCCCCGTGACCGAGTCGCTCAGCCCGATGGGCAAGCTCATGAGGCTGGAGTTCCCCCAGCAAGTGGCCGAGTACCCCACCTACGAGGAGGCACAGGCCGCGGTCGACTTCCTGGCGGACCAGAAGTTCGCCATCCAGAACCTGATGATCGTCGGCTCGAACCTGAAGATGCTGGAGCGCGTCACGGGGCGACGGACGTGGGGCACGGTCCTGGCGCAGGGCGCGGTCTCCGGCATCACGAGCGGACTCTTCGTCGGCCTGATGCTCTACCTCTTCATGGCGAACGCGGGGCTGCAGATCGTCTGGGTCGGCCTGGCGATGGGCGTCCTGTTCGGCGTGATCGCCAGCGGGCTCGGCTACGCGCTGAGTGGCGGCAAGCGGGACTTCAACTCCGCCCGCCAGACGGTCGCGGCGACGTACGAGGTGCTCGCGGAACACAAGGTCGCCCAGGAGGCGCGCGACCTGCTCGCCTCCCGACCCGGCGCCCGCGCCGCCATGTTTGAGTGACCGCCGAGTTCTGGGACGAGCGGTACTCGCACCCCAACCACGTCTTCGGCTACCGGCCCAACGACTTCCTCGCCGCGCAGGCCCGTTTCCTGAAGCCCGCTTCCCGCGTGCTGTGCCTCGGGGACGGGGAGGGCCGCAACGGCGTGTTCCTCGCGTCGAAGGGGCACGACGTCGTCAGCCTCGACTTCTCCCGCGTCGGCCTGACGAAGGCCGAGGCGCTGGCCGCCGAGAAGGGCGTCGGCATCGAGACGCGCTGCGTCGACCTGGCCGACTGGGCCGACGAGCCGGCCCCGGAGCGGCCGTGGGACGCCGTCGTGATGATCTTCGTGCACCTGCCCGCCGAGCTGAGGCGCAGGGTCGCGAGGGCCGCCACCGCGCAGTGCGCGTCCGGCGCGATGCTGGTGCTCGAGGCCTACACCCCGGCCCAGCTGATGCTCGGCACCGGCGGCCCGAAGGACCCCGAGCTGCTCGTCACCCGCGGCGCCGTGCAGGATGACTGGGCGGGGTGGCGCCTCGACGTGCGGCTGCTCGAGAGGCGCATCTTCGAGGGCATGGCGCACCAGGGGCTGGGCTCCGTGGTGCAGGCCCTCGGCAAGCTGTAGCACTGGACCCGCCACCCGGGCGCTCGGGTAGGTTGGTCACCGTTGGAACTCGATGGAGGCACCGCTGATGGAACTGAACACGATCACCTACAACCGGGGCACGAAGGCGCAGCGGATCCTGCTGCTCGGCCCCAGCCTCGGCGGCAACAGCACACACCAGTGGACCAGGGTCGCCGGTGAGCTGATCGACGACGCCAGGATCGTGTTCGTCGACCTGCCCGGCTCCGGGCTCGGCCCCGTCTGGGACGACGCCGACGAGCCCACGCTCGACGCCATCGCGGCCGGCATCGCGGACGCCGCGCGGAAGGCCCGCGAGGAGGCCGGCGCCGACCTGCCCGTCTACTTCGCCGGCCTGTCGATCTCCGGTGCCACCGGCCTGCACCTGGCGCGCGACTACGACGATCTGTTCTCGGGTGTCGTGGTCGTCGCCTCCGCCGCGACGGTGGGGGAGCCCGCCCGCTGGATCGAGCGCGCCGAGCAGGTCGAGGCCACCGGAACGCAGCAGCTGGTCGACGAGACCACCAAGCGCTGGTTCACGCCCGGTTTCCGTGCCGAGCAGCCCGCCGTCGTCTCCATCATCATGGAGGCGCTCTCCAGCGTCGACGACCACTCCTACGCGCAGCTGTGTCGCGCGCTGGCCGAGCACGACGTGCGCGCCGACCTGCCCTACATCACCACCCCGCTGCTGCTGATCGCGGGCGAGCGCGACACCTCCACCCCGATCGCCAACGTCGAGCTCGTTGCGGAGACCGCGCCCCGCGCGTCGCTGCACGTCGTCGCCGGAGCGGCGCACCAGGTGCCCGTCGCCCGCCCCGTCGAGACGGCGAACCTCATCCGCTCGTTCATCACGGGCAACGTCGCCTCGCTCGTGGTCAGCGAGTCCAGCGACTGATCCCGGTCTGATACGCGCGTGACCCCGGCCTCCCGGCCGGGGTCACGTTCGTTTCCGGGTGCGGGATCAGCCCCGGAGGCCGGCCATCCAGGCCTCGACGTCGTCGGCGGTGCGGGGCAGCAGGGCGCCGGAGAGGTTGACGGGGTCGCCGTCGGTGATGAGGACGTCGTCCTCGATCCGCACGCCGATGCCGCGGTACTCCTCGGGCACGAGCAGGTCGGTGGACCTGAAGTAGATGCCGGGCTCGACCGTGATGCACATGCCGGCCTTCAGGTTCCCTCCGCGGTAGTCCTCGGTGCGGGCGTGCGCGCAGTCGTGCACGTCGAGGCCGAGGTGGTGCGACGTGCCGTGCACCATCCAGCGGCGGTGCTGCCCGCCCTCGGGGCTGAGTGACTCCTCGACGCTGACCGGCAGCACGCCGAGCTCGGCGAGGAACTCGGCGACGACGCGGATGGCGGCGGCGTGCACGCCGGAGAACGGGAGCCCGGCCCGGCAGGCCGCGATGCCGGCCTCTTGGGCTGCGAGCACGGCCTCGTAGACGCGCCGCTGAGGCTCGGTGAACGTGCCGCCGATCGGCATGGTGCGGGTCACGTCGGCCGTGTAGAGGCTGTTCACCTCGACGCCGGCGTCCATCAGGATCAGGTCGCCGTCGCGCAGGACGCCGTCGTTGCGGATCCAGTGCAGCGTGTTGGCGTGGTCGCCGCCGGCGGCGATGGTGTCGTAGCCGACCGCGTTGCCGAGGTGGCGGGCGTGCAGGCCGAAGATGCCCTCGACCCAGCGCTCGCCGCGCCCGTTGGCGACGGCGGCGGGCAGGTCGGCGACGACGGCCTCGAAGCCCACCTTCGTTGCCTCGCAGGCGCGGCGCAGTTCGCCGACCTCGAACTCGTCCTTGACGAAGCGCGCGTCGGAGGCGACCTCCTGCAGGCGGGCGTCGCCGTCGAGGTCCTCGTCGCCGCGGGCCTCGTCGACCAGCCCGGTGACGGCCTGGTCGGCCTCGCGGATGACGTACAGCGTCGAGGCCTCCTCCAGGCGCGCCCCGAGGTCGGCGATGTGCGCGACGTTCAGTCCGGTGGCCGCGGCCATCTCCTCGGCCGAGTCGCGCTGGCCCACCCACATCTCGCCGTAGGTCGAGTCGGCGTAGAACTCGCGGTCGGTGCGCGGCGCGCGGGGGCGGAAGTACAAGGTGGCGTCGTCGCCGGCGACGACGAGCACGGCGTCGGGCTCGCGGTCCTCGCCCAGGCCGGTGTAGTAGGCGAAGGCCGAGTGCGGGCGGAAGCGGAAGTCGCAGTCGTTCGAGCGCTGCTTCAGCGGGCCGGCCGGGATGACCAGCGTCGCGCCCGGGAACTCGGCGGCGAGACGCTCGCGGCGGGCCGCAGCCCAGCGGACCGCGGGCAGCTGGGCCGGCAGCTCGGAGGAGTAGGGCGCCCAGTCGCTGACGATGAAGGTCTTGAAGGCCTCCGAGAAGGGGTCCCGACGGTTTCCGTTGCTGTCTGCGGTGGCGCTGCTCATGGGTTCGAGTCTAGGCCGACGACGGCGGGTCCCGTATTTCGGATGCCCGTAGACTGCCGCCGTGACTTCCGAGGCCGTGATGGCGTTCCTGCAGTGGGTCGACCTCATCGGCGTGCTGTTCAACGCGATGCTCGGCGCCGTGATCGCCCGCGGCGCGCGGATGGACATCATCGCCTTCCTGGTGCTCGGCATCATGACCGGGCTGGGCGGCGGCATGATCCGCGACACGCTCCTGCAGGTCGGCCCGCCCGTCGCGCTGACGGACTGGCGCTACCTGACCACCGCGCTGTGCGGCTGCGGCATCGTCGCGCTGATCCACGTGCCCAAGCGGTGGTGGGACCGCATCTGGCCCCCGATCGACGCGGTCGCCGTCGGCGCCTGGGCCGCCACCGGCACCATGAAGACGCTCGAGCACGGCTTCGGCGTGCTGCCCGCGCTGATGCTCGGCACCATCACCGCCGTCGGCGGCGGCTTCGTGCGCGACGTCGTGCTCCGCCGGATCCCCGGCATCCTGGGCGGCAACACCCTCTACGCGGTCCCGGCCATCCTCGCGTCGGGCGTCGCGGTGGTGTTCCACCACTTCGGCATGACGGTGATCGGGTCGGTCGCGGCGATCGTCGTCGGGGCATCGACGATCCTGCTCGCGCGCTGGAAGGGCCTCGTGCTGCCCGTCGCGCACGAGGACGTCACCCTCAACGCGGCGCTCCGCAAGGCGATGCGCCGGTCGAAGGACAGCTGGCGCCCGCGCTTCCGCCGCGACGCCTAGCCGCCGGTCGGCCTCAGCCCAGCTGCCCGAGTCGACGGCCGCGGACCCCACGCAGCGCGAAGGCCACGAAGATCAGCCCTGCGATGCAGACGGCGAAGGTGAGCAGCATCGTCGCGGTCTGGCCCGTGCCCGTCGTGTAGCGGCCCGAGAAGGTCGAGAAGTCCCACAGGCCGTGGAGCAGCATCGGCACGATGAGCGTGCCGGTCGACCGGCGCGCCACGTAGAGGACGCTGCCGAGGCAGAACGTGAGCACGACCTGCAGCATCGCGCCGGGGCCGGCACCGAAGATCCAGTTCGGCAGGTGCATGAGCCCGAACAGCGCGCAGCTGACCAGCCAGACCAGCGGCTCGGTGAGCCTGCCGCGCAGCCCGACGATGAGGATGCCGCGGGTCGCGGTCTCCTCGCAGAAGCCGACGAGCAGGCTGCCCAGCACGAGGTAGACCAGCATTGTGGCGGTCGTGCCGGAGAGGTCCTTCGAACTGAGGATCAGGAAGGCCCCCGCGACCATGGCGACGGGTGCGACGACGAGCCACAGCGGTGCCCGCTCCTTCTCGAACAGCACGGGCTTCCACCAGCCGAGCAACGAGGCCGCGGCGATCAGCACCACCGCCCCCGAGGCGAGGGGCAGGACATACCAGTGCAGGAGCGTGGACTCGGACTCCGCGATCCGGGCGTAGTCGATGCCGCCCGCGATCCAGACGCCGTAGAACACCGCGAGGTAGGCCAGCAGGACGGCGATGCCGATCCAGGGCTTCGGTTGAACGCGCATCGGGATGTCCTTCTCTGGTCGCGGCTGTGCGACCAGAGACTAGCGGCGATGCGCCGCGTCCTGTCAGACCTTCCGGATCCGGATGGAGTCGATCAGGTGGCCCGGTCCCTTGACGAGGATCGCGGTGGCCCGGTCGCGCGTCGAGGCGATGTTGTGGCGCAGGTTCGGGCCGTTGACGGTGTCCCACACCTGCTGGCCGAACTCCAACGCATCGGCGTCCGAATACTGCGTGAAGCGGCGGAAATAGCTGCGCTCGTCGGTGAAGGCAGTGCCGCGCAGGTGCATGAAGCGATCGAGGAACCAGCTCTTGATCAGGTCCTCTGTCGCGTCGACGAAGACGCTGAAGTCGAAGAAGTCGCTGACGGCCAGGCTCAGGCCGGGATCGATCTCGGCGCGCGCGGGCTGCAGCACGTTGAGTCCCTCGACGATCAGGATGTCGGGGCTCTCGACCGAGATCCGCTCGTCGGTGATGTCGTAGGTCATGTGGCTGTAGACGGGTGCCTCGACCTTCTCCTCGCCCGATTTAACGGCCATCACGAAGCGCATCAGCGCCCTGCGGTCGTAGGACTCGGGGAAGCCCTTACGGTCCAGCAGGCCGCGGCGCTGCAGCTCGGCGTTCGGGTAAAGGAAGCCGTCGGTCGTGACGAGGTCGACCTGCGGGGAGCCCGGGGCGCGACGCAGCAGCTCCTGCAGCAGACGCGAGACGGTCGACTTGCCCACCGCGACCGAGCCCGCGACGCCGATCACGAACGGCGTGCGCCCCGTCTCCAGGCCCAGGAAGCCGTTGCTCTGCGCGTAGAGCCGCCCCTTGTTCTCCTTGTACAGGTGGATCAGCTGCGTCAGGGGCCGGTAGACCTCCGCGATGTCGAGCGCGTTCGTGGGGTCGCCGATGCCGCGCAGGCGAGCCAGCGTCTCCTCGTCCAGATCGATCTGGGTGTTGTTCGAGAGGTCGGCCCACGCGCGGCGCTGCAGCGTGATGAACGGATCGGCCACGAAGGCTCCTTCAGGTGTGAATAACGCCAGAAGCGTACCGTCCGGGCGCCTTGTGGGGGGAGGCGACCCGGCGGACCCGGGGCGCGGAGTGTCGATGGGGTCAATGTCAAGAAACGCTCACTGGTCCTGTACGGTTTCAGGCTATGTGTGGAATTGTCGGATATCTGGGTGAGCGCGAGGGCCTCGAGGTCGTCATGAGCGGGCTGCGGCGGATGGAGTACCGCGGGTACGACTCCGCGGGCATCGCGATCCCCGTGAACGGGCACATCGAGTGGCGCAAGCGGGCGGGCCGGATCTCCAACCTGGATGGGGACCTGGCCGACGACCCGCTGCCGGCGTCGACGGTGGCGATCGGCCACACCCGCTGGGCGACCCACGGCGGCCCGACCGACGCCAACGCGCACCCGCACGTCTCCGGTCGCGTCGCCGTGGTGCACAACGGCATCATCGAGAACCACCTGGCGCTGCGTGCCGAGCTGGGCGGCGAGGAGTTCACCTCCGACACCGACACCGAGGTCGCCGCGCACCTGCTGCGCCGCGAGCTGGACCTGGGCGCCGACCTCGTCGAGGCCATGCGCACCGTGGTCGGCCGCCTCGAGGGAGCCTTCACGCTGGTCGCGGTCGACGCCGTCGCGCCCGACCAGGTCGTCGCGGCCCGCCGCAACTCCCCGCTCGTCGTTGGCGTCGGCGACGGCGAGAACTTCCTCGCCTCCGACGTCGCGGCCTTCATCGCCTACACCCGCGACGCCATCGAGCTCGGCCAGGACCAGATCGTGCGCATCACGCGCGACGACGTCGAGGTCGTCGACTTCGACGGAATCCCGGCCGAGACCCGCGCATTCCACGTCGACTGGGACCTCGAGGCCGCTCAGAAGCAGGGCTACGACTGGTTCATGCGCAAGGAGATCTTCGAGCAGCCCCGCGCCGTCGCGGACACGCTGCTCGGCCGCCTCAACGACCGCGGCGAGCTGGTGCTCGACGAGATCCGGATGAGCCCCGAGACGTTGCGCCGCATCAACAAGATCGTCATCGTCGCCTGCGGCACCGCGTTCTACGCCGGGCTGGTGGCCAAGTACGCCATCGAGCACTGGACCCGCATCCCGTGCGAGGTGGAGCTGGCCTCCGAGTTCCGCTACCGCGACCCGATCATCGACCCCATGACTCTCGTGGTCACCATCTCCCAGTCGGGCGAGACCGCCGACACGCTGATGGCCATCCGCCACGCCCGCGAGCAGGGCGCCCGCGTCATCGCGATCTGCAACACCAACGGCGCCACCATCCCGCGCGAGTCCGACGCGGTCATCTACACGCACGCCGGCCCCGAGATCGGCGTCGCGTCCACCAAGGGCTTCACCACGCAGCTGATCGCCTGCTACCTGCTGGGGCTCTACCTGGCCCAGGTCCGCGGCATGAAGTACGGCGACGAGATCGCCGCGCTGCTGCAGGAGCTGGAGCGGATGCCCGAGCGGATGCAGGGCATGCTCGACGCGCAGCAGCAGATCCTCGACCTCGCCGAGGAGCTGAAGGAGGAGAAGTCGTTCCTGTACCTCGGTCGCCACGTCGGCTACCCGATGGCGCTGGAGGGGGCACTGAAGCTCAAGGAGATCGCCTACCTGCACGCCGAGGGCTTCGCCGCGGGCGAGCTGAAGCACGGCCCGATCGCGCTGGTCTCCGAGGGCCTGCCGATGTTCATCGTCGTGCCGCCGAAGGGGCGCGACCAGCTGCGCGACAAGGTCGTGTCCAACATCTCGGAGGTCCGCGCCCGCGGCGCCCGCACGATCGTGCTGGCCGAGGGCTGCGACGACGAGGCCCGCGCGGCGGCCGACGTGTTCATCGAGCTGCCGCACGTCTCGACGCTGCTGCAGCCCCTGGTCGCGATCCTGCCCCTGCAGCTGTTCGCCTGTGAACTGGCGACGCTGCAGGGGCACGACGTGGATCAGCCGAGGAACCTGGCCAAGTCCGTCACGGTCGAGTGACGGCTCAGTCCTCGAACAGTCGGATCAGCTCGCGCGTGTAGCTGTCCCGGCCGTCGTCGAACAGCTCGTCGCGGTGGAACTCGTCGACGATCCGTCCGCCGCGTAGCACGATGGAGCGCTCGCTCATGAACTGGACGGCGGACAGGTCGTGCGAGATGAACACGGCCGAGATGCCGAGTCGGTCCTTCAGGTCCTGCAGCAGGTTCAGCACCCGGGCCTGGATGGAGACGTCCAGGCTGGCGGTGGGCTCGTCGAACACCATCAGCGTCGGCTCGACGCTGATGGCCCGGGCGATGGCCACGCGCTGTTTCTCGCCGCCGCTGAGCTCCCCGGGCTTGCGGTCGAGGACCGACTTCGGCAGCTGGACCAAGTCCAGCAGCCGGACGGCGACCTCGCGGGGAGTGCCGGGATCGACGAAGCTCGGGCAGACGTCGCCGCGGATGCGCAGCGGCTCCATCAGCGACTCGAACATCGTGAGCTTCGAGTTGAAGGAGCTCGCCGGGTTCTGGAACACGACCTGCAGCCGCTGCCTTGACTCCTTCAGCGCGCCGCCGCGGAGCCCGACCAGGGACCGCCCTTCGAGGAGCACGTCGCCCGAGTCGGGCCGCTCCAGGGTGAGCAGGCAACGGGCGAGCGTCGACTTGCCGGAGCCTGACTCGCCGACGATGCCGAGGCACTCGCCGGGGCCGACGGTCAGCGACACCCCGTCGACGGCGCGCACGTCGCCGTAGGTCTTGACGAGGTCACGGATCTCGAGGACGGGGGACATCACGCCACTCCTTCCAGTGCGACGGGCAACCTGGCAGGGATGTTCCGCAGGGGCGGGATGGCCGCGATCAGGTTGCGGGTGATGGCTGCCTTGGGGGCGGTGAAGATGTCGGAGACGGTGCCCCGCTCCTTCACGCACCCGTCCTGCATGATCGCCATGGTGTCGGCGAACTTCCCGGCGAGGCGCAGGTTGTGCGTGATGAACAGCACCGAGCAGCCCTTCTCCTTCTGGATGTCGGCCAGCTGATCCAGCACCAGCGAGGCGTTGACCGCGTCCAGCGCGGTCGTCGGCTCGTCGGCGATGATCAGGGCAGGGTCGAGCAGGATCGCCGCAGCGAGCGCGGCCCGCTGCAGCTGCCCGCCGCTGACCTGGAACGGGTAGCGGTGCAGCAGGTCTCCCGGCAGGGAGAGCCGCTCCAGCGTCGCGGCCGCGTGCTCGCGGCGGCGCTCCGGCTTCCAGTCGGTGTGCGCCTTGAGCACCTCGTCCAGCTGCTTCCCGATCCGGTAGTACGGGGAGAAGGCCTGCTGGTAGTCCTGGAACACGTAGGCGATCCGGTTGCCACGCAGCTCGCGGTAGCCGGCCTTCGACAGCGTCAGGAGGTCCGCGCCGTCGAACATGAGCCGGTCAGCCGTCCTCGTGAGGCCGCGCGGGAGCAGGTCGGCGATCGAGAAGGCCGAGACCGACTTACCCGATCCGGACTCGCCGATGACGGCGAGCCACTCACCCTTGTCAATGGTCAGGTCGATGCCGTGCACCAGCTCCTGGGTGGCCGTGGAGACGCGAAGGCCGGAGATCTCAAGCAGCGACATCGACGTCCTCCTTCCGCGCCCCGCCGGTGGCGTAGCGCTGCTGCAGCTGGTCGCCCAGCCAGTTGGCGGCCACGACGACGATCAGGATCGCGCAGCCGGGGATGATCATCAGGTACGGCGCGGTGACGAAGTAGGTCTGCGCCTCGTTCAGCATCGAGCCCCACTCCGGGGCGGGCGGCTGGACGCCGAGGCCCAGGTAGGACAGCGAGGCGACCAGCAGGATGACCTTGCCGATGTCGAGCGTCGCCAGCGCCAGGACAGGGCCGATCACGTGCGGCATCATGTGCCGGCGGAGGATCGAGAACGTCGAGGCACCCGAGATGGTGGACACCTGCAGGTAGTCCTTGGCCTTCTCCTGCATCACCACGCTGCGGGTGAGTCGGGCGTAGCCGACCCACTTGACGATCACGATCGCGAGCACCAGGTTGCCGAAGCCGGCGCCGAGGATGCCGGCGATGATCATGGCGACGATGTACTCGGGCAGGGCCATGAAGGCATCCACCACGCGCATCAGCGCCCAGTCGAGGCGGCCGCCGCGGAAACCGGCGATCAGGCCGATGGGCACGCCGATGACCACGGAGATGGCCAGGGCGAGCACGGTGAGGCCGACGGTGGTCTGGCCGCCGGTGAGGATGCGGCTGAACACGTCACGCCCGAGCTGGTCGGTGCCGAACCAGTGCTCCCAGCCAGGTGGCTGCAGGCGGGCGGTCAGGTCGACCAGGTTGGGGTCGTGCGGGGCGATCAACGGGCCGAACGCCAGCAGGACGAGCAGCACCACCACGATCGCGATCAGGATGCGTTGCTTCATGCGCGGGCCTTTCCCTTGAGCGAGATGGCCGGGTCGAGCCAGCGGTAGGACAGGTCGACCAGCGTGTTGATGAGGAACACGATGACGCCGATCAGGATGATGAAGGCCTGGATCACCGCGTAGTCGCGGCGGGTCAGGGCCTCGAGCATCAGCTTGCCGACGCCGGGGATACCGAAGATCTTCTCCACCACGACCGTGCCGCCGAGCAGCGAGCCCAGGCTCACGCCGGCGATCGTGACGACGGGGATCAGGCTGGCCCGCAGGATGTGGCGGAAGAAGATCACCTGCTCGCCGAGACCGCGGGACCTGGAGGCCCGGACGAAGTCGAGGTCCTGCGACTCGATCAGGGAGTTGCGCAGGATCTTGATGTACGGCGGGGCGACCGCGAACGCGAGAGCCACGGTGGGCAGGATCATTCCCCCGTCGCCCATGCCCATGGAGGGGACGACGCCGAGGCGGACCGAGAAGACGTTGAGCATGACCAGCGCCAGCCAGAAGGTGGGGATGGAGGCGCCGAGCATGCAGAAGGCGAGGACCCCGCGGTCGGGCCAGCGCCCGGCGAACCGGGCGCCGACCGCGCCCAGGATGGCGGCGAGGATCAGTGCGAGCGCCAGCGCGTAGCCGGCCAGCATCAGCGTCGCCGGGAAGGCCTTGCCGATCTCCGCGATCACGGGTTGACCTGTCATGGCCGACGTGCCGAAGTCGAGGTGGGCAAGGCTGCCCAGGTACGCGAGGTACTGCTGCCAGATGGGCATGTTCAGGCCCAGTTCCTCGCGCAGTGCCTCGATCTGCTCGTTCGTCACGGCGACCGTGTCGATGCGCAGCATCGACAGCACCACGTCGCCCGGGGCCAGCTTGACCACCGCGAAGGCGACCAGGGTGAGGAGCCAGAGGAACACCAGCCCCTCACCCAGCTTCTTGAGAGCGACCATGGTCAGTTGATGTCCAGATCCTTGGTGATCATCTGGAACTCGAACTCGTTGGCCGGCGTCTTCCAGCCCGTCACCGTGTCCTTGAAGGCCGCGGACTCGTTGGGGACCGTGATGTAGCTGTTGTACGCCTCGGCGTCGATGTACTCGGCGATCTCGCGGGTCTGCTCGGTGCGGGAATCCACGTCGACCTCCTTGTTGAAGGCGTCCAGCATGGACTGCAGCGTCGGGTCATCGAGGCGGCCGTGGTTCTGCGCGGCGTCCGCGCCGAAGGCGCTGTTCAGGAAGAAGGCGCCGTCGCCCCGGGAGATGGTCAGCAGGGAGTAGGTGACCAGGTCCCAGTCGCCCTGGGGCAGGTACTCGTCGATGTTCTCGGCGACGTAGATCTCCATGTCGATGCCGACCTGGCGGGCCTGGTCCTGCACGATCTGCGCGATCTGCGGGAGTTCGGCGCGCGCCACGTACGTGGCCATCTTCAGTGAGAGGGGCTGGCCGTCACGGGTGACCTTGCCGTCGGCGACGTCGAGGCCGGCGGCCTCGAAGTGCTGCAGAGCAGCCTCGACGCCGAACTCGTGCTCGGTGGTCTCGGGGGAGAAGGGCCAGTCGCCGGGGAAGACGTTGTAGGCGACGGTGGCCTGGCCGCCCATCACGGTGTCGACGATCGACTGGCGGTCGACCAGCGCGTCGATGCCGCGCCTGAACTCCTCGTTGTTCCACAGGTCGGCGTTGGCGCCGGAGTAGTTGTAGAGGAGGTGGTAGACCCGGGTGCCGGACACGGTGTCCACGGTCAGCGACTCGTCGGCCTCCAGCGTGGGGAGGCTCTCGAGGCCGGGGCGGTAGATGATGTCGGCGTCTCCGGACTGCAGGGCCATGACGCGGGCGTTGGAGTCCTCGTTGGCGGTCATGACGACCTTGTCGAGCTTTGCGGTGCCGTCCCAGTAGCTGTCGTTGCGGCTCAGCACGGCCTCGCCGGCGATGTCGAAGCTGTCGAACTTGAAGGCGCCCGTGCCGACCGGCAGGTCGCCCTCGGCGTCGACGTCGGTGATGACGGCGTTGAAGTGCACCAGGTTCGAGATGAGGGCGGGGTACACGTCGGCGGTGGTGATGCTCAGCGTGTGCTCATCGACCACCTCCATCGAATCGATGGTGAGCGCGGCCGCGACGCCGGGGTTGACGTCGATGCTGTCCTGCAGGCTGGCCATGACCTTCTCGGCAGTCATCGGCTCGCCGTTGTGGAACTCGACGCCCTCCCGGAGATGGAAGGTCCAGTGCTGCGCGTCGTCGGTGTCCCAGCTCTCCGCCAGCCAGGGGTAGAGCTCGAGGGTGTCGGGGTCGAAGCCGACGAGGGTCTCGACGGCACCGGAGTTGAGGATGAATGAGGCCTGCACCTGGTGGGCGTCGGTGGTGTTGGCGGGGTAGACCGTCACGAAGTTGAGGGTCTTGTCCGCGGCGGTGGCGTCCGCGGTGGAGTCGCTGCTGCCGGAGCCGCAGGCGGCGAGCGCGAGGCTGGCGGCTGCCGCCAGCGCGGTGAGTGCCCGGGCGAGCGTGGAAGCTCGTTTCATGGTTGAGTGCCTTTCAGGAGCCACGCCGGGAGTCGGCGTCGAGGTGTGGTTCCTGACGCGCGGGAGCGGGCGCTACGAAGGCGCGACCGACGGCTCCTGCCACCAGCCGGTGCAGGCGTCGATCCGAAGTCCGTGTCGCGGGACCCGTCAACCCACAAGGCCGACTGTTTTCGGGCTCAGGGTCATCCTTCTCCGGTGCCTTCCCAGGATCTCTCCCAGTGGCATCCAAACCGGAGTCGTCACCTATACCGCTGCGCGTCAGTCCCGGATTCTCACCGGAGTTCCAGGTGCCCTTTTGGGGCACCGCCAGCCTTGCGGAGAGAGCCTAACCCGCGCTGAGGGCGAAGTGGCTGGCGGGGTACGTTTACTTATCCGAAACGACAACCAGGAGGATCGATGGTGAGTGTGCAGGTGGCCACCGCGGAGCCCTACCTCGGCGTCAACCCGGACGACAACCTGCTGCTCGCGTCGCTGCACCGGGCCGGGGCCGACGCGACGCTGGCCGCGTGGGACGACCCGGCACAGGCATGGGACTGCGACGCGGTGATCCTCAGGTCCACCTGGGGTTACCAGAGCCGGATCCCGGACTTCCTCGGCTGGCTCGACCGGCTCGACGAGGCCGGCTGCGCGGTGCTGAACCCGACGCAGATGGTGCGCGACAACATCGACAAGGCCGTGCAGTTCGAGTGGCTCGACAGGCTGGGCATCCAGCGGATCCCCGAGTTCCGGATCGACCGGCGGGCGCCTGCCGACAGGCTCGTCGGGCAGCTGCGGGACCACTTCCCGGACGCCGAGGCGTACGTCGTCAAGCCGAGCATCTCCGCCAGCGGGCACCACACGCTCCTTTTCGATCCCGACCGCAACACGAACCTCCCGTCCGCCACGCTGGAGGAGGTGGTCGCGCTCGTCGACGACGTGATCGCCCGCGACTGGGACCCGGTCGTGATCCTGCAGCCGTACGCCCGGGAGATCGAGCAGGGGGAAACCGCCGTCGTGTTCATCGGCGGGGCCTACAGCCACGCCTTCACGCGTTTCCCGGGGGTGATCGCGGGGGGCCGCGGAGCGGAGGTCACGCAGGCGGCCCCGGAACAGGTGGCGCTCGCGGACCGGGTGCTGGCGGGCCTCCCGACCATGCCCGCCTACGCGCGCGTCGACCTCATCTCCACTGCGCATGGCCCCGTCGTGATGGAGGTGGAACTGGCCGAGCCGTGGTTGGGGTTCAGCCTCCTGCCCGACGCGGCCCGGGAGCGGGCGGTCGACTCCCTCGCCGGGGCGGTGGTCGCGGCTAGTGTGAGGGCATGATCGTTGGCATCGGCACCGACCTCATCGTCATCGACAGGTTCCGCGAGATGCTGGAGCGTCGGCCGGGCCTGGCCGAACGCCTGCTGACCCCGCTGGAACGGACGCTGTCGATCGAGTCGCAGGCCGCGCGGTTCTCCGCCAAGGAGGCCTTCGCCAAGGCGCTCGGCTCGCCGGGCGGCATGCGCTGGCTCGACTGCGAGGTCGTCAAGACCGACGACGGCGTGCCGCGGTTCGTCAACACGGGCACGGTCGCGGCGCGGGTCGAGGAACTCGGCGTCGGGCGCATCCACCTGTCGATCAGCCACGACGGCGGCTTCGCCACCACGATGGTGGTGTGCGAGGCATGAGGACCGTCGTCACCGCCGTGGGGATGCGCGACGCCGAGCAGCGCTTCTTCGACGCCCACCCCGGCGTCGACCTGATGGGCCGGGCGGCCCGCGCCGTCGCCCGCGTCGCGGCCGAGGTGAACACAGCGGGGCAGGTGCTCGTGGTCGCCGGCCGGGGTAACAACGGGGGAGATGGACTCTTCGCCGCGTCGATCCTGGCCCAGCATCGACGCGTGCTGGTGTGGTCCGCGTTCGGGCGCACACACGAGGCCGGGCAGGCGGCCGCACGGGCTGCGGGCTGCCAGTTCGTCGACGCCCTCGGGGCGCTGGAGGCACTGCCGGACTGCGGACTGGTGATCGACGCGGTCGCGGGCCTCGGCTCGCGCCCGGGGCTCCCGCAGGCACTCGAGACCTTCGCCGCCGCCTGCGAGTCGTCGGCGATCGACGTGCTGGCCGTCGACCTGCCGAGCGGGCTGGACGCCGACTCCGGGGCCGAGCAGCCGAGCTTCCGCGCGACCCACACCGTCACGTTCGCCGCGCTCAAGCCGTGCCACGTGTCGCAGCCCGCCGCCGGGCGCTGCGGGAGGGTACACGTCGTCGACATCGGTGTGGAGATCGACGGCACCCAGCTGCGCCAGGCCGAGGAGGCCGACGTGGCCGCCTGGTGGCCGACGCCCACCGCCTCCTCAGACAAGTACGCGCGCGGCGTCGTGCTGTTCGACACGGGGTCGTCGCGCTACCAGGGTGCGGCGCTGCTCGGCATCGCCGGCGCGCTGCACGCCGGCACGGGCATGGTCCGCTACGCCGGGCCCGTGCACTCCGGCCTCATCCTGACCAGGTATCCCAGCGTCGTGATGGGCGACGGTCGGGCCCAGGCTGCGGTCCTCGGCTCCGGCTGGGGCGAGGATGAGGGCGCGTCCGGCCGGGTCTCCAGCGCGCGACTGCACGCCCCCGTCGCCGTGGTGGACGCCGACGCGCTCTACAGCCTGCCCGGCAGGATCGACGGCTGGCTGCTCACGCCCCACGCGGGCGAGCTCGCCCGACTGCTGGGCTGCTCCCGCTCCCACGTCGAGTCGAGCCCGGTCTCGTGCGCCAGGGAGGTGGCCCGGGTGACCGGGGCGACCGTCCTGCTCAAGGGCGCCACGCAGTATGTCGCGGAGCCGGGAGGCCGCGTGACGATCGCAGTGCCTGGGCCGCACTGGAGCGCGCAGGCGGGATCGGGCGACGTGCTCGCCGGGATCTGCGGGGCGCTGCTGGCGGCGGGGCTGCCCGCGTGGCAGGCGGCCGTTGCCGGGGCCAGCATCCAGGCGATGGCGGCGGCGCGCAACCCGGGCCCCTACCCGCCCGACGAGCTGGCCCGTCGGCTTCCCGACGTGATCGCTGGGTTGGTCGCCGCGGACTGACCGGCCCCGCCCCGCCCTGAGCCCACGTTCGCTGTCCCGACCCCGCACCAGTCCTTCCGCGCGTCCCCGTCGGCACAAGAATGCGCATATCGGGTACGGCGTCCGTATTCTGCAGCGGCTCCGAAATGGGCATTCTTGTGCCGGCTGTCGATGAGCCGCCCCGGCCAGCCCGTCCCCGTATCCACATGTCCCCGAAGCGCCCACCCGGCACAAGAATGCCCATGCCGGACGCGGTGTCCGTATAGTGCAGCGGGTTCGAGATAGGCATTTTTGTGGCTCTTGTGCCGCTGTGGATAAGCCGGATCGAGTCATCCACAACCCGTCGGAAGGGGTTGTCGAGGCCCGATGTGGGGGCGACATTGGGACGCATGATCTACACGGGAGTGCAGTCCTACGCCGATATCCGGGGGTCCGGTGCGCGACGCAGGGACATCGAGGACGCCTTGGCTGCGGGGACCATCGTCAGGGTGCAGCGAGGCTGGTACGCGGGACGCGACGCCGATCAGAGAGTGGTGCGGGGTCTGGTTGACGGTTGCAGGCTCGGCTGCCTGACCGGGTGCGCGGTGCACGGCATCTGGACCCCTCGCGACGACCGGATCCATGCGGTCTACGGGAGGGGGAATCAACCGGTGGAACGGGAGGAATACGTTCTGCATGCCGACCCCGGACCTCGTCCGCGGACTCCCCTCTGGCCCCTGGTCGACTGCCTGCGGCAGGTTGCCCGGCACCACGACACGGAAACCACCCTCATTGTGGTCGAATCGGCGCTCTACAAGGGGCTTGTCAGCCCGGACGAGGTGCAGGACATCGTCGCTGCGCTTCCGGTGGACCGTCGGGGGTTCGCCGGCCAACTCCGCCGGGCGGAGTCCGGCACGGAGACCCGCGTTCGGTACTTCCTGAAGCGCCGTGGGGTGGGGGTGCGCCCCCAGGTCGTCGTGTCGGGGGTGGGCCGCGTCGACCTTCTGGTGGGTCAGAGTCTGATCATCGAATGCGACAGCGATGAGTTTCATCGGAGTCGCGAGCAACAGTTCCTGGATCGGGAGCGGGACCTGTCCGCGAGGCTCCTCGGGTACAACACACTCCGGCTGAGCTATGACCATGTCTGGTGGAGGTGGGAGCAGACCCAGGAGAGGCTCCTATGGCAGACCCGGCGTCGGCATCATGGTCGTCGGCCGTGATGTTCCTGTGTTCCTGTCCACTCAAATCCGTGCACAAGAATGCCTATTTCAGGCCTGCTGGCAGCATGTTGCAGCGCCGCCGAAATGCGCATTGTTGTGCGGGAAAGGGCCGAACGGGAGAAGGATCAGGGCGGACGGGCGGGCGCGGCTGGGTCAGGCGGGCGGGCGCGGCCGGGTCAGGCGGGCGGGCGCGGCCGGGTCAGGCGGGCGGGCGCGGCCGGGTCAGGCGGGCGGGCGCGGCCGGGTCAGGCGGGCGGGCGCGGCCGGGTCAGGCGGGCGGGCGCGGCCGGGTCAGGCGGCGAGGGCGGCCGGGTCAGGCGGCGAGGGCGGCCGGGTCAGGCGGCGAGGGCGCGGCCGCGCACCGACATGGAGATGGCCTTGGTGTAGTGGCCGACGAGCTCGGTGCAGATACTCTCCCACGAGCGGTCCAGCGTCGAGGCCCTTGCCGTGTCGCCGAAGGCCCGACGCTTCGCATCGTCGCCGATCAGGTCGGTGACGAAGCCCCGCATGGCGTGCAGGTCGCCGGGCTCGTAGAGCCAGCCGGTGCGCGAGGGGCTGATCAGGTCGATCGGGCCGCCGCGGCGCGGGGCGACGACGGGCAGCCCCGACGCCTTGGCCTCCTGGATGGCCTGGCAGAACGTCTCGAGCTCGCCGGGGTGGACGAACAGATCGAGGCTCGCCATGGCGCGGGGGAGGTCCTCGCCCGTGAGCTGGCCGAGGAACACCGCGCCGGGGAGTCGCGCCTCAAGCTGGCCCCGCAGCGGGCCGTCGCCGATCACCACCATGCGGGTGCCCGGGATGTCCGAGAGGACGGCGAGGTCCTCGACGCGCTTCTCGGTGGCCAGCCGACCCATGTAGCCGATCAGCCGCTCGCCGTTGGGGGCGAACGTGGCGCGGAATGAGGCGTCGCGCTTGGCCGGGTCGAAGCGGCGGGAGTCGACGCCGCGCGCCCACACCCCGACGCGCGGGATGCCGTGCGTCACGAGCTGGTTCTGCGCGTAGGTCGACGGCGCGAAGTTGAGGCAGGCGAGCGAGTGCACACGGCGCACGTGGTGCCACAGGAACTGCTCGAAGTGCCCGAAGCCGTAGCGCGTGGCGAAGCTCGGCAGGTCGGTCTGGAAGATGCCGACGACAGGGATCCCCAGTCGGGAGGCGACGGACGCGGCCTTGAAGCCGAGCACCACCGGCGCCGCGAGATGCACGACGTCGGGGTTGAACGACGTCAGGAGACGGGTGACCGTGTGGGTGGTCGTCGTGACCACGCGGATGTCGTCGTAGAAGGGGAGACCAACGGAAGCGACGGTCTCGATCGGGAAACCGAGATACTCGGACGGGACCTTGTCGCCGTCCGACGGGGCGATGACCATGGCCTCGTGGCCCGTGGCCTTCAGGTGCTCCAGAACGCGCAGCACCGAGTTGGTGACTCCGTTGAGGGTGGGGAGAAAGCTCTCCGCGACAATCGCGACTCGCACGCTTCGATACTAGCGGGGCGTGCCGTTCGGGCCATGCCCGGCGGGCGAAGGACAGGTGAACATACACCCTCCACCAGGGGTCGGTTCGGAAATCCCAGAGAAATAGCGTAGAGTGGTCGGGCCCGGCCGCGGCGCATATCGCCCGAGTGACACATGAGCGGGCACCGAGGATCCGCCCCTTCGTAACCTGGCGGACGCACCTAGCCCCCTCAGAGGATTCTTCTGTCATGACCCCGCCCCGCAGCAAGCCCCGTTGGTCCGCCGAAAAGCGCGCAGCCAAAGGCAAGGCACCCCAGCGCAACCGTGGACACCAGTTCGACGGTGACGCCCCCCTGAACCGCAAGCAGCGCCGCGCGCTCCAGTTCGCCGACCGCAAGCCGCAGGACTACGCGAGCGCCGACGCCGAGCAGCGCCCCGAGAACACCGAGCGTTCCCAGAGCAGCGACCGCGGCTCCTACAACGACCGTCGTCGTGACGAGCGTGGCGACCGCGGTTCCTACGGCGACCGTCGCCGCGACGACCGTAGCGACCGCGGCTCCTACGGCGACCGCCGTCGGGACGACCGTGGTTCCTACGGGGACCGCCGCCGCGACGACCGTGGTTCCTACGGGGACCGCCGCCGCGACGATCGTGGTTCCTACGGGGACCGCCGCGACGACCGCGGTGGCTACGGCGATCGTCGTCGTGACGACCGTGGTTCCTACGGGGACCGCCGCGACGACCGCGGTGGCTACGGCGATCGTCGCCGCGACGGCTACCGTCGCGACGACCGCTTCGAGAACCGCGAGGACCGTCCGCGCTACGAGCGCGACCGTGACCGCGACCGCCCGAAGTTCCGCTCCGGCTCGGCTCGCTTCGACTCCCGCCGCTCGCTCGAGCCCCGTGGCCGCGACGACCGCCGCGGCCGCGACGACCGTCGCCCCCGTGACGACCGCGACGAGCAGTCGTTCGACGCCGAGTCCGATCAGATGAGCTGGACCGCCACGACGGCGGAGGCCGCCACGGGCGACGTGACGTCCGGCTTCTTCGAGCTCGGCGTCGCCGAGCCGATCGTCCGCGTGCTTGCCGCGCAGGGCATCACCGAGCCGTTCCCGATCCAGGCCGCCACCATCGGCGACGCTCTGGCCGGCCACGACGTGCTCGGCCGCGGCCGCACCGGCTCCGGCAAGACGCTGGCCTTCGGCCTGCCGATGCTGACCCGCCTGGCCGCCGGCGACGCCGTCGGCTCGCCCCGCGCCGTCATCCTGACCCCGACGCGCGAGCTGGCGCTGCAGATCGCCGACAACCTGTCGCCGCTCGCCGCCACGGTCGGCATCGACCTCACCCTCATCGCCGGTGGCATGAGCTACGGCCCGCAGATCCGCGCCTTCGAGCGCGGCGTCGACGTGGTCGTCGCCACCCCCGGCCGCCTGATCGACCTGATCGAGCAGGGCGCCGCGGACCTCTCGCAGGTCCAGATCCTCGTCCTCGACGAGGCCGACCACATGGCCGACCTCGGCTTCCTGCCCGACGTCGAGACCATCCTCGACGCCGCTGGCGACGGCCAGCGTCTGCTGTTCTCCGCGACGCTGGACAACGCGGTGGGCCGCCTGGTCAAGAAGTACCTGAAGGACCCCGTCACCCGCGAGGTCGACTCCGAGAAGGCGTCGGTCACCACCATGGTGCACCGCCCCCTGCTCGTGAAGCCGCACCACAAGAATCAGGTGACCGCCGAGATCGCCAACCGCGAGGGACGAACGGTCCTGTTCGCCCGCACCCAGATGGGGACCGACCGCATCGCCACGCAGCTGCGTGAGGCAGGCGTGATGGCCGGCGCGCTGCACGGCGGCCTGACGCAGGGCGCCCGCGCCCGCATCCTCGCCGCGTTCAAGGACGGCCATGTGCCGGTCCTGGTCGCCACGGACGTCGCGGCCCGCGGGATTCACGTCGACGATGTGACCCTGGTGCTGCAGGTCGACCCGCCGCACGACTCCAAGGACTACCTGCACCGCGCCGGGCGCACGGCCCGCGCCGGCCACGAGGGTGTCGTCGCGAGCATCGTGCTGCCGCACCAGCGGAAGATGGGAAACCGGATCCTGACGCAGGCCGGCGTCCGCGCCGACTTCCTGCCCGTCGATCCCGGCAGCTCCGAGCTCCGCGACGCCACCGGCGCCCGCCCGACCTCCGGAGTCGCGATCCCCGACGCCGAGTACCAGGCGCTGATCGCGCCGAAGCAGCAGCAGCGCAAGCGCCCCCAGGGCGGCGGACGCGGCGGCCAGTACGGCCGACGCAACCACCGTCGCTACTGACCCGCAACCGGACTCGGGACTAGTATCTGCGCCGATGGACGCATCCGACCTGACCCTGCGTGAGGCCTCCGTGGATGACGCTGCAGCACTGCTGCACGTCATCCGGGAGGCCTTCTCCGCGCGCCGCCCCGTGGACCCGCCGGCCGACGCCCTGACCGACGACGTCACCGACATCGAGGCCGCGCTCATCGCGGGCACCGGCGTCGTGGGCGAGATCGACGGCGAGATCGTCGCCGGACTCCTGATCGACCGCGAGGGTGACCTCGTGACGCTGCGCCGCGTGTCGGTGCTGCCCCGGATCGCCCGCCACGGCGTCGCGGGCGACCTCATCGAGGCCGCGCTGTCGCTGGCGGCCGACCTCGGCGCCTCCCGTGCGACGCTCGTCGTCCGCGAGGAGTTTCCCGAGCTTGTCGGCTGGTGGCGGGAACGGGGCTTCGAGGTCGTCGGCGAGGAGCCGCCCGTCATCCGGCTGGTCCGCGACCTGCCCGTCGTCATCGACGTGCCGACGGCCGACGACATGCGCGAGCTCGGCCGCCGCATCGGTGCACTGCTCCGCAGGGGCGACGTCATCATCGCCACCGGCGAGCTCGGCGCGGGCAAGACGACCCTGACGCAGGGGCTGGCCGCCGGCCTCGGCGTCACCGGCCCGGTCATCTCGCCGACCTTCGTCATCTCCCGCATCCACCCGAACCCGGGCGACGGGCCCGCGCTCGTGCACGTCGACGCCTACCGCCTCGGCGGCGCCGCGGAGCTGGGCGACATCGACCTCGACGCCTCCCTCGCCGACTCCGTCACGCTGATCGAGTGGGGGGCCGGCATGGCCGAGTGGCTCGCCGACGACCGCCTCGACATCGACATCGTCCGCGGCGTCGACACCGACGAGCGCGCCGTCTATCTCACAGGCGTCGGGCCCCGCTGGGCCGGCGCGCTCGACACCCTGAGGGAGGCCCGATGAGCATCACGCTCGCCATCGACACCAGCCACCACGTCGCCGTCGGCATCGCGCGCGACGGCGAGCAGCTGGCCTGCGTCGTCGTGGAGGACACCCGCAGCCACGTCGAGGAGCTGCTGCCATCCGTCGAGGCCGCGTGCGCCGAGGCAGGCATCGCGCTGACCGACATCGACGACTACGCCGTCGGGATGGGCCCCGGCCCCTTCACCGGCCTGCGCGTCGGCATCGCGACCGCCCGCACTCTCGCCGCCCTCGCCGGTCGGCCGCTGCATCCCGTCTGCTCGCTCGACGTCGTGGCGCGCCAGTGGGCCGACGCCGGCGCACCCGGGCGCTTCGTCGTCGCCGCCGACGCCCGCCGCAGGGAGCTCTACTGGCGCGAGTACACCGCGGACGGCGCGCCGGCCGGCGCCCCGCAGGTCTCCGCGCCCGATGCGCTCCCCGCGCTGCCCGTCGCGGGCGCCGTGCCCGAGGGCTACCGGGACCTGCTCGACTGCCAGGGTCCCGACGCGCTCGACCCGGCGACGCTCGCCGCGGCCTGGCCGAAGCTCGAGGTCGCCGGCGACGAGCCCTACTACCTGCGCGCCGCGGACGCGACGGTGCCCGGCAAGCCCAAGTCGGCCTTCGGACGCCTGAGGGCGAAGCGGTGATCGTCGAGCCCGCCGTCGCGGGTGATGTGCCGGAGATCGTGGCGCTCGAGGATGCCTTCGACACGCCCTGGTCCGAGGATTCCTGGCGCGCAGAACTCCACGGCGACGACCGGCTGGTGCTCGCTGCGCGCCGCCGCAGCGACGGCGTCCTGATCGGCGCCGCGAGCTTCCGCGTCGTCGACGACGTCGCCGAGCTCAACCGCATCGTGGTCGCGCCGCAGCAGCGCAGGCTCGGGCTCGCCCGCGTCATGCTCGTCGCCGGCATGCAGTGGGCGATCGGCAAGGGGGCGGCCAGGATGCTGCTCGAGGTCGACCACGCCAACGACGCGGCCATCGCCCTCTACCGGGGCTACGGGTTCAGGCAGATCGCCGTGCGCCCGGACTACTACGGGCCCGGAGCCGACGCGCTGATCCTCGAGCGCGGGCTTGAGGGCGTCGACGCCGACTCCGTCGGCATGTGGGACATGGAGGGTGCAGATGAGTGAGCCGTTGATCCTTGGCATCGAGTCGTCGTGTGACGAGACCGGCGTCGGCATCGTGCGCGGCCGGACCCTGCTCGCCAACGAGGTCGCGAGCTCCGTGGAGGAGCATGTCCGCTTCGGCGGCGTCGTGCCCGAGGTGGCCAGCCGCGCACACCTGCAGGCGATCGTGCCTGCGCTCGAGCGTGCCGCCGCGACGGCGGACATCGACCTGGCCGACGTCGACGCCATCGCCGTGACCGCGGGCCCGGGCCTGATGGGCGCCCTCGTCGTCGGTCTCGCGTCCGCCAAGGCGCTTGCCGCCTATCTCGACAAGCCGCTCTACGGGATCAACCACCTCGTCGGCCACGTCGCCGTCGATCTGCTCGACCACGGCGAGCTGCCGATGCCGTCGCTCGCGCTGCTCGTCTCCGGCGGCCACACCTCGCTGCTGCATGTGCGCGACATCGCCACCGACATCACCGAGCTCGGTTCCACGATCGACGACGCCGCGGGGGAGGCGTACGACAAGGTGGCCCGCATCCTCGGCCTGCCCTACCCGGGCGGACCCGTCATCGACAAGGCCGCCCAGGAGGGTGACCCGACGGCGATCCGCTTCCCGCGCGGCCTCACCGCGCGCCACGACCTCGAGAAACACCGCTTCGACTTCTCCTTCTCCGGGTTGAAGACCTCGGTCGCCCGGTGGGTCGAGCAGCGACGCCTCGACGGGCTCGACGTGCCCGTCAACGACGTCGCGGCCAGCTTCCAGGAGGCCGTCTGCGACGTGCTGACCGCCAAGACGGTCGATGCCGCGACGCATCTCGGCGTCGGCACGATCCTGCTCGGCGGGGGAGTGGCGGCCAACTCGCGGCTGCGCACGCTCCTCGAGGAGCGTGCGAACGCCGTCGGCATCGAGCTGCGTCGTCCCCGTCCCGGTCTGTGCACCGACAACGGCGCGATGATCGCCGCCGTCGGCTCCGAGGTCGTCCGCGCCGGGCTCGCGCCCTCGCCCCTGACCATCTCCGCGCACCCCGGCCTGCCCGTGTCTCAGGTCGTCGTCCGCTGACTAGGGTTTCGTCAGGGGTCCTGTCAAACCTGTGAGCGGCCGTCTCTGAGAACGGTCCCATAAGGCAACAACCTTGTAACGATCCCGCGCAGTGTCGCTTCGACGTTAAGGAAATCCGGGATTCGCCGCTAATCTCATCTTCACTCGGCCCGCATGGGCCTTGAGAAGTGTCGTTTACGACAAGGAGATTCCATGAAGTTCAGGCGAACCACCGCCGCGCTCGGCCTGGTGCTGAGCGGCGCCCTCGTCCTGGGTGCCTGCACCAGCGGTGACGCGGAGGAGGCGACCGAGTCCAGCTCGGCAGCCACCACCGCCACCTCCGGCACGGGCGAGGCCACCGCCACCAGCGGCTGCCTCCAGGACGCCGGCATCACCGAGACCGCCGCCGGCGAGGTCAAGTACACCGTCGGCCCCAACGAGTGGTCCGGCTACAACTCGATGACCGCCGCCAACTACTCGACGTACAACTCGGTCATCGCGGCCAAGATGTTCTCCGGGTTCACGTACTTCGGTACCGACGGCAGCATCTGCGACGACACGTCGTTCGGGTCCTACGAGGTCACCTCCGAGGATCCGCTGACCATCAAGTACACGATCTCGGACGACGCCGTGTGGTCCGATGGCACCCCGGTGACCATCAACGACTACCTGCTGGACTGGGCCGCGCAGAACCCCGAGTTCATCGCCCCCGGCTACGCCTCCGGTGAGGACCCCGACGCCGCCGCCGTGTTCAACCACGTGTCGAACACCGCCGCCGCCGACATCCTCGACGGTCCGCAGGGCGAGGTCGGCTCCAAGACCTTCACCGTGACCTACGACGCGCCGAACCCGGACTACAAGATCATCATCACCTCGGCGCTGCCCGCGCACGTTGTGGCGAAGAACTCCGGTCTGGAGCCCGACGAGCTGGCCCAGGCCATCCTCGACAGGGATGCCGACACCGTCAAGAAGGCCGCTGACTTCTGGAACGAGGGCTGGAACTTCAACCCGGGCGAGCTGCCCGACGCCTCGGAGATGCCCTCCTCCGGCCCCTACAAGGTCAAGGACGGTGGCTGGGTCGCCGGCAACTCCCTGACCCTCGAGGCCAACGACCAGTACTGGGGCGCCCCGGCGGCCACGGAGAACCTGATCTTCCGCTTCATCGACCAGGCCGGCATGGTGCAGGCCCTGCAGAACGGTGACGTCAACGTCATCGAGCCGCAGGCCACCGTCGACACCCTCGGCCAGCTGCAGGCCATCGGCGACTCGGTCACCGTTGCCGAGTACTCGACCCTGACGTGGGAGCACCTGGACTTCAACTTCCGTGACTCCAACGTGTTCTCCGACGCCCAGGGCGGCATCGAGCTGCGTCAGGCGCTGGCCTACTGCATCCCGCGCCAGACCATCGTCGACACCCTGATCAAGCCGATCTCCTCCGACTCGGTCGTCATGAACGCCCGCGAGGTCTTCCCCTTCCAGGACAACTATGACGCGGTCGTCGCCGCTGCCTACGGTGGCGAGTACGACCAGGTCGACATCGCCAAGTCGAAGGAACTCGTCGAGGCCTCCGGCATCGAGACCCCCATCGACGTGCGCGTCGGCTATGCCTCCGGCAACCAGCGTCGTGCCGACGAGGTCTCCGCGATCGCGGCCTCCTGCAAGGACGCCGGCTTCAACGTCATCGACTCCAACTCCGCTGACTTCTTCAGCAAGGAACTGGTGAACGGCGACTACGAGCTGGCACTGTTCGCGTGGGCGGGCTCCGGCCAGATCACCTCCGGCCAGAACATCTACGCCAGCAACATGCCGCAGAACTACGGCCAGTACAGCAACGAGACCGTCGACGCCGCGTGGGAGACCCTGGCCTCCTCGCTCGACCCGGCCGTCCAGCTGGAGCAGGTGAAGGTCATCGAGAAGGAGCTGTGGGACACCCTCTTCGGTATCCCCGTCTTCGCGCACCCCGGCATCGCCGGGTACGACTCGGGCATCAAGAACGTTCGCCCGACCTCGACGCAGGACGCGATCTCCTGGAACGCGTCGCAGTGGCAGCTCAGCTGATCGACCGATCTGCTGACTGATTCACCTGTTGCGTGACGTCACGAGGGGCAGGCGGCCCACCGGCCGCCTGCCCCTTTCGCGCGCCTACCGCGACACCTCCATCACAGGGCTCCCCGGGGTGCTGGACCTCCCGGGGCGACGCGGGGCCATCCGCTGGCGTAAGATCGGGCTTCGCGTCGAAGCGTGGGGCCCCCCTGTGCCCGCGACCGATACCGAATAAGGACCACTAGTGATCAGATACATCGCGAAACGGTTGGGGATCTCGTTCCTCATCCTCGTGCTTGGTTCCCTGTTGATGTACGTCTTGACCATCAACTCCGGAGACCCCCTGGGCGACCTGCGCGAGTCGAACGACCCGAACCGTGAGAACCTCATTGCGCAGCGCACCGCGCACATGAACCTCGACGACCCCTGGTACGAGCGCTACTTCTCGTGGCTCTCCGGCGCCGCCAAGTGTGTGGTGGGCAGATGTGACCTCGGCCAGGACATTCAGGGCCGCAGCGTCAACCAGCTCGTCCTCACGGCCGCAGGCTCCACGCTCCGCCTCGTCGTCCTGGCAACCGTTCTTGCGATCGTGATCGGCATCACGCTGGGCATCGTCACGGCCATCCGCCAGTACAGCGGCTTCGACTACGCCGTGACCTTCGCCGCCTTCATCTTCTTCTCGCTGCCCGTCTTCTGGGCCGCGGTGCTGCTCAAGTACTACGCGGCCATCGAGTTCAACAACTGGATAGCCGACGCGACATTCGAGCCACCCACGATCCTCATCACATCGGTGATCCTCGCGTTCATCCTCACCGCCGTGCTCGGCGGCCCGTGGAAGCGACGCCTCATCAGCTTCGCCGCCGCCGCCGTCGTGTTCGCCGGCGCCATGTTCTACTTCGACGCGGTCACATGGTTCCGCCGCCCCGCACTCGGGCTGCCGATCGTCGCGATCCTGATCCTCGGCGCCGGCGCCGTGGTCATCGTCATGACGTCCGGCTTCCAGAACAAGCGGGTCCGCAACGCGGTAGCCACGACCGCCGTCGTGACCATCGTCGGCTATGCCCTGACGCGCGGCATCCTGATGGACGCCGACAGGGTCTCGACGGGCCTGCTGTTCCTCTGCCTGTTCGCCTCGCTCGTCATCGGCCTGATCAGCGGCTACGCCTGGGGAGGTTTCTCCCGCAAGCAGGCCATGAGCGCCTCGTTCATCACGGGCCTGCTCGCCGCCGTGTTCGCGTTCGTCGACCTGATGCTCTCGCACTGGTCGCTGTACCTGAAGGACCAGTCCCGGCCCATCCCGACCATCGGCTCGGCGACCCCGAACTACGACCCGACCTACTGGCTCGGCCTGATCGACACGACGACGCACCTCATCCTGCCGACGATCGTCCTGACGCTCGTGTCCATCGCGAGCTACACGCGCTACACCCGCGCCTCGATGCTGGACGTGCTGAACCAGGACTACATCCGCACGGCCCGCTCGAAGGGTGTCTCTGAGCGCAAGGTGATCACCCGCCATGCGTTCCGCAACTCGCTGATCCCGCTCGCCACGATCGTGGCCTTCGACTTCGCGGCTCTGATCGGCGGCGCGGTCATCACCGAGACCGTGTTCGGCTGGCAGGGCATGGGCAACCTGTTCAAGACGGGACTCGCCGCCGTCGACCCGAACCCCGTCATGGCCTTCTACCTGGTCACCGGCACCGCTGCGGTTCTGATGAACCTGCTGGCGGATATCGCCTACGCCTTCCTCGACCCGCGGATCGCGCGATAGGAGCCCCGTCATGAGTGATCCGAACAACACGCTCCCGAGCGTCGAGCCCGACACGAAGTTCTCCATCGAGGACGACGTCGAGTCCACCACGACCAGGTCGTACTCGCAGGGGCAGCTGGTGCTGCGCCGCTTCGTGCGCCACAAGGCTGCGATGATCTCGCTGGTCCTGCTGGTCTTCATCATTCTGCTGGCCATCACGTCGATCGGCTGGGGGCCCATCCCGGGCTGGTGGGGCAAGACCTTCACCGACACGTATCCGATCGTCAACGAGGCCAAGCCGACCATCCAGTTCTGGCCGCCGTCGCTCGGCGAACACCCCTTCGGCCAGGACACCATCGGCAAGGACTACTTCGCACTGGTGATGCGCGGCGCGCAGCAGTCGCTGCTGATCGCCTTCACCGTCGGTCTTCTCGCGACCTTCATCGGCACCGCGATCGGCGCCATCGCCGGTTACTACCGCGGCTTCGTCGAGGCGTTCCTGATGCGCACGACCGACCTGTTCATCATCATCCCGACGCTGGTGCTCGCGGCCGTTCTCGGCCGGATGTCCGACGGCAACATCGTGATGCTCGCCCTCGTCCTGGCGCTGGTGTCCTGGACGGGGCTGGCGCGCCTGGTCCGCGGCGAGGTCCTTTCGCTGCGGGAGCGGGAGTTCGTGATGGCGGCCCGCGCGCTCGGCACCCCGTCGCCGCGGATCATCGTGCGGCACATCCTCCCGAACGCGCTCGGCACCATCGTCGTCAACGCCACGTTGCTGATCTCGTCGGCGATCCTGACCGAGACGGCCCTGTCGTACCTGGGGTTCGGCGTGAAGGCCCCCGACACCTCGCTGGGTCTGCTCGTCTCCGACTTCCAGAACGCGCTGACGACCCGCCCATGGCTCTTCTGGATCCCGGGCATGTTCATCCTCGTGATCTCGCTGTGCGTCAACTTCATCGGTGACGGCATGCGCGACGCGTTCGATCCCCGTCAGCAGATGGACTGAGGTGGCTCAGAAATGACTGAAGCAAACACTGATCAGAAGGTCTTCACGGGAGAGCACCCCGTCCTGGAGTTCGACAACCTGGACGTGAAGTTCAAGACCGAGTTCGGCACCGTGCACGCCGTCAAGGGCCTCTCCCTGAAGGTCGAGCCCGGCGAGGTCATGGCACTGGTGGGTGAGTCCGGGTCCGGCAAGTCCGTGACCGCCACCACCGCGCTCGGCCTGCTGCCGAAGACCGCGCACATCGAGGGCCGCACTGTCGTCGGCGACGACGTCATCGGGGAGCTGTCCGGACCGGCGCTGCGCGCCATCCGCGGCCGCCGTGTCGCCATGGTGTTCCAGGAGCCCATGACCGCGCTGAACCCCGTCATCCGGATCGGCGAGCAGCTGACCGAGTCGATGGAGGTCCACGGCGTGGCCTTTGGACGCGAGGCCTGGCAGCGTGCCATCGAGTTGCTGGCGGCTGTCGGCATCCCCGCCCCCGAGCGCCGCGTCAAGCAGTACCCGCACGAGCTGTCCGGCGGCATGCGCCAGCGCGTCGTGATCGCAATGGCGCTGACGTGTGACCCTGAGGTCAGCATCGCCGACGAGCCGACCACCGCCCTCGACGTGACCGTGCAGGCCGACATCCTCGACCTGCTGCGCTCGCTCAAGGACAAGCTGAACACCGGCATCCTGCTCATCACGCACAACATGGGCGTCGTCGCCGACATGGCCGACAACGTCGCCGTGATGTTCAAGGGCAACATCGTCGAGCGCGGCCCGGTGCAGGAGGTCCTGCTCAACCCGCAGCACCCGTACACGCAGAAGCTGCTCGCGGCCGTGCCCCACCTGGGCGACGGACATGGGCAGTTCGGCGCCGCTCCCCACGAGGTCGCGGAGGAGGCCGAGGAGGCGCTCACCGTCAAGAATCTCGTGGTCGAGTACAAGCGCTCCGGCAAGAAGCCGTTTCGGGCCGTCGACGACGTGAGCTTCGACGTGCGCCGCGGCGAGATCGTCGGCCTGGTCGGCGAGTCCGGCTCGGGCAAGTCCACCATCGGCCGCGCCCTGCTCGGCCTGATCCCGTCCGAGTCCGGCGAGGTGCAGGTGCTCGGCGAGGACCTGCTCAGCATGCGCGGCAGTCAGCTCAAGTCGCTGCGTAAGCGCGTCGGCGTCATCTTCCAGGACCCCGCGGCCTCGCTGAACCCGCGCTTCCCGATCGGCGACGTGATCTCCGAGCCGCTCTCGGTGCACGGCATCGGCACGGCCAAGGAGCGCGAGAAGAAGGTCCACGAGCTCCTCGAGGCCGTCCAGCTGCCCCGCAGCGCCTACAACCGCTACCCTCACGAGCTGTCCGGCGGCCAGCGCCAGCGCGTCTCCATCGCCCGCGCGCTCGCCCTGCAGCCCGACCTGCTGATCGCCGACGAGCCGACCTCGGCCCTCGACGTGTCGGTGCAGGCCTCGGTGCTGGCGATGTTCACCGAGCTGCAGCGCCACTTCGGCTTCGCCTGCCTGTTCATCTCGCACGACCTGGCGGTCATCGACTCGCTGGCGCACCGCGTCGTCGTGATGCAGTACGGCAAGATCGTCGAGGCGGGAACCCGCGAGGACGTGCTGATGCGGCCTCAGGAGGAGTACACCAAGCGCCTCCTGGCAGCCGCCCCCGTGCCCAACCCGATCGAACAGAAGCAGCGGCGCCTCGAGCGCCACGCGCTGCTCAAGGAGCTGGGCGACCAGGTCGTCGAGCTGGACACGCGAGAGCTCAACTGAGCCGAACCGCCGCCCTCTCGGCGGCCATGACGGAGCCGGATCCCACGTCGCTGGCGGCGGGGGAGCGGCTCCGTCGCTCGTTCCCGGCCGACGATGTCGCCTGGGCCCTGTCGCAGGTGTCGCTCAGGCGCCAGGGGGCGGCGAAGCTGGAGCGGGCCGCCGACATGCTGTTCACCCGGGCGGGACTCGAGCAGGCCACCCGCACCCCCGTCGCCCGCTGGCGGGCCGCCCGCCTCGCCGCGGCCGGGGTCACCGAGGTGTGGGACCTCGGCTGCGGGATCGGGGCGGACGCCATGGCCTTCGCGGCGGCCGGGCTGCGGGTCGTCGGCGTCGAGGCGGACGAGGCCACGGCAGAGATCGCCCGTCACAACCTCTCGTTGGTCGGCGGCGGCGATGTGCGCGTCGGGTACGCCGAGGACGCCGAGGTGCCCGCGGGTGCTGCCGTGTTCCTGGACCCCGCCCGCCGGACCGGCCGCGGCCGGACCTGGAACGTCGCCGACTTCACCCCGCCGTGGGAGTTCGTGACCGCGCAGCTGGCCTCCGACCGGTTCGTGGCCGTCAAGCTGGGGCCGGGTGTGCCGAGGGAGCTCATCCCGGGTGGCGTCGAGGCCTGCTGGGTCAGCGAGAGCGGAGACACGGTCGAGGCCTGCCTCTGGAACGCCGTCGGGGCCGGCACCCGCGCCGTCGTACTCCCGGCCGGCGTCGAGCTGACGACCCCCGCCGTACCCCGGACGCTGGATGTGCGCCCCGTCGGGGAGTTCCTCCTCGAGCCGGACGGCGCCGTGATCCGGGCCGGGCTGCTCGCCGAGATCGCGCCGGAGGCAGATCTCTGGCTGCTCGACGCGCACACCGCCTACCTGGGCGCCGACCGTCCCATCGCCACGCCGTATGCGACATGTTTCGGCGTGCGCGAGGTCCTCGACTACGACGTGCGTGTGCTGAGGACATGGGTGCGCGAGCGCCGCATCGGGACGTTGGAGATCAAGAAGCGCGGCCTCGATGTCGACCCCGCGCAGCTCAGGGCGAGCTTGAAACCCAAGGGCCCGGGGGCAGCGACGCTGATCCTTGCCCGCACGCTCGACGGGGCGCGGGCGATCGTCGCCGAGCGGCTACGTTGACGCGTCCTCCTCGTAGCGGCCGACGCGGTTGGTGCGTCGCAGGATCCGCAGCAGCGGGTCCCCGATCAGCACCAGCGTGATGATGGTGGTGAACGCACGTCCCAGGTTCCAGCCGAGGGAGGTCGCGAGGCTCCAGACGAGGAAGCGGTGCAGATTCTCCAGCAGCGGCGCCCCCGCCACGTAGCTCACCTGCGTGCCGAGCCCGAGGTTGAAGGGCCAGAACGACAGGTCGACGAGCATGCCGTACAGGAAGCTCGCGACGAACGCGTACACGCACAGCACGGCGATCTCCGCCCATCCCCTGACCCGGGGGAGCAGGCCGGCGAACATGCCCGTGAAGGCGAAGGCCAGCATCTGGAATGGCAGCCAGGGCCCGACGCCGCCCGTCAGCAGGGCGGAGGTGAACATGGTGGTGCAGCCGAGCAGGAACCCGAACGTCGCGCCGAACACCCTTCCGCCCAGCAGCAGCGGCACGAACACGAACTCGATGCCGGCGGTGCCGGCCCCGAGCGGCCGGGCGAGGGCCCCCAGCGCGGACAGCACGCCCAGCATCGCGAGCGCCTTGACGCCGATGGTGCCGCGCGTGAGCTGCGTGACCATGATCCCGATCACCACCGGGAGGATGATCGCGAACACGAACGGTGACTGCGAGTTGCCGTCGAGGCTCGCCGTCGGGGTGACGATCAGCGGCCACGTGAACGCGAGCAGCGACGCGACGGCGACGAGCGTCAGCATCGCGGCCGACGTGAGGTCGACGCGGCGGCTCATGACGCCCTCGCCCCCTGCTCGGCGAGCGCCAGCGCCACCTCGGCGACCGTGAGCACGTCGTGGGGGTGGAAGACCTTCGCCACCTGCGGGGAGAATCCGGGGGAGGCGCAGCACACCGTGCGGGTCGGGCCGTCCGCGACGACGTCGCCGTCGGCCAGCACGACGCACCGGTCGGTGGCCTGGGCGGTGAACTCCACGTCGTGCGTCGAGATGAGCACGCACGCGCCCTCGTCTGCGAGCTGCCGGACGATGTGCGAGAGCTCCGCCTTCATCGTGTAGTCGAGGCCGCGGGTCGGCTCGTCGAGGCAGATGACCGCCGGCCGGGCGGCGAGCTGGATCGCCAGCACCAGCGCAAGCCGCTGCCCCTCCGACAGGTCCCGAGGGTTCCGGTCGCCGGGCAGGTCGGCCCCGAGCCGGCTCAGGATGGCGCGCGTGGTGCCCGCCTCCACGTCCGACTCCTTGTCCGCCTGGGCCAGCTCCTCGTCGACGCTCGGCAGGTACAGCAGGTCCGACGGGGTCTGCGGGACGAGGCTCACCAGGTGCCGGGCGTGCGCGTCGTCGACGACGCGCGGGTCGGAGCCGTCGATGTCGAGGGTCCCGGTGCTTGCCACGGCTCCCTGCAGCGCCCACATGAGCGACGACTTGCCGGACCCGTTGCGCCCCATCAGCGCGACGACCGTCTGCGCGTGCAGCTCGAGGTCGACGCCGACGGCGCGCAGCTGCCCGTAGCGGACCTCCAGCTTCGCCCGCGCGACGGTGCGCAGCCCCTCGCCGCTCCAGGAGACATTGCCCTCCGGCAGGTCGGGCAGCCGGACGTGCGGCCCGTCGTCGGCGACCTTCCGGCGGGCGTCGCGGACGCTGGTGGCGACGCTCGGCCAGCCGAGCACGCGGGACAGCTCGGCGAGCGGCGGCGTGACATCGGAGACGCCGAAGACCTCGGCCGTGCTGCCGAACACCGCGCTGCCGTCGCCGGGCAGCCAGATCGCCGAGTCGGCGTGGTGCATGACGCGCTCGAGCCGGTGCTCGGCCAGCACGACGGTGAGGCCGACGTCGTAGACGAGCGTGGTGATGGCCGCCAGCACGTCCTGCGCCGCGGTCGGGTCGAGCGCCGAGGTGGGCTCGTCGAGCAGCAGGACGCGCGGCTGCGCGGCGAGCACGGAGGCGATGGCGACGCGCTGCTGCTGGCCGCCGGACAGCTCGACGAGCGCGCGGCGCCGCAGCTCCGCGATGCCCATCAGGTCGAGGGTCTCCTCGACGCGCTTGCGCATGACCGACGGCGCGAGACCCAGCTGCTCCATGCCGTAGGCGACCTCGTCCTCGACGGTGTCGGTCACGAACCCGGCCAGCGGGTTCTGTCCGACGTAGCCCACGAGGTCGGCGAGCTCGCGGGGGCGCACGCCGGTGATGTCGCGGCCGTCGATCAGCACCCGGCCGCCCATGGTGGCCCCGCTCGCGTGCGGCACGAGCGAGTTGACGGTGCCGAGCAGCGTCGACTTGCCGGTGCCCGTCCGGCCGACCAGCACACACAGGTCGGATTCGCGGATGCGGCCCGTCACGCCGGCCAGGACGGGGCGCGTCGCCTCGGGCTGCGTGATGGTGAGATTCTCGAACTCGATCATGCGGGGACCTTCGGGTCGGGGGTCGCGAAGCCGGGCACGACGAGCACGGCGGCGGCCAGCACGGCGGCCGGGGGCAGCGTCGGCCACGTCAGCGGGCTGGTGGAGGGGCTGAGGGCGGCGCCCTGCGTGGAGGACAGCCACAGGAAGATGACAAGGGCCGCGACGCCGCAGCCCAGAGTCAGGAACTCGGGGGCGCCCCACGGGGCGGGGCGGTAGACGGTGACGCCGAGCTGTCGCCCGGCCACGCGCATCCCCCAGACGGTCAGCGCGAGGCCCACCAGCAGCAGGGCGAGCGCGATGAGCGTCGCGGGGCTGAGACCCAGCGCGGCGGCCGCGGTCGTCGGCACGCCGAGCAGGGCGTAGATGCCGCCCACGATCAGCAGGAGCGCCACGATCAGCTGCCAGGTGCCGCGACGCGGCTCGTCGGCGCGGCGGGTGCGGCCGTAGCCGCGGGCCTCCATGGAGCTGGCGAGCAGCAGCGACCCCTCGACGCTGTCCTCGATCACGGGGATCAGCGTGCCGGGGACGGCGGCCAGCCCGCGCCGCCTGCCGCCGCGGAGCCGCTGGCCGCGCCGGACGCGGTGGACCGACGCGATGAGCTGGGGGATCAGGCCGAGCGCGATCACGACGGCGGTGGAGATGTCGCGCAGCGCGGCGGGGACGGACTTGAGCGCGGTGCGCGGGTTCGCGAGCGAGTTCGCGGCGCCGACGCACAGCAGCATGACGGCCAGCCGCAGCGCGTCGAAGAAGGCGAACGCGAGGCCGTCGACGGTGACTGGGCCGCCCAGCGTGATGCCCGCCGCCCAGGCGGGCAGCTGCACCGACGGCAGCGTGAACAGGACCGGTCCGGAGCGCACGCCGCCGATGACGATCTGGAAGAACAGGCGCATGCCGACGATGAACGCGCCGATCATCAGGTAGATCTTCAGCGACCTGGCCCACGGGGTGTCGGGGCGGCGGCGCAGCACCACCACGACGACTGCGGCGGCGAGGCAGGCGATGACCAGCGGGTTGGTCGTCAGGCTGACGGCCGCGCTGGCGCTCAGCGCCCAGCCCCACCAGGCCCACGGGTGCACGAAGCGCCCCTCCCGCCGCTCGTCGGCGACGGGAGGGGCGGCCTCTGCGGGGGCGACCCGGGGCAGCAGGCGGGGCATACGGCTCAGCGGCCGCCGAGCGGGCCGGTCTTCTTCCGACGCCCGACCTGCCAGGCGATCAGCCCGGCGCCGACGGCGACCACCGCGATGCCCACGACGATCCAGCCCATCGTGCCCGAGTCCTCGGGGGTCTCTTCCTCGGCCTCCTTGCCCTGCGTGGCCTCGGCTCCGGTGACGGGCAGGTCCTGGGCGGTTGCCCCGGCCGCGGGTGCGACCTCGGTGCCGTCCTGGACGATCTTCAGCGTCGGGGGAGTGCAGCTCTCCTCGTCGGCCTTGTTGTAGCACCAGGCCTCGATGGTGCCGCCGGCCGGGACGGTCTCTGCAGGGCCGGCCTGGGCGTAGGCGTACTCGGCGCCCGCGGCCCCCTGCCAGTAGTTCCAGTACTGGCCGTTGAAGGAGGCCGGGCACTCGGACGGGTGGCCGCCGAGCGTGCAGACGAAGTTGCTGGCGTCGTAGCCGATGGCCACCCCGGCGGTCTCGATGGCCGCGATGCCGGTGGCCGGGGTGCCGACGCACTCGTTGGCGATGACGGTGCCGTCCTCGTCGACGATCAGCAGCCAGACCTGGTCGGAGGACAGGCACTCGCCGACTGCGTTGGACTCGCCGTCGGCGTGGGCGGCCTGCGGCGCCGTGAGCAGGGAGAGGGTCATGGCGAGCGCGCCCAGCAGCGCGACCACGAGTCGTCGGGTCATTCGGAGCTCCTTCGCGCCACGCGAGGAACGAATCCGGTGGGACCGGACGCCGCGCATTCCTCGACGCAACAGTTCAGTGTCCGGCCTCCGCAGGTTCCCGGCTCGGCTCTCGCCTCACGGTTGCGGGTCAGCGCCGGATTCGCACCGGACTTCCCTCTCGGGCCGCGCCCGCGGTCAGCGGGCATCCGTCAGCCTAGTGCGCCGGACATGCGCTGTGCCGAAACGCGCGGTGCATTTTTCCTCGTCAGCGGCCGCCGAGGGCGCCGGAGGGGCCGGAGCTGCGGCGGCGGGCGAGCAGCACCAGGACGACCACTACCGCCGCGAGGCCGGCCGCGGTGCCGATCAGGGCCCAGGGGGTGCCGGAAGGGAGCGCGACGGCGGCGTTGGCGGTGACGGGCAGCTGCCGGACCTCGTCGAGGGAGGGCAGCTCGCACCGCCTCGCGTCGCCGCCGGTGTAGCACCAGCCCTCGACGGAGCCGGCCGGTGGCCGGTAGCCCTGCGCCCCGCTGTCCGAGTAGTCCCAGCCGCCGCTGGCGTCGGCGTGGAAGTAGGTCCAGTAGTCGCCGGAGGAGGCGGACGGGCACCGGTCCGGGTAACCGTCGAGGGTGCAGATGAGGATTCCCTTGCCGTAGCCGATGGCCATCCCGCCGGCGGCCAGCGCCGCCTCGCCGGACTCGGGGGTGCCGACGCACTGGTTCGCCCGCGTCGTGTCGGCGTCGTCGATGACCAGCAGCCACACGTCGCCCGCCGCGAGGCACTCGTCGATGGTCGTGGCGGTCCCATCCGCAGCGGCGCGCGTCGGCAGGAGGACGAGGCAGAGGAGCAGGGCGGCGAACAGGGGACGCAGGCGCATGGCGGGGCTCGATTCTGGCATCAGGACGCGGCGGACACCCGGTAGCCGTCGGTCGCGGCGGCCACCAGGTTGTTGTAGGAGACGCTGGGATTGTAGGAGGCCACCGCCCCCATCCAGTCGGACGGGTTGGTCAGGTCGACGCCGCCGGCGCACAGGTAGCGCCCTGCCGACAGTGCGGCGTCGTCGATGTTCTGCGGGTCCGCGACGCCGTCGCCGTTGCCGTCGGAGCCGTGGTCGGCCCAGGTCGAGGGGATGAACTGCATCGGGCCGACGGCGCGGTCCCAGACGGTGTCTGCGTCCAGCCTGCCCTCGTCCGTGTCACGGACGGTGAGGGTGGATGTGCCGTCCAGCGCGATGCCGATCAGCGGCGGCGTCTGCGCGCCGTCGTCGCCGATCGCGCCGCCCTGATAGGTGCCGTGGTGGGACTCGACCCAGCCGATGCCGGCCAGGGTCGCCCAGTCGAGCCCGCAGGCCGGGTACTGCGCCTGCACCTCGAGGGTCGCCCCCGCGTAGGCGGCCATCGCTCTGGCCGGAATGCCCGTTGCCACCGCGGTCGAGGCCACCCAGGCGGCATCCGCGCGGGTGGAGACGCCGACGGGAGCCGCCGCGGCGGAACCGGGCTCGCTCGCCCGCCAGGTGCCCTGGGCCGTCGGCGAGGCGGTGGGGCCGGGCGGCTGGGCTGTTGGCGCCGGCTCGGGGCCCTGGCAGCCGGCCAGGCACACGACGACGACGCAGAGCGCGGAGCGCGTGCGGCGGCGGGTCATGGGCCTCCTTCGTCGTGACTGTGGTCCGCGTGACATCGTAGTGCGGCCCCCTCGGGCGGCCGGGTGCCGCGGGTCGCTCACCACGTCTTCTGCCCGTCGTCGGTGGTCTGCTCGCCCGTGCGGTCCTCCACCTGTCGCCGCTGCTGCTCGGCCTGCTGCTGGCGGTCGGCCAGCTGCTCGGAGTTGTCGCTGTCGTCGGTCTCGTCGTCGGCCTCGGTGTCGGGCTGGGTCTGGCCGGACTTCTCCGACAGGCGGTTGCTGGTGTCGTCCAACTGGTCCTGCAGGTCGCCCGACGGTGCGTCGTCGCCTTCGCTTCCCGTCGCCTCCTCGCCGCACGGCGCCGTGGACAGGATCAGCTGGGCCTGCGTCAGCCGGGCGTAGGAGCCCGCCTTGTCCGTGTCGGCGAGCTGGTCGGCGCCGGCCTCCAGAGACCAGGCCCAGTTGAGGAGCACCCGGCACTGCACGCCGACCGGGGCGCGGCCCATGGCGCGTTCGAAGCTGTCGGCCGCCGCGTCCCACTGCCTGAGCCGGTACTGCGCGGTGCCCCGATCGAAGGCGGGGACCCAGGAATCGACCACCGGCAGGGTCTCCGCCGCGGCGAACGCCTCGGCGGCCCCCGCGTGGTCGCCCCGGTCGGTGCGGGCGAGACCGACCTGCACCGCGGCCAGCTGGAAGCCCAGCACGGCGGCCGCGCACAGCAGCGCGATCGCGGGCAGCGTGGTCGCGACGAGCCAGCGGCGGGCCAGCACCTGTCGTCGGGTTCTCATCTCACGTCCTCCCTGCTCCGCCGCCAGTGACGCACGCAGACCGACAGCCCCCACAGGAGGGGGAGCAGGGCCGCCGCTGCGGCGATCCAGGCCAGCGAGCGGCCGGCGGCATCGTCGCCCGAGACGGCGACGGCCGCCGCCGGTAGGTCGGAGGCGAAAACGCCCGGGGCCGTGCGGTGCTCGTAGCCGCCGCCCAGCTGGGCGGCGATCTGCCGGAGGTTGTCCTCGTCGATGCGGGAGATCTGAGGAGAGCCGTCGCGCGTGACGTACTCGTCGGAGTCGGGCGTGGTACGCATCCTGCCTCCCTCGGTGGTGCCGTAGCCGAGCACGAGCGCGCCGTCCAGGTAGGCGGCCGCGGGCGCGAAGGAGCTCGGCGCCTCGGGGCTCGTCTGCTCGCCGTCGCCGAGGTAGACGAGCAGTCGGTGGGCCTCGGGTCGGGTCGCGGCTGAGTCGGAGAGCAGCTGGGTCGCGAGCGGTTCGGCGGCGGCGATGTCGCTGCCCGTCCCGTAGCTTTCGTCCCGCCACCCGACGGTCTGCGCGAGCGAGGTGACTGCGCGGGCGTCGGTGGTCCAGGGCAGGGCCTGGGTGGCCTCGTTGTCGCTGACGATCGCGCTGTACCGGGCGGCGCCCAGCCGGGAGACGAGCTCGGTGACGTCGGCGGCGACGCCGTCCATCCGGGGCCGGTCGCCGTCGTAGTCCTCGGCGCCCATGGAGGTGGTGCGGTCGATGACGAGCACGACGTCCAGCCCCGCGGGGGCCTCGGCGGGCTCGTCCGTGGCGGCGAGCGCGGGCTGGGTCGCGATCACGGCCACGAGGGCCAGCACCGCGAACCCGCGCAGCCAGGGCCCGGTGCGCAGGGCCCCGTGCGAGATCCCGGCGATCAGCCAGACGATGGCCAGCGCGGCGACGAGCGCGATCAGCCACCACAGGGGAGTCACCGTCATCGTCTCCTCCTCCCCGCCAGCCAGGCGGCCCCCGCCAACGTCGCGCCGACGAGCATCGTCACGGCGCCGGGCCACAGCAGCGCCTCGCCGCGGGCGCGGGGCGGCCCGGCCAGCGCCGTGCGCTCCTGCTTCTCGACCGCCTCCGTGATCGCCGTGACGTCGGTATCGGCGGCGAGCGGGAGCGTGTCCCCGCCGGTGCTGCGGAGCTGCTGCGTGAGGGCCTGGGTCACCTTGGGCGTGTTGTCGGCCGGGACGATCCCGTACACCAGGACCCCCTGCTCCACGGCGAGCCCGACGGCCTGCTCCAGCGTGAAGAGAGGTGCTCCCGCCACCTGGTTGTCGGTGGCGAGCACGAGGGTGCGTGACCGGTTCTGCTCCGGCACGTCGAAACGCTGCAGGCAACTGGCGAGCCCGTCGCCCACCAGCGAGGTCCCGTCCCCGATCTGGGTGCCGGGCAGCACGCGGCCGTCGAGCCGGTCGCGGGTCGCGGTGAGCTGCTCGGTGATGAATGCCGCGTCGTCGGTCAGGGGGAAGACGGTGATGGCGGAGGCGTCGAACAGCACCAGCGCGATGCGCTCCCCGTCGAGGTCCGCGGCGAGCCGGAGGTAGGCGTCGATGACGCCGCGGTCGATCTCAGTCATGGAGCCCGACACGTCGAGGCACAAGACGATGTCGCGGCTGGCCCGCTCGTCGCTCGCGGTGGACGCCGCGACGGGCTGCGCGACCAGCAGGGCCGCGCCCGCCGCGGCGAGCAGGAGGCCGAGGGCCCGCACCGTCAACTGGCGGGAGCGGCGGCGCGCCAGCTGGTGGAAGCGCGGCAGGGCGCGCAGCGCTCCGGTGCCGGCGACGGGAGCCCCGCCCCGGTCGCGTCGCGTCGCGACGAGGAACGATGCGGCCGCCACCGCGAGGATCAGCACCAGGGCGGAAAGGCCGGCGAGGGGTTGGGTCAGCGCCATGTTGTCACCGCCTCCCGGACGCGGGCGGCCAGGCCGTCGACCGCGGCGGCGTCCGGCTCCCCGTAGGCGAGGTGGTCCACCTCGTCGGCCAGCCCGGAGACGCGGATCAGCCGGGGATCCTTGACCGCGGCCAGCCGCAGCTGCCCCGCGGTCTGGTAGTCGGCGTCGGAGTCGAGCGCGAGGCCGGCGAAGCGTCGCACCGCGCGCCCGATGAGCCGCGCCCGTTCGGTCGGCTCGGCGGCGGCCATGGCCTCGTCGACGAGCGAGAGGGTCTCCTGCCGCACGAGGTCGAGCGACCGGTCCGCAGCCGGGGGCGTCTCGCGCCGGAGGGAGCGCCACCGGGTGATGCCCAGCGTGAGGAGGGCGGCCGCCAGGACCACCAGGCCTGCGAAGACGACCCACCACCACCAGGTCACGGGGACCGCTGGGTGGATGGTTTCGAGGAGATCAGCGGACATGGCGCAGCCTCCTGACGAGCGAGACGACGTCGGCGACGACCGTGGCCGGATCCCCGAGCTCGGCGTGCGCGACGCCGAGCCGCATGAGGGCGTTCGCCCGGAGCGTGGCGCGTCGGGCCCGCTCGTCCGCAAGGTCGCGGCGGAGCCGCTCGTCGTACAGCCAGTCCGGCAACCGCGCGCCGCGCTCCAGGTCCAGCAGGGGCCCGCCCAGGCGGGGGTCGGTCGGGTCGGCGTCGGGGACGGTCAGCCACAACACGGTGTGCTGCGCCCCCAGCCGGCGGACCCGGGACTCGAGCTGCGGGTCGAGGAGCACGTCGTCGGAGATGACCGCCACGACCCCGCGGCGGCGCAGGGTCCGCGCGGCGGTGCCGAGCAGCCGGTCGAGGTCGGTGGGCGCGGCATCGGGGGAGACCGTGGCCTCCGCGGCGGTCAGCTGCCGCTCGAGGTCGACGAGCCGCGTGGTGGGTCGGGCCGCTCGCGGGCTGCCGTCGTCGCACCAGAGCAGGCCCGCGTGGTCGCCGAAGGCGTGGGCAAGGACCGCGAGGGTGGCGGCGGCATCGAGGGCCAGGTCCCGCTTCCGGACGCCCGGGGCGGCGAGCCCGGCGAGCTGGACGCCGGTGGTGAGGGCCACCAGCAGCGCGCTGCGACGCTCGGCGACGTGCCGACGGATCAGCAGCTCGCCCGTCCGGGCGGTGGCCCGCCAGTCGATGTCGGCGACGTCGTCGCCGGCCGCGTACTCCCGCAGGTCGTTGAAGTCGAGGCTCCGGCCGACGTGGAGGGAAGGGTGGACGCCGTCGAGCTGGCCGACCACCTTGTGGCGGACGGCCAACGCGACGGCGCCGCGGACGCGGGGGATGCGGGCCATCTACGGGGTGGGGACGGCGGCGAACAGGTCGTCGATCAGGCCCTCGGGGCGGATCCGCTCGGCGAGGGCCTCGAAGGACAGGATGAGTCGGTGCCGCAGGACGGGGTACCGCATGGCGAACACGTCGTCGGGCACCGCGTGGTCGCGGCCGTCGAGCAGCGCGGAGGCGCGGGCGGCCTGCAGGAACGCGATCGCGCCGCGGGGGCTGGAGCCGTACTCGATGCAGCGGGCCCGGTCGCCGGGGAGGTGGTCGTCGGGGCTGCGCGTGACGGAGACGAGCTCGACGATGTAGCGCTTGATCGGGTCGGCGACGCTCACCCGGCGGACCAGCTGCTGCAGCCTGAGCAGGTCGGCGGTGCTGCAGGCCGGCGGCGCCTGGTCATCGAAGGCCCCGGTCTCGAGCCGGGTGAGCACCTCGAACTCCTCGTCGGCGGTGGGGTAGTCGATGATCTCCTTCAGGAGGAAACGGTCCAGCTGGGCCTGGGGGAGGACATAGGTGCCCTCCTCCTCGATGGGGTTCTGTGTCGCGAGCACCACGAAGGGGTCGGGCAGCCGGTAGGTCGTGCCGCCGATGGTCGTCTGCCGCTCCTGCATCGCCTCGAGCATGGCCGACTGCGTCTTGGTGCTGGAGCGGTTGATCTCGTCGAGCAGCACGAAGTTGGCGTGGACCGGGCCGAGCTCGGTCACGAAGCCGCCGGTCGAGCGGTCGAAGATCTGCGAGCCGATGATGTCGCTCGGCAGCAGGTCCGGGGTGCACTGGACGCGGTTGAAGCTGCCCTCCACCGAGCGGGCCAGCGTCGACGCGGCCAGCGTCTTCGCCAGCCCCGGCACGGACTCGAGCAGCACGTGGCAGCGGCTGAGCACCGCAACCAGCAGGGCCCGGCGCATCATGGGCTGCCCCACCACCGTGTCGGAGAACCGGCGGGTCAGGCGGTCGAGCGTGTCCTTCGCCCAGACCAGCTCGTCGGCGGACAGGGGCGTGCGGTCGGATTCATTCATCCGGGTCTCCTTGGGCGGTGTTCCAGAGGTTGGCGAGTCGGTCGGAGGAGGCCCTACGGCGCAGCGCCGACGGTGCGACGCGAACCGTGGCTGGCGGAGAGACCTCGACAGGGAGGGTGCGCGCGTCGTGGAGGCGGCGCAGCAGGTGGATCAGCGGGCCGCCTGCCAGCGCCAGGAACGCGGCGGTGGTGATGGCACGGGTCAGGTCGTAGCCGACCGACGTCGCCCAGGTGTAGGACGCGAGCCGCTGCGTCGACTCCCAGAGCCCGACGCCGGGCAGGAAGGCCCCTGCGTCGGCGGCCGTCTCGCTCGGCCAGCCGGTGAGGTTCAGCAGGGCGCCCGACAGCACTCCGAGCGGGAGCGCCAGCAGGGTGGCGCCCGCGGCGGCCGCCTTCGTCGGGGCGAGGCGCAGCAGGCCGCCCGCCATCCCCCACAGCCCCCACACGAGCACCTGCCCGACGAGCGGGGTGGCGACGGTGTCGGCCGCCACTGCGTAGCCCAGCGCGCTGACGACACCCGTGAGGAAGCCGGCGGGAGAGCCGAGCACGACGCCGGCGATCAGGGGGAACGCGTAGGCGAACTCCACGCCGCTCGCGCCCGGGTGCAGGGCCACGGCGGACAGCGATCCGGCGGCGGCCAGGGCGGCGATCGGCGTCAGCGGTCGCCAGGTCCGCCCCGCCGTCAGCCAGAGGCAGAGGCCCAGCAGGACGCTCAGCGCGATGACGGCGGCCAGCATCCAGGGCAGCTCGGCGCCCAGCGTGGTGGTGTCGGCCGCGCCCGCGGAGTCCCACAGCGGCCACGTCAGCCAGCCGTAGCCGAGCAGGGCCGTGCCGGCGAGCGCGGCGCGGGGCAGGGCGCCGGTGGTGGGGGAGTCGTGGCGCATGCTCACCGCACCTCCGCGAGCGAGTCGAGGACGTCGCCGAGCCTGAGTGGGGAGGCCGCGGGCAGCGCGCGGGCGGCCAGCGGCGGGTCGGGCAGGAGGCGCAGCACCGCGCGCGGGGTGCCGAACGCGACGACCGTCTCGCCGTCGACGACCAGCACGCGCGAGCACGCCCGCACGAGGAACTCCACGTCGCGGGTCGTGATGATGCGGATGCCCGCCGAGCCGGCGGCGAGGCTGCGCTGCGCGGCGATCTGGCCAGCCTGATCGAGGCCGAGTTGGGGCTGCGGGAGCCAGACCGCCCGCTCCAGCGGGCCGGCGAGCAGCATCCTCAGCCCGGCCTGCTCACCCGAGCTGTGGCTGGACAGCGGCGAGCGGAGCCGGATGGTGGGGCCGACGGCGGCGGCGGTCGAGGTGCCGTGCGCCCGGTCCCACTGGCGGCAGAGCTCACCCGGGGTCAGCGTGCCGGGCAGCACGCTCGGCACCCGCGTGCCGCGCAGCCGGGCGGTGAGGGCGCGGGCGACGGGCTCCGGGCGGCCCGCGACCGCGACGACGCCGACGGACTCACCGTCGCCGATCTCGAGGGGCAGGTCGCCGGCCAGACCGAGGTCGACGGGCGAGACCACGGTTCCGGCCGCGGTGGGCACGCGCCCGCTCCGACGGACCTCGGCAGGCCGCCCGGCGACGAGGGCGGCGACCTGCTCCGGGGTGCGCGCGTGCGAGGGTGGGATGCGCAGCGCGCGGGACAAGGTCTTCATCGTCGGCTCCCGGACGGTGACCGGGGCCCAGTCCTCCAGCGGCACGGTCGCCTCGCGCGGCTCGGCCACGTCGTCGGCGAACTGCCACACCTGATCGAGCTGGTGCTCGGCCCACATCACGTGGGCCCCGTCGTCCGCGCGGGCCCGCAGCGCCCAGCCGAGCCTCGCCCGCCAGGCGCCGTCCAGCGCCGCGCTCGGCTGGTCGACGAGCACCAGCGGCAGCCGGGGGCCGTGCTCGAGGCGGGCCACCGCGACCCGTGCGCGCAGGTCGGGGGGCAGGGCCGCCACGGGGGACTGGGCGCGGTCGACGAGGTCGTAGTCGGCGGGTGAGGCACCCAGGTCGGCGAGGGCCGCGTCGACGGTGTGGGGATCGTCGCGCTGCGGATCCACCAGCAGGCAGCGGGCCCGCACGTCGGCCGGGGTCGCGGCGAGGAGGTCGCGGCCGTCCAGCAGTGCGCGCCCGGAACGGAGTGCGCCGCCGGGGAGCGTGCGGGCGAGGAGCCGCAGCAGGGTGCTCGTGCCCCGCCCGCCGGGGCCGACCAGCGCCGTGATGCGTCCCGCGGCTGCCGTCAGCGTGACGTCGTGGAGCACCACGCCGCGCGACGGCAGGGCCACGGTCAGGTCCTCGATCTCGAGCACGGCTCAGCCCTCCCGGTCCGTGAGGAGCGCCGCCACGGGCAGCAGGAGGGTGGCGGCGACGGCGAGGTAGGGGATGCCCGGCCACCCGTCGGAGGGCTGCCAGTCGAGGGCAGCGGCGCCGGGGAGCCATGAGCGGGCGCAGAAGGCGGCCAGGGCCACCGCGGCGCAGGCCGTGACGGCGGTGGGCCGCTCGCGGGCCGCGCCGATCAGGATCAGCGGCAGCGATGCCACGGCCAGCACGCCGAGGGGCGACAGCGCCGTCGTCCAGGATGATGCCGCGCCCGTGGCGATCGCGACGACCGCGGCGGGGATCAGGAGGAGGGCGAACGGCCGGGCGACGGTCGCGGCACGACCCTCGGGCTCCGCGCTGGGCGGGTCGGCCTCTCCGGCGGCGGCGAAGGCGCCTCCTGCCCTTGTCAGGGTCGGGACCCGCCAGCCCTGGGCGCGGTGGACGTCGGCCGCCAGCCACGACCAGCTCAGCGAGTCGCCGAGCAGACACCACGGGGTCAGAAGCTCGGCGAGGCGCCCGAACACCGCCCGGGACGTGTGCAGCCAGGCCCTGCCGGGCAGCACGAGCCAGCCCAGCCCGATCAGAGCGACCAGTGCCCAGGCGCGCACCCCGGCCGTCAGGGCGGCGGCGAGGCTCCCGACCGTGACCGGCCCGCCGAAGCGCACACCGGGGGCGGGCTGCCAGGAGGGCAGGTCGAGCAGCAGGGTGCCCGTCCCGGAGCCGGTGACGGCGATGCCGGCGAGCAGGCGCCAGACCAGGGCGAGCGAGCCGATCGCGAGCGCCACGCGGAATGCCGGGCGCCGGGGGCCGCCGGTCAGGGCGCCCGCCAAGCCGATCATGACCGCGGCGGCCAGCACGGGCACGGGGTTGGTGGTGGTCAGGAGCATCGCGGCGCTGGACAGGAGCAGGGCCCCCCAGGCCAGGCCCCCGGCGGGGCGCCGGACCCGGGGGGCCGCGGAGGCGTGCCGCGCCGGGTCGAGGACCTCAGTCATCGAGGCGCCCCCTGCGCGAGGTCAGCGGGACGGCCACCAGGACCGAGGCGAGGGCAAGCCCCGCGACGCCGGCCGAGACCCCCTTCACGAGTGCCGTGGGTCGTTGATCCGCGTTCCGGGCCTCCGCGACCTCCTCGCCGACGGGCGGTGGTGTGCCGAGCGTCGCGCGCGGTTCCTCGTCGCCGGTGGCGTCGGGGGTCGCCGCCCAGGTGACGTCCGCGGTCCCCGACGTGAGGTTCCTCAGCCGGAAGGTGTAGGGCTTCGCGTCCAGCCCGCGCGGCATCTCGTACGCGACCGTGGCGACGTCGGCGGGACTCTTCGCGGCGGTGTTGGCCGTCGTCGGATCGGCGGCGGTCGCGTCGTGCCAGGTGCCGTCGTCGTCGGCGTAGTCGACGGCGAACAGCGAGCCGGGGATCGTGCCGACCAGCTGCAGGTCGAGCACGGCCCCGGCCGGCTTCCGGTCGCCGTAGCCGTCGCCCAGCAGGACCGGGATCCGGCTCCCGAACGGCACGAAGCCTCCGATGGTCTCGGATGTGTCGGTGCCCTCGACGCCTGCGAGGCTGACCAGTGCCCAGCCGCCGGTCAGGTCGTCGTCGATGGGAGGGACCGCGACGTTGACGGTCGCCGTGCCCGAGTTCGGCACCGTGACCTCGCCGCCGGTGCTGATGGCGGTGAGCTTCGTCACGGTGTCGCCGTCCAGCGTGGCCTGGTAGACGACGACCGTGACGCGGGCGCCCGCGTTGCCGGTGACCACCACCGGGTAGGCGACACCCTCCATGATGCGTGTGTCGAAGCGGAGGGAGCACCCGGCGGCCGCCCCGTCGCACAGGGCGCTCACCTGGTCGGGGGCTTCGGCGACGGCGGTCCGGCTGAGGCCGGCGAGGGCGCACGCGAGCAGGGCTGTCGCGAGGAGACGGCGGATCACTCGTCGTCCAGCGAGCCGGAGGCGGAGGCCGGTCGCAGCGCGGCCAGCGCGAACCCGAGGCCGCCGAGCGCGATGGCGCCAAGTCCGCCCAGGGTTGCCAGCGATGACCAGCGGGGCACCGGGGCCGCGGCGGCGGTGTCGTCCGGCCCTGCCCCGGCGTTCTCCTGGCCCCACACCTTCGACGGGGACGCGGAAGGTGTCGGGGAGGGAGATGCGGAGGCGGGGGGCTCCGTCGACGGGGTGGCCGATTGGCTGGGTGGCGTGCTGCTGGGCGTCACGGCGGAGGTCGGCGTGGCCGAGGGTGGCGCAGAACTCGTCGAGGAGGGCCGCGGGGTAGATGACGGCGTGCGGTCGGCGGAGGGTTTCGTAGTTGCCGTCTTCGTGGTCGACGAGGTCGGCTTCTTCGTCGCGGTCGGCTTGGCCGTCGCGGTGGGCTTCCCGGTGGCGGTGGGCTTCCCGGTGGCGGTGGGCTTGCCCGATGACGAGGGCTTTCCCGAGGCCCCGCCGGAGGGCGACCCGCTCGCGTCGGGCGTCGGCGAGGCGCTCGTGGTGGGGGCGAAGGCGGGCGCGTCGCGCGGAGCGATGATCGCCTGGGAGTCCGTGTTGTCGGTGTAGGTCAGCCCCCAGAAGAGGTCGTAGAAACCGGTCTCCCGGTCCGCAGCGGGCACATAACTGGTCTGCTTCCCGCCGCGCCAGGCGCCCTCGACCCCCGCGACCATGTGCCAGTAGAACTCCCCGAGGTCGTCTTCGGTTGGCATGCCGACGCCCTCGAGCCCGTTGATGCTGGTGATGAGGCCGCCGGTGCCCTGACCGAACTCGATGCCGGCCGACTTCAGGAAGGCAACCTGGTCGCTGCCGAACGGCGTCGTCTTACCGTTTCCCTCGAGCGGGATGCAGCGGATCAGGATGCGGCCCTCACGGTCGACAACCGGCGTGTCGTCGCCCTCGTAGGCGCTCCAGTCGAGGACGACGGTCAGGCCCTCGCCCTGCTGGCAGGCCCCGTCGTGCCAGGTGTCTCCCTCGTCGCCCAGCGCGGGGAGGCCAGACGTCGCCGCGACGGCCAGCAGCGAGGCGCCTACCACCGCCGCCCGAACCACGAGCCTCACCCGTCCACCACCTCTGCGCACGCGCAGGGTGGGGCCGACCGGCACCGCACGCTGCGCACTCCTCGGCGCATCCGTCCATGTCGCAGTCCTGGTGGTTGTCCGGCTCGGCTTGCGCCTCACGGTTGCGGGTCAGCGCCGGTCTCTCACCGGCTTCCCCACCTCGGGACTGGGCCCGTCCGCGACGGGCACGGCCAGTCTAGCCATGCTCTGGCGTCGAAGCGGACGAGGAAGTGTGAGTCGGTCGACTAGCGTCGAGGCATGTCCTTCACTCCGGAACTCACCGTCCTCGGCTACGTCACCGATGCAACCAGGCGGCGCGTGCTGCTGGTGCACCGCATCGCGCGCTCCTCCGACGAACAGCTCGGGAAGTACAACGGGCTAGGCGGGAAGGTCGAGCCGGGGGAGGACATCGTCGCGGCCATGCGCCGCGAGCTGATGGAGGAGGCGGCCCTCGACGCGACCGACCTCGAGCTGCGCGGCACCGTCTCCTGGCCCGGCTTCAACGGCCGCGACGTGTTCGGCTTCGTGTTCCTCATCACCGGCTTCACCGGCGTGATCCCCGACTCGAACGAGGAGGGGACGCTCGCCTGGCACGACGTCGCGACCATGATGCGGCTGCCGATGTGGGACGGCGACCGGCACTTCCTGCCGCTCGTGTTCGACGGCTCCATCGGGCAGTTCCACGGCGTCATCCCCTACGACGGCGGGCACAGCACCGGATGGCAGGTCACCACGCTGCCGAGTCTTGGCACTCGGCTTGAATGAGTGCTAACTCCGCGATAACTTAGACATTGGCACTCGACCCCGTCGGGTGCTAACCGGCCAGGCGGCACCCGCGACGACGCCCGGCCCCTGAATGCAAGCAAGTGACCCGGGTCAACCCGGATAACGAAAAGAAAGGTGTTGACGTGGCAACCACGATCAAGCCGCTCGAGGACCGCATCCTCATCCAGCCCCTCGAGGCCGTTCAGACCACCGCCTCCGGCCTCGTCATCCCCGACACGGCCAAGGAGAAGCCGCAGGAGGGCAAGGTCGTCGCCACCGGCCCCGGCCGCGTCGATGACAAGGGCAACCGCATCCCGCTCGACGTCGCCGAGGGTGACGTCGTCATCTTCAGCAAGTACGGCGGCACCGAGGTCAAGTACGACGGCCAGGAGTACCTGCTCCTGAACGCCCGCGACATCCTCGCCGTCGTCTCCAAGTAAGGACGCGCACCCATGGCAAAGATTCTCGCTTTCGACGAGGAGGCCCGCCGGGCGCTTGAGCGCGGCGTCGACGTCCTCGCCAACACCGTCAAGGTGACGCTCGGCCCCAAGGGCCGCTACGTCGTCCTCGACAAGCAGTGGGGCGCCCCGACCATCACCAACGACGGCGTGACCGTCGCCAAGGAGGTCGATCTGGAGGATCCGTACGAGGATCTCGGCGCCCAGCTGGCCAAGGAGGTCGCTACCAAGACCAACGATGTCGCCGGTGACGGAACCACCACCGCTACGGTGCTGGCCCAGGCCATGGTCCACGCCGGCCTGCGCGCCGTCGCGGCCGGGGCGAACCCCGTCGGCCTGAAGCGCGGCATCGACAAGGCCGTCGAGGCCGTCGTCGACCAGCTCGCCGCCAATGCCCGCGCCATCGACACCACCGACGACATGGCCTCGGTCGCCACGATCTCCTCGCGTGACGAGCAGATCGGCGCCCTGATCGCCGATGCCTTCGACAAGGTCGGCAAGGACGGCGTCATCACCGTCGACGAGTCCAACACCTTCGGCACCGAGCTCGAGTTCACCGAGGGCATGCAGTTCGACAAGGGCTACCTGTCCCCGTACTTCGTGACCGACGCCGACCGCATGGAGGCCGTGCTCGAGGATCCCTACATCCTCATCCACTCCGGCAAGGTCTCCTCGATGAACGACCTCCTGCCGCTGCTGGAGAAGGTCATCGCCGCCAAGGGCACCCTGTTCATCGTGGCCGAGGACGTCGACGGCGAGGCGCTGTCGACCCTGGTCGTGAACAAGATCCGTGGCACCTTCACCTCCGTCGCCGTCAAGGCCCCGGCCTTCGGCGACCGCCGCAAGGCCATGCTCGAGGACATCGCGATCCTGACCGGTGGTCAGGTCGTCGCCCCCGAGGTCGGCCTCAAGCTCGACCAGGTGGGTCTCGAGGTGCTCGGCCGCGCCCGTCGCATCGTCGTCACCAAGGACAACACCACCATCGTCGACGGTGCCGGTGAGTCCGACGAGGTCGCCGGTCGCGTCGCGCAGCTGCGCGCCGAGATCGAGCGCACCGACTCCGACTGGGATCGCGAGAAGCTCCAGGAGCGCGTCGCGAAGCTCGCCGGTGGCGTGTGCGTGATCAAGGTCGGCGCCGCCACCGAGGTGGAACTCAAGGAGAAGAAGCACCGCATCGAGGACGCCGTCTCGGCGACCCGTGCGGCCATCGAGGAGGGCATCGTCGCCGGCGGCGGCTCCGCGCTCATCCACGCTGGCTCCGTGCTGAAGGACTCCCTGGGTCTCACCGGTGACGAGAAGGCCGGTGCCGAGGTCGTCGCCAAGTCGCTGGTCGAGCCGCTGCGCTGGATCGCGGAGAACGGCGGCGAGGCCGGCTACGTCATCACGACGAAGGTCGCCGAGCTGCCTGTGGGCCACGGCTACAACGCCAAGATCGGCGAGTACCAGAACCTCGTCGAGGCCGGCGTCATCGACCCGGTGAAGGTCACGCGTTCCGCGCTGGCCAACGCCGCCTCGATCGCCTCGCTGCTGCTCACCACCGAGACCCTCGTGGTGGACAAGCGCGAGTCCGACGACGACAAGTGAGTCTCTGAACTCTCCCGCGCGGCCCCGTCCTGCTTCGGCAGGGCGGGGCCGTCCGCATGTCCGGAGTCTCAATGCCGGGGTCGATGCCTCGCGATCGGAGGACATAGGTTAGGGTGGCCTACGTTGCACATACCGCAACTCCGCAGTTGTGAAATTCACTGGGACCGTCACACGGAGGAACCGACGCATGACACTGTCGTTCGAGGCGCCGAAGACCGAGGTCGAGGGGCGCGCGGCGTCGCTCGCGCGCAGGCTCGTGGGAGGGGCTGGGGCGGCTTCGCTCGACGCCTACCGCGTCGGTGAGTGTCTCGAGTTCGTCGCGCACGGCATCGCCGAGGATGGCTCCCTGGTCGTCGCCGCGATGCCCGCCGGCACCCTGGCCGCCGCAGCCGACGGCGTCCCGATCGACGTGCGGCTCGACGTGGTGAAGCAGGCCCCGGACCCGGCTGTGTCGATCGTGTCCGCCTCGGCGCACCTGCTCGGGGAACTGGCCTGGGTTCCTGCCTCTGAGGCGGTCCGGGCGGGGCTGCCGGCCTCGGTCGAGGCGATGGCCGATGTCCCCGGCGTCCGGTTCGGCGTCGTCGCCGTGCGCAGGGCCGTGCTGCACGACCTGACCGGCGCGACCGTGATCGACGAGGACCAGCTCTACTACGAGGCCCCCTCCGACATCGACGCCTACGCGGCCTTCGAGAAGGTCGCCGGCCTCGACCAGGGCATGCTCAAGGACCTCTGCTGGGCTGTCATGGTCGACGCGACCCCCGGCCTGGTCATCAGCAAGCCCGCGATGCCCAGTGTGTGCCAGCACATGGCCGACCGCGTGTTCTGCGTCGACGTCGACGACCGCGGGCTGACGATGATGCTGGTGGGGACCGAGGAGACGCTGCTCGTCTACGCAGCCTTCGCCCGCCCCGTAGCCTCGCTGTCGGACCTCGACGAGCGACTCTTCGACCTCATGGGCGCCGCGGTGCTGGCCGCCTGAGGCCGACCCGACGCACAACGACGCGGTGCGCGTGAGCCAGGCTCACGCGCACCGCGCCGTTGTGTCGAGGGACCGCCGGGTCAGCGGACTTCGTAGGTGGCGCAGGTCGCCGTGTCGGTGACCTCGATGCCCTCCGCGGCGCACATCAGATCCTTGTTGTGCGCGCACTCGAGGCGCTGGCAGGCCCCGACCTGGCCGGCCGCGGTCGGGAGACCGCCGCGGGCATCGAGGGTGATGAAGGTGACGCAGGAGGGCTTCTCGCCCCCGGCGATGGTGACGGCGAAGGCGGTGCAGCCATCGGCGTTGTAGGCGCACGAGGTGGTGGCGCAGGCCTTGACGGCGGAAACGGTGCTCATGACGACCTCCTGGGGTGTGACTTATTACCCTTAGCCTAAGCCGGCTCCGGGTCACTCACAAGGGCAGTAAACCTAACCTTACTAGGGGTTTTGCTGGTAGTCTGGAGGAAATGCGCCAGTTCAATGTTGCCTAAATGGGGCTTTCTAAATTCTCGGCTCACGAATGTGACGTGACAAGGCCCCGGACCCGCGGTGAGCGGGCCCGGGGCCTTGTCGGAGGAACTACTTGATCTTCGCCGTGGAGGCGGAGGACTTACCGGCCGTGGCGTAGCCGGCGAGCGACCCCCAGGCCTTGACCTTGATCGTGTGTCCCTTGTCGGCGGCCTTCAGCGTGTAGGTCGACTTCGTCGCCCCGGAGATGGCCTTGCCGCCGCGGTACCACTGGTAGGTGAAGGTCGCCCCGGCCGGCTTCCAGGACCCGGGCTTGGCCGACAGCTTGCTGCCCACCTTGAGCGTCCCGGTGATCGTCGGCGCGACGACGCTGAACTTCCCGGCCACGACCTTGGCCGTCCTGGCCGAGTACGACCACGCGGTGGTGTAGCCGTCCTTCGCGCCGTACACGTGCACGGTCAGGGTCTTGCCGAGGGAGTACTTCGTCAGCGCGAAGGTCGACTTCGTGGCCCCCAAGATCGCCTTCCCGTCGCGGAACCACTGGTAGGTCAGCTTCGTTCCGGTGGTCCAGGTTCCGGGCTTCGCGGTGAGTGTCTTCCCGACCTGGGCGGTGCCGGAGATCGACGCGGCGCCCTTGGTGAGCGTGCCCGCCACGACCTTGGCGGTCTTGTCGGAGTACCGCGACACGGTCGTGTACCCGTCGAGGGAGCCCGTGGTGTGGACGGTGAGAGTCGCCCGCTGGTCGTCGGCCGTCAGGGTGTAGGTCGACTTCGTGGCCCCGGCGATCTCCTGTCCGGACCGGTACCACTGGTAGGAGACGCTCACGCCCGCCGGTTGCCAGGTGCCGGCCGTGGCCGTGAGGGTCTTGCCGACCTGGGCGGTTCCGGAGATGGTCGGCACGGCGGGCTGCAGGTCGCCGGGAGCGACGGCCTCGGTCGGGTCCGACTCGACGGTTGCGGTGGTGTAGCCCTCCTTGGAGCCGGTGACCTTCACCGTGATGGTCTCGCCCTCGTCGGCTGCGGTCAGCGGGTAGGTCGACGACGTCGCGTCGGCGATCTCGTCACCGGAACGCAGCCACTGGTAGGTGAACTCCGCGTCCGACGGGTCGGGCGTGCCGAGGTCGGCGGTCAGGGTCTGGCCGACCTGCGGGGTGCCGGTGATCGTCGGGGTGACGTCCACCTTCGCCAGGGCGATCAGCGTGATGTCGGGCAGCACGGAGTAGTTGCTCCCCAGCGTCGGGGCGGACGTGTTGACGCCGACGCCGGCCCGGGTGATGAACCGGTGGGTGCCGATCGGGGAGCCGAAGTGCTGCTGCGAGATGTACCCGCCGACGAGCGAGAACCCGTCGCCCGCGTCCGCGGGGATGGCGACGGTGAGCTGGTTGGCCGCGGAGAAGGTGAACTGCCCCTTGGCGTCGCCCAGGTAGGAGGCGCCCGTGGCGGGAACGCCGTCGGTGTAGACGCGGCCCGTGTAGGCGGCCTTCGCCCCGTTGAAGTGCGGGTTGTAGATGCCTGCCATCTTCGGGACCGGGATGACGGCGCCGTCGAGGTGGATCGTGACGGTGTCGCCCGGCTCCGGGTCGGCGCCCGGGTCGGTGACGTTGGTGATCACCGGGGTGATGGCCGTCGCTCGGATGGTCTTGTAGGTGACGGAGTCGCCCTTGGCCGCGCGCACGATGTTGGTGCCCTCGTGGAGGGTGAGACGGTAGGAGCCGTCCTCCTCGGTCAGGGTCTGGGTGCCCTCGACATCCGGGTTCCAGGCCGTCACCTCGTCGGGCGACCCGGCGACCTCGACGGTGGCCGTCGCGCTGTCGCCGGTGAAGTACCAGGTGTTCATCTCGCTGTCCCACGGGTCGGTGGACGAGGCCCGCGGGATGGTGATCGCCAGCGAGTCGTCGGCGGGTGCGCCGACGGTGACGGCGACGACGCCGCTGCGCTTGGACGCGCCGTAGCGCGCGCTACCCGCGTCGATCGCGTCGTAGGTGACCTCGACGATCGCCTCGCCGGCCTTCTCGGCCGTGAGGGTGGCCCAGCCGGGGTAGGTCGGGTCGGGCTCGATGGAGACGACGTCCTCGCCGGAGACCACGGTGTAGTGGTAGTCAGGTTCGATCATGTAGTTGCTGACCACGTCGCTGACGATCTGCCAGGGTGCGCGGAAGCTGGCCAGCGGGAACGTGTCCCCGACGCCGAGCTGCAGGTCATTGTCGCCGTTGACGTTCAGCAGGACGGCGGCGTCGTCGATGGTGCCGTAGGTCCCGGTGCTTCCCGTGTCGGACGGGTCGCCGTCGGGGAAGGTGATGTTGACGTCGTTGAGGTTCTTGATCCAGTTGGCCTGGGTGATTCTTCCGGGCTGGGTGACCCGGTAGGTGACCGTGCCGTTGGTCGTCGGCACCTGGAAGCGGTGCGTGGTGGTGCCGTCGCCGTTGTCCGTGGCGTAGGCCTCGTCGATAACGGTCTGGGCGTAGTTCTTGTTCTGCCTCAGCAGGGTGACGGTGGCGTCACTGGGGGCGGTCAGCCCGAAGTTCGACGCCGGGACGGTGGTGAGCGCCGTGATCGAGTCGGTGACCTGTGCCTGCGTGGCCGTCGGGTTGACGGCGACGGTGCGGGCGGCGGTGCGCTCGGCGGCGGTGGCCGTCGACGAGGGAGCGTCGACGATCGTGCGGATCAGCTCGGTCTTGTCGACCTGGTCGAAGTAGGGCGGAGAGCCCCAGCAGGCGTCTGCCAGCCCCAGGTCGCAGCCGTAGCCGTACAGCGTGAACTGCCAGCGGATGACCTGCCCGTCGGTGACGGTGAAGGCCCCGGCGCCGACGTCGGCGGTGGTGTTGTCGACGGTGTACATCCAGCCGGACATGCCGTTGAAGTCGAACGCCCCCAGGGAGCCGTCGCCGTTGGAGGCGCCGAGCTCGAAGCCGTCCTGCTCGGTGATGTAGGAGGGGACCGTCGGGGTGAAGGAGTCGTCGACGCCGATCGTCTGGAGGTAGAAGCCGGAGTCGGTGGCCGTGCCGCCGTATTCCGCGTCGATGTCCGCCGCCTCCAGGGCATCGAGGGTGGCCTCTGCGGCCGTGGCGCCGTCGGCGACGGTGACCTTGACGGGCTCGACGAAGTAGCCCTGCCCAAGGTTGTAGCCCTCGACCGTGACGTAGACGCTGACGTCGTCGGCGGCCCAGGAATAGGCGGGGGCGATGCCCAGGAGCAGCGCCACCGCGGCCAGCATTGACCAGATCGTCCTCGATCTGTGCCGGGAACCTGCGGCCCGGTGTGTGTCCAACATGGTTGACAGTGCCTCTCCCGCGGTATGCACGGAGGCGGCTGCCTGCCCGTTGCGGATCCGCGACAACGAAAAAGGTGAAGAGAATGCGGCCAGGCATTCCGACTTCGCCAGTTGGCGTCACGGCTGCGGGTCAGTGCCGGATTCACACCGGCTTCCCCTGGGGCGCACCCAGAGCGGTTGCTCACACGCAACCTAACAGAGCCGTCCGCTGTTGCGCATCCCCCAGTTTCCGCCGCGCAGTTTGCGTGGATCGGCTCCGGCAAGGGGAAGCGGGTGTTATGTTGTGCGTAGTCAGGAGAGGGAAAGCCGGTGTGAATCCGGCGCTGACCCGCAACCGTGAGGACGTCGAGGCGTCCGAGCCGGACCACCTGTCCCGACGTTTCCGCCAAGTACTACATCCGTCGCGGACTGCGGATGGGCCAGCGCTCCTCTCGCGCCGCCTGCACGCGCAGCCTCGTGACTGAGAGGTTTCGCCCCATGTCTTTCATCAGACGATTGTTCCTGCCACTGCTCACGGCGGTGGCGGTTCTCTTCGGTTCCGTCCTCGTCGCGGCCCCCGCCCGTGCCGACGAGGTCATCTCCGACCAGGCCTCCATCACCAAGGCTGCCGACTGGATCGCCCAGCAGTGGGCCGACGGCACCTACACGACCGGCGACGCCGGCCTGCTGGCCGACGGCATCATGGCGCTGGCCTCCGCCCGCCAGCACCACGACACGATGGAGGAGATGGTCGCAGGCCTGGAGCAGGTCGGCCCCACCTACGTCATCAATCGCGCCGACGCCCTGGCCAAGGTCATCCTGACGGCCGACATCGCCGGCGTCGAGGACCCGGCCCACTTCTTCGGCCCCGACCGTGACCTCGTCCAGGAGCTCATCGACTACGTCAACGCCAAGAAGGCCCCGCAGGCCTGGGGCGGCTACCTGGCGACCATCGCCCTGTCCAGGCTCGGCAGGCTCGACGACGTGTCGGATGAGGGCATGACCTACCTCATGTCCCGAATGATCATCACCAAGGACGGCGGCTTCGGCTGGTACGCGGCCGCACCCACCGGCGACCCGGACTACACCGGCATCGGCATCTCGGCCATGCTCCTGCTCAGCCGGGACGACGAGGTGGCTGCCAGGTACCGCGAGGAGGCCGCGACGAAGCTGGCCAGCGGCATCGCCTGGACCGAGAACGCCGCCAACCGGTTCACGAACGACGACGGCGACTACTTCTGGATGGCGAGCTTCGGCGGCGCCGACGGCGCCTCGTCGAACTCGACCGGCATGGTCGCCTCCGCGCTGGCCGAGGCCGGCGTGAACATCGAGTCGCCGAAGCGGGCGATGAAGAAGGAGCAGGCCGCCACCGACTCGGGCGCGGCCTGGTCCAACACCCGCATGGGCACCCGCGACGACATCCGCGCCACCGTGCAGGCCATCTTCGCCATCACCGGCGCCGGGTACGCCACGGCGGACTGGGACGATTACAAGCGGGACATCACCGTCGGCACGGCGGAGATCTCCGGCACCGCGAAGGTGGGGGAGAAGCTCACCGTCACGTCCACCGGCTGGGAGCCTGCCGACGTCACGCTGTCCTACGCCTGGTTCCGCGACGGCGCGCAGCTGCCCGGCATCGACACGGCCAGCTACACCGTTTCCAAGTACAACATCGGCAAGAAGATGACCGTGAAGGTCACCGCGTCCGCCGACGGCTACGCCGATGCGAGCGTCACGACGGCCCCGACGGCAACCGTCGTCGGGATGACCCTGAAGACGGCCAAGCCGACCATCTCCGGCACCCGGCAGGTGGGGCACACCCTGACCGCCAAGGCGGGGTCCTGGACCTCGGGCACGAAGCTGAGCTACCAGTGGTACCGGGACGGCAAGAAGCTGACGGGCTACACGAAGTCGACGTTCGCGCTGACGCAGTACTCGCTGGGCAAGACGCTGACGGTGCAGGTGATCGGCACGAAGGACGGCTACGAGAGCGCGTCGGTGACCTCCGCCAAGACGGCGAAGGTGAAGGCCGGGACGCTGAAGTCGGCCACGCCGAAGATCTCGGGCACGACCAAGGTCGGCAGCAAGCTGACTGCCAAGGCGGGGTCCTGGACCTCGGGCACGAAGCTGAGCTACCAGTGGTACCGCGACGGCAAGAAGCTGAATGGCTACACCAAGTCGACCTTCACGCTCACGAAGTACTCGAAGGGCAAGAAGCTCTCGGTGCACGTGACGGGGAAGAAGGCCGGGTACACGACGGTGACCACCCACTCCGCGAGGACCGCCGCGGTGAAGTAGGTGTGCACCTGACGCGACGGCCCGGGACGTGCTTCCCGGGCCGTCGCGCCGTCCAGGGAGGAGTCGCCGGGGCGGGCGGTGGTTAGGGTCGACGCTGTGGCGGGGGTAGGATTTGGGGCAACGATTCCCCCGAGCGAGAGGCGCTTTTGTGCAAGACGAGCTGACCGGATCCGGGGTTCCCGCCCCGTTCGCCGCGCTGGGTCTCACGTTTGACGACGTGCTGTTGCAGCCGAACCAGTCGGACATCATCCCGTCCCATGTCGATACCGGCACCCAGTTCACCAGGCGCATCCGGCTGAACGTCCCCCTGCTGTCCGCCGCCATGGACACTGTCACCGAGTCGCGGATGGCCATCTCCATGGCCCGCGAGGGCGGCATCGGCATCCTGCACCGCAACCTTTCGATTGCCGACCAGGCACACATGGTCGACCAGGTGAAGCGCTCGGAGGCCGGCATGGTCACCGAGCCCATCACCGTGGCCCCCGAGGCGACGCTGAAGGAGGTCGACGACCTCTGCGCGACCTACCGGATCTCCGGCGCCCCCGTGGTCGACCCCGACGGCATCCTGGTGGGCATCATCACGAACCGCGACATGCGCTTCGAGGACGACCCCACCCGCCGCGTCAGCGAGGTCATGACCCGCATGCCGCTCGTCACGGCCCCTGTCGGGGTGTCGAAGGACGGCGCGCTTGCGCTGATGGCAGAGCACAAGATCGAGAAGCTGCCGATCGTCGACGGGACAGGCCGACTGACCGGCCTGATCACCCTGAAGGACTTCGTCAAGGCCGACAAGTACCCCGACGCCGCCAAGGACGACCAGGGTCGCCTCCGCGTCGGCGCCGCCGTCGGGTTCTTCGGCGACTCGTGGGAGCGCGCCATGGCGCTCGTCGAGGCCGGCGTCGACGCCATCATCGTCGACACGGCCCACGGCCACAGCACCGGCGTCGTCGAGATGATCAAGCGCCTCAAGGCGGAGCCCTCCGTGCGGGACGTCGACATCGTCGGCGGCAACGTCGCCACCTACGCGGGCGCGCGGGCGCTCGTCGAAGCGGGAGTGGACGGAGTCAAGGTGGGCGTCGGCCCCGGCTCCATCTGCACCACCCGGGTCGTCGCGGGCGTGGGCGTGCCGCAGGTCACCGCGATCTACGACGCGGCACGCGCCTGCCGCCCGGCCGGCGTGCCGGTCATCGGCGACGGCGGCCTCCAGTACTCCGGCGACATAGCCAAGGCGATCGTCGCCGGCGCCTCGACCGTCATGCTCGGCTCGCTGCTGGCCGGCTGCGAGGAGAGCCCGGGCGAGCTGGTGTTCATCAACGGCAAGCAGTTCAAGAGCTACCGCGGCATGGGCTCGCTCGGTGCCATGGCCGCCCGCGGCCGGAAGCCCTCCTATTCCAAGGACCGCTACTGGCAGGGCGACGTCACCAGCGACGACAAGCTCATCCCCGAAGGTATCGAGGGACAGGTCGCGTACCGCGGCCCGCTCGGCGCCGTCGCCTACCAGCTGGTCGGCGGCCTGCGTCAGTCCATGTTCTACTCGGGTGCCGCCACCATCGCCGAGCTTCAGGAGCGTGGCCGTTTCGTCCGCATCACCGCCTCCGGGCTGCGCGAGTCGCACCCGCACGACATCCAGCTGACCGCCGAAGCCCCCAACTACTGGTCGCGCTGAGCCGCGCGACCCAGAGACAGGACACCCACATGTACGAGCTCGGACGCAGCAAGCGGGCCAGCCACGCCTACTCCTTCGACGACGTCGCCATCGCGCCCGCGCGCCGCACCCGCGGTGAGGACGAGGTCGACCTGACGTGGAAGATCGACGCGGTCTCGTTCGATGTGCCGATCGTCGCGGCCCCGATGGACTCGGTCATGTCACCGTCGACGGCCATCGAGATGGGCCGCCTCGGTGGCCTGGGCGTCCTCAACCTCGAGGGGCTCTGGACCCGGTACGAGGACCCTCAGCCGGCGTATGAGCTGCTGACGCAGGACTGTGACCAGGTCACGGCCACCAAGCGGCTGCAGGAGATCTACGCCGAGCCGGTCAAGCCGGAGCTGATCCGCGACCGCCTCGCCGAGCTGCGCCAGGCCGACGTGCCCGTAGCCGGGTCGCTGTCTCCCGCCCGCACGCAGGAGTTCGCGCCGATCCTGGAGAAGGCCGGCATGGACTTCTTCGTGATCCGCGGCACCACGGTCTCCGCCGAGCATGTCGGCGGCGACAACGCCCTGAACCTCAAGGAGTTCATCTACAACTTCGACACCCCGGTGCTGGTCGGCGGAGTGGCCACCTACCGCGCGGCCCTGCACCTGATGCGCGCGGGTGCTGCTGGCGTGCTCGTCGGCTTCGGGGGCGGCACCACGCACACCACCAGCGCCGTGCTGGGCATCGAGGTCCCCATGGCCTCGGCCGTCGCCGACGTCGCCGAGGCCCGTCGTGACTACCTCGAGGAGTCGGGCGGCCGCTACGCCCACATCATCGCGGACGGCGCCACCGGACGCTCCGGCGCCATCGCCAAGGCCATCGCCTGCGGCGCGGACGCGGTCATGGTCGGCTCGCCGCTGGCCAGGGCCACCGAGGCCCCGGGCCGCGGGTGGCACTGGGGATCCGACTCCTACCACCCGCGCCTGCCGCGCGGCCAGCGCTCGTTCTTCGAGCAGGTCGGCACGCTCGAGGAGGTCGTGCTCGGCCCGTCGCGCGTCCCGGACGGCACCATGAATCTGGCCGGCGCCCTGCGCAAGTCCATGGCGCTGACCGGCTACACGGACATCAAGAGCTTCCAGCGGATCGACCTGATCCTCCACTGACAGGAGCCCCGATGGACGAGGCACAGGCCAGGGCCGAGCTGCAGAGGCTGCGCGGCAGCATCGACAACATGGACTCCGCGCTCATCCACCTGCTGGCTGAGCGGTTCAAGGTGACGCAGCGGGTCGGCGAGCTCAAGGCGGGCGCCGGGCTGCCGGCAGCGGACACGGGCCGGGAGGCGCAGCAGATCGCGCGGCTGCGCGCGCTCGCGGCCGAGGCCGACCTGGATCCGGAGTTCGCCGAGAAGTTCATCACGTTCATCGTGCGCGAGGTGGTCCGCCACCACGAGCAGATCGCGAAGGGGCACCCGGGCCAGTAGGGCTCAGCCGGCCTTCGCCAGAGTCCCGATCTCGGTGCCGGAGCTGTCGAAGACGGTCATCGTGGCGTCGTCGACGGTGGCCGTCGACATGGTCGAGAGCCAGGTGTCGACGTCCTCGCAGTACATCTGGGTGGCCGCGACCTCGCCGAAGGTCACCGTCTGCTTGTCCTCCGACCATGTCCCGGTGAGTCGGTTGCAGCCGTCGGTTCCCGTGAGCGTGCCGTTGCCCGCGAGTTCGAGCTGCGGAGTGCCGTCGCTGCCCTCACCCCAGGTACCCTCCGCGGCGCTGCCCGCGGCGCATGAGAAGAGCAGCGCGATCGCCATGGCGGCCGCGAATGCGGCTCCCGCTGCTGTCGTCCCTGACATGGTGTCACCTCCGCCTCCCGACCACGCCGTCGGGATGAGGCCCACAATAGGGCGGCGTCGTTCAGTAGTCGACAGCTTTCTCCGTCGCTATTGCACGAATGTATAGCAGGTTATACGATCGTGTAATGGGTGAGGATCTGACGGCCCGCGCAAGGCTGCGCGACGCGGCGATCGAGCTGCTGGCCGACGGCGGAGCCGCCGCGGTCAGCGCGCGGTCCGTCGCCGAGCGCGCCGGCGTCACGTCGGGCCTCATCCGGCACCACTTCGGCTCGATGGCGGGCCTGCTGGACGCCTGCGACGACCACGTCGCCGCCATCATCCGGGACCGCAAGGGGGAGGGGATGGCGCAGGGCCTCGGGTTCGACTCGGTCGCTGCGCTCCGGGACGCCGGCAACCAGACCGTCATGGCGTACCTCGCCCGCAGGATCCCCGACGACGCCCCGGCTATCGCCCAGCTGGTGGACCAGATCGTCGACGACGCCGTCGGCTACCTGCGCGTCGGGCAGGAGAGCGGGCTGGTCACCGCGACCGACGACGATCGCGGCCGGGCCGCGATCCTCACGATGTTCTCGCTCGGGTCGCTCACGATGCACCGGCACCTCGCCCGCCACTTCGGCATCGACATCACGTCCGCCGACCTCGTCGCCCAGCCCGGCTATCCACGCTACCTGCTCGCCATGGTCGACGCGCTCGGCGCGGTGATCGAACCGGGCGCCCTCGAGACCTACCGCACCGCCATCGCCCAGCTGAGGGAGAAGCCATGAACCCCATCGTCACGCAGGCCATGACCAAGCACTACGGGAAGTTCCCCGCGCTGGTCGACCTCGATCTCGAGGTCCGCCCGGGGGAGGTCTTCGGGTTCCTCGGGCCCAACGGCGCCGGCAAGTCCACCGCGATCCGGTGCCTGCTGGGCGAGCTGAACCTGACCTCCGGCTCGGCGCAGGTGCTGGGCGCGGCGCCGCGCGGCGTCGCTCACCGGGCGAGGCTCGGGTACGTGCCCGCGGACCTCAATCTGTGGCCCGGCATGACCGGGAGGCAGACGCTGCGCTTCTTCGCGCGGCTCCGCGGCGGCGTCGACCGGGCCTACGCCGACTCCCTGGCCGAGCGCCTCGGAGCCGACCTCGACAAGAAGGTGGGCGACCTGTCGACGGGCAACCGGCAGAAGGTCGGCCTGATCGCCGCGTTCATGCACCGTCCCGACCTGCTGATCCTCGACGAGCCGAACGCGGGCCTCGACCCGCTCGTGCAGCACGAGTTCTGGGCCATGATGCGCGAGGCCGCCGACGAGGGACGGTCGGTGTTCCTGTCGAGCCACACCCTCTCGGAGGTCGAGCGGGTGGCGGACCGCGTCGGCATCATCCGGAAGGGGCATCTGATCGCCGTCGAGGAGGTCGCCGAGCTGCGCAGCAAGCGCATGCGCCGCGTGGAGCTCGACGTCGACGGGGAGTTGAGCGCGGCGGAGTTGGCGGCCGTGCCCGGCACGCGCGACATCAGCGTGCTGCCCGGCAGGGCGACGCTGGACTTTGACGGGGAGATCTCTCAGCTGCTCGCCGTCGTGACCGCGAAGGCCCACCTCCGCGACCTGCACACGCAGGAGGCGGACCTCGAGGACATCTTCCTCACCTACTACAAGGACGAGTCGTGAACGCCGCGGTGCTCGGTCGGGGGCTGACCGAGGGCTGGCGCGGCATGCTCATCACCGCGGGGTCCGTCGCGGCGATGCTCGCCCTGGCCCTGTGGATGTACCAGGACATCGACCTCGGGATCTACCAGGCGATGCCGGAGGCCATCCGTGCCGTCATGGGCATCCCGGCGGACGCCGACGCGTCGATGATGGCGTACAACGAGATGCTCGGCGCCATCGGAGGGCTGGCGTTCACCGGCGTCGCGATCGCCATCGGGGCACGCGCCGTCGCGGGCGAGGAGGCGGACCGGACGCTGTCCGTGGTGCTGTCGGCGCCCGTGTCGCGCGCGGCCTTCGCGGCTTCGAAGGCCGTGGCGATGTTCGCCGTGATCCTCGTGGCCGGCACCCTGATCTACGGTCTGGCGGAACTCGCTCCCGTCCTGGTCGGCGTGGACAAGGGCGAGGCCCATGTGCTGGCCGTCATGATCCACCTCACCGCCTGCGGGGCCTTCCACGGCGCGCTGGCCTTCGCGATCGGTGCGGCCACGGGGCGGCGCTCTGTCGCCTCGGGAGTCGCGGCCTTCGTGATGGCCGCGGGCTGGCTGGGGAACGGGCTGCTGCCGATGTGGCGCGAGGGCGCCGCCGACTGGATCCCGTGGACCTGGTTCAACGGGTCGAAGCCGCTGGTGAACGGTGTCGACGGGGGGCACCTGGCCCTGCTGCTCGGCGGCGCCGTCCTGTTGGTGGTGCTCGGCGCCCTGGTCTTCGCCCGGCGCGAGCTGAGGCTGCAGCAGTCCGGCGGGGCGCTGCTGTCCCGCCTGCAGGCCAACCCGATGGTCGCCAAGGTGCTGGCCCCGACGGCCGCGGGGTCGTCGTTCTTCGGCATCGCGATGGCGTCGCAGGCCGTGCTGCTGTCGTACGTCGTGCTGATCCTGGTGCTGCTCGGAGTCTCGATGCCGGCGATGTGGAACGTGCTCGAGGACACCATGGCGGCGTTCGCGCAGTCTTTCCCCGAGTCGATGGGGGCGCTGTTCGGGGGCGGCGACCTGACGTCGCCCGGTGGCTTCCTGCACATGGAGATCTTCGGCCTGATGGCCCCGATCTGCGTGATCCTGGTGGCGGTCGCCGCAGCCTCCGGCGGGCTCGCGGGCGAGGAGGGTGCCCGACGGCTGGCGCTGCTGCTGGCCGCGCCGATGAGGCGGGCCGGGGTCTACGCCACCGTAGCCACCGTGATGATGGTCAAGTCGGCCATCGTCGCCGCCACGTTCTTCCTCGGCATGTGGGGCGGCCTCGCGCTGGCGCGCATCGACGGGGTGCGGCTCGGTGACCTGGCCTGGGCCTGCGTCCTTCTGATGCTGCTGGGCTGGTGCTTCGGTGCGCTGGCGCTCGCCCTCGGCGGGGCGACGGGCCGGTCGAAGGTCGCAGTCTGGGGATCGACCGCCGTCGGCGTCGTCACCTACTTCGCATACACGATGCTGCTGGCGGTGGGGAAGGAGAACCACGGCTGGTTCTCGCCGTTCCGTGCGTATCTCTACGGCCCGCCCCTGCAGGAGGGCATCGTCTGGTGGCAGCCGGTGTGGCTGGTCGCCGCGACCGCGGTCCTGCTCGCCGTCGGCCTGCCGCTGTTCCTCCGCCGCGACCTCCGCCTGAACTGACGCGCCCGGTCCCCTGAGCCCATCCCAATTCCCTGAGCCCACCCTGGTTCCCTGAGCTTGTCGAAGGGCCCTGAGCTTGCCCCGGTTCCCTGAGCTTGTCGACGGGCCTGAGCCCACCCCGGTTCCCTGAGCTTGTCGAAGGGCCCTGAGCGAAGCGAAGGGGAGATCCGATCCCCCGAGTCCCACCCCGGCTCCCCCTTTCCGGCACAAAGATGCCTATCCCGGGGCCGCTGCAACATGGCAACAGCGGCACCGATATACGCATCGTTGTGCACGAGATCGAGCTGGCCACGGGAAGGCCACGGCCGACGACCCTGTCGCTCCACTCAGGATGAACAGCCCTGTGGATAATTCAGACGGGCGTGCGAAAACTGTCGGTGGCGGGTCGTAGCGTGGGTGTCATGGAAACCAGGCGACGCGACGATTCCCGGCAGGCGACCCACCGCCTCCGCGCCGGTGTCGCCCTGCGTCGCCGTGGCGAGGCCGAGGAGTTGGAGGCCATCTGCGACCTGGCCCTGGCCTACCGCCTGGATGAGGCGGACCTGTTGGATTACGGGACCGAGGTCTATCGGGACCGTGACACGAAACTGCCGGAGAAGCTGGTCCGTCCGGGTGGGGAGGGAACCCCATCGGTGTCGGAGTTCCTGGCGATGGAGGTCGCGGCGTTGCTGCGGTGTTCGCAGACCGCGGCGATCGAGAGGATCGTCTCCGCGCTGAATCTGAGGTATCGGCATCCGATGTTGTTCGAGGCTGTGATCAACGGGGAGGTCGAACGTTGGCTCGCCGCGAGGGCGGCCTGGTTGTGTCGGGATCTGGATCCGCTGCAGGCCGAGACGGTCACGGCCCGCTGGCTGCCGAGGCAGTACGGCCTGGTCCCCAGCGCCGCGCTGGGGGAGCTGAAGAAACTGATCATCCGCGCCGACGCGGCCGCCGCGCGGGCACGGGAGGCGGAGGCCCGGACCCGGCGCGGGGTGTGGCTGCGTGACGAGGAACCCGGCGTCACGTCGATCGGCGGCCGGCTCGATGTGTTGGATGGCAGGATCGTCGACGAACGCCTCCACCAGATCTCCGAGCGGTTGAAGGCCCGATACCCCGGGCTGGGCCACTCCGCCCGCCGCGCGAAGGCACTCTCCCTGGCCATGAACCCGGACCTCCTACTCACACTCCTCGAAGCCGACCAGCCCGCCCTCGGCATCGACCTCGACAGCGGCCTCGAGTGCCGGGGTATCGACAGCAACAGGCCGGGCGGCGACCTCAACCGCTCGGAGAGCGACCACGACACTCCGGTCATCGCGCCGCTGCCGGGTGAGCCGCCCGACGAGGACGGGGCGCCGTTCCCGGATGAGCCGCCCGACGAGGACGGGGCGCCGTTACCGGATGAGCCACCCGACGAGGACGAGGCGCCGTTCCCGGACGAGTTGCCCGAGATCGAACCCCCATCTCCTCCCGGACCAGATCCCTTCGCTTCGCTCAAGGCACTTCGACAGGCATGTGCTGAGCCCCGTCGAAGTGCTCGGCGACCCGACCAGTCCCCTGAGCCGCGATCCCGGTTTTCTGAGCCGCCTTCCCGGTTCCCTGAGCTCGTCGAAGGGCGCCGAGCGGAGCGAGGCGAGACACGGGACACGTCGCGACCCGACCGGTTCCCTGAGCCGACCCGGTTAGCCGAGCCGCCTTCCCGGTTCCCTGAGCTCGTCGAAGGGCACCGAGCGCAGCGAGGCGAAGACCCACCACCCCACACGGCCCGCCTGGACGGGGGCGGGACAGAACCCAGTCCACATGCCCGGCGGCCCGATACCCCACCGCCGCCCACACCTGCGCCGTTGCCGAGGGTAGAGAGATCGTCGTGCACATCACCGCGGACGCGGACGGAAACCTGGACCCGGTCGCATCGGTCGAACGCGCCGACACCCTCACCACCACCCTGCTCGGCGAGTTGCTCGGCGACGGGTACCGCAACGGGGAGATCAGCGTGAAGGTCCAGCCCGTCATCGACCTGAACAACATCCCCGCCGCGGACGGGTACCGGCCGACGCGGCGGATGCGCAAAGCGTTGCGGCTGCTGCGACCCACGGAGGCGTTCCCGTTCTCCACCCGCACCCGCCGCCTGGACATCGACCACAACACCACCTACCAGCCCGGCCGACCCGGCCAGACCCGCCTGGACAACCTCGCCCAGCTCTGCCGCCGCGTGCACCGCGGCAAGACCAAGGGCGCCTGGGTACTGAACCAGATCGCACCCGGCCACTTCCGCTGGACCAGCCCCCTGGGCTACGTCTACGAAGTCACCAGCGGCGGCACCTGGCTGGAATGCACCCCCGACCTCGGCCCACACCTCAGCCCCGTCGACAAGACCATCCAGGACTGGTGCGACACCATCGCCGACGCCACCCACCTCGCCCGCCGCGGCTGACAACACTCCCTGGGGCTCCCGCCGCTCCGTGCGACGGACTCCCTTCGCTTCGCTCAGGGCACCTCGACAGGCTCGGCGAACCGTACCAGGCACCTCGACAGGCTCGGCGAGCCGGACCGGGCACCTCGACAGGCTCGGCGAACCGTACGAGGCACCTCGACAGGCTCGGCGAGCCGGACCGGGCACCTCGACAGGCTCGGCGAACCGGACCAGGCACCTCGACAGGCTCGGCGAACCGTACCAGGCACCTCGACAGGCTCGGCGACCCGTAGCACGCACCTCGAAGGGCCCGAACTGAGGCCGTCGAAGTGCTCGGCGACCCCAGCGGTTCCCTGAGCTCGTCGAAGGGCCCTGAGCGAAGCGAAGGGAATCAATCTCCCCAGGCTTCTCCCTTCGCTGCGCTCAGGGCGTTTGCGACGGGCTCGAACCGGTCACCTGACCTGTGCCCTTTCCCGCACAACGATGCCTATACGGGGGCCGCTGCAACATGGGAACAGCAGCCCCGACATACGCATCGTTGTGCACCGGGACCGAGCTGGGACCCTTCGCTGCGCTCAGGGCACCTCGACGGGGCCTGTGCTGAGCCTGTCGAAGTGTTCGGCGACCCGAGATGGCCACCTCGACCGGCCCCACGGGCCCGGCGCGAGACCATGGCCGGGCAGCCCCGTTGCCGCGTCTGCCCGGACCGCTAACCTGGTCGTCGAGCAGGACAGGAGCGCGCATGAAGCGGATCACGGTGGTGGGTGCAGTGCTGGTTCGCGACGGCCGCATCCTTGCCGCCCAGCGAGGCGAGGGGATGTCGCTCGCCGGGTGCTGGGAGTTTCCGGGCGGAAAGATCGAACCCGGCGAGACGCCGCAGGAGACGCTGCGACGCGAGATCGTCGAGGAGTTGGGCTGTCGGATCGAGATCGGTGAACTTGTCGCCCGCACCGAGCACGCCTACGACTTCGGCCTCGTGGACCTCTCCACGTACTGGTGCCGCCTGATCGCCGGCGAACCAGCCTTGACCGAGCATGCGGCCATCGTCTGGGCCGACGCCGAGGAACTCGCGGCTCTCGAGTGGGCACCGGCTGACGTCGAGTCAGTGGAGACGATCCTCGCCGAGCGCGAGCGATGGAGCTGACCTCCACCGCGGTCGGCCGAGACACACTCTTCGGCTTCCTCGACGCCGACGCACCGTCACCCCGGCAGTTTCAGCCTCGCCTCATCGTCAACGAGGACGGCGACACGATGCTGCGCGCGATCCTGCACGAGCTCCGGCGATCGACCAGCTTCGTGTTCTCCGTCGCCTTCGTCACCCCGGGAGCCGTGGCGACCCTCAAACAGGCGCTGCTGGACTACGCCGGCCGCGGCACGATCATCACGTCGACCTACCTCGGCTTCAACTCCCCGCAGGCCTTCGAGGAACTCGCGGCCCTCCCCGGCGTCGACGTCCTGCTCCTCGACGACCCAGCCGAGGCGTTCCACGCGAAGGGCTACCTGTTCCGTCAGCCCACGGGCACGGCCGCCATCATCGGCAGTTCCAACCTGACCGAGAGCGCGCTGCAGCGCAACCACGAGTGGAACCTCCGCTTCTCCGCGCTCGACGGCGGGAACATCGTCCATCAGCTGGAGGCTGTGGTGGCCCGGCAGGTCGCCCGCGCCCGCACACTGGATCAGGACTGGATCGACGCCTACCGCCGCGTCTGGGTGCGGCCCGTCACGCACGGCGCACCCCAGCTGATCGGCCCGGCCGGTGCGACTCGCGCCAGCGAGCAGGTCCTTCCCAACGCGATGCAGGTGGAGGCGCTCGAGCAGATCGACCTGCTGCGCTCGGCGGGGGAGCGGCGCGCGGTCGTGATCTCGGCCACTGGCACCGGCAAGACGATCCTCGCCGCTCTCGACGTGCGCCGCGCGGCCCCGCGACGGATGCTGTTCGTCGTCCACCGCGAGCAGATCCTGGACAAGGCGATCTCCGAGTTCAAGCGCGTCCTGAACGCACCCGACGAGGACTTCGGGAAGTGGACCGGCGGGGTCAGACAGGACAACCGTCGTTACGTCTTCGCGACGATCCAGACGATCAGCCGGGCGGACAACCTGGGAACCATCTCCCCAGACGCCTTCGACTACGTCCTCATCGACGAGGTGCACAAAGCCGGCGCCCGGACCTACCGTCGAGTGATCGACCACCTCAGCCCGGACTTCCTGCTGGGCATGACCGCGACCCCGGAGCGGACCGACGGATTCGACATCTTCGAGCTGTTCGACCACAACGTCGCCTACGAGATCCGGCTCCAGAAGGCACTCGAGGCCGACATGCTCGCGCCCTTCCATTACTACGGAGTCACGGACTACGTCGACGCCAACGGAGAGGTCATCGACGACGCCAGCCGGCTCGGCCAGCTCGTCGCCCCGGAACGGGTCGACCACCTTCTGCGCGCGGTCGACACCTACGCTCGTCGGGGCGAGCCGATCCATGGCCTCGTGTTCTGCTCCGGGAAGGACGAGGCACACGAGCTCTCGCGTCTCCTCAACGCCCGGACCCTGCGCGGCGCCCCGCTCCGCACACGCGCGCTCACCGGAGACGACAGGCCGGAGGTGCGGGAAGCGGCGGTGGAACAGCTTGAACGGGGCGAGCTCGACTACCTCCTGACGGTCGACATCTTCAACGAGGGCATCGACATCCCGAAGATCAACCAGGTGGTCATGCTCCGCCAGACGTCCTCCAGCATCGTCTTCACCCAGCAGCTCGGCCGCGGGCTGCGCCGCGCTGCGGGCAAGGACTACCTCGTCGTCATCGACTTCATCGGCAACTACACCAACAACTTCCTCATCCCCATCGCGCTGTTCGGGGACACGAGCCTCAACAAGGACTCGGTGCGCCGGGCGCTGATCGACGCACGGGAGGCGGGATCGATCGCCGGGCTCTCCAGCGTCAGCTTCGACGAGATCTCCCGGGAACGTGTGTTCCGGGCCCTCGACGTGGCGAAGCTCGACTCGCTGGCCAACCTCAAGGCGGCCTACACCGAGATGGCCAGCCGGGTCGGTGCCCGCCCGCGCCTGATCGACTTCGCCCGCTTCGACACGGTCGACGCCACCGTGCTGGCCAACCGGGAGAAGACCTACTGGCGCTTCCTCCGGAAGATCAGGAAGGCGGACGCGCCGTCCGAGCGAGCCGACCGGCTGCTCAGGCTACTGACCTACCTGATCCTCGACGGCAAGAGGCCGCACGAGCTCGTGATCCTGCAGGCGCTGCTGGACCGTGGCGAGCAGACCAGGTCCGACGTCGTCGGCGAGTTGTCTTTGCGTGGTTGCTCCCATGACGACGCGGTGGTCGATGCGAGCCTCCGAGTGCTGGATCGCAGTTTCCTGCCCGCGAAGGTCCACGACGACTACCTCCCGGTTGTCGAGGTCTCCGGCGATCGCATCGGCCTCTCTGCGGAGTTCCGGCACGAGTGGGACGTCGACGTCGACTTCCGCGGACACGTGGAGGACCTGGTGGAGACCGGCCTGTACCTGGCCCGCCACCGCCACGACTGGTCGGCCGGCTTCCGCGTGGGCGAGCGGTACTCACGCCGCGACGCCTGCCGGCTGTTGAACTGGGCCAGCGACCAGACCTCCACCGTGTACGGCTACAAGGTGGATCGCGCGACGGCAACCTGCCCGATCTTCGTGACCTACCACAAGTCCGACGAGGTGGGAGCGACCGTCGCGTACGAGGACGAGCTGCTCGACGAGGCCACCATGCGGTGGTTCACCCGCAGCCGACGGACGCTGGCCAGCGACGAAGTCCGGGCCATCACCAGTAACAGCGTCGCCATCCATGTCTTCGTCAAGCGCGACGATGCCGAGGGCACCGACTTCGTCTACCTCGGCAGGGCGCGGTCGCAGTCTCCCGAGCAGGAGCAGATGCCCGACGGCAACGGCGGAGCAGTGTCGGTCGTGACGATGCAGCTGAGGCTTGAGCGTCCCGTCCCCCGGTCGCTGTTCGACTATCTGACGGTGGGGGCTGTCGCCACGCCGGAACCTCTGCCGACGTCAGATATCGCCTGGCCCGAACAAGGCCCGGTGCCAGGGGCGGATGTCGTCCATGGGGACGAACAGGAACTGCTGCTGCCGTTCGATCTGGCGGCGGAGCTCAAAGATTGACGGTGTCCCGGAGCGCCCAACGCCACCGTGAACTGCACACGCCACCCTTGTCGACACATGCCACCGCCATGGCGGTGGCATGTGTCGACAAGGGAAGCGTCCGTCGAGAAGGGTGGCGTCGGTCAGTAAGGGTGGCGTCTGCGTGTGTGGGGTGCCGGTCGGGGCGGTGGCCCGGATAACGACGAACGGGGCCCGGCGTGGTTGCCGGACCCCGTTCGCGGGACTCAGATCACTTGTCGAGCAGACCCTCGAAGAGGACGGTGGACAGGTAGCGCTCGCCGAAGTCGGCGGTGATGGCCACGATGGTCTTGCCGGCGTTCTCGGGGCGGGCGGCGATCTCGGCCGCGGCGGAGAGGGCGGCGCCCGACGAGATGCCCACCAGCAGGCCCTCCTCGGTGGCGGCCTTGCGGGCGAACTCGACGGCCTGGTCGATGTTGCGGGGGAGGACCTCGTCGATCACGGAGCGGTCGAGGATCTCGGGGATGAAGTTGGCGCCGATGCCCTGGATCTTGTGCGGGCCGGGCTGGCCGCCGGACAGGATCGGCGACTCGGCGGGCTCGACGGCGACGATCTGGACCTCGGGCTTGCGCTCCTTGAGGACCTGGCCGACGCCGGAGATGGTGCCGCCGGTGCCGACGCCCGCGACGAGGATGTCGATCGTGCCATCGGTGTCGTTCCAGATCTCCTCGGCGGTGGTCCTGCGGTGGATCTCCACGTTGGCCTGGTTGGCGAACTGGCGGGCCAGCACGCCGCCGCGCTCCTTGGCGATCTCCTCGGCCTTCTCGACCGCGCCACGCATGCCGCCGGGGCCGGGGGTGAGCACGAGCTCGGCGCCGAACGCGCGCAGCAGCGCGCGACGCTCCAGAGACATGGTCTCGGGCATCGTCAGGACGACGTTGTAGCCACGCGCGGCGCCGACCATGGCGAGCGCGATGCCGGTGTTGCCGGAGGTGCCCTCGACGATGGTGCCGCCCGGCTTCAGCTCGCCGGAGGCCTCTGCGGCATCGACGATGGCGACGCCGAGGCGGTCCTTCACGGAGTTGGCGGGGTTGTAGAACTCCAGCTTGGCGGCGACGGTCGCGTTGTCGCCGGCGATGCGGTTCAGCTTGACAAGGGGGGTGCGGCCGATCAGCGCCGTCACATCCGGGTAAATGCTCATGTCAGCGCCAACCCGCCTGACAGGGCCGTTTATTCCCGACGCAGCGGAGATTTTCCGGAGAGGCCCAGGCCAGGGCCCCGGACGTGCCACGGGTGCGTCGAAGCTCTAGACTCGGCCGCATGACTGCACACGAGAAGGTTCTCGTCGTCGACTTCGGTGCCCAGTACGCACAGCTCATCGCCCGCCGCGTCAGGGAGGCCTCGGTCTACTCCGAGATCGTGAGCTCGAAGCTCTCAGCCGACGAGATCCTCGCCCTCAGACCCTCCGCGATCATCCTCTCGGGTGGACCAGCCTCCGTCTACGCGGACGGCGCACCCTCGATGGACACGGCGATCTTCGAGGCCGGCGTCCCGGTGCTCGGCATCTGCTACGGATTCCAGGTCATGGCCCAGGGGCTCGGCGGCACCGTCGCGAGGACCGGCCAGCGCGAGTACGGCCGCACGTCGCTGTCGATCAACGACTCCGGCTGCCTGCTCGCGAGCATGCCCAACACCCTGAACGTGTGGATGAGCCACGGCGACTCGGTCTCCAAGGCCCCGAAGGGGTTCAAGGTGCTGGCCCGCACGGCCGGCGCGCCCGTCGCCGCGTTCGAGGACCTCGGCCGCAAGCTCGCGGGCGTGCAGTGGCACCCCGAGGTCCTGCACTCGCAGTGGGGGCAGCAGGTGCTCGAGCACTTCCTGTTCAACATTGCGGAGCTGACGCCCGACTGGACTCCCGAGAACATGGTCACCGAGGCCATCGACTCCATCCGCGCCCAGGTGGGCGACCGCCGCGTGCTGTGCGCGCTGTCAGGCGGCGTGGACTCCGCAGTCGCCGCCGCGCTCGTGCAGCGCGCCATCGGCCCGCAGCTCACCTGCGTCTTCGTCGACCACGGCCTCCTGCGTCAGGGGGAGGCCGAGCAGGTCAAGACCGACTTCGTGGCCGTCACCGGCGTCGACCTGGTCGTCGCCGACGAGAAGGACCGCTTCCTCGGCGCCCTGGCCGGCGTGTCCGACCCGGAGACCAAGCGCAAGATCATCGGAGCTCAGTTCATCCGCACCTTCGAGTCCCAGGCCCGCGAGATCGCCGGCGACAAGGGCATCGACTTCCTCGTCCAGGGCACGCTGTACCCCGACGTCGTCGAGTCCGGCGGCGGGGAGGGCGCGGCGAACATCAAGAGCCACCACAACGTCGGCGGCCTGCCCGAGGACCTGCAGTTCACGCTCATCGAGCCGCTGCGCCAGATGTTCAAGGACGAGGTCCGCGCCGTCGGCCTCCAGCTCGGCCTGCCCGAGGAGATGGTCTGGCGCCACCCGTTCCCCGGCCCGGGCCTCGCGATCCGCATCATCGGTGAGGTCACCGAGGACCGGCTCGACACGCTGCGCCAGGCTGACGCCATCGCCCGCCACGAGCTCGCCGCGGCCAAGCTGGAGCGCGACATCTGGCAGTTCCCCGTCGTGCTGCTCGCCGACGTCCGCTCTGTGGGTGTCCAGGGCGACGGCCGCACCTACGGCCACCCGATCGTGCTGCGCCCCGTCACCTCCGACGATGCCATGACCGCCGACTGGGCCCGCCTGCCCTACGAGGTCCTGGAGAAGATCTCCAACCGCATCACCAACGAGGTGGCGGAGGTCAACCGCGTGACCCTCGACATCACCAGCAAGCCCCCGGGCACCATCGAGTGGGAGTGATCCCACCCGGACGACCGACGGCCCCGCAGCTCGACGAAGCTGCGGGGCCGTCCGCGTCAATGGGCTCAGATGCCGACGTCGGTGTTCTTCCGGTCGGCGGCCCAGCGCTTCGCCTTCTCGATGCCGTCCTGCGCGATCGTCCCGCTCTGGCCCTCCTTCGGCAGGATGACCCACAGCAGGGCGTAGACGACCAGGGCGGTGCCGGCGCTGAACACGGTCAGCACGACGAAGGCGACGCGGATCCAGGTGGGGTCGAGGTTGGCGGCCTTGGCGATGCCTCCGGCCACGCCCGCGACGATGGCGTTGTTGCTACGGGACAGACTCATGACATTTCCTTACTTGTTGCGGTTCCGGGTGGTGCCGCGGTGGATCAGCAGACCGATTCCCCCCGCGGCGGCGAGGATGACGGCCAGGATGGGCTGGATGGCGGCCGAGCTCAGCTGCCCGGCGAGGACGAGCACGACGCCGAAGCCGATGGCGGCCAGGCCGAGCGCGATGGCGCCCGCGTCGATTCCGGGTCGGTTCATTCGCCCCTCACCACCTTGACATCCGAGGCGGTGGCGTCGATGACCAGCCGGTCGAGCACTGTCACGCCGGTGTCCGTCTCGACGTCGGGGTCCGCGGCAAGAGAACTGAGCGTCAGGTCCGAAGAGAGCTCGCCGACCGGCCCGGGGACGGCCACGGTGATGTCCGCGGCCACCGCGCGGATGACGACCTCGTCGACGCCGGTCAGGTCCGCCTCGCCCAGGTCGATGGTCTCGTCGGTCGCGGTGGCGCTGATCTCCAGGACCCCGGGGTCGGGTGCCGGGCCAGCGCCGGACTGGCTGGCGAGCCAGCCGCAGCTGAGGACGGCGACGGCAAGCGCCGCGAGCACCAGCCGCGGAACCCGACGCGTGCGCATCACCAGCGCGAGGACGACGGCCGTGGCGCCGGCCGCGACCACGCCGGCCGCCAGGGAGACCACATCGGAGAACCCTGCCACGAAGTGAGCGATCGCGCCGACGCCGCCCCCGGCGGCCAGCACGGCGAGACCCGCCAGCCACGAGCGTCGGGCCCGGGGCGGGGCGGGCGTCGGGACGACAGGGGTGCTGTCGAGGTCCAGCTCTGGCACGGTGTGGACGCTGCTCCCCGCCGCGGCCTCGAGCCGGGACCGCCAGGCCACGAGCTGCGCGTCGACGCTCAGCTCCTGGCCGGCGGGCTCGGGAAACCGGAAACCGCGCAGCGCGCGCCGCCGGACGACGATCACCGCGCCGAGCAGCAGGAACCCCGCACCCCAGGGCAGCGGCGTGGAGGCGGCCACCACGAACGTGAAGATGAGCGTCGTGATGATGACCGCGGCCTTCTGTGACCCGAGGCTCCACGTCCGGAACGAGGGGAGCAGGGCATCGATGGGCCGGCTGCCCTGAGGGCCGCGGGTCAGCAGCGTGCCCCAGCCGTAGAGGGCGAGTCCGAGGCCCGCGCTGAGGGCAAGGACCACGAACGCAACGCGCACGATGATGACGTCCACGCCCAGCCGCTGCGCCATGGCGCGGCTCAGCCCCGACCCGAGACCGTCGGCCTCGCGGCGCGTCAGGTCCCGACAGCTCGGGTCGAGCCAGGCGAGGTCGAGTTCGGTGGACATGCCTCCAGTGTGGCCGATGGCGCGAAACGACCGCATCGGGAAACCCCCTGAGCCGTCCCTGGATACCCCCGCCGGGGCTGGTTCCCAGGTGGGTCGACGTGACAGGCTGGACCCATGACCAACCTGCCCGCGGCCCAGGACGCGCCTGCCCGGGTGCCGCTGCGCCGGGCGGGCAGCGGCAAGGTCATCGCCGGCGTCGCCCAGGGGCTGGCCGCGCATCTCGGGATCAACGTGACGCTCGTGCGCGTCTGCTTCGTCATCGCGGCCATGTTCTCCGGCGCTGGGGCGCTGGCCTACGGCGCGCTGTGGGTGCTGGTGCCGCGTTCGCAGGGGTCCGACGAACCCGCCGGGCTCGCGGCCGCGACGCGCAGGGGCATGCGCCCCGCGGCCGCCGCCCCCGTCAAGCCCGACGACGGCGTCGTGATCGCCGGCGGCCTTGTCGTGGTCGGCCTGTTGTGGCTCTTCGTGTCCGGCGGCGTCGTGCCGACCGGCCTGTTCTGGCCAGCCGTGATCGGCGGCCTCGGCGTCATCACCATCTGGCTGCAGGTCGACGAACGCGTCGCGCCCGAGGAGCGCAGGGGAGCGTGGCAGCGCCTCACGCGCGGCGGTGGCGCCATGAGCGTGCTGCGGCTGGTCGGAGGACTCGTGCTCGTCGGCCTCGGCATCTCGTGGATCCTCGCCACCCAGATCGGCCTGTCCCAGCTCCCGGGGGTGCTCGGCGCCTCCGGCGTGCTGCTCGCCGGACTCGTGGTCGTCGCCGCGCCCTGGCTGTACCAGCAGCGGGCCCGCGTCCGCAGGGCCGACGCGGAGCGCCTGCGTGCCGAGGCGAGGGCCGACATGGCGGCTCACCTCCACGACTCGGTCCTGCAGACCCTCGCCCTGATCCAGCGACAGGCCAACGACCCCGCCACGGTCGCGCAGCTCGCCCGCCGCCAGGAGCGCGAACTGCGGACCTGGCTCTACGGCGAGACCGCGCGCGCAGCCTCGCTCCGCTCCGCGCTGAGGGAGATGACCTCCGACGTGGAGGGCCGGTTCCCCGTCGACGTCGAGCTGGTCTGCGTCGGCGACGCGACCGTCGACGACCGCGTCGAGGCGCTGATCATGGCCACGGGAGAGGCCGTCACCAACGCCGCGAAGCACTCCGGGGCACCGCGGATCGACGTGTACGCCGAGGCCGAGGACGACCGCATCGAGATCTTCGTCCGGGACCGGGGCGCGGGCTTCGACCCCGACGCCGTTCCCTCGGGCAGGATGGGCGTGAGAGAATCCATCAAGGCCCGCATGGACCGCTACGGCGGCTCCGCGACGATCCGCTCCACCCCCGGTGAGGGCACCGAAGTGAAACTGGAGATCTCCCGATGACCGATGACGCCACCCCCGCTCCGACTCCCGTTCCGCTGTCGGAGCTGCGCGTGGTGATCGTCGACGACCATGCCATGTTCCGCGCAGGCGTGCGTCACGAGATCGGCGGCAGGTGCCTGGTCGTCGGCGAGGGCGAGGACGTCGACAGCGCCGTGGCCGTGATCGTCGAGCAGAAGCCGGACGTCGTGCTGCTCGACGTCCACCTGCCCGGCGGCGGCGGCGCGGAGGTCATCAAGCAGGTCCAGCCGCAGTGCCCCGACGTGAAGTTCCTGGCGCTGTCCGTCTCGGACGCGGCCCAGGACGTCATCGGCGTCATCCGCGCGGGGGCCCGCGGCTACGTCACCAAGTCCATCAGCTCCGACGAGCTGCTGGAGGGCATGGCCCGGGTCGCGGCCGGCGACGCGGTCTTCTCGCCCCGGCTCGCGGGCTTCGTGCTCGACGCGTTCTCCGGAGCCGTCGACGTCGCCAGCATCGACGAGGAGCTGGACAAGATCTCCGCCCGCGAGCGCGAGGTCCTCAAGCTGATCGCGCGCGGCTACTCCTACCGCGAGGTCGCCAAGGAGCTGTTCATCTCCATCAAGACGGTCGAAACCCACGTCAGCTCGGTGCTGCGGAAGCTGCAACTCAGCAACCGCCACCAGCTGACCAAGTGGGCCACCGACCGCCACCTGATCTGACTCAGCGGCGCAGGGGAGCCAGCTGCGTCGGCGACGCGGCGGGCACGACGGCGGCCGCGTCGCCCAGCCGACCGGTCGCCTCGTCGAACGGCAGCACCGTCACCTGGTCGGACAGCTGGTTGCACACCAGCACCGCGCCGGGCACGTGCAGGTGGTGGCGCGGGTGGCTGCCGCCGGTCGCGACCTCCCCGGCGGGCTCCAGCTCGATGACGTGCTTCGTGGGGTCGTCGACGACCCGCAGCACCGCGAGCACGTCCGACCCGCGCACCCCCACGGTCAGCCAGCCGCCGACCTGCGCGATCTCGGCGCACGCGTCACCGTCGGCGCCGGTGGCGCGCACCGGGTGCCTGCCGACGAGCTCGAGGGCGCCGGGCCAGCCGACGACCAGCACCTCGTTGCTGAACTCCGTCACGACGAACAACCACTCCTCGTGCACCACGAGGTGGCGCGGGCCGACCCCTGCCGGCAGCTGCAGCCTGTCGACCTCCGACAGCGCACCGTCGGCGACGCGGAAGCGGCGCAGCAGGTCGGCGCCGAGGTCGGTGGTGACGAAACCGCCGGTCGGCAGGGCTGCGGAGGCGTGGGCCCGCGTCACGTCTGCGTCGACGGCGGGGGCGCGCAGCGTCGTCGTGACCAGCCCGTCGTCGTCGAGGAGGTAGTGCAGCACGGCCCCGTCGCCCCAGCAGGCGACCGTCACCCCGGATCCGTCCGCCTCGACCCGCACATGGCAGGCGGCGGCGCCGGCTGGCCGCGTCTGCGCGGCGACATACGCGTCGCCCTCGCGGCGCAGCACCAGGAGGCGACCCTCGTGCTCCTCGACGGCGTACAGAACGTCCAGGCTCGGGTGCTGCACGACGAACGACGGAGACGCCGCCCCCGCCAGCAGGCCGCCGACGGTGAACGCGGCCCCTTCCCAGGCTGCCGCGGAGATCCCCCGGCCGCTGCCGTGGGGCGGGGTGTAGCTGGCGAGCCACAGGTCCAGCGTCATGGCGTCGAGCCTAGCTGGCTCGGACATAGGCGACGGCGCCGGCCGGAGCCGGCGCCGTCGGGTAGGCGGGGAAGGAAAGGACGGGGAGGCGTCAGGCCTTCTTCTTGGTGACGAATCCGTAGATCACCAGCAGCAGGAGCGCGCCGAGCACGGAGAAGATCAGCCCCTTGAGGGAGAAGATGTCCGAGTACGAGACGCCGAAGATCGCGCCGCCGATGAACCCACCGACGAGAGCGCCCGCGATGCCGAGCAGGATCGTCGCGACCCAGCCGCCACCCTGGTTGCCGGGCAGGATCGCCTTGGCGATGGCGCCTCCGAGGAGGCCGATGACGATGTAGGCAATGATGGTTCCCATGTGCCCAGCATGGCACTGACAAGGGGTCACAGTTACACGGATCGACCCTGATCCTGCCCGGCTATACGCCTTCGGCTGAATCGGGGACAACCCCGACAGGGGCGGATCCGACGCTCAGAACAGTGGCCTGAGCGGTGAGAGGAACAGCTCGGTGAGCTTCGCGACCCACGAGCGCCTTGCCCACCGTTCCTCGTTCAGCTGAACCGTGTTCGACTGGTCGGTGAGGAAGATCTCCTCCATCCGCTCGGCGACGTGCGGGTCGGCGATCTCCAGGTTGATCTCGTAGTTGCCCCACAGGCTCAGCCGGTCGATGTTGGCCGTGCCGATCGTCGACCAGCTGCCGTCGATCGTCGCGGTCTTCGCGTGCACCATCGCGCCCTGGAACAGGTACAGCTTGATGCCGGCCTCCAGCAGCGTCGTGTAGAAGCCGCGCGAGAGCCAGTCCGCGACGACGTGGTTGGACACGGCCGGCACGATGATCCGCACGTCGACGCCGCGGCGGCAGGCATCCCGCAGTGCGCGGATCAGGTCCTCGTCAGGGATCAGGTAGGCGTGCGTGAACCAGATCCGCTCGGAGGCGCGGTCGATGGCCTCCAGGTACATGTTGCGGATCGGGTACACCTGCAGCCGGGGCACATTGCGGTGCACCCACATCCGCGTCTGCCAGGTGCGCTTGGGGTTGTGCTCGATGCGCCTGCGCCGCCGCCCGGTGTGCAGGTTCCAGAAGTCGATGAACGCGTTCTCGATCTCCGCGGCCCCGGGGCCGACGATGCGGGCGTGGGTGTCGCGCCAGTCGGTCGCGTACAGCGAGCCGATGTTGTAGCCGCCGATGAACCCGATGACCCCGTCGACGACCAGCAGCTTGCGGTGGTCGCGGCCCCAGGTGCGCGGCGACCACGGGATCGGCATCGCCGGAAGGCGCAGCGTGCGGATCCGGTCCGGAAGCTGCTGGTAGAACTTCGGGGGGACGACGAGGTTCGCGAACTCATCCCAGATGACGTGGACCTCGACGCCGCGGTCCGCGGCACGGATCAGGGCGTCCATGAAGCGCTGGCCCTCGTCGTCTCCCTTCCAGATGAAGGTCTCGAAGTAGACGCGCTCCTGGGCGAAGTCGATCGCCTCGATCATGTCGTCGAAGACATGTTCGCCGTACGTGTAGATGGTCAGCTCGCTCGACTCGAAAGCAATGGGCTCGGGTGGCGTGACCGGGAATCTGCGCAGCTTCCGGTGCTTCTTCCGACTGGCCTCCGTCACCGTGATGGCGATCACAGCGGCCAGCTGCCCCAGCACGAGGGCCACGGTCACGCGGTTGAACAGTCGAGTGAGCCGGGCGAACGTGCGACGCATGTCTGCAGCTTACCGACGCGTCGATCGTCGGACCGGGAGGGTAATCTGACCCACGCTATGAGCGACTCCCTGATGCCTGACCTGTTCGCCGTCTTCCAGCCGACCCAGCCCCCGAAGCCCCGCGAGAACGGCGAGCGTCGCCAGGGCAGCGCGAAGAAGGTGAGCGCCGAGGAGCTCCTCGCGGGCCTCAACGGGCCCCAGCGGGAGGCGGTCGTCCACCAGGGCGGCCCCGTGCTGGTCGTCGCGGGTGCCGGCTCCGGCAAGACGCGCGTGCTGACCCGCCGGATCGCCTACCTGGTCGCCGAGCGGAACGTGCACCCCGGATCCATCCTCGCCATCACGTTCACCAACAAGGCCGCCGCCGAGATGCGCCAGCGCGTCGTCGACCTGGTCGGCAACCGCGCCAAGCTCATGTGGGTCTCGACGTTCCACTCCGCCTGCGTGCGGATCCTGCGCGCCGACATCGACCGCTTCGGCATCTCCAAGAGCTTCTCGATCTACGACGACGCCGACTCGAAGCGGCTCATGTCGCTCGTGCTGCGCGACCTGGCCGTCGACCCGAAGAAGTTCCCCGTCCGCAAGGTCATGACGGTGGTCAGCAACTTCAAGAACGAACTGGTCGACCACGAGACGGCCCGCTCGGAGGCGGACAACCCCGTCAAGGAGACCTACGCCGCCGCCTACGCCGACTACCAGACCCGCCTGGGGGCCGCGAACGCCCTGGACTTCGACGACCTGATCATGACCACCGTCAACCTGTTCCGCGCCTTCCCCGACGTGCGGGAGAAGTACCGTCGCCGGTTCCGTCAGGTGCTCGTCGACGAGTACCAGGACACCAACCACGCGCAGTACTCGCTCGTGAAGGAGCTGTGCGGCGAGCAGACAACCGGCGTCGTCGACGGCACCCCGGTCGTCGAGCCGGCCGAGCTGATGGTCGTCGGCGACTCCGACCAGTCCATCTATGCCTTCCGCGGCGCAACCATCCGCAACATCCTCGACTTCGAGGCCGACTTCCCGGGCGCCACCACCGTCGTGCTGGACCAGAACTACCGCTCCACCCACAACATCCTGAAGGCCGCCAACGCCGTCATCTCCCGCAACCAGGGCCGCCGCGACAAGTCGCTGTGGTCCGACCTGGGCGACGGCGAGCTGATCACGGGCTGGGTGGCCGACACCGAGCACGACGAGGCCCAGTTCGTCGCCACCGAGATCGACAAGCTGTCCGACGAGGGAGTCAGCCAGTACGGCGACACCGCGGTCTTCTACCGCACCAACGCGCAGTCGCGAGGGTTCGAGGAGGTGTTCATCCGCGTCGGCATGCCCTACAAGGTCGTCGGCGGCGTGCGCTTCTACGAGCGCCGCGAGATCCGCGACGCCATCGCGTACCTGCGCGCGCTGGCGAACCCGGCCGACGACGTTTCGGTGCGGCGCATCCTCAACGTGCCGAAGCGCGGCATCGGCGACCGCGCCGAGGCAGCCATCGCGTCGCTGGCCAGCGCCGAGCGGATCAGCTTCTTCGATGCGCTGCAGCGCTCGTCGGAGGCACCGGGACTCGCGACCCGCTCGTCGAAGCAGATCCAGGGCTTCGTCGACGTCATGAACCTGCACCGCGCCATGGTCGCGGAGGGCAGGCCCGCCGACGAGGTGCTGACGTCGATCCTGCACGAGTCCGGATACGTCCCCGAACTCCAGAACTCCACCGACCCGCAGGACGAGACGCGCCTGGAGAACCTGGAGGAGCTCGTCAGCGTCGCCGCGGAGTTCGTCGCCTCCGTCGGCGCCGTCGACCTGGACGAGGCCGAGGCAGCGGAGTCCGGACTGGCCTCCGGTATGCCGGAGCCCGACGACTCGCTGCCCGCGTTCCTGGAGCGCATCGCGCTGGTCGCGGACTCCGACCAGGTCCCGGAGCACGAGGAGGGCAAGGGCGTCGTGACGCTCATGACGCTCCACACGGCCAAGGGGCTCGAGTTCGACACGGTCTTCCTGACCGGCATGGAGGAGGGCATCTTCCCGCACATGCGTGCGCTGACCGACCCGGAGGAACTTGAGGAGGAGCGTCGACTGGCCTATGTCGGCATCACGCGCGCCCGCAAGCGCCTCTACCTGAGCCGGGCGCAGGTCCGCATCACCTTCGGCCAGCCGAACTACAACCCCGCCTCCCGGTTCCTCGATGAGGTGCCAGCTCAGGTCATCGACTGGCGCCGCACGGGAGAGGCCACCACCACGTGGGCCGGCCGCGACGCGGGCCGCCGCTCGAGCACCACCGCGTCGATGCAGAGTTTCGGTTCCGGGAAGAAGGTGCCGGTCAACCGCGTCGCTTCCGTCGAAGTGGGGGAGCGGGTGCTGCACACGGCCTTCGGCATGGGCACCGTCATCGCGGTACACGGCGCCGGGGACGCGACGAAGGTCGACGTCGACTTCGGCTCGGCCGGCGCCAAGCGTCTCAGCCTGCGCCACGCGCCGATGGAGAAGCTGTAGACCCTTCGCTGCGCTCAGGGCCCTTCGACAGGCTCAGGGAACCGATCACGGGTCGTTGAGCCTGTCGAAACGCCTCGAGCTTGTCGAGAGGTTCCCCTGGCGCGCACAACTGTGGCCTGGCCCCCAGCACGCTGCCTATATCCGGGTGCTGGGGCTCTAGCCACTCTTGTGCGCGGCGCGGGCCTGCAGAGGTGCGTTTGGTGGCTGTTCCCCTTCGCTTCGCTCAGGGTCCTTCGACGAGCTCAGGGAACCGGGAGGCTCAGGCCCTTCGACGAGCTCAGGGAACCGATCACGGATCGTTGAGCCTGTCGAAACGCCCCGAGCGGAGCGAGGGGTCCCACCTGACCGAGACGCCGAGCGACGCCCGAGCGGAGCGAGGGGTCCTACCTGACCGAGACGCCGAGCGACTTGAGCCAGGTGACGGGGTTGCTGGCCGAGTAGATGTCGCCCGGGGTGGTGCCGTCGGGGTAGTACTCGAAGTGCAGGTGGGCGCCGAAGGAGCGGCCGGTGACGCCGACGTATCCGATCAGCTGTCCCACCTTCACGGTGTCACCGGGGGAGACGACCTTGCGGCTCATGTGGGCGTACAGCGTCGCTCCGCTGGAGTGCTGGATGACGACGTTGGTGCCGGCCCAGGAGCCGGCGGTGGAGCTGAGGACCACGCCGGAGGCGGCTGCGTAGATGGGGGTGCCGACGGGGGCCGGGAAGTCCTGGCCCGTGTGGTAGCGCGACCAGGTTCCGGTGGCGCCGAAGCTGGCGCCGACGCGGTAGTTGGACTTGACGGGCATCGAGCCCCCCTCGGTGGTGAGGTTCTCGATGTCCTGGGCCGAGAGGTCGTTGATGCTGAGGCCGACGGCGGCGGCCGCGGCCGTCTCGAGCAGCTTCTGGGCGGCCTCGGCCTCGGCCTTCAGCTTCTTCGACTGCTTGGCGACGAGCACCAGATCGGCCGACATGAGGCTCTCGCGCTCGGCGGCGGTGGTCTCGGTCTCGGCCTCGGCGGCCGACGCGTTCGACTCGGCGAGGGCCGACTCGCGCTCCTTGGCGGCATCATCGGCGATCGCGTCGCTCAGGTGCGAGCGCACGACGCTGCGGCTGACCTCCTCCGAGCGGTCCCCGAAGGCCTCCTCGGCGGCGGAGGCGGCAGCGGCGGGGACGGCGACGTCGTCGGCCGCGTCGAACCCGGCACCGCGGGCGACGAAGGCGAAGGCGAAGAGGGCCGAGACGCTGAGCGCGCCGGCGACGGAGAGGGAGATCAGTCTGCGGCTGAACCGAAGGGCGGTGGCTCCACGGCGGGCCGGGGAACCGGTCGCCTCGACCTCGACGACGTCGTCGATGTCGACTGCGGCGCGGCGTGCGCTGCGCGATGCGTTGTCGTTCACCTGACTCCTTGTGTTCCAGCCGCCCGGTCCATCGATGTGACCGTTCCGCAGGGAACCTTAACAGTTCTCAGGAATCTCTCAAAGACCGGGTCTCATTAAGCCCTCAGCGTGTGGGCGGATGGTGTGCTTCTGCCCCGTTGGTGGCGGGAGCGCCGGTATCGTGGCGCGCATTGACCCTCACATTCCAAGGAACAACGTGGATCTTCTGGAGTATCAGGCGCGCGACATGTTCGAGCGTTACAACGTGCCGGTGTTGTCGGGCAGGACGGCCGCCACACCTGAGGAGGCGGTTGCCGCCTACGAACAGCTCGGCGTCGAGCTGGCCGTCATCAAGGCCCAGGTCCGGGTCGGCGGACGGGGAAAGGCGGGCGGCGTGAAGCTCGCCCGCGGAGCCGAGTCCGTGGCCGCCACGGCCCGCGAGATCCTGGGCCTGGACATCAAGGGCCACAGCGTCGAGCTCGTCATGGTCAGCCCCGGCGCCGACATCGCGGAGGAGTTCTACTTCTCGATCCTCCTGGATCGGGCGTCCGGTGGGTACCTGGCGATGTGCAGCATCGAGGGCGGCGTCGAGATCGAGACGCTGGCCGTCGAGCGGCCCGAGGCGCTCGTCAAGGTGCCGCTCGACCCGGTCGAGGGCGTCTCGCCCGCGGTCGCGAAGCGCATCGTGACCGAGGCGGGCTTCCTGCCCGAGGACCATGCCCGCGTGGCAGAGGTCATGGTCAGGCTGTGGGATGTGTTCTCCGGCGCCGACGCCACCCTGGTGGAGGTCAACCCGCTCATCAAGACCGGATCGGGCAGCATCATCGCGCTCGACGGGAAGGTGACGCTCGACGACAACGCCACCTTCCGACACCCCGACCGCGAGCAGTACAAGGAGAGCAGCGGCGACGTCGACCTCGAAAGACAGGCCCGCGAGCTGGGGTTGGGCTATGTCAAGCTCGACGGGACCGTCGGCATCATCGGCAATGGCGCGGGCCTCGTCATGAGCACCCTCGATGTCGTCGCGGGGGCGGGGGAGGACCTCCCCGGGAAGCCGCGACCCGCCAACTTCCTCGACATCGGCGGCGGCGCCTCCGCCGCCGTGATGGCCAACGGCCTGCGCATCATCATGAGCGACCCCCAGGTCAGGAGCGTCTTCGTCAACGTGTTCGGCGGAATCACGGCCTGCAGCGACGTCGCGACCGGCATCGTCAACGCTCTGGAGATCCTGGGCGACGAGGCCCACCTGCCGATCGTCGTGCGGCTCGACGGCAACTCCGTCGAGGTGGGCAAGGCCATCCTCGCCGAGGCGAATCACCCGATGATCACCGTCAAGAACACCATGGACGAGGCGGCCCGTACGGCCGCGCGCCTTGCCTCCGAAGGGAACTGAGCGAAGTGTCGATCTTCATCAACGCGTCCTCCCGCGTCATCGTCCAGGGCATGACGGGCCGGGAGGGCCGGAAGCACACGCAGCGCATGATCATGTCCGGCTCCCGGATCGTCGGCGGCGTCACTCCCGGCAAGGGCGGCACCTCCGTCCTGTTCGAGGAGGATCCGGTGCCGGTGTTCGGGTCCGTCCCGGAGGCCGTCGCCGCGACCCACGCCGACGTGTCTGTCGTGTTCGTTCCCCCGCCGTTCGCCAAGGAGGCGGTGCTGGACGCCGTCGAGGCCGAGGTCGGCCTGGTCGTCGTGATCACCGAGGGCATTCCGGTGCATGACTCGGTCGAGTTCATCTCCGCGGCCCGTGGCTCGGCGACCCGGATCATCGGGCCCAACTGCCCCGGCCTCATCTCGCCCGGAAAGTCGAACGCCGGCATCATCCCCGCCCAGATCTCCGGGCCGGGCCGCATCGGGCTCGTGTCGAAGTCGGGCACGCTGACCTATCAGATGATGTACGAGCTGCGCGACCACGGGTTCTCCACGGCGATCGGTATCGGCGGAGACCCGGTCGTCGGGACCGGCCACATCGACGCGCTGAAGGCGTTCGAGGACGACCCTGACACCGACATCATCGTGATGATCGGGGAGATCGGCGGCGACGCGGAGGAGCGGGCGGCCGAGTACATCGCGAGCAACATCACCAAACCGGTGGTCGGCTACGTCGCGGGCTTCACCGCCCCGCCCGGCAAGACCATGGGACACGCGGGAGCCATCATCACCGGCTCGTCCGGCACGGCTGCCGCGAAGAAGGAGGCCCTCGAGGCCGCCGGGGTGGCCGTCGGGCGCACCCCCTCGCTGACTGCCCAGCTCGCCCGTGACGCGATCGCGAGGCAGCGGGGCAGCCTCGGCTGAGACGCGACGCTACGAGTCGGCCTGGGTCGCGCGGACCGCGACCCGGGCCGCCAGCGCGTCCAGCTGGTCCGTCGTCATGCGGTAGTCCTCGGTCACCGAGACGAGCGTGTAGCTGACCAGGTCGTCGACGCGCGTGACGAGGAGCTGGTACTCGACCGACTCGGTGGCCGACGTGGCCTGCGACACCTCGAACAGCCTGCTGGTGCCGGTGGCGTCCCCGACGGTCGTCTTGACATCGTCGAGTCGCTTGACCGTCGCGGTGTTCACGCGGTCGGCGCAGCTGGTGAGGCCACGGACGAGCTTGTCAGCGAAGTCCTTGGCCGTGTCGCCCTTCTCGAAGAAGAACTGCATCTGATCGATGCCGAACGTGTTGGGCGCCTCGTCGTCCTGCGTCATCAGGAAGGTGGCCTGCGCGCGTGTGCTGGGCCCGGTCTCGGTCGCCAGGGTCAGGTTCTCGCAGCCGGTGCCCGCCGAGGTGAGATCCCCGGGGCCGGTCATGGACCAGCGGCCGGCGCCGGAGCGGATCCGCGGGAGGTCCGAGGGGGTCAGCCAGCCGAGGGGCTCGACCGCGGGGATCACGGCCCCGGCCACCTTGACGTCCGAGGGTGCCTCTGTGCCCTGCGCCTCGGACAGTTCCTCCTGGCTGCGTGTGATGGCTTCAGCGGGTGTCGTGGAGTCGATAGCGGACCCGAACTTCGTCACGTCCAGCATCTGCACGGCAGCCCCGGCCCGCGTGATGAGCACCGTGTGGAACTGGGAGGGATCGTCCTGGAACTCGACCGTGATCTGGAAGGTGTCCTCGGCGAGGCCGCTGACCGACTGCGCGTTCACGATGTAGCTGGGCACCTCCGAGCAGCTCGACAGCACCGCCACGCGCGACGCGAAGACCTCCGCCGCGACGTCTGCATCGGCGAACACATCGACCCGATGCAGCGCCGCCGTCTCGTCCGTGGTGGCGAGAGTGCGCTGCAGCGTCGTTGTCGGGTTCGGCTCCTGGGGGGCCGTCTGGAAGCAGGCCACCCGGCCCGAGTGGTCCCCGAGCGACTGCGAGGTCGCCGTGATGGTCCAGGCCGACGAGGCGACGGCGGCGAGATCCTCGGGGGTCAGGAGCACGTCCACATCCGCAGGCGCCTCTGCGCTGGTGGCGGTGGACGAGGCGCTGGGTGCCGCGGACGGCTGCTCGGCAGACTGGCGCACCGTCCGCACGATCAGGAACGCGAGGACGGCGACGACCACAGCGACGATGAGGCCCGCGGCGGCCCACTTGGTGAGCGTCGCGCGGTGCGCCCTGAGCCAGTGCTCCGGCGCGGGGGAGTCATCGCCCTCCGGCGTGAGAGGGGTGGTGGAACTGAGGGCCGAACGACGAGGCGCCGGGCCGGGGCTCTCGGCGAACTCGCCTGCGGAGCGGGGCATCACGGGAGCAGGGATGGGAGTCGCGGAGGCGTCGACGTGGGTGGCCGGCCGGGCGCCGGGAGCCGGGGCCTCGGCGGACTGCGTCCCGGGCCGGGCGAAGGGATTGACGGCGGGCTCCGGCGGCTCGTCGCCGAGGCCGGCGACGGCCGCCCGGGCGGGTGGGCGTGCCTGCGGCTGGTCGGTGGGCCGGGGTTCCGGTCCAGCTGTCGGCTCCTCGCCGCGTCGGGCCCGGCGCCCTACCGGGGCTGGGGTATCGTCCGAGGCGGTCGAGTCATCCGTCGTCGGCTGCTGCCAGGCGCGGCGCGGGCGGAACGGCTCGCCAGCTGACATTTTCCACCTCCTCGCGAGGCCCTCCGGGTCGCCTCGTTGGGCAACACTACCGGGGGATCCCAGGACTATGGCGCGCAACAGGGCCCCACGCACCGTGGCCGTCGACGTCGACGCTCCCAGCGCGCCGACGCCGGCGCGGCTGCCGCTGCCGTGGTGGCTCGTCGCCGTCGGGGGCCCCGTCGCGGTGCTGGCCGTGGGCTGGGTGCTCGTCGCCGCGTTCTGCGCTGTCGGGTGGCTGACCTCTCCCGAGGCCGACCTCGGCGCGGCCCTGCGGCTCGCCACCTCTGTGCTCCTGCTCGCGCACGGCGGGACGGTGCTCATCGGCGGCCAGGCCGTCTCACTCGCGCCGCTCGGCCTCACGGCCCTGCTCGTGTTCGTCGCGATCCCCGTCTCATCGTTGGCGGCGAGACTCGCCGCATCGCACGGGCAGGATCCCGACGACACCGGCGAGCTGCTCGTCGACGGCGAGGCCGTCGCGCTGCGGGTCGCCGGCACGTTCGCGGGGGTGTACTTCGCGGTCGTCCTCCTGGTCGGCGCGCTGCTCGAGGCCGTCACGCCCGGCCTCGTGATCGGCACGATCGTCGTCGCGGCCGTCTCCGGCCTGTGGGGGGCCAGCAGGGGAGTGGGCTACGACCCGACCGCGGTCTGGCCCTCCTGGCTGCAGGCGGTGCCGAAGGCCATGGCCGCGGCGCTGCTGGTCGTGCTCGCGGGCGCGTCGGCGGCACTGGCGCTGGCCCTCTGGTCCGGGCAGCAGCATGTTGCCGACATCGTCGTGGCGCTGGAGGGCGGCGCGGTCGGGACCATCCTGCTCGTCGTCCTGCACCTGCTCTACCTGCCGAACCTCGTGCTGGCCTGCGCCTCCTGGGTGCTCGGCGCGGGCATCACCTTCGGCGACGGGACCCTCGTCACGGTCGCCACCAGCGACGTCGGCATCCTGCCGTCCATCCCCGCGCTGGGTGCGGTGCCAACGGGCGACATGGCGCCAGCGCAGCTGTGGTGGCTCGTCGTCGGCGTGCTCGGCGGGCTCGTCGCAGGCGTGGTCATCGCGCTCGCCCGCCCCCGCGCCCGCTTCGACGAGACGGCCCTGGTCGGCGGCCTGTCCGGCGTGCTCGCCGGGCTGCTGGTCGCCGCGGCCTGCGCGCTGGGCTCCGGCGGCCTCGGCACAGGCCGGCTCGCGGAGGTCGGCGCCCGGTTCCCCGAACTGCTGATCTTCGCCCCGACCATCCTCGGGCTCTCCGGCCTGACCGGTGGGCTCGCCGTCGGCCTGCTGAGACGTGAGTGGCCGGAGCGCCGCCGCCCCGAGGACGGCGGGCCGACCCCGGATCCGGTGGACGACGCCGCCGGCGACATGGCCTAGGCTGCGGCGCGTGACCTGCTCCGTCGTCGTCCTCGCCTCCGGCTCCGGGACGCTCTGCCAGGCCCTGATCGACGCCGTCCGCGACTCCCGTGTCGACGCGCGCGTCGCGGCCGTGGTCAGCGACCGGACCGACGCCGAGGTGCTGACGCGGGCGCGCGCGGCCGGGATTCCCGCCGTCGCGCATCCCCTTGCCAGGGGCGCGGACCGCGCGGCCTGGGACGAGGAGCTCACCGCGATCGTCGACGGCTTCGCCCCGGACCTGGTCGCCTCCGCGGGGTTCATGAAGCTGCTCGGCGCGGCCTTCCTCGGCCGATTCGGCGGACGCGTCATCAACACCCACCCCTCGCTGCTGCCCGCGTTCCCCGGCATGCACGGGCCGCGGGACGCCCTGGCCGCCGGTGTCAAGCTGGCGGGCGCCACTGTCTTCGTCGTCGACGCGGGGATCGACACCGGTAGGATCCTGCTGCAGGGTGCGGTGGACGTCCTGCCCGATGACGATGTCGAGACACTCCATGAGCGGATCAAGGTGGTCGAACGCCGGCTGCTCGTGCAGGCGGTCGACGACTGGAAGAAGGAACACCCGTGAGTGATGTCATCCCGCTGCGCCGGGCCCTCGTATCCGTCTACGACAAGACCGGACTGGTCGAGCTGGGGCGCGACGTCGCCGCCGCCGGCGTCGAGATCGTCTCGACGGGCTCGACCGCCGCGCGGCTCGCCGAGGCCGGCGTGCCGGTGACCCCCGTCGAGCAGCTGACCGGCTTCCCCGAGTGCCTCGACGGGCGTGTGAAGACGCTCCACCCGTTCGTGCACGCGGGCATCCTCGCGGACCGACGCCTCGAGTCGCATGTGGCCCAGCTCGACGAGCTCGGTATCGCGCCCTTCGACCTGGTCATCACGAACCTGTACCCGTTCCAGGCCACCGTCGACTCCGGCGCGAGCGAGGACGAGTGCGTCGAGCAGATCGACATCGGCGGCCCCACCATGGTCCGCGCCGCGGCCAAGAACCACGCGTCGGTCGCCGTCGTCACGTCGGCCGAGCAGTACCCGGCGCTCCGCGAGGCGCTGCAGGGCGGCGGCTTCACTCTCGCCCAGCGCAAGCAGCTCGCCGCGGCGGCCTTCGTGCACACCGCCAGCTACGACGTGGCCGTCGCGGGCTGGATGGGCTCCGTCGTGACCGACTCCTCCGAGGGCACCGGCTTCCCGTCCTGGGTGGGGCGCACCTGGCTCAAGGTCGCCGACCTGCGTTACGGCGAGAACTCGCACCAGAGTGCCGCCGTCTACCGCAACGGCGACGGCACCGCGGGCCTCGCCGATGCCACGCAGCTGCACGGCAAGGAGATGAGCTACAACAACTACGTCGACGCCGACGCCGCGCACCGCGCCGCCTATGACTTCGAGGGCTCTGCGGTCGCGATCATCAAGCACGCCAACCCCTGCGGCATCGCCATGGGCTCCGACATCGCCGAGGCCCACCGCAAGGCCCACGCCTGCGACCCCGTCTCCGCCTTCGGTGGAGTCATCGCGGCCAACCGTAACGTCTCGCTCGAGATGGCCGAGCAGGTGCGCGAGATCTTCACAGAGGTCATCGTCGCGCCCGGCTACGAGGAGGGCGCAGTCGAACTGCTCTCGCGCAAGAAGAACCTCCGCATCCTGATCGCCGGTCCCTCGGCCGACGCGGGCCTCGTGCTGCGCGAGATCGACGGCGGCGCGCTCCTGCAGCAGGTCGACGAGATCGACGCCCCCGGCGATGACGTGGCCAACTGGACGCTCGCCGCGGGCGAGCCCGCCGACGAGGCGACGCTGGCCGACCTCGCGTTCGCGTGGCGGGCCGTGCGCTCCGTCAAGTCGAACGCCATCCTGCTCGCCTCCGACGGCGCCTCCGTCGGCGTCGGCATGGGCCAGGTCAACCGCGTCGACTCCTGCCACCTGGCCGTCGACCGCGCCGGCGACCGGGCCGCCGGATCCGTCGCGGCCTCCGATGCGTTCTTCCCCTTCGCCGACGGTGCCCAGGTGCTCCTCGACGCGGGAGTGAAGGCGATCGTGCAGCCCGGCGGCTCGGTGCGTGACCAGGAGGTCATCGACGCGGTCGCCGCCGCCGGCGTGACCATGTACTTCACCGGCACCCGCCACTTCTTCCACTGACAAGGAGCCCCCGTGACGGCACAGGCACTCGACGGCAAGGCCACCGCGGCCGCGATCAAGGCCGAGCTGGTCGGTCGCGTCGCCGCGCTGCGTGACCGCGGTATCTACCCCGGACTAGCGACGGTGCTCGTCGGCTCCGACCCGGCCAGCCAGAACTACGTGCGGATGAAGCACCGCGACTGCGAGCAGGTCGGCATCGAGTCGATCCGTGTCGAGCTGCCCGCCGATGCGACGTCGGACCAGCTGCGCGTCGCGATCGAGCGGCTCAACGAGGACCCCGGCTGCACGGGATACATCGTCCAGCTGCCCCTGCCGCGACATCTCGACGAGAACTGGGCGCTCAGCCTGATCGACCCCGACAAGGACGCCGACGGGCTGCACCCGATCAACCTCGGTCGGCTCGTGCTCAACGAGCCCGGCACGCTGCCCTGCACCCCGCGTGGCATCGTCGAACTGCTGCGCCGCCACGACGTGGAGCTCAACGGGGCCCATGTGGTGGTCGTGGGCCGCGGCATCACCGTCGGCCGCCCGCTGGGGCTGATCCTGACGCGCCGCAGCGAGAACGCCACCGTGACCCTCTGCCACACGGGAACCCGCGACCTGGCGGACCACACGCGCCGCGCCGACATCGTCGTAGCGGCCGCGGGCGTGCCGGGGATGATCACAGCGGACATGGTCCGCGAGGGTGCGGCGCTGGTCGATGTCGGCGTCAGCCGCGTCGACGGCAGGACCACCGGCGACCTCGCCGCGGACGTGTGGGACAAGGCCGCCTGGGTCACGCCGAACCCCGGCGGCGTCGGCCCGATGACCCGCGCGATGCTGCTCAGCAACGTGGTGGACCGCTCCGAGGCCCTGCATGCCGGATAAGCGCGACAAGCCGGCCGCGACCTTCCCGTCGAGTCCGTGGGCGCTCGGCGCCGCGTTGGCTCTCGTGGGGTTCGCGGCCGGTTTCGCCGCGTTCGGCTACTGGCGTCGTTCGGCGCTGATGATGTCGGCCGCGCTGCTGCTCGCCGGGTTCCTCCGACTCGTCCTGCCGCGCCGAGCCGCCGGGCTGCTGGTCGTGCGCCGCCGGTGGATCGACGTTGCGGTGTTGTTCGCACTTGGCGTGCTGATCGCGGTCGTCTCGCTCGTGGTGCCGCCGTCGCGGTGACCCCGGTTTGTCCGACGCTGACCCCCGTGTTTCGATAGTGGCCATGCAGCAAGCCGTTGAAGACGTCGACCTGGCCCCCAACAGGGGGACGGACCCCCGCCCGTGGCCGAAGCCGCGCGACCGCTACATCGTCTTCGGGGAGATGCTGCTGTTCGCGACGCTCAGCCTCATCGCCTCCTTCGTGTTGTCCTACGACGCGATCATCCTCGCCAGGAACCCCGACGCGATCCTCAGCTGCTCGATCAACGCGATCTTCGACTGCGCCAAGGTCGGCACCACCTGGCAGGCCAACGTCTTCGGCTTCCCCAACGCGTTCCTCGGCCTGATCGCCGAGCCGGTCGTCATGACCATCGCCGTCGCGTCCCTGTGCGGCACGCGCTTCCCGCGCTGGTTCATGTTCACCGCGAACATCGTCTACTTCCTGGGTGTCGTCTTCGCCTACTGGCTGCTCGTCCAGAGCACCTTCGTGATCGGCGCCCTGTGCCCGTGGTGCATCCTCGTGACGATCTCCACCACCTTCGTCTTCTGGTCCATGACCAGGTGGAACATCCTCGAGGAGAACCTGTTCCTGCCACCCGCGGCCCAGGCGAAGGCCCGCGCCTTCGTCGACGGCGGCTGGATGACCATCACCCTGATGGCCTGGCTCGTCCTGGTGGGGCTGCTCGAGGTGCTCAAGTGGGTGTTCAACATCCTCTGACCGGTGCCCGTCCCCCCGGGAGAGTGGAGTCGGAGTAGAGTCGCTTCCACGGACAAACACCGTTCTTGGAAGGACAAGTATGAGCACTGAGGCTCCCCTCAAGATCGCCGTCACCGGCGCCGCCGGCCAGATCTGCTACAGCCTGCTGTTCCGCATCGCCAGCGGGTCGCTGCTCGGCGACCGGCCGATCGAGCTGCGTCTCCTCGAGATCACCCCTGCGCTGAAGGCGCTCGAGGGTGTCGTCATGGAGCTCGACGACTGCGCATTCGGCAACCTGGTCAACATCGAGATCGGTGACGATCCCCGCAAGGTCTTCGACGGCGTGCACGCCGCCATGCTCGTCGGCGCCATGCCCCGCAAGGCCGGCATGGAGCGTGGCGACCTGCTGTCGGCCAACGGCGCCATCTTCACGGCGCAGGGCAAGGCTCTCAACGACGTGGCGGCCGACGATGTCAAGGTGCTCGTGACGGGCAACCCCGCGAACACCAACGCGCTCATCGCCATGAAGAACGCCCCCGACATCCCCGCCTCGCAGTTCAACGCGCTGACGCGCCTCGACCACAACCGCGCAAAGTCGCAGCTCGCGGCCAAGCTCGGCGTGCCGGTCACCGAGGTCAGCCACATGACCATCTGGGGCAACCACTCCGCCACGCAGTACCCGGACCTGTTCAACGCCAAGGTCGGCGGGAAGAACGCGGCCGAGCTCGTGGGCGACGAGGCGTGGATCGAGAACGACTTCATCCCCACCGTCGCCAAGCGCGGCGCCGCCATCATCGCCGCCCGCGGCCTCTCGTCGGCCGCCTCTGCGGCCAACGCGACCGTCGAGCACATGCGCGACTGGATCCTCGGCACCCCGGAGGGTGACTGGGTCTCGATGGCCGTGCCGTCCGACGGCTCCTACGGGGTTCCCGAGGGTCTGATCTCCTCGTTCCCGTGCACCGTCAAGGATGGTAAGTACGAGATCGTGCAGGGCCTCGAGCTCGGCGAGTTCTCGCGCGCCAAGATCGACGCCTCCGTCGCGGAGCTGGTCGACGAGCGCAACGCCGTCACCGAGCTCGGCCTCATCTGAGCCGCGCCCGACATGTAAGGAGCCGGTCACCCCGCGGGGTGACCGGCTCCTTACGTGTTCAGACGGTCCGGATCAGTGGTCGAGGGCGCCCTCGGCGCCCGCGCCGGTCATGGAGCGGACCTCCATCTCGGCGGCCACATCGGCGTACTCGGGTCCGTCCGGCTTCACGACCGAGCCGAGCCAGCCGAGGAGGAAGCCGACAGGCACCGAGACGATGGCCGGGGAATCGATCGGGAACCACGCGAAGTCCAGGTCGGGGAACATCGCCGTCGGTGCCCCCGACACGGCGGGCGAGAAGATGATCAACACGACGGCGGTGAACAGGCCGCCGAAGATCGACCACACCGCGCCGGCGGTGGAGAACTTCTTCCAGTACAGCGAGTAGAGGATCGACGGCAGGTTCGCCGAGGCCGCGACGGCGAAGGCCAGCGCGACAAGGAAGGCGATGTTCTGCCCGTTCGCGGCGATGCCGCCGACGATCGCGATGAGGCCGATCGTGACCGACGTCCAGCGTGCGACCCTGATCTCCTTGGCCGGATCGGCCTTGCCGTCCTTGATCACCGAGTTGTAGATGTCGTGCGCGAACGACGCCGACGCGGTGATGGTCAGGCCGGCGACGACCGCCAGGATGGTGGCGAACGCGATGCCGCAGATGATCGCCATCAGGATCGCCCCGCCGAGCTCGAACGCCAGCGCAGGCGCCGCCGCGTTGGCCTTGCCCGGCATGCCGTTGATGGCCTCCGGGCCGACGAGCCACGCTGCGCCGTAGCCGAGCACCATCGTGAACAGGTAGAACGCGCCGATCAGGCCGATGGCCCACGTGACCGAGCGGCGCGCCTCCTTGGCGGTCGGCACGGTGTAGAAGCGCATCAGCACGTGCGGGAGGCCCGACGCGCCGAGCACCAGAGCCATGCCGAGGGAGACCAGGGCGACCGGGTCCTTGTACTTCGACATGGGCTCGATCAGGTTGATCTCGGAGCCCTGCGCGGCGGTGGTGTTCATCGCCTCGCCGATGAGCCCCGACAGGTTGAAGCCCGCCATCGCGAGCACCCACACAGTCATGACCAGCGCGCCGGAGATCAGCAGCACGGCCTTGATCATCTGGACCCAGGTCGTGCCCTTCATGCCGCCGATGAGGACATAGGCGACCATCAGCAGGCCGACGATCACGATGACGATGTTCTGCGCGGCCGGGTCGCTGATGCCGAGCAGCAGCGACACCAGACCGCCCGCGCCGGCCATCTGGGCCAGCAGGTAGAAGAAGGTGACCGCCAGCGTGGAGATCGCGGCCGCGAGGCGGACGGGCTTCTGCTTGAGCCGGAAGCTCAGCACGTCGGCCATCGTGTACTTGCCGGTGTTGCGCATGGGCTCCGCGACCAGCAGGAGTGCGACCAGCCAGGCGACGAGGAATCCCACGGAGTAGAGGAGGCCGTCGTAGCCGTACAGGGCCACGGCGCCGACGATGCCGAGGAAGGAGGCGGCCGACAGGTAGTCGCCCGCGATGGCGAAGCCGTTCTGCCTGCCGTCGAACTGCGCGCCGCCGGTGTAGAAGTCGCCGGCCTTCTTCTTGCCGCCCGCGGTGACGCGGATCACGATGAACATCGTGACGACGACGAAGGCCGCGAAGATCGCGATGTTGATGGCGGGATTGCCCAGGGTCTCAAGAAGCTTCATCGTGCGCTCTCCTCGAGTTCGGTACGCAGCTTGGTGGCGATGGGATCGACGTCCTTGTTCATGTGGCGGATGTAGAGCCAGGTGATGAGGAAGGTGCTCACGAACTGGAGCAGTCCGAAGATGATGCCGACGGTGACGTTGCCGAACACGTGGGTCATCATGAGGTCCTTGGCCAGGATGGAGGCCAGGACGTAGGCGAGGTACCAGACGAGGAACACGGCGGTCATCGGAAAGGCGAAGGACCGGAAGACCTTCCGCAGCTGGGTGAACTCCGGCGAGCCCTGGACCCGCCGGAACTCTTCAGGTGGGATCGTGCCCTTGCTCGGGTCGGTCAGTGAATCGGGCATGGTGGTGCGTCTCCTGCGTGATGTGTGTCAGCGCTCCGTTGCGCTGGCGTCACGGTAACAACGAATATCCTTGACCGAGGCAAGTTTCCTGAATTGATGTGATGGTGGACAGGCCCGGTACCGCCGACCCTGTCGCAGGCCCGGCTCCTTCGGCCCCACTACGATGTGCGTCATGGACCTGAACGTTGTCACCCTGACCTGCCCCGACCGTCCCGGCATCGTGCATGCGATCACCGGAGGAATCGTGGCCGCGGGAGGCAACATCACCGAGTTGCAGCAGTTCTCCTCCCCGGACTCCGGCCTGTTCTTCACGCGCATCCAGGTTTCGGGCGCCGGCGAGCAGGAGCTGCGCAACGCGATCTCCGTGACCACGACGGGGTTCGGGGCCCGTCTCCGTGTCGACGATGCGACCAGGCCGCTGCGGACCCTGATCCTCGCGTCCAAGGCCGGGCACGCCGTCAACGACCTGCTCTTCCGCTGGCAGAGCGGTGACCTGCCCGTCGACATCGTGCGCATCATGGCGAACCACCAGGTGCTGGCCCCGATGGCCGAGTTCTACGAGGTGCCGTTCACCAGCCGGGTGGTCACGAAGGAGACGAAGGGGGAGTTCGAGGACGAGATCCGACGTGTCGTGGAGGAGGAGAGCATCGAGCTCGTCGTGCTGGCCCGTTACATGCAGATCCTCAGCCCCGAGCTGTGCGAGTTCCTCGCGTGGCGGGCGATCAACATCCACCACTCGTTCCTGCCGGGCTTCAAGGGCGCCAACCCGTACCGTCAGGCGCATACGCGCGGCGTCAAGCTGATCGGAGCAACGGCCCACTTCGTCACCAGCGACCTCGACGAGGGCCCGATCATCGAGCAGAACGTCGTGCGCGTCGACCACACGATGGAGGTGCCCAAGCTGGTCCGCAAGGGCCAGGCCCAGGAGTCGCAGACGCTGGCCGAGGCGGTGCGGCTGTTCGCCGAGCACCGCGTGCTGGCCGACGGCGACCGCACCGTCATCTTCCGCTGAGCGGGTGAAGCAGCCATGGCCGCAGACATCGCGCTCGTCTTCGTCTTCATCCTGATCGGTGGGGTGTTCGCGGCTGCCGAGATGTCGATGGTCACGCTCCGGGAGAGCCAGGTGCGCGCGCTCGCGGCGAAGGGTAAGCGCGGCCAGGCCATCGAGCAGCTGACCAGCAACCCGAACCTCTTCCTCAGCTCGGTGCAGATCGGCGTGACCGTCTCCGGGTTCCTGTCCGCGGCCTTCGGCGGCGCGACGATCGCCGACGCCATCAGCCCGGCCTTCGTCGCGATGGGCATGCCCGATGCGGTCGCCGGGACGGTGGCCCTCGTGCTCGTCACGGTCGCGATCTCCTACTTCTCCATCGTGATCGGCGAGCTGACGGCCAAGCGGCTCGCCATGCAGCGGGCCGAGGCCTTCGCGCTCGGGCTGGCCCCGCTCGTCTCCGGCATCTCACGGCTCGCGCGGCCCGTGATCTGGTTCCTCGACGTGTCGACGAACTTCCTGGTCCGCCTGCTCGGCGGCGACCCGGCGCGGACCAAGGACCAGGTGACGGACGAGGAGTTGCGCGCGATGGTCGTCGCCTCGTCGACGCTGGGCGCTGAGGAGCGGACCATCGTCGAGGAGGTGTTCACGGCGGGGGAGCGGTCGCTGCGCGAGGTGATGGTGCCCCGCACCGAGGTCGACTTCCTCGCCGGGGACATGCCCATCCAGCAGGCCTACCGCGAGGTGCGCGGAGCATCGCACTCGCGCTACCCCGTCACCGACGGCAGCAACGACCGCATCATCGGCTTCCTGCACGTGCGCGACCTGATGGACGTCGAGGGGCAGGCGCGCAGAGGCGACGTCGCGAGCCTAGCCCGGGAGGTGCTGTTCCTGCCGGAGACCGTCAAGATCCTGCGTGCGCTGACCGCCATGCGTTCGGCCCGCTCCCACCTCGCGATCGTGCGCGACGAGTACGGCGGCACCGCCGGCATCGTCACGATCGAAGACCTCGTCGAGGAACTGGTCGGCGACATCACCGACGAGTACGACGAGGACCCGACCACCTCCCTGCACCGCGAGGTCAACGAGGTCGACGGGCTCACCACCATCGAGGAGTTCGCCGAGCTCACGGGCTACGAGATCCCCGACGGCCCCTACGACACGGTCGCCGGGTACTTCATGGCCCAGCTCGGTGCCCTGCCGCAGCTCGACTCCCAGGTGAGCGTCGCGCTGCGGCCCGAGGGCGACAGGGAGGGGACGCCCGCCGTCCTCACCCTCACCGTGACGCAGCTCGACGGCCGTCGCGCCGCCTGGTTCTCGCTGCGACGCGAGGCGGCCCCCGACGGCGAGGCCGACGGTGGCTGACGACGGCCTTGAGCTGCTCACCGGGCCACGGGTCGAGCCGCTGCTGAGGGCCGCCGTGGAGCATCAGGGGGGCAGCCTGCTCACCTGGTCCCTCGACCACGTGGACTCCGTGCCGGAGCAGTCCACGACCGCGACCTATCTCGCCCGGATCCGCTGGGCCCACGGCGAGCGCAACGAGCTGCTCGGGGTCAGCGCCAGGTCGGGCGACCTCGTCCCGAGCGACGAACGGGCCGAGATCTTCGAGGACGGCACCCGCAAGGTCGCCGTGTGGCTGTACCCGCACGACCCCGATCTGGCGGGCCTGCCGCGCGCCGCGTTCCCGGAGCTGATGGCCGAGACGCTGTCGGGGGTGCTGCCACGCCCCGTGACCGGCGACCAGCTGCGCCTCACCATGATCGGCTACCGGCCCCGCCGACGGGCCGTGGTCAGGGTCGACGTCCTCGACCCGCGCGAGGTGTTCTACGTCAAGGTCCTGCGCTCCAAGGTGTTCGACGACGTCCACCGCCGCCACGCCCTGCTCCGCGACGCGGGCATCCCGGCGCCCGAGGTCGCTCTGGCGACCCAGGACAACCTCCTTGTCACACGGGAACTGCCCGGGGCGGCGCTGGCGCGGGCGCTGTTCGAGCCGGGCGATCCCTGCACCGCGGAGGAGCTCGTCGCCCTGCTCGACTCCATGCCGGCCACCGTCGCGGCCCTCGAGCGGAGGCCACCCTGGTCGGACGCCGTCGGCCACTACGCGAAGATGGTCGCCGCGACGCTGCCGGAACTGGCCGACCAGCTGGCCCGGCTCAGCGCGCGCATCGAGGAGGAGCTTGCCCGCTACGGCGCGGGCGACGAGCCGACGCACGGTGACTTCCACGAGGGGCAGTTGCGCGTGGCCGGCGGCCGGATCGTCGGTATGCTGGACGTCGACACGATCGGCCCGGGCCGCCGCGCCGACGACCTTGCGTGCCTGATCGGCCATCTCTCCACCATCCAGCGGATGAACCCCCGCCAGGAGGCGAAGGTCCGCGACCTGCTCGCCCGCTGGGTGCCGGTGTTCGACCGCCGCGTCGACCCCGTCGAGCTGAGGCTGCGCGCCGCCGCGGTGGTCATCTCGCTGGCGACGGGCCCCTATCGCAGCCAGGCCCCTGACTGGCGGACGCAGACCGTCGCGATGGTGCGTTCGGCGGAGGCGCTGGTGCGGCAGGTGGTCCCCGGCCGCTGAAACAGCGGCCGTGGAAACACTGTGTTTCGGGTGCATAACGAAGCTCAGTTCGATGCGTGTGGTTGGGAAATGAAGCGGTAGTGTCTCGACCACAGATCCACACACTGTCTGAGGAGAGATTCTTCGTGAAGAAGTCCCTGCTGAGCATCATGGCGCTGACCAGCGCATCTGCTCTCGCCCTGTCCGCGTGCGCCGAGGCGCCCACCGCGACCACCACCGCCGGTTCGTCTGAGACCGCCTCGGCCGCAGCCTCGGGCAGCACCGCCGCGGCGACTGATTTCACCGCGTGCATGGTCTCCGACGCGGGTGGCTTCGACGACAAGTCGTTCAACGAGACCGCCTACAACGGCCTGCTGAAGGCCAAGGACGAGCTGGGTGTCCAGACCAACCAGATCGAGTCCAACGCCGAGTCCGAGTACGCGGGCAACGTCCAGGCCATGATCGACGCCGACTGCGACGTCATCGTCACCGTCGGCTACGCGCTGGCCGCTGCCACCGAGGCGGCCGCCAAGCAGAACCCCGACGTCTCCTTCGCGATCGTCGACAACGCCTCCTTCGAGGGTGTCGACAACGCCAAGGGCCTCATCTTCAACGCCGCTCAGCCCGCCTTCATGGCCGGCTACGCCGCCGCCGCGATGACCTCGACCGGCACCGTCGGCACCTTCGGCGGCGCGAACTACCCGACCGTGAGCATCTTCATGGACGGCTTCGCCGAGGGCGTCAAGTACTTCAACGAGCAGAAGAGCGGCTCCGTCAAGGTCATCGGCTGGGACGAGGAGAAGCAGGACGGCCAGTTCATCGGCGGCAACAACCCGTTCGGTGACGTCTCCGGCGGCAAGAACACCGCCGCGACCCTGATCGCCCAGGGGGCCGACATCATCCTCCCCGTCGCGGGTCCCGCCGGCATCGGCGCCCTGCAGGCTGCCCAGGAGTCGGGCGGCAAGGTCAACGCCATCTGGGTCGACACCGACGGGTTCGTCTCCGTTCCCGACTACAGCTCCAGCATCATCACCTCCGTCGAGAAGGAGATGGACGTCGCCGTGTTCGAGGCCATCAAGGCCGCCATGGACGGCTCCTTCAGCTCCGACCCGTACGTCGGCACGCTGGAGAACGGTGGTGTGGGCCTCGCGCCGTTCCACGACTTCGAGTCGAAGATGCCCGAGGGCCTCGCCGACGAGCTGGATCAGATCAAGGCCGACATCATCAGCGGCGCGATCACGATCACCTCGCCGAGCCAGCCTTCCTGACCCGGCACCGCATGAAGGGAGGGGCGCGACCGCGCCCCTCCCTTCGTGTTACCGGAAGCGAAGCTAGGCTGTCCCCACTCACCCCACCGTCGAGGAGGAGTCCACAGTGACCGCCCCCACCATCAAGGCGCCCGTCGCGCCCGTGCTGTCGCTGAGCGGCATCACGAAGAGATTCGGGTCGTTGACCGCCAACGACTCGATCAGCATCGACATCACGCCAGGGAAGATCCACTGCCTCCTCGGCGAGAACGGCGCAGGCAAGTCGACGCTCATGAACATCCTGTTCGGGCTCCTTGCCCCCGACGATGGGGAGATCCGGCTCGGGGAGCGGCAGCTGAGCCTCACCAACCCCAAGCAGGCCATGGCCGCGGGCATCGGCATGGTGCACCAGCACTTCATGCTCATCCCCGTCTTCACGGTGGCCGAGAACATGGTGCTCGGTCACGAGCCCGGCCCCGGCGGGCTGCTCGACCTCAACTCGGCCAGGAAACGTGTCCGCGAGCTGAGCGAGCGTTACAGGCTCGAAGTCGACCCCGACGCCCTCGTCGAGGACCTCCCCGTGGGCATCCAGCAGCGGGTCGAGATCCTCAAGGCGCTGGCCAACGATGCGACGTACCTGATCTTCGACGAGCCAACGGCGGTCCTGACCCCCCAGGAGATCGACGAGCTGATGGAGGTCATGCGCTCGCTGCGCGACGAGGGCCGCGCCATCGTCTTCATCACCCACAAGCTCCGCGAGGTCCGCGAGGTCGCCGACGAGATCACGGTGATCCGCCGGGGCAAGGTCGTCGGCGAGGCGCTGCCCAGCGCGTCGCAGGCCGAGCTTGCCTCCATGATGGTGGGCCGCAGCGTCTCGCTGCAGGTCGCGAAGGAGAAGGCCACCCCCGGCGAGCCACGCCTCGTGATCGAGGACCTCACCGTCGCCTCGCCGTCGGGCCAGGTGGCCGTCGACCAGCTCGACCTGACCGTCCGTGGCGGCGAGATCGTCTGCATCGCCGGCGTGCAGGGCAACGGCCAGACGGAGCTGGCGGAGACGCTGCTCGGCACCATGACGCCGCTGAGCGGCACGATCACGCTCGACGGGGACGACATCACCCGTCAGAGCCCCGCGAAGACCCTCAAGGCCGGGCTCGGCTACGTGCCGGAGGACCGGCACCGCGACGGCTTCGTCGGCGAGTTCTCCATCGCCGAGAACCTGGTCCTCGACAACCTCGACGAGTACTCGAATCGCGGCTCCCTGCAGCTCGGCCGGATCGCGGACAACGCCCGCGCCCGGATCGAGGAGTTCGACATCCGCGCCGGGTCCCACACCCAGCCCGTCAACTCCCTGTCCGGCGGCAACCAGCAGAAGGTCGTGCTCGCGCGCGAGCTGTCGCGGCCGCTGTCGCTGCTGCTCGCTAGCCAGCCGACCCGCGGCGTCGACGTCGGGGCCATCGAGTTCCTGCACTCGCGCATCGTGTCCGAGCGCGACAAGGGCACCGCCGTCCTGATCGTCTCGACCGAGCTCGAGGAGGTCGAGTCGCTGGCCGACCGCATCGCCGTGATGTACCGCGGACGCATCGTCGGTGTCGTCGACTCCGACACGCCCCGGGACGTGCTCGGCCTCATGATGGCCGGCATCAGCTACGAGGAAGCCCTCGCCACCATCAAGGAGTCAACCCATGAGTGACAAGGTCTCCACGCGCCCCGCGTGGCTGCAGACGACGATCATCACCGTCGCCTCGCTGCTGCTGGCCTTCGTCCTCGGCGCCATCATCATGGTGTTCGCCGATGCCGAGGTGGCCCAGAAGTGGACCTACTTCTTCGCCCAGCCGGGGGCCGCGCTCAGCGCGTCGTGGGAGAAGATCTCGCTGACGTTCTACGCCATGTGGGTCGGCTCGATGGGCAGCATCACCGCCATCACGAACACCACGGCGGAGGCGGCACCCCTGATCGCGGGTGGCCTCTCGGTCGCGATCGCGTTCCGGGCGGGCCTGTTCAACATCGGCGCGCAGGGCCAGGCGATGGTCGGCGCGCTGCTGGCCGCCTACCTCGGCTTCACGATCAAGGGCCTGCCGCTCATCGCGCACCTGCCGCTCGTCATCGTCATGGGCATGGTCGGCGGCGCCGTCTGGGGCGGCATCGTCGGCGTCATCAAGGCGCGCACCGGCGCGCACGAGGTGATCCTGACGATCATGATGAACTACATCGCGACGTCGCTGCTGGCCTACCTGATGCTGCAGAAGGCGTTCCAGGCGCCCGGCCGCAACGACCCGATCTCGCCCATCCTCGAGTGGAGCGCCACGCTGCCGCGCATCGCCGGCACCCGCCTGCACCTCGGGTTCGGGCTCGTGCTCATCGCTGCGCTGTTCACCTGGTGGCTCATCGAGCGCACCAAGTTCGGCGTGCACCTCAAGGCCGTCGGCCTCAACCCCGACGCGGCCGCCGTGGCCGGCGCCTCCGTCCAGCGCGTCACGATGATCACGATGGCGCTCGCGGGCGCCATGGCGGGCCTGGCCGGCACGATCCAGGTCACGGCGCCCGAACTCCTGACGGGCACCCCGACGCAGATGACGGGCACCGTCATCGGCACGCTGGGCTTCGACGCCATCACGGTGGCGCTGCTCGGCCGCTCCCGTCCGGTGGGCGTCGTGCTCGCCGGCCTGCTCTTCGGCGCGCTCAAGGCGTCTCGCCGCACCATGATCACCATGGCCGGCACCCCCGACAAGCTGACCGACCTGATCCAGGCACTGATCGTGCTGTTCGTCGCCGCGCCCGCGTTCGTGGTGTGGCTGCTGCCGTTCCTGAAGGAACGCAGGGTCAGTGCCGCGAATCCCCCCGCTGCGAAGGTGGCCGAAGCATGAGCACCGAGACGATCATCCCCACCGTCGGCGACGTGAAGGTCGTCGAGTCGCCCGAGAAGCGCTCCCAGCGCATCTCGATCGGAGTGCTGGTCACGCTGCTCGGCGCCGTCCTGCTCGTGCTGGCCTTCACCGTGCACAAGCCGGGACAGATCGCGCTGTCCGACGCGTTCGCCGAGGTGCAGCTGCCCACCCTGTCGCTCCCGGGCACTCCGACGGTGCTCATCAGCGCGCTCCTGACGCTCGGCGCCGGCATCGGCTACCTGACCGGCAGGGTGTCGGGCCGCTGGCGCACGGTGGCCGCGCTCGTCGCGGGCCTCGGCGTCGTCGTCGGGTTCATCGTGTGGGCGGCGGCCAGCTCCGACCTTGCCTTCACGCTCACCAGCCAGCTGAACCTGACGCTCGAGTACTCCACACCGCTCTTCTTCGGCGTGCTCGGCGGCGTGCTGGCCGAGCGGGCCGGCGTGGTCAACATCGCCATCGAGGGCCAGTTCCTGATGGCCGCGTTCGCCGCGTCCCTGACCTACTCGATGACCCAGTCCTTCGTCGCTGCCCTGGTCGCGGCCGCGCTCGCCAGCGCGGCCATGTCGGCCCTGCTGGCCGTGTTCGCGCTGAAGTACTTCGTCGACCACGTGATCATCGGCGTCGTCGTCAACGTGCTCGCGGCCGGCCTCACCGGCTTCATCTACCAGCAGCTGATCGCGCCCGACCCCGCCACGTACGGCTCGGTCTCGCCGATGCAGCCCGTCGCGATCCCCGGCCTCGAAGCCATCCCGTTCCTCGGGCCGATCATCTTCACGCTGCGGCCGCTCACCTACCTGGCCTTCGTCGCCGTGCCGCTCGTCTGGTTCATCCTCTACCGCACCAAGTGGGGCCTGAGGGTCCGCTCGGTCGGCGAGCACCCGCACGCGGCCGACACCGTAGGCATCAACGTCGTGCGGACGAAGTTCCTGTCCGTCACGCTCGGCGGCATCTTCGCCGGGCTGGGCGGCGCCTACTTCACCATCGGCTCGGTCGGCGCCTTCCAGGACAACAACCCGACGGCCGGCTACGGCTACATCGCGCTCGCCGCGGTGATCATGGGCCGCTGGAACCCGATCTACGGCGCCTTCGTCGCGCTGTTCTTCGGCTTCGCCCGCGCATTGGCCCAGACGACCAAGCCGATGTCACTGCCCATCCCCAGCGACTTCATCGAGATGCTCCCGTACCTCGCCACCATCATCGCCGTCGCGGGCCTGGTCGGACGCGTCCGGCCCCCGGCTGCCGACGGCGACCACTTCGTGAAGAGCCACTGACATGACAGAGACGGACATCGACTGGCCCGCGCTGCGGGCCGCCGCGATCGAGGTCGCGGCCAAGGCCTACGCGCCCTACTCCGGGTACCCGGTGGGCGCGGCGGCGCTGGTCGACGACGGCCGCGTCGTCGTGGGCTGCAACGTGGAGAACGCCGCCTACGGCGTGGTGCTGTGTGCCGAGTGCGGGCTGGTCAGCTCGCTCGTCGCGGGCGGCGGCGGCCGGCTGGTCGCGTTCACGTGCGTCAACCGCGACGGCGACGTCATCATGCCGTGCGGCCGCTGCCGCCAGCTGCTCAACGAGCACGGCGGGCCGACGCTGCGGATGGTGACCCCGAAGGGTCTCCTCACGCTCGACGACGTGCTGCCCCAGGCCTTCGGGCCGTCGGACCTGGACGCCGTCAGGTGAAGGAGGCAACCATGCTGACCATCGACCACCTGCGCAGCCTCCCGAAGGTGGCGCTGCACGACCACCTCGACGGCGGTCTGCGCCCCGCCACGGTGCTCGAGCTGTGCTCGGAGGCCGGGCACGACCTGCCGGCCGGGACGCCCGAGGAGCTGGGGGAGTGGTTCTTCCAGGCCGCGGACTCCGGCTCGCTCGTGCGCTACCTGGAGACGTTCGCGCACACCGTCGCCGCGATGCAGAGCTACGACAACCTCGTCCGGGTCGCGCGCGAGTTCGTGCTCGACCAGGCCGCCGACGGCGTCGTGTATGCCGAGGCGCGGTGGGCGCCCGAGCAGCACCTCGCGGGCGGGCTGACGCTGCACGAGGCGGTCGAGGCGGTCCGCGACGGGCTGGCAGACGGCATGGCGGAGGCCGCGGGCGAGGGGAGGCCGATCATCGCGCGGCAGCTCCTGACGTCGATGCGGCACGCGACCCCCTCCCTCGACATCGCCGAGCTGGCCGTCGAGTTCCGGGACGACTCGGTCGCCGGGTTCGACATCGCCGGCGCCGAGGAGGGCTTCCCGCCCGGCCGTTTCCTGGAGGCCTTCCAGTTCCTGAAGCGCAGCAACATGTTCTTCACCATCCACGCGGGCGAGGCCTACGGGCTGCCGTCAATCTGGGAGGCCGTGCAGGTCTGCGGCGCCGACCGGCTCGGTCACGGCGTCCGGATCGTGGAGGACATCACGGTCGAGGACGGGGTGGCGCGGCTCGGCCGGCTCGCGGCCTACGTCCGCGACGCGCAGATCCCGCTCGAGGTGTCCCCGTCGTCGAACCTGCAGACCGGCATCGCGGCGACGCTCGCCGAGCACCCGGTCGAGTTGCTGAAGGACCTCGGCTTCAACGTGACGATCAACTGCGACAACCGGCTGATGAGCGCCACGACGATGTCGCGGGAGTTCGCCCGGCTGGTCGAGACGCACCACTGGGACCTCGACGACGTCGAGGCGTGCACCGTGCGCGCCATGCGGGCCGCGTTCTGGCATCACGACCAACGGGAGGCCATGATCCGGGAGGTCATCAGCCCCGCGTACGCGGCTGCGCGCGCCTGATCGTCCGGAGGATGACCCGCGGGAGGCCGCGTGGGGAGCTGCGGCGCCGGTGGTGCACTATTTCCCCATGAACAGGCCGCTGATCGTGGATGCCCCGACCTCCGAGTCGCAGCGCGTGTCGCTGCGTTGGGAGTCGACCGACGGCTCGAGCGACGTGGTCGGGCACGTCATCGCGGCCAACACCGACTGGGTGGTCGTGCTGCCGCAGGACCGACCCGCCGTCTGGGTCCCGCAGGCCGAGGCACGCAACCTCCGACGGGTGCCCGAGCGCACGGTCCTGCCCACGTCGTCGGCCGACAGCCTCCAGCGCATCCTGGACCGGACCTGGCCCGGGACGCGGCGGGCCAGGCTCGGCGGCTGGATACTGCGCGACGGCCCGGACGACTCGTTCCGCGCCAACTCGGTGCTGGCGTCGGGCGATCCCGGGGTCGAGTTCTCCGAGGCGCTCCGGTTGGCCCGCGAATGGCAGGGCGGGCCGGTGCGGCTCCAGGTGGTGATCGGCTCCGACGCGCAGGCGCGCGGCCGGGCCGCGGGGATGAAGCTCAGCAAGCTGACGAGGACCATGACGCTCGCCATCGACGACCGGTGGGCTGTCGAGACGCCCGACGCCGCCATCGACGACGCGCCGAATGAGGCGTGGCTCGAGCTGTGGGACCACCGCGGCAACGACGCGCGCGTCGCAGAGATGACGGCGGCGCCGGCCACGTACCTCCGGCTGGGGGACCACGCCATCGGGCGCATCGCCTACTTCGGTGGCTGGGGCGTCCTGACGGATGTCGAGGTCGCCCGCGCGGCGCGCGGCCGGGGGCTCGGCCGCGACGTCACCAACGCCCTGATCGCGCACGCCGCGCGCGCCGGGGTGCGGTTCCTCGCGCTGCTGGTCGAGCAGACCAACAACATCGCCGTCGCGCTGTACGAGTCCCTCGGCTTCACCGAACACCACCGCTACGGCTACCTGTCCGAGCGGGCATGACGAGTCAGAGGCTCCGCCGCAGCACGGTGAGATCCCGTTCCGGGCGGCCGCGTCCGGATCAGGCCAGGTAGGCGGCCAGGTGCCGGCCGGTGAGCGTGTCGGCGGCCGCAAGTTCGGCGGGAGTGCCCTCGAACACGACCAGGCCACCGTCGTGGCCGGCGCCGGGGCCGACGTCGATGATGTGGTCGGCGTGCGCCATGACGGGCAGTGAGTGCTCGATCACGATGACGGTGTTGCCCTCGTCGACCAGGGTGTCGAGCATGACGAGCATGGCCTCGATGTCGGCCATGTGCAGGCCGGTGGTCGGCTCGTCGAGCACGTAGCTGCCCGGCCCCTCGCCCAGCTGGATGGCGAGCTTGACGCGCTGCCGCTCGCCGCCGGACAGCGTCGACAGCGGCTGGCCGAGCCGCAGGTACCCGAGCCCCACCGACAGCAGCCGCGACAGGATGCGGCCGGGGTTGCCGGCGTGGAAGACCTGCGCCGCGTCGGCGACGGGAAGCTGCAGCACCTCGGAGATGTTCAGCCCATGCAGCGTGTAGCGCAGGACCTCGTCGGTGAAGCGGCGGCCCTCGCACACCTCGCAGGTGCGGGAGACGCCGGCCAGCTGCCCGAGGTCGGTGTAGACGATGCCGAGGCCCTTGCAGTTGGGGCAGGCGCCAGCCGAGTTGGCGCTGAAGAGGGCGGGCTTGACCTTGTTGGCCTTGGCGAAGGCGGCGCGGATCGGGTCGAGGAGGCCGGTGTAGGTGGCCGGGTTGGAGCGGATGGAGCCGCGGATGGGGCTCTGATCGACCACGCGCAGCGTGCCCGCGCCGGACATCGAGCCGTCGGCGATCGACCCGTGGATCAGGCTCGACTTGCCGGATCCCGCCACGCCGGTGATCACGGTCAGCACGCCCAGCGGGATGTCGACGTCGACGCCGCGCAGGTTGTGCGTCGTGGCGCCGCGGATCTCCAGCGCGCCGGTGGGCGTGCGCAGCGGCGTGCGGCGGACGTGCCGGGTGGAGAGGTGGTCGCCCGTGATGGTGCCGGAGGCGCGGAGCCCGTCGACGTCGCCCGTGAACATCACCCGGCCGCCCTGCGCGCCCGCGCCGGGGCCGATGTCGACGATGTGGTCCGCGCGCTCGATGACCTGCGGCTTGTGCTCGACGACCAGGACCGTGTTGCCCTTGTCGCGGAGCCGCTGCAGGAGGTCGACCATCCTGTCTATGTCGTGGGGGTGCAGGCCGACCGTCGGCTCGTCGAAGACGTAGGTGACGTCGCTGAGCGCCGAGCCCAGGTGACGCACCATCTTGACGCGCTGCGCCTCGCCGCCCGACAGCGTGCCCGACTCGCGGTCCAACGACAGGTATCCGAGGCCGACCTCGGCCAGCGAGCCGAGCAGGTCGACCAGGGATGCGATCACCGGCGCGACGTCGACGCTCGTGGCGGAGTCGCGGAGCCGCTCGGCCCAGGCACGCAGGTCCGTGATCTGCCAGCCGAGCGCCTCCGGGAGCGTGACGCCGTCGATCTGCGCGGTCCTGGCGGGCTCGTTGAGGCGGGTGCCACCGCACTCCGGGCACTCGCGGAAGGTGGCGATCCGCTCGGCGAACTCCTTGATGTGCTTCTGGCCCGGCTCCTTGTCAGGGGCCAGGAACATGCGCCGGATGCGCGGGATGAGGCCCTCGTAGGTCATGTTGATGCCGGAGACGTGGATCTTGGTGGGTTCCTGGTACATGAAGGTCCGCCACTGGTCCGCGGAGAAGTCCCTCAGCGGCAGGTCGGGGTCGAGGTCCGGGTGCTCCGCGTAGCCCTTCCAGTACCACGTGCCGACGCCGAAGTTGGGGGCCGTGATGGCCCCCTCCGACAGGGAGAGGTCGGTGTCGACGATCAGCGACTCGTCGATCGCAGAGACGCGGCCGGTGCCCTCGCAGCCGGGGCACATGCCCTGCGGCGTGTTGAAGGAGAAGTGGTAGCTCGGCCCTACCTCGGGGGTGCCGAGGCGGGACCAGAGCAGGCGCATCAGGTTGTTGACATCGGTGGCGGTCCCGACGGTGGAGCGGGCGTTCGCGCCCATCCGCTCCTGGTCGACGACGATGGCAGCCGACAGGTTCTCCAGCGCGTCGACATCGGGTCGCGCGGGGCTGGCCATGAGCGACTGCACGAAGGCGGGGTACGTCTCGTTGATCAGCCGCTGCGACTCCGCGGCGATCGTGCCGAACACCAGGGAGCTCTTGCCCGAGCCGGAGACGCCGGTGAAGACCGTCAGCTGCCGCTTGGGGATTGCCACGTCGATGCCGCGGAGGTTGTTGACCCGCGCGCCGCGGACCCGGATCTCGTCGTGCGATTGCATTGGGACAGTCTGGCACGGCCGTCGGACAGTCCCTGGGGTCAGGCGTACCGCGCCAGCACCTCGGCCGGGAGGTGGCAGTAGTCGTCGGGGCAGCGCTCCAGCCGGTCCTGGTGCTCGTCGGCGCTGCGGACGTAGTTCGTCAGCGGGGTGACCTCCACCGCGATCCGGTCGCGGTCCGGGCGGGCGTCGATGGCGGCGCGCGCCTCGGCCAGGTGGCGTGGGTCCTCGCTGTAGATGCCTGTGCGGTAGCGCGGACCGACGTCGTCGCCCTGCCGGTTCACGCTGTACGGGTCGATGATCTCGAACAGATGCCCGACCAGCGCGGCGACCGTGACACGTGCCGGGTCGAAGACGGTGCGCACGCACTCGGCGAACCCGTCGTACTCGCCGCCGCGTGCGGCGGACGTGCCGTTGGCGCGCCCCGCCTCCGTGGCGACCACGCCGGGCAGGGTGCGCACGAACGCCTGGACGCCCCACAGGCAGCCGCCCGCGAGATAGATGGTCTCCATGTGTCCCCTCCCAGCCCGGCCAATCTAGCCCCGCGGGCGCGCGCCGGTATTGTCGGGGGCTGTGATCATTGCCGCAGCTGACGGATCCTCCCTGTCCAACCCCGGCCCCGCGGGCTGGGCCTGGTACGTCTCCGACGACATCTGGGCCGCCGGTGGCTGGGACCACGGCACCAACAACATGGGCGAGCTGATGGCGGTGCTCGACCTGCTCCAGTCCACGGCGCACGTCGATGAGCCGCTGCGCATCCTGTGTGACTCGCAGTACGTCATCAACTCGCTGACGAAGTGGCTGCCCGGTTGGAAGCGGCGCGGCTGGAAGAAGGGCGACGGCAAGCCGGTCCAGAACGTCGAGTTGATGAAGGCGCTCGACGTGGCGTTGAAGGGTCGCGAGGTCGAGTTCGAGTGGGTCAAGGGCCACGCCGGGCACGCCATGAACGAGGCGGCCGACGAGCGGGCCCGGGCGGCGGCCACCGCCTTCCAGCAGGGCCGAGAGGCGGAGACCGGTCCGGGCTTCCCCGCGTCGCTGCCCGGTCGCGGGGCTGCGGAGTTCACCGTCGGGCAGGTCGACGAGCAGCCGGACCTCTTCGGGGACGGGCCGGCCGAGGATGCCCCGAAGCCGGTGCCCGGCTCGGCCGGACCCCGGCAGAAGGCGGCGCTGATCCGCGCCACCCGGAGCCTGTTCGACGCCTCGTCCACGGCGCGACTGCACCCCGACTTCGTCACGCACACCGCGTCGGGGGAGTCCCGCGCGCTGCCGTGGGCGGAGCCCGTCGACGCCGAGCTGCTGTCCGTGGACTCGCTGGGGTCCGAGGGCGGGCTCGTCCGGGCCAGGGTGGCCGGCGGCCTCGTCGCGCTGGTATGGGTCGAGCTCCCCGGCGCCTGGGGCCTCCGCTTCGCCGCCATCTCCTGAAGCCCTCCCCTGCGATGTGGAGGTGAAACAGTGGCTGAGGAATCACCGTTCATTGCGCGTTCGATCATGCACTCAGCTGAGACGCTGGCAGCGATGCGGGATATCGCCAAACAGGTGAGTCCTTAGAGGGGGCCATCTTCGGGTATTGGAGCCTGCGCGGCGAACGTCCACCACACCCGTCTGGTCACTGAGTCTCTATTGAGGTCCCGGCCTTGAGGCCGATGGCGAGTTGCCCGAATCCACTTCGTGCACTGTCGTAGGCCTCAGAACTGGGCGCCGTCGACGTAGTACCAGCGGCCGCCCTCAAGCGTGAAGCGGCTGCGCTCCCGCATGGTGCCCTCCCCGTCGGACGACGAGAAGGAGGCGGCGAACGTGACCGTCCCCGCCCGGTCCCACGCCTTTCCCGCCTCGGTGCCGAGGATCTCCAGACCGGTCCACGTCGTCGCCGGATCCAGGTCGAGGTCCGCGGGGCGCGTCGCGGGATGCCAGGTGACCAGCAGGTAGTCGGGCAGCCCGAGCGCGAACGCGGAGTACCGGGACCGCATGAGTGCGACGGCGGTCGGCGCCGGGCGCCCCGCGTGGAAGCGTCCGCAGCACGCCACGTATGCGCGGCCTGAGCCGCAGGGGCAGTCGGGAGTGTCCATGACCGCGGAGTCTAGGCCCTTCGTCGGCTTCATCCACGGGCGTGGGGCCCGGCGCCTTGCCGTGAGTCGATCCGGCCCGAACGAGATCTGAGAAGATCAGAAACGCAGGGCATCAGGATCGCGAAATAGGCGTCGCATCTTTGGGTGATGGTCGGCCGAGAGCCGCAGTTCCCCTCGGCGATGATTCTCTGGAATCGTGGTGAAGAAACCGCAGCGAGTTATCCACACGTCACGCAGTCAATCTTTTTTTGTCGGTGGGGGTGCGTAGCCTTGTTATATGGACGAAGCGATTGCACTGGAGGCAGCCGAGGGGCTGCGCTGGTGCGCGCGCGCCGAGCGGGAGGTCCGGGCGCGGCGCGTCGCCTGGCTGTGCCAGCTGGCCGAGTCCTATCACGTGAACCAGGACGATGTGGTCGAGGCGCTCGTCGACGCTGAGCGCCGGATCGGCGGGTCCGGGACGCCGGCGGTGTCCCAGTTCCTCGGCCTCGAGGTCGGGCCGCTGATGGGCTGTTCCGAGGCATCCGCGCTTGCGGCGCTGGCGAACGCGCTGGACCTGAAGTACCGCCACGCGGAGCTGTACGCGGCCGTGATGGGCCTCGAGGTGGAGGCCTTCCGGGCGCTGGCTTTCGCCAGGAAGTGCCGCCCTCTGTCCGAGGCGGCGGCCGCCGAGGTCACGCGGCGCTGGCTGCGCTGGCAGTCCCGCTACGCCAGCCTCGCCGGGGCGCTGGAGCTCGCCGAGCGGATCATGATCGAGGTCGACGCCGAGTGGGCGGCCGAGCAGGAGCGCCTCGCGCGGGAGTCGCGCGGAGTGTGGCTGTGGGGCACGCAGGACGGCGTCACCAACCTGACGGGCCGGCTCGACGTGCTCGACGGACGCTTCCTCGACGCCCAGGTGGCGCGGATCGCCGAGCTCATCTCGCCCAGCCTGCCACACCTGAACCGGGACCAGCTGCGGGCCAGGGCCACCGGCATCCTCGCCCATCCCGCCTACGCGCTGCGGCTCCTGCAGGAGGCGGCGCAGCAGCCTCTGATCGATGACGCGCCGCCCGAGGGGATCGCCGTCCTCCAGCTCGTGCCCGACCCCGGGGGCCCGGTAGCGGCGCCAGGGCCTGCGGAGGATCCCGGGTGGATCGGGGTCCTCGACGGCGTGCCGGAGACGGTTCTTCCGATGGACCCCGACGCCCGTGAAGCGTGGGCGCCACCACCGGAGACGCCGGAGGGTGTGCGGAAGGCCGCAGCAGAGCGGGCACGTGGGCGAGGTCCGATCGAGGAACCGCCGCCCGAGTGGGATCCAGGCAGCGAGCCGGAGCGCGGCTGGGAGCCCGACCCTCCGGAACCCGGCTGGACCCGACGACCCGCCCACTTCCGACCCGTCTCCGCCGAGGAGCCTCCATGCCCACCGGAGCCGGCGGGGTGGAGTGCGCCCTGTGACGGTTCTCCCCGGGGATCGTGCGGTGAAGGTGCCCACGACCCCCTGTGCGGACGGATCGTCACGCCCGCAGCCCGGCTGCGCCCGGAACTCGGGATCGCCGTGCACATCCACGCCGACGCGCTGGGTGGGCTCACCGGCGCTGCCAGGATCGAGCGGGCGGGGCATATCACCACCGCGCTGCTCGGTGAGCTGCTGCGCGAGGGGCTGACCGGGGACGGCCTTCGGGTCAGGGTCCAGCCGGTGATCGACCTGCCCGAACTCCCCGCCGAGGACGGCTACGTGCCGAGCCGCCGGATGCGCACCGCGATCCAGCTGGCCATGCCCACCGACATGTTCCCCTACAGCCGCCGCTCGTCGAGGAACCTCGACATCGACCACACCATCTCATTCGACGCCTGCGGAGGACCCGGGCAGACCCGGCTCGGCAACCTGCTGCCCGCCTCCCGGCGGCCCCACCGCGGCAAGACCGCCGAGCTGTGGGGCCTGACGCAGCCGGAGACAGGCGTCGCCGAGTGGACCAGCCCGTTGGGCTACCGGTACCGCGTGACCCGCGACGGGTCCGGCTGCGGGAACCCGACCACGCCGCTCGGCCGCCTCGAGGCGACCGACGGGCCGGACCGGCCTGGCGAGGCAGACGGGCCCGGCGAGGCACTCAGCGCGTAGCCGTTCCTCGCCCTCCATGCGCGGGAGGGAGAGGATCGGGGGCCGACGTGGGACCGATAGGATGACGCGCATGAGTCATGTTCTTGCCGCGGTCGCCTGGCCCTACGCCAACGGCCCCCGCCACATCGGTCACGTGTCCGGATTCGGAGTCCCCTCGGACGTCTTCTCCCGGTACATGCGCATGGCCGGTCACGACGTGCTCATGGTCTCCGGCTCCGACGAGCACGGCACCGCCATCCAGGTGAAGGCCGACGCGGAGGGCCTGACCCCGCGTCAGACCGCGGACAAGTACCACGCGCAGATCGTCTCCGACCTCAAGGGGCTCGGGCTCAGCTACGACCTCTACACGCGCACGACGACCCCGAACCACTACGCCGTGGTGCAGGAGGTCTTCACCGCGCTGTATGACAACGGCTACATCGTCGCGAAGACGCAGATGGGCGCCATCTCCCCGTCGACCGGCCGCACGCTGCCCGACCGCTTCATCGAGGGCACCTGCCCCATCTGCGGCTACGACAACGCCCGCGGCGACCAGTGCGACAACTGCGGTAACCAGCTCGACCCCGCCGACCTGATCAACCCGAAGTCGAAGATCAACGGCGAGACCCCCGACTTCGTCGAGACCGAGCACCTGTTCCTCGACCTCCCGAAGCTCGCCCCGGCGCTTGCCGAGTGGCTGGACTCCCGCGAGGACTGGCGCCCCAACGTGCTGAAGTTCTCGCACAACCTCCTGGGGGAGATCCACGAGCGCGCCATCACGCGCGACCTCGACTGGGGCGTCCCCGTCCCGCTCGACGGCTGGCGCGACGCCCCGATGAAGCGCATCTACGTCTGGTTCGACGCCGTCATCGGCTACCTGAGCGCCTCGGTCGAGTGGGCGAAGCGCCAGGGCGACCCCGAGGCGTGGCGCACCTGGTGGAACAACCCCGAGGCCCTGTCCTACTACTTCATGGGCAAGGACAACATCGTCTTCCACTCCGTCATCTGGCCCGGCATCCTGCTCGGCGCCGACGGCCGCGGCACCGAGGGCGGCACGATCCACCCCGCGCTGGGCGACCTGCAGCTCCCGACCGAGGTCGTCAGCTCCGAGTTCATGACCATGAAGGGCTCGAAGGTCTCCAGCTCCCGGGGCGCCTCGATCTTCGTCGGCCAGTTCCTCGAGGAGTTCGGCGCCGACGCGCTGCGCTACTACATCGCGGTGGCCGGCCCCGAGAACCAGGACACCGACTTCACGTGGGAGGAGTTCGTGCGGCGCACGAACTTCGAGCTCGCCAACGAGTGGGGCAACCTCGTGAACCGGTCGATCTCCATGGCGCACAAGAACGTCGGCGCGATCCCCGAGGCCGGGGAGCTGACCGAGGAGGACCGTGCGCTCCTGGCCGCATCCGCCGGGGCGTTCGCGACGGTCGGCGAGCACATCGCCGCCAGGCGCTTCAAGGCAGGCATCACCGAGGCCATGCGCATCGTCGGCCTGGCGAACAAGTACGTCTCCGACATGGAGCCATGGAAGCTCAAGGACGACCCGGCCCGCCGCGACACCGTCCTGCACGTCACGCTGCAAGTCGTCAGCGACTGCAACACGCTGCTGACGCCGTATCTGCCGCACTCGGCGCAGAAGGTCTTCGAGGCGCTCGGCGGCGAGGGCGTCTGGGCCGCTCAGCCCGACATCGTCGAGGTCACCGACGGCGAGTGGAGCTACCCGACCCTGCAGGGCGACTACGCCTCGCAGCAGGCCGTCTGGGAGTCGCGTCCGGTCGTCGCCTCGACGCCGCTGGCCAAGCCGACGCCGCTGTTCGCGAAGCTCGACGAGAAGCTCGGCCAGACCGGCCCGAGCTGGGCGCCCATCGGGGACTGATCCGAGAACGACCGATGCCCTATCCTCGCCGACATGATCATCTGGCGGGGCTGGGGCATCCTGGCGGCGGGCTACGTCGCACTCACCGGCATCTTCGGGATCGGCATCCCGTGGAGCGTCGGGGGAGCGTCACTGAAGTGGATCATGCTCCCCGTGGCACTGGTGATGGCGGTGGCCTGCTGGTTCACCGGCCGGTACTTCAACGTCGTGAAACCGCGCCGCGTCGTGGAGCAGGAACTACCTGCGCTTCGTCAGCAGCTGGAGGCCTCGGTGGCCGCCGGGACCTTCCGGCTGGCGAACCAGCCGCCTCCCACGAGCCTGGAGCAGGCCCGTGGTCAGGCTGAGGGGTACCTGCAGTTCATCTCCGGGCAGCACCACGGCCGCAACTGGCACACGATGTTCTTCCTGCCGATGCAGTACTGGGCCTTCCTCATCGCGGCGTGGGGCGTCGCGATGCCCCTGCTCGTGCACTGAGGCCGGTTCAGGAGCGGGCGGCGCAACCCAGCCTCGTCAGCGCCCGGCGCATCGACATCGGCGTGAATCCCGCCTCGATGGCGGCCCGGCGCAGCGCCGGCTCGGCGCGGTAGAGCGCCGCACCCCGGCGCAGCAGCACCGGGGGAGTCTTGCGGTGCTCGCGCAGATCCCTGGCCAGGCGGCGCGTGAAGTTGGCGGTGCGGGGCCGGTCGAGCCACCAGCCCTCGCAGGTCATACCGGCGGCGCGGGCTGCGGCGAGCATGTCGATCGCGAAGATCCCCTCGGCCAGCACCGTCTCGGCGTCGTCGATGTCGACGATGTGCTCCCCGACGCGCCGCGACTTCGAGATGTCGTAGGTCGGCAGCTCCGCCCGGCCGTCGCGCAGCAGCGCGCCGACGGTGTCGACCGCCTGAGCGAGGTCCCACGTGCCGACGTCGTCCCAGTCGGGGATGCCGAGCGGGCTCATGGGCAGGCCGGGCGCGTCGACGTCGCGGTAGAAGTCGTCGAGGCTGATGGTGGCCGCACGGCCGGTGCCGGTGGCGAGCCGTGTCAGGCGGGACTTACCCGATCCTGATGGGCCGGCGATGAGCAGCAGGGTCCGGGGCACCAGAGCAGATTACACCGGGGCTCACCAGGAGCCGCCGCCACCACCGCCGAAGCCGCCGCCGCCGGAGAAGCCCGAGCCGCCCATGGAGCCGCCGGTGGCCTTGCTGACCCCGTCCAGCTGGGCCGCGTGCATCGCGCTCGACATCGACGTGGTCAGGTTGCTCATGGCGCTCGCGAAGTACATGCCGCGCATCAGGTCCGCGCCGATGTACCAGGAGGTGTCGGCCGTGTACAGGCCCTGGGCGCCGAGGTCGGCGAACAGCTTGGTCCAGCGGTCCGTGACGCCGTACACCATGGCGTAGGGCAGGTACTTCGAGAAGATGTCCTCGCCCTCCTCGAACTTGAGCGTCTCCTTCTCGGCGGTGCGCAGGTACAGCTCGAAGCCCTTGGCCTGCGCGAGGTAGGCCGAGCCCATGGCGCTGCGGCGGCGGAACTTGCGCGACATCGCCATCAGGCCGATGCCGAAGATGATCAGCGGGATGCCGATCAGGGCCCAGCCGAACGCCGCCAGGATGATGGCCGCGAACACGCCGCCGGCGACCAGGATGCCGCCGAGGACCAGCGGGCCTGTCTGGGCCATGGTCGGGTTGGACTTGAACCAGCCCTTCGTGACGACGGAGTCGTAGAGGCCGCTTCGCGCGTGCGGCAGCACCTGCGCGAACTTCTCCTTCTCCAGCTCCTTCGACGTGCGCGACGTCGCCCCCTGGAACAGGTCCGCGAGCAGCTTCGACTCGTACGGCTCCAGCGTCTCCCGGGCCGGGGCCTGCGTGGCGTACAGCGTGAACTTCTTCTTGCCGTTCGACTCGATCTTCATGAATCCGCGCACCGCGAGGTCGACCATGGTCGCGGAGACGTCCACGTCGTCGGCCGTGGTGTCCATCAGCGTGCCGATCTCGCCGGGGCGGGCGCCCTTCGGCGGGTTGAACTGCACGGCGACGGGGAACTTCCCGGACTGCGTGCCCACCGCCGCGTTCTCGCCCGCGCCGGGCACGATGCCGGGTGTCAGGCCGAGGTAGACCTCGTCGCGGGCGTGGCGCCTGCGGATGGCGAGCAGCCCGGCGATCGCGGCGACGAGCCCGGCGCCGGCGACGCCGCCGGTGGCGGGGCTGAGTTCGAAGGCGTTGGCGAGCGTCGGCGCCTTGACGAGCTTCTGCTCGACCCCACCGAACGTGCCGGCGGGAAAGCCCGCGACGATCTGGACGGCGTCGCCGGGGGCGAGGGTCTGGTCGACGGCGAAGCTGGCCGTCTGGCCGGAGTTGGTCGCGTCGCACGGCGTCTGGTCCTCGTAGGGGCCGTAGAAGCACGCCGACTTGGACACGGCCGCGGGGCCGGTCACCTGCACCGTGACGTTCGAGATCTCCGACTGCCAGCCTGTGCCGATCACGTCCCAGTTGAGCTCGTCGAGCCCGGACGTCTCCTGGTCCGAGACGATCAGCCCCGTGACGTCGTAGGAGACCGTGTAGTCCTGGGGCGTGGAGTTCCAGATGTCCTCGTCGCCGATCCGCAGCGACATCGTCTTGTCGTCGTCCTCGCGGCTGACGTCCGTGCGCGCGCCGGTCGACGAGGTGACCTGGATGTTGCTGTAGTCGAAGGCGTACTGCCAGTTCGGGTCGGCGCTGTCCTGGCGCGTGGGCAGGATGACGTACGGCCCGCGGCCGTCGACCTGCGAGAAGTCCATCGTGAAGTCGATGGTGACCTGCGCCACCCCCTCGCTCGTCAGGTTCGCCGTGACGTCGTAGCGGGTGATGGGCGCCGAGTCGTCCGCGGCGGCGGGCAGCACCACCATCCAGGCGGACACCAGCGCCAACGCCAGGGTGGACAGGACGGCACGCAGCTTCGTCATGGGTTCCAGGGTAGCCGCAGCCCGGGCCCCGTCGACGGCGGCCCGGGCTGCATCGCCCGTTCTCAGACCCCCAGCGCGGCGGCCATCTCGGCCCGGAGCCGGTCGAGGCGCCCGGCAGCCTCGGTCCGCGCTGCGGCGACGTCCTGCGACTCGGACGGGTCGAGGCGCACCTCCAGGTAGCACTTGAGCTTCGGCTCGGTGCCGGACGGCCGGGCGACGACGTGCACCCGGGGCCCCGTCAGCTCGATGCCGTCGGTCGGGGGGAGGGTCTCGCTGCCGTGCGCCAGATCGACGACGGTGATGGGTTCCCCGAGCAGCTGCGTCGGGGGGTTGCCGCGCAGCCTCGCCATGGCGTCGGCGATGATGCCGAGATCCGCGACGCGGACCGCGAGCTGAGACGTCGCGGTCAGCCCGTGGACGCGGGCGATCTCGTCGAGCCGGTCGGCGAGCGTGCAGCCCTGCGCCCTGAGCTCGGCAACGATGCGCAGCACCGTGACGGCGGCGGTGATGCCGTCCTTGTCGGGCACGGCGCGCGAGTCGACGCAGTAGCCGATGGCCTCCTCGTAGCCGAACGCGAGGTCCGGCACGCGGCCGATCCACTTGAACCCCGTCAGCGTGATCGTGTGCTGCCGACCCGCCGCCTCCGCCATGCGGCCCAACAGCGTCGACGACACGACCGAGTTCGCGAACACGCCCGGCACCCCGCGGCGGATGGCGTCGTCGCCCAGGATCGCGCCGAGCTCATCGCCGGTCAGCATCCGCCACGAGCCGTCGACCACGGCCGCGACGGCGCACCGGTCGGCGTCAGGGTCGTTGGCGATCACCACGTCGGCGCCCACCCGGGAGGCCAGCTCCAGCGACAGGTCGATCGCACCCTTCTCCTCGGGGTTCGGGAACGACACGGTGGGGAAGTCGGGGTTGGGCTCGGCCTGCTCGGCGACCTCGTGCGCGGCGGGCAGCCCGATCCTCGTCGCGACGCGGCGGACGGTCTCGGAGCCGACTCCGTGCATGGCGGTGTGCACCCAGGTCAGCTCGCGCGGCGCCTCAGTCGGGAACAGCGAGGCCGCGCGGGCGACGTAGGCGTCGAGCAGTTCGGCGGTCACGTCGGTGCGGTCCGTGGAGCGCGGCAGGTTCGGCCAGTCGCCCGCGGCGATCTCCGCGATGTGGCCGGCGATCTCGGCGTCCGTCGGGGGCACGATCTGCGACCCGTCGCCGAGGTAGACCTTGTAGCCGTTGTCCTGCGGCGGGTTGTGCGACGCGGTCACGACGATGCCGGCGACGGCGCCGAAGTGCTGGATGCCGAAGGCTACGACGGGGGTGGGGACAGGGTGGTCGGTCCACAGGACCTCGAATCCCGCGGCGGCGAAGATCTCGGCGGTGTCCTCGGCGAAGGCCTGCGACTTGTGGCGCGCGTCGTGGCCGACGATCACCTTCCCGCCGCGCAGCCCCCGTTCGCCCAGCCACGCGGCGAAGCCGGCGGCGGCCTGCGTCACGACGACGCGGTTCATCCGGGCGGGGCCGGGGCCCAGGGCGCCGCGCAGGCCCGCGGTGCCGAACTGCAGCGGCCCCGCGAACGCGGAGGCGAGCTCGTGCTCGGCGGCGCGGGCCAGTTCGGGGTCGTTGGCCTGCGCCTGGACGACCAGGTGGTCGAGCTCGGCGCGGGTGTCGGCGTCGGGGTCGTGCTTGAGCCACAGCGCGGCCCTGGTCAGCAGCTCCGTCATGGTCACAGCTCCTTGCAGATGTCGCCGAGCAACGCGGCGAGTCGGGGGCCCGCGTCGGCCCCGGCCTGCAGCACCTCGGTGTGGTCGAGGTGGTCCTCGCCGAGGCCCGCCGCGGCGTTGGTCACCAGCGACAGGCCGAGGACCTCGAGGCCGGCCTCGCGGGCGGCGATGGTCTCCAGCGTGGTGGACATGCCCACCAGGTCGGCGCCGAGGATCCCGGCCATCCGCACCTCGGCGGGGGTCTCGTACTGCGGGCCGCGGAACTGCATGTAGACGCCCTCGGGCAGCGACTCTTCGACGCGGTGCGCCAGATCGCGCAGCCGCTGCGAGTAGGCCTCGGACAGGTCGATGAAGGTGGCGCCGAGCAGCGGTGTGTCTCCGGTGAAGTTGATGTGGTCCTTCAGCAGCACGACGGTGCCGGGGGCCCACGCCGGGTTGAGGCCGCCGCAGCCGTTGGTCAGCACGACGGTGGACGCGCCCCACTTCGCCGCCGTGCGCACCCCGTGCACGACGGGCGCGACGCCGCGGCCCTCGTAGTAGTGCGTGCGGCCGGTGAAGACCGCTGCGGCCTTTCCCCCGGCGGTGCGGACCAGCTTGAGCGCGCCGCCGTGGCCGCTGACGACGGGCTTGCTGAACCCGGGCACGTCGCCCAGCGCGATCTCGCCGATCGGCTCGCCCAGGGCATCCGCGCCCGAGGACCAGCCCGAGCCCAGCACCAGCGCGACGTCGATCGTGTCGAGGCTGAAGTGGGAACTGAGGAAGGTGGCGGCCTCGTCGGCCAGCACGAAAGCGTCAGTGGTGTGCATCTCCTCAGCATAGTGGCGGCCCCGTCGCGGCGACGGCCGGTGCGCAGGGCCAAGCTGTGGAACGATGGGCGCGTGACCAAGGTTGTGATCATCGGTGGTGGACCCGGCGGCTACGAGGCCGCCCTCGTCGGGAATCAGCTGGGCGGTGAGGTCACGCTCATCGAGCGCGACGGGATGGGCGGGGCCGCGGTGCTCAGCGACTGTGTGCCCTCCAAGACGCTGATCGCCACCGCGGAGGTCATGGTCCGGATCGAGACCGCGGACGCGCTCGGCCTCCACGTGAAGGCCGACGACGTCTCCGACGTGGTCGACGTCGACATGGCGGAGGTGAACCGGCGAGTCCTCGACCTGGCGCACGCCCAGTCCGCCGACATCGAGCGCCGGCTCACCGAGGACGGCGTCAACCTCGTGGCGGGCGCCGCGCGGCTCGACGGGCCGCACCGCGTCATCGCGACGCATGATGGGCGGGAGACGAGCTTCGACGCCGACGTGGTGCTGGTCGCCACCGGCACCACCCCGCGTGAGCTGCCCGACGCCCCCTGCGACGGCGAGCGGATCCTGAACTGGAAGCAGGTCTACAACCTGATCGATCTCCCCGAGCGGTTGATCGTGGTCGGCTCCGGCGTCACGGGGGCGGAGTTCGCCTCCGCCTACGACGCGCTCGGCTGCGACGTGGTGCTGGTCAGCTCCCGCGACCAGGTGCTGCCCGGCGAGGATCAGGACGCGGCCGCGGTCCTGCAGCAGGCGTTCGAGCGCCGCGGCATGACCATCATGAGCCGGGCCCGGGCCGTCGCCGCGCGACGCCGGGGCGACGGGGTGGTCGTGACGCTGGCCGACGGCCGCGAGGTGGAGGGCTCACACTGCCTGATGGCGGTCGGGGCGATCCCCAACTCCGCGGGCCTCGGCCTGGAGGACGCCGGCGTCGAGCTGACGGCTTCGGGACACATCCACGTCGACCGCGTCTCGCGCACCAGCAACCGTGACATCTACGCGGCGGGCGACGTGACCGGCGTCTTCGCGCTGGCGTCGGTGGCCGCGATGCAGGGCAGGGTCGCGATGTGGCACTCGCTCGGTGACGCCGTCAAGCCGCTGGACCTGCGCAGCGTCTCCTCCAACGTCTTCACGACCCCCGAGGTTGCCACCGTCGGGATCACGCAGAAGGAGGTCGACTCCGGCGAGGTGCGGGTGGCGTCGCTGCTGATGCCGATCGCGTCGAACGCGCGCGCCAAGATGATGAGCTTCACCGACGGGTTCGTGAAGCTGTTCTGCCTGCCCACCACCGGCATCATCGTCGGCGGCGTCGTGGTGGCGCCGCGGGCCTCGGAGCTGATCCACTCCGTCTCGCTCGCGGTCGCGCAGCGCGTCACTGTCGACGACTTCAGCCACGCCTTCACGGTCTACCCCTCGATGTCCGGCACCGTCGCGGAGGCGGCGCGCCGCCTCCACACGCGCGACGGTGCCTGGAACACCCTGACGAACTGAGTCAGCCCCGCAGCTGCGGGAACGCCTCGTAGCGGAAGTCCTCGATCACCACGGCCGGGTCGACCTCACGGGCGCGCAGCTCGACGCGGCGGACCTTGCCGCTGATCGTCTTGGGCAGCTCCGCGAACTCCACGCGACGCACCCTCAGGTACGGGGCCAGCCGCTCCTTGGCGTGGGCCAGGATCGACAGCGCGGTGTCCGCGTCGGGGAGGAAGCCGTCGGCCAGCGCGACGTAGGCCTTCGGGACCGCGAGCCGCAGCTCGTCGGGGGCCGGCACCACGGCGGCCTCCAGCACGGCGGGATGCTCGATGAGCACCGACTCCAGCTCGAAGGGGGAGACCTTGTAGTCGGATGCCTTGAACACGTCGTCGGTCCGCCCGACGTAGGTGAGGTAGCCGTCGTCGTCCACCGACACGAGGTCGCCGGAGTGGTAGCGGCCGTCGGCCTGCACGGTGCGGAAGTCGCCCAGGTAGCCGGTGGTCAGGTTCAGCGGCCACGGGTCGACGGGGATGCAGATCTCGCCGTGGCGTGACTCCTCGCCCGTGTCGGGGTCGATGATCACGAGCCGGGCGCCGGGCATCGGCTTGCCCATCGCGCCGGGCCGGACGTCCTCGTCGGGCGCATTGCCGACGGTGCAGGTGGTCTCGGTCTGGCCGTAGCCGTCGCGGATCGTCAGGCCCCACGCCCGCTGCACCGCGGAGATGACCTCCGGGTTGAGGGGCTCGCCGGCGCCGACGGCCTCGCGCAGCGCCGAGGGACGGGCCCCCAGGTCGGCCTTGATCATCATGCGCCACACCGTCGGCGGGGCGCAGAAGGTCGTGACCCCGCAGTCCTCGAGCTCGCGCAGCAGCCGGGCGGGGTCGAAGCGGTGATAGGTGTAGCTGAACACGGTGGCGCCCGCGATCCACGGCGAGAAGAAGCTGGACCAGGCGTGCTTGCCCCAGCCAGGAGACGAGATGTTGAGGTGCACGTCGCCGGGGCGCACGCCGATGAAGTACATCGTCGACAGGTGCCCGACGGGGTAGCTCAGGTGCGTGTGCACCACGAGCTTCGGGTGCTCGGTCGTCCCGGAGGTGAAGTACAGCAGCACGGGGTCGGAGGCGTCGGTCACGACGGGGCGCGGGCCCGCGGGGAGGGCGGCCGCGTCGGCCATCGGACGCCAGCGGCCGTGGCCCTTGCCGGTGGTGACGCACAGCAGCGAGTCGAGGCCGTCGAACTTGGCCTCGCAGTCGGGGCTCGTGACCACAGCGCTCACCCCGGCGCGCGGCACCCGGTCAGCGAGGTCGTCGTGCTGGAGCGCGACGGTGGTCGGCAGGATCACGGCGCCGAGCTTCATGACGGCGAGCATCGCGTCCCACAGCTCCACCTGGTTGCCGAGCATGACCATCACGACGTCGCCCTTGGCGACCCCCTGCGCCTCGAGCCACGCCGCGAGCCGGTCGGAGCGGTGCACCATCTCGTCGTAGCTGTAGCGCTCGTCGGAGCCGCTCTCGTCGCGGAGCCACAGCGCGGTCGACTGGTTGCCGCGGCCGAGCTCGTCGAACCAGTCGACGGCCCAGTTGAACGGCCCGGAGATCTCCGGCCACCGGAACTCGGCGCGGGCCCGGTCGCCCTGGCCGCGGAGGCTGAGGAGGAGGTCTCTGGCCTCGCGGATGGCCTGCGCCGGTGTGCTCATGCGGTGGTCCTTACGGGTGCGTAACCTACGTTTGCGTAAGTTACGGTACGCCCCGGTTCAGACGGGTTGGGAGGCAGTCCGCGCCAACATCTGCCCCCGGGAGTTGTGGGAGCCGGACAACGGGTCGAAGACGACCGTGCGCTGGATGCTGTAGCTCGCCAGGAAGAGGGCCGCCTCCGTGGCCACCTTGGCGAGCAGCAGTGGGGTGCCGGCGTCGGTCAGGGCGGTCAGCACGCCGTAGTTGGCGGCCAGCAGCAGCGCGGCCAGCGACAGATAGCGCAGGGTCGCCGAGCGCAGCGGAACCTCGCGGCCGCGCCGGAAGACCAGCCTCCGGTTCACGGCGAAGTTGACCCCGGCGCTCACCAGGCGGGCGCCCACGACGGCGAGCAGCAGCCGGCCCGTGAACCAGTTCAGCAGCAGGAGCACGCCGGTGTCGACCGCGAACGCCAGCAGGCTCGACCCCGCGAACCGGGCCAGGGGAGCATAGATGCGCAGCGAGTCGACGAGCGGGCGGAAGTGGCTCGACGCGTTGCCGTCGGTGTAGACGGTCTCGATCGGCATGGTGACGAGCGAGATGCCCGACTGGCGGGCCAGGAGAAGCATGCGGAACTCGTAGTCGAAGCGGTCGCCCTGGATGCCGAGGGCCCAGGGCAGGGTGATGGCGGGGAAGGCGCGCAGCCCGGTCTGCGTGTCGGGGACGTCCTGCCGCGTGACGGACCGGAACAGCGCGCGGGTGACCGAGTTGCCGAAGCGGCTGCGCGCCGGCACGGCGCCGGTGAACTCGCGGCAGCCCAGCACCACGCACCGCTGGCCCGGGGGGAGTGTGTCGAGCCGGGCGGCCACCCGGGCGATGTCGGTGGGCGTGTGCTGGCCGTCGCAGTCGGCGGTCACGACCCCGAAGCCGGGCAGCCGCGTCACGATGTCCGCGAAGCCGGTCCGCAGGGCCGCGCCCTTGCCGCGGTTGTGCTCGTGCGTGAGGATCACGGCCCCGCTCGCCGCCGCGGCGGCGAAGACGTCGCAGTAGTCGGGGCCGGAGCCGTCGTCGACGATGACCACCGGAACGTCGGGCAGCGCGGCGTCGAGCTGCGTGACGAGCGCGACCAGGCGCAGGTCAGGCTCGTAGGCGGGGATGAGTACTGCGAACATGGCACGCTCCGTTCAGCCGATGTAGAGGATGTCGCTGGTGGCGCGCTCGCCGCCGTTGGAGGGTTGGTTGACGACCTCGCCGTTGAACCACAGCTCGCTGGAGCCGCCGCCGTCGAGGTTGTACGCCTCGGTCGCGCCGAGGCCCTGCATGATCCCCGCGAGCTCCGTCATGGTGACGCCGCGGCTGTAACCCGTCTCGCGGCCGTCGACGACCACGAACACGAAGTGGTTCTCGTCGATGATCCCGATGGCCGTGCGGGGCTGCTCGCCCTGGATGGAATGGTTGCCGACGTTGGTGTCGATCTCCACGTCGTCGATGCCGGAGACGACCTCTCCGCCTGTGACGAGCGCCGGACCGAAGCTGAGCGTCTGCCACACGCCGTCGGTGAGGAGCTCGTCGGCCGTGGTCGCGGTCTCGTCGTAGACCCGCATGCTGCCGTCGGTGTAGATCGCCAGCCCCGTGCGGGCCGGGTCGTCGCGGTAGACGACGCCGTTGCGGATCACGATGCCGGAGTCACGGAAGCCGTAGTAGTCGCCGTTGATGGCCAGCACGGCGTCGTTGTCGGTCGCGATGGTGCTGACCAGGTCCGTGATGTTCTCGCCGAACTGGTTGTCGGCGAAGGCCGACCGCAGCTGCGTCGCATCGTCGATCGTCACGTCGGCGACGTAGTACGTCACGGTGTCGTCGCCGGAGCCCTGCGTCACCTGGGAGATGGAGATGGAGGTGTCGTCGCTCGTATACGAGTCGTCGGTGACCTCGGCGGCCCGTGCCGTGCCCTCGGTGGCCTCGTCGGTCGCCTCAGCGGAGGCGGCCTGCGAGGCCTCGTACGCCGCGACGTCGGCGATCTCGACGTGGCGTACGACGAAGCGGTCGAGCGCCCAGCCGGTCGCCCCGCCCAGGCTGAGCACGAGGGTCGCCACGAGGCCTGCGATGATGCCGCGCCTCGTGCGGCGGGGCCGTGTCTGTCGTTCGTCTCTCACACGTCAACAGTGCGCCCCGAGCCGGTGGTCCGGCTCGGGGCGCACTGTGAATGCCCTGTGGTTGGGGATCAGTCGTCCAGCAGCCCCATCAGCAGCGAGAAGCCGCCGATCATCAGCGCCCCCTGCGTGACCGACCGCAGCGCGGGATCCATGCCGTGGCGGCCGTAGTAGCCCTGGACCCACGGCGCGTACTCACGGGAGTCCCAGTAGGGCACCATGCCCTGACCTGCGTTGACCATGCGGATCGACGGATCGTTGCCCGTGCGGATGCGCTGCGCGTCCGCCGCGCAGGCGGGCACCTGGCGGGCGGCGCCGCCGGCGGGCGCCCAGGTCACGTCCTCGACCGAGACGCCGTGCGCCGGGTCGAAGAAACAGGGAGCGCGGTGCTCCGGGACCGGCCGTCCCTCGGCGCGCGCCTTGACGCAGGCGATGTTGTAGCGGCCCTCCTCGAGGATCTGCGCGATGCGCTTCACGTCGGCGTTGGACCTGGCGGTGAGCAGCTGCTGCTTGGATCCGTCGTACGCGTCGAGTGCACTGGAGTAGTCGTCCCGGGCCTCGGCGCTGAGCTCGCGGCCGACGACGTCGAGGTCGAGGTCGCGCAGCTCCTCGCCGTACGTCGTGATGTCGGCGTCGATCGCGTCGCGGGACGCCTGCGTCATCGCCTGCTGCGCTGCCGGATCGTAGCCCTGCTGCCCGGCGAACTGCGCCGGCCCACCGAGCATGCCGTAGGGCTGGCCGGGGCGCGGGCCGAGCTGCTGGGGCGGATAACCGCCGTCGCCGAGGCTGGGACGGTTGCTGCGCGTCACCCCGAGCACGATCGACACCAGGATGAAGATGAAGATCATCACGAGGAAGCCGCTCATGGTGGACCACCATTCACATTAGGAGAACTGCTCTCCAGGATAGGCCTCGGGGACAACCCCCACCCCGGTCACTCCCTGGCGGGCCTCACTCCGGATCGACGATCTCGCACAGGACCTGCCCGGCCGTCACCGTGTCGGCGGCGGCCACTGCGAGCGCGGCGACGATCCCGTCGCGGTGCGCCTTGAGCGGCTGCTCCATCTTCATGGCCTCGATCACCGCGATCGTGTCGCCTTCGGCGACGCTCTGTCCCTCCTCGACGGCGACCTTCACGATCGTGCCCTGCATCGGGGAGGTCAGCGCGTTCCCGCTGGGGGCCGAGACCCTGCTGCCGCCGCGGTCGCGACGGGTCGGCTTCTTCGCGACCTTCGTCGCGGCCGCGGGCCTGGCCGCGAACGTGCCGGGCAGCTTGACCTCGACGCGTCGGCCGTTGACCTCGACGACGACCACCTCCGGCTCGGGGGCGTCCTCGGCCTCGCCGAGCACGCCGGTGTAGGGGGCGATATCGCCGGTGAACTCCGTCTCGATCCACCGGGTGTGGACCAGGAAGTCGCCGCCCGGGGCGGTGTAGGCGTCGTCCTCCAGCACCACGCGGTGGAAGGGGACCACCGTCGGCATGCCCTCGATCTCCAGCTCCGACAGCGCGCGGCGCGACCTGGCGATCGCCTGGGCGCGGTCGGCGCCCGTGACGATGACCTTCGCCACCAGCGAATCGAAGGCGCCGGGGACCGTCATGCCGGCGTGGTAGCCCTCGTCGACGCGGATGCCGGGGCCGGAGGGGGCGTGCCACCTGACCAGGGTGCCGGGCGCGGGCATGAAGTTGCGGCCGGCGTCCTCGGCGTTGATGCGGAACTCGATCGAGTGGCCGCGCACCTGGGGATCGTCGTAGCCGAGCTCCTCACCGGCGGCGATGCGGAACATCTCGCGGACCAGATCGAGCCCGGTGACCTCCTCCGAGACCGGGTGCTCCACCTGCAGGCGCGTGTTGACCTCGAGGAACGAGATGGTGCCGTCGAGGCCGACCAGGAACTCGCAGGTCCCCGCCCCGACGTAGCCGGCCTCCCTGAGGATGGCCTTGCTGGACGTGTAGAGCCGGGCGAGCTGCTCGTCGCTCAGGAACGGGGCGGGGGCCTCCTCGACGAGCTTCTGGTGGCGGCGCTGCAGCGAGCAGTCGCGCGTCGAGACGACGACCACGTTGCCGTGCTGATCGGCCAGGCACTGCGTCTCCACGTGGCGTGGCTTGTCGAGGTAGCGCTCGACGAAGCACTCGCCGCGCCCGAAGGCCGTGACGGCCTCGCGCGTCGCCGACTCGAACAGGTCGGGGATCTCCTCGAGCGTGCGTGCGACCTTCAGGCCGCGGCCGCCGCCGCCGAAGGCCGCCTTGATGGCGATCGGCAGCCCGAACTCGGTCGCGAAGGCGACCACCTCGTCTGCGTCCGCGACGGGGTCGGCCGTGCCGGGCACCAGCGGTGCGCCAACCTTCTGCGCGATGTGACGGGCCTTGACCTTGTCGCCCAGCGAGTCGATCGCGGCGGGCGGGGGGCCGATCCAGATCAGCCCCGCGTCGAGGACGGCCTGGGCGAAGTCGGCGTTCTCCGCCAGGAAGCCGTAGCCGGGGTGCACCGCGTCGGCGCCGGAGCGGCGGGCCACCTCGAGCAGCTTCGCGACGTTCAGGTAGGTGTCGGCCGGGGTGGCGCCGTTCAGCGCGAAGGCCTCGTCGGCAAGCTTCACGAATAGCGAGTCGGCGTCCGAGTCGGCGTACACGGCGACGGAGTTGATTCCGGCGTCACGGGCGGCTCGGATCACGCGGACGGCGATCTCTCCCCGGTTGGCGATCAGGACCTTCGAAATGGCGTCATTGCCCACGGCTGTTCCTCACTGAAAACGGATCTACGCGGAGTCTAACTGCGTTTGCGTGGGGGCGTGGGTGGTGCCCGAAAGCTCCCCGTGTGACAGGCTGGGCGCATGCCGACCCCACCCTTCATCCTCGACCTGCGCAGCCGCATCGGGCACGCGCCCCTGTGGCTGATGGGAGCCAACGCGCTGATCCTCCGCGGGCGCGACGTGCTGCTGGTGCGCCGCTGCGACACGGGCGAGTGGGCTCCCGTCAGCGGGATCGTCGACCCGGCCGAGCACCCGGCCAGCACCGCCGTACGCGAGGCCATGGAGGAGGCCGGCGTCGTCATCGAGGTGGAGAGGCTGCTCTGGACCGTCGTCACCGACGTCATCACCTACGCCAACGGGGACGTGACGCAGTACCTCGACCACGGCTTCAGGTGCCGCTGGGTATCCGGAGAGGCACGCGTGGGCGACGAGGAGTCGAGCGACGTGGCGTGGTTCCCCCTCGACGCGCTCCCGTCGCCGCGCCAGCCGCGGCTCGACGCGATGGTCCGGATCGCGCTGGAGGACCCGCGCGACGTCGTGTTCGAGCTCTGAGTCAGTCCTCGTCGTCCGACGGGGCGGGTGCCTTCGGGTCCACGCGCGGCATGATGCGGGTCTCGATCGCCTGCTGCCTGCCCGTGTCGGCCTTCGAGGGGGGCCGCCCGTCGGGGCCGACCGCCTCCTGCTCCCCGGTCCGCTGCCTACGTTCGGCGGCCTGCTCCCGCTCGGCCATGTCGGCGGCGCTGGGACCCGACATCTGCCGGTTGCGCTCGTCGGCCTCCGGGGAACCCGAGTAGAGCCTCGCCTGCGCGCTGCGGGACCCGAGCGTGGTCTCGGTAGGCGTCTCCGCCTCTCCGGGTTTCGCCTCGAAGTCCACGCGGAACGGCAACGCGGCGGCCTCCTCGTGCTTCCGGTTCGACAGCCACGACTGGAGCCACTTGGGCAGCGCGCCGTCGTCGGCCTGGTGCGGCTCGACCTCCTCGACGGGGGCCATCACCTGTGTCTCGTCGTTGAGTTCCTCCGCCCGGAACTCCTGGACGGCCTTCGCCTCGAACTCGTCGCGCTCCTCGACGGTGGGGGCGGTGGTGGTCTCCGGCTCGAGGCGGGTGCGGGGCAGCGCGTAGACGGCGTCGTGCTGCAGCCAGCTGATCAGCTCCTCGCGCACGTAGCAGCGCAGGTCCCACAGCTCGCCGGAGGTGGCGGCCGACACGACCGCCCGGACCCGGACCGGCCCTCCGGTGGCGTCGGTCACCTGCAGCGAGGCGGAGCGGCCGTCCCACAGGTCGCTGGAGCGGACGATGCGCATCAGTTCGACGCGCATGGCCTCGATCGGGACCAGCCAGTCGAGGTCCATGCCCACCTCGCCGAGCAGCCGCGGCTCGCGACGCGTCCAGTTCTCGAAGGCCTTGGTGGTGAAGTAGTTGCTCGGCACGATCCAGCGGCGGTCGTCCCAGGTGCGCACCACGACGTAGGTCAGGGTGATCTCCTCAACCGAGCCCTGCTGCGTCTCGAACACGATCAGGTCACCGACGCGCAGCGCGTCGGAGAACGCGATCTGCATGCCGGCGAACACGTTGGCCAGCGACGACTGGACCGCGAGGCCGGCCACGATCGACAGCACGCCGGCGGACGCGATCAGCGACGCCCCGACGGCGCGGAACGCCTCGAAGGTCAGGAGCGCCCCGGCAAGGGCACAGACCCACACCACCGCGATCGCGACGCGGGAGATGATCTGCATCTGGGTGCGGATGCGCCGGTAGTGGGGGGTCTCCTCGTCCTCGCTGGACTGCTTGTGGACGATCGCGTCCTCCGCGGTCTGGATGACGCCCGTCAGCAGCAGGGCCATCGCCATGATCATGACGATGAGGAAGCCCTGCGAGAAGTACTGACGCCACACAGGAACCGAGGAGCCCAGCGCGGGCGCGGTCGGGATCAGCACCCCCAGCCCGGTGCCGAGCAGCACGCAGAACACGCGCTGAGGCAGCCGCATGCTGCCGGTCAGGCCCTCCATGCGGGGGTGCCGGCGCACGATCACCCGTCCCACGACCGACAGCAGGACAGAGGCGAGGGCGCCGGCCACCAGGCCGATGCCCGCCCACATCGCGATGGTCAAGGTGGAGATGGCGGCATCTGCTTCCATGGACAGCGAGCCTAGCCTGACCGACCCAACCGGACCTGTGTCAGCGGTCGGTGCGCAGCGTGAGGGCGCTCAGGGCCCCCGAGACGGTGAAGGCGCCGTCCCACGTGCCGTCGGTGAACAGCAGCGAGTTGCCCTCGTCGGCGGTGATCTGGAATCCGGCCGCCGGGAGCGTGGCGCGCAGGTGCGCCAGCACGTCGAGTCCGGACGGGGCCGAGAGGACCGCTGTGATGTTGTTCGCCGCGTCGGTGCGCTCGGTCAGCGTCGCGCCGACCGGCAGCGAGAGCCCGGCCGGGGCATGGGTGAACCCCAGTGCGGTCAGGGACACCCCGGCGGGCGGCGTCGCCGTGGCGGCCGGGGCGGGGGTGGTGACGGGCGGCGTCGTGCTCGTCGCGCCGGGGTCGGAGGCTGAGCAGCCGGCCAGCGCGAGGACAGTCAGCAGGGTCAGGGCGAGGCGGGGCACCCGCCCACTCTAGGTCCGGTCCCAGAGGTCGGGCCACTTCACGTCCGCGTCGAGGACCATCTGCCTCACCAGCGGCAGCGACAGGCCGACGATGTTGTACGGGTCGCCCTCGATGGAGGTGACGAAGGCACCGCCGATGCCGTCGATCGTGAAGCCGCCAGCCACCCGCGTCGGTTCCCCCGTGGCGACATAGGCGTCGATCTCGGCGTCGTCCAGGTCCGCGAACCGCACGAGGGTGGTTCCCACCCGGGTCTGCACGGTCTCGTCGCCGCCGCGGCGCACGAGCACGTAGTGGCCGGTGTGGAGGAGGCCCTCGCCGGCGCGCATCCGTCGCCACAGCCTGGCCGCGGCCTCGGGGGTGCCGGGCTTGCCGTGGGCGCGGCCCTCGAACTCCAGCACGGAGTCGCAGGCGATGAGCACCACGTCGCCGTCGACCAGGGGCGCGACGATCTCGCCCTTCGCTCGGGCCAGCGTCGCGGACAGCCGCGCCGGGTTCGGGTCGAGTACCTGCGACTCGTCGAAGCCGGAGACGATCACCTCGGGTTGGATCCCGGCGCCGCGGAGCACGCCGAGGCGGGCGGGGGACTTGGAGGCCAGGACCACCCGCATCGTCGTCACAGCCGGTGGTAGGTGCGCCACGCGTCGCGGCCGCTCACCAGCGGCGGGCGCAGGGTGCGGTAGTACGACTTCCAGCCGCCGGCCAGCGGCCGGTCGTCGGCTGAGCGCAGCCTCTCGGACCGTGCCGCGGCCGACAGCACCGCGACGACGGCCGCCACCTCCTCATCCGAGAGACTCGCCTTCGTCAACGAGATCGACTCCGAGTCGCCTGCGCCGGTCACAGCGGGATGTTCCCGTGCTTCTTGGGCGGCAGCGCCTCGCGTTTGGTGCGCAGCAGCCGGAGCGCCCGGATGACCTGGGCCCGGGTCTCGTGCGGGTAGATCACCTGGTCGATGTAGCCGCGGTCCGCCGCGACGTACGGGTTGGTGAGCTCGTCGTCGTACTCCTGGATCAGCCGCGCGCGCTCCGCCTCGGGGTCCGACGAGGCGGCCAGCTGCTTGCGGTAGAGGATGTTGACGGCGCCCTGAGCACCCATCACCGCGATCTGCGCGGTCGGCCACGCGAGGTTGATGTCGGCGCCGAGGTGCTTCGACCCCATCACGACGTACGCGCCGCCGTAGGCCTTGCGCGTCGTGACCGTCAGGAGGGGCACGGTGGCCTCCGCGTAGGCGTAGATCAGCTTGGCGCCACGACGGATGATGCCGTTGTGCTCCTGGCCGACGCCGGGGAGGAAGCCTGGCACGTCGACGAAGGTCAGCACCGGGATGTTGAACGCGTCACACGTGCGCACGAAGCGGGCGGCCTTCTCCGCGGAGTCGATGTCGAGACAACCCGCGAAGACGGTGGGCTGGTTGGCGACGATGCCGATGGAACGTCCCTCGATGCGGCCGAACCCGACGATGATCGAGCCGGCGAACAGCGGCATCACCTCGAGGAACTCGTCGTCGTCGAGGACGCCGCGGATCACGTCGCGCATGTCGTAGGGCTGGTTCGCCGCGTCGGGGATCAGGCTGTCGAGCTCGCGGTCGTGGTCGGTGATCGTGAGGTCCACCTCCTCGTCGTCGAAGACGGGCGGGTCCTCCAGGTTGTTCTGCGGAAGGTAGGTCAGCAGCTCGCGGACGTACTCGATCGCGTCGTTCTCGTCGGCGGCGAGGTAGTGGGCGTTGCCGGACTTGGTGTTGTGCGTGCGCCCGCCGCCCAGCTCCTCCATCGACACGTCCTCGCCGGTGACGGTCTTGATGACCTCCGGGCCGGTGATGAACATCTGCGAGGTCTTGTCGACCATCACGACGAAGTCGGTCAGTGCCGGCCCGTAGACGTGCCCTCCGGCCGCGGCGCCCATGATCAGCGAGATCTGCGGGATGACGCCGGAGGCGAGCGTGTTGCGCTTGAAGATCTCGCCGTAGAGGGCGAGAGAGACCACACCCTCCTGGATGCGGGCGCCGCCGCCCTCGTTGATGCCGATCAGTGGGACGCCCGTCTTGAGGGCGAAGTCCTGGATCTTGACGATCTTCTCGCCGTAGACCTGCCCGAGCGCGCCGCCGAAGATGGTCACGTCCTGTGAGAAGACGCACACGGGGCGGCCGTGGATGGACCCGGTGCCCGTGATGACGCCGTCGCCGAACGGTCGGCGGGCGTCCATGCCGAAGGAACTGGAACGGTGTCTCGAGAACTGGTCGAACTCGGCGAAGCTCCCCTCGTCGAGCAGGGCCATGACCCGCTCGCGAGCGGTCATCTTGCCCTTGGCATGCTGCTTCTCCACGGCGTCTGCTGAACCGGCGTGCACGGCCTCATCGATGCGCACTCCGAGATTCGCGATCCGACCGGCGGTGGTGTGGACGTCGATCTCCATGGCGCACACACTAGCCGCGATCCAGGAAGTTGCCGGGGGTTCGTCGTAAATGAACGCCGCATAGCATGGGCGGGTGACCGACCTGCTGCCCGACGCCGCCCGCATCTCCTCGCTCCTCGATCCTTCCGGGGTCTTCGACGAGGTGCGTGTCGTCGCCACCACGGGGTCCACGAATCACGACGTCGCGGCCCTGGCCAGGGACGGCGTGGGGGAGGGGCTGGTGCTGGTCTCCGGCGAGCAGACCGCCGGCCGGGGCCGGCTGGACCGGAGCTGGGTCAGCCCCCCCGGCGCCTCCATCTCGATGTCGCTGCTCCTGAGGCCACTGCCGCCCTTCCCCCAGTGGGGCTGGCTGTCGCTGCTCGCGGGCATGGCTGTCGCCTCCGCCGTCGAGGACCTCGCGCCCGACCCGACCGACGTGACGCTGAAGTGGCCCAACGACGTGCTGCTGCGCGGCGACAAGCTGTGCGGGATCCTCTCGGAGCGCATCGAGCACGCCGACGGGGCCCGTGCCGTCGTCGGTATCGGGATCAACGTGTCCCTGACCCGCGACCAGCTGCCGGTCCCCGCGGCGACGTCACTGGCGCTCGCGGGCCTGCCCACCGACCAGAGCGTGATCGTCGCCGGGGTCCTCGGTCATTTCTCGCGCTACTACCGACTCTGGTCGCGCAGCGGATCGCTGCGCGAGGAGTACCAGGCGCGCTGCGCCTCCATCGGCGCCGAGCTGACGATCGTCGTCGACGAGCACCGTCGCGTGCACGGCATCGGCCGGGGAGTCGACGCGTACGGACGCCTCGAGGTCGCCACTGCGCGCGGGGTCGAGACGTTCGCCGTCGGCGACGTCGTCCACGCCCGCCTGAAGCCCTGAGTCCTGCCCTGCCCCCGGGCTGGCCGGCCGCGACACGCAGGCCTGACGCGCCGCAACCGGGCTGTGGAGCGGCCAGCCGTGCCAGACTGAGCCATGGCCATCACCGCAGACCAGCTGGGCAAGGATGAGTACGTCATCGCGACGATGCGCACGCACGTCAAGAAGCTCATCATCCCCGTCGTGTTCCTCTTCGCCATCGCGATCGTCCTCGGCGTCGCGATAGCCCTCTTCCCCGCCGCCTGGCAGCCGTGGGCCACCTGGATCGCCGTGGCCGCCGCCCTGATCGCGTTCGTGGTGCTGGTGGTCCGGCCGGCGCTGCACTGGTGGAGCTCGACCTACACCGTCACCAACCGCCGGATCATCACGCGCCACGGAGTGCTGACCCGCGTCGGCCACGACCTGCCGCTCAGGCGCATCAACAACGTGAACTATGAGCGTGGGGTCGTCGACCGCATGGTCGGCTGCGGCACGCTCATCTTCGAGACCGCCGCGGGACAGCCGCTCCGGCTGCCCGACGTGCCAGAGGTCGAGAAGGTCCATGTCCAGATCACCGAGTTGCTGTTCGGCGACGACGAGGACGACTGAGCACGCCGACGCGCGTTGATAGGCTGCCCGGCGTGACCCGCCGTTACAGTCTCGCCATCGCAGGGGGCGGGCAGCTCGCCCGCATGATGCAGCAGGCCGCGATCCCGCTCGGGATCGATGTGCGCCTGCTCGCGGAGGGGCCCGGCGTCTCCGCCGCGCAGGTCGTGCCGGACACCATCGTCGGGGACTACCGCGACCTGGAGACCCTGCGGGACTTTGTCGACGGCGCCGACGCACTGACCTTCGACCACGAGCATGTCCCGACCCGGCACCTGGCCGTGCTCGAGGAGCAGGTGGCTGTCCGCCCGGGGCCGGGCGCGCTCGTCTACGCCCAGGACAAGGCCGCGATGCGCGAGAGGCTGACCGGCCTCGGGGCCCCGTGCCCCGCGTTCGCGGTGTGCGACACCTCCGACGAGCTGCTGGCCTTCGGCGAGCGCCAGGGCTGGCCGATCATCGCGAAGACCTCCCGCGGCGGCTACGACGGCAAGGGCGTCTGGAAGCTCGACGGGCCGGCCGAGGTCGGCATCCCGTTCGACGGCCTCGCTTCCCAGTCGGCGGGCGAGAGCGTCCGCATCGTCGCCGAGGACTTCATCGACTTCACGCGCGAGCTGTCGGCGCTGGTCGTCCGCTCGCCCTCCGGACAGGTCGTCGCGTACCCCGTCAGCGAGACGCTGCAGCTCGACGGCATCTGCGTCGAGACCGTGACCCCCGCACCCGGCCTCCCGGCCGAGGAGGCCACCCGGCTGCAGGAGCTGGCCATCTCGCTGGCCGGTGAGCTCGGCGTCGTCGGGGTGCTTGCTGTCGAGCTGATGCAGGCCCGCGACGGCCGGATCGTCGTCAACGAGCTGGCCATGCGCCCGCACAACACGGGGCACTGGAGCATCGACGGCGCCGTCACGAGCCAGTTCGAGAACCACCTCCGCGCGGCCCTCGACCTGCCGCTCGGCTCCCCCGAGCTGACCGACGAGGTCGTCGTGATGCGCAACGTGCTGGGCGGGGCCGAGGAGGACCTCACGGGGGCGCTGGTCCACGTGTACGCCCGCGACCGGGCCGCGCACGTCCACCTGTACGGCAAGGAGGTCGTGCCCGGGCGCAAGGTCGGGCATGTCACCTGTGTCGGAACAGACCTCGACGACGTGCGGCGCCGCGCCCGGCACGCCGCCGGCTACCTGATGGGAGACGCAGATGCCTGATGCCCCGCTCGTGTCGATCGTGATGGGATCGGACTCCGACTGGCCCACCATGCAGGCCGCGGCCGACGCCTGCTCCGAGTTCGGCATCGCCTTCGAGGCCGACGTCGTCTCGGCGCACCGGATGCCGGAGGACATGATCCGCTTCGGCCGCGAGGCCCACAGCCGCGGCATCCGCGTGATCATCGCCGGGGCCGGCGGCGCCGCCCACCTGCCCGGCATGCTCGCCGCGCTGACGCCGCTGCCCGTCATCGGGGTCCCAGTGGCCCTGAAGTACCTCGACGGCATGGACTCGCTGCTGTCGATCGTGCAGATGCCGGCGGGCGTCCCCGTCGCCACGGTGGCGATCGGGAACGCCCGCAATGCCGGCTTGCTGGCCGTGCGCATCCTGGCCGCCTCCGATGAGGCGTTGCAGGCCAGGATGCTGGACTTCCAGGAGCAGTTGCGCGACGCCGCCCACGCCAAGGGCGAGGCGGTCCGCGCCCGGCTCAGCTGAAGGAGACCCTGACCAGGGCCTCGACCGTGCTGCCGTCCTGCGTCGACGTCACAGCCATCCCCGAGACCGGCTTCAGCCAGGCCTGCAGATCGCTGGACTGCTGGACCAGCGCAGCGATGTTCTGGTCCGCGAGGATCGCCGGCACGTTGACGAACAGCACTGACTGGGCGGGGCCGTCGACGAGCTTCGACCAGCCCTCGAGGCCGCTCAGCTTCGATGCGGGGGCCGTCACGTCGGAGACCTCCTGGCCGAGCGCGACCACGCCCGTGTCGCCGTCCTGCTCGATCCTGAGCCCCGTGGCGCCGCTCTGCTGCAGCGTGGTGTCGAGCTGGTCGAGGATCTCCTTCTGACGCGCGGCGTCGTCGCCGACGAGCGCCGCGCCGAGGATGGGGGAGCCGGCCTCGTCCATGCCGAGGGTGACCCCGAGGCTGCTGCCGATCAGCGCGCCGAGGTCCTCCTGGCTCGTCAGGCCGAACTGCTGGGCCCACGCCGTGGCCGTGTCGTCGGCGGAGACGACCTCCCAGATGCGGGAGATCGAGTCGTCGTCGGTGGTGGTCGCCAGGGCGAGCAGCGAGTCCGCGGACAGGTTGCCGGCGATGTCGCGGACATCGGCGGTGCCGTCGGTGTCCATGCCGGGTGCCTCGAGCACGGTGCGCAGCGTCAGCATCGAGTCGGAGACCTGCAGTCCCGCGGCACCGTGCAGGTCGCGGGTCAGGTCCCCGGCGTCGGCCGTGATGCCCGTGCTGTCCTCGCCCTCCTGCAGCGCGAGGGCGGCGCCCGCGGGGGAGACCCACGCCGTCGCGAGGCTGCTGCCGCTCAGCCTGGCCACGTCGGACGTGAACGTGTCGTCGGAGGCCAGCGGGGACGAGGTGATGTCGGCCTGGTCGAGGCCGGCCGCCTCGGCGCTGACGACCATGAGGTCGTCGACGAAGAACACCGTGGTGCCGGCCAGGTGCTCGTCCGCGAAGGCCTGGGCTGCGGACCTGTCGGTCACCTGGACCGACATCACGGCCTGCACGTCGGTGGCGTCGCCGCCGACGGGGAGGGCGCCGATCGCGACGGAGTCACCGAGCCAGGGCTCGACCTCCGAGTACTCCGGCAGGTCCTCGTCCGCGGGGATGAGGCTCCACAGGGCGGCCTTGTAGTCGTCGCCGATCTCGCCGAGGCCGAGGTCGGGCAGCTTATCGGCGATGCCCTTGAGCGCCAGCTTGTCGCTAGCGGACGGGTTGAGGTTCACCTCGACGGAGGCGAGCACCGTCGACGGGAGGCCCTGGGAGGCGGTGGGTGTCGTTCCGCGCAGCAGCGTGAACGCCGCGGCGACGCCCGCGACCACCACGATGGCCGCGATGGCCACGGCCACGATGACCGGTGCCTTGGACTTCTTCGGCGCCTCCTCGGCGGCGGGGATGGGCTGGGTGCTCTGGCTCACGGCGTCTCCTTGATCTGGTTGCTGGGGGGTGTGCTGGGCGGGGATCGTCATTGCCGGTACTTCTCGAGGGCTTCCGTGTCGCCCGAAGCGATCGCGGCGAACACCGCGGCCGACTCGTCGGCGTCCCACAGCACCGACGATCCGGCGGACGTGCGGTAGTCGGTGTCGGAGACGGGCACGGTCATGGAGATGCCCGCCCCCGTCATCACCTGGAGGAAGCCGAACGCGGCCTGCCCCACCTGCACCACGCCGGTGTCGTCGCCCAGGGCGAGGGAGCCGGCGGCGGCCATGTTCAGCTGCCAGTAGCGCACGGGATTGACCACAGTCATCGGCGTGGCGACCTTCTTCATGATCGCGGAGATGACCTCGCGCTGCCGCTCGACGCGGCCAAGGTCGCCCCGCGGGTCCGACTTGCGCATGCGGACGTAGCCCAGCGCGGTCACGCCGTCGACGTCCTGGCAGCCCTTCGACATCGTGAGGTGGGCGTCCTTGTCGTCGATGTCGAAGTCGGGGCACACCTCGATGCCACCCACGGCGTCGACGAGGTCGACGATCGCCATCATGCCGACCTCCAGGTACCCGTCGACGCGGATGCCGGTGTTCGACTCGACAGTCTGGACGAGCAGCGGGGCGCCCCCGAAGGCGTAGGCGGCGTTGAGCTTGTTCTTCGAGCGGCCGGGGATCGAGACGTACGAGTCGCGGGGCAGCGACAGCAGCACGGCCGGGCCGGAGGCCGGCAGGTGCAGCAGCATCATCGTGTCTGTGCGCTGACCCTCGACGCTGCCGGTGCCCAGTTCCTTGCGCTCCTCTGCCGTCAGGTCGTCGCGCGCGTCGGAGCCGACCAGCAGGATCGTGGTCCCCGGCTGCGCGGCGGGGCGGTCGCCGTCGGGGGCCGAGTCGACGTGGTTGCTGACGGTGAAGGCGTAGACGGGGGTGCCGATCAGGAAGACCACCCAGGCCAGCGCAAGCACGCCGATGATCCGCAGCGGATGGCGCTTGCGCTTCCGGACCGGGGGAGCCTCGACATCCGGCGTCGGCTGTCGGCCGCTCGGCTGCTCGCGTCGACGGCTGCGCTGCTGCGGGCCGGCCTCCGGCTGCCGGCCGGGCTGTGGGTAACCGCCGACGGGGTGGCTTGACTCCTGCGGCGGACGCAGGACACGCGTGGACTCAGGCTCGTCGTCCTTGCGGTACAGCCAGTCCATGTCGTCGTTGTGATTCGACATCGGCACCCCTTTCGACTCAACAGCGTACTTTGCGCGGAAACGGCTGCCGAACGGCGTGGCGGCCGGATACCTCGGCCCGGATGAGGAAAGGTGATGGCACCTGGTGCTGCCTTCCCCATTGGAGCCTCACGTGCCTTCTGCTCAGCCCGCCGCGGCGCAGAGCCTGCAGACCCGCCGCGCCTTCGGATACGTCCTCATGTCCGCAGTCCTGCCCGGCTCGGTCCAGCTGTTCGCCGGATCCCGGCGCGTCGGCCGGATCGCAACTCGTGTCTACGCCGCCGCCTTGGCCGTGATCGTCGTCCTCGCCGTCGGCCTTGTCGCGCTGCGGGGAGCCACCGTCGGCTTCCTCCTGACGCCCGCCGTCGCCGTGTTCTTCAGGATCGCTGTGTGGGTGCTGTTCCTCGGCTGGGCGGCGCTGCTGCTGGACGCGTGGCGGCTCGCCCGCCCCATCAACCTGCTACGCCGGCCACGACTCGGCCTCACCGTGACGACGCTGGTCCTCGCGCTGGCCGTCGGGGCCGCCACCTCCGTGGCGGCCAACGCCTTCTCCGGGGTCGCCAACGTCGGCGACCTGCTGGCGGGCGGCGGCGACGCCGAGCAGAAGGCGGGCCGCTACAACGTGCTGCTGCTGGGCGCCGATGCCTCGGACGACCGCGTCGGGCTGCGCCCCGACTCGATCAACGTCGCCTCGGTCGATGCCGAGACGGGCCGCACCGTCCTGTTCGGGCTGCCGCGCAACATGCAGAGGGTGCCCTTCCCGGAGTCCTCCCCGCTCCACGCGCTGTACCCGGACGGGTTCGTGTGCGACGACGGCGAGTGCATGCTCAACGGCGTCTACACGCTGGGCGTCGAGCACAAGGACCTCTACCCCGACGCCGGCGACCCGGGTCTCCAGGCCGTGAAGGAGGCCGTCGCCGAGACGCTCGGCCTCGACCTGAACTACTACGCGCTCGTCGACATGGCAGGCTTCCAGTCGCTGATCGACGCGATGGGCGGCATCACGCTCGACATCTCCAAGGACATCCCCGTCGGCGGCGTGGGCTCCAGGATCTACGGCTACATCAAGGCCGGCGAGGACGTGCATCTCGACGGCTTCCACGCCCTGTGGTTCGCGAGGTCCCGCGCCGAGAGCAGCGACTACGAACGGATGGCGCGGCAGAAGTGCGTCATGTCGGCCATGGTGCAGCAGCTCGACCCGATGACTGTCGCCACGAAGTTCACCGAGCTCTCCGAAGCCGGCAAGAACCTGCTGAAGACCGACGTGGGACGCGGACAGGTGTATCAGCTCGCGGAGCTGGCGCTGGCGGCCAAGGGCACCAGGATCGCCTCGGTCAACTTCTCCCCGCCCCTCATCACGACGGCCGACCCGGACTTCGCCCTCATCCGTTCGACGGTGCGAGACAAGATCGCCCACGCCGAGGAGCTCGACGAGAAGGCGGCCGCCAAGGCCGCCGCCGGCACCAGCCCATCCCCGACGGCCGGGCCGTCGGAGGCGGAGCCGGAGGGCACTCAGACGGCAGAGTCGACCCCCGAGGCGACCGCGAGCGCGTCGGCCGAGCCCGAAGTGGACAAGGACACCTTCACAGACACCGAGGATCTGGAGGCCGTCTGCTCGGTCTCCTCGTGACCCGATAGGCTGTCCGGGGCCCAGCGAAGCAACGGAGGTGTCGTGTCCACGGCAGTCAGCGTCATCATGCCGGTTCGCAACGAGGAGAAGCACCTGCGGGCCGCCGTGCAGCGGGTCCTTGACCAGCGCTACGAGGGCGACCTCGAGATCCTGCTCGCCGTCGCGCCCAGCACCGACCTGACCCGCGAGATCGCCGAGGGGCTGGCCGACGAGGATTCCCGCGTCGTGGTCCTCGACAACCCGGCCGGCGTCACCCCCGCGGGCCTGAACGTCGCGATCGCCGCGGCCCGCCACCCCGTGATCGTCCGCGTCGACGGGCACGGGGAGCTCAGCCCCGGCTACATCGGCCGGGCCGTCGCGCTGCTGGAGGAGACCGGCGCGGCGAACGTCGGCGGGCTGATGGACGCACAGGGGACCACGCCGCTGTCCGAGGCCATCGCGGCCGGGTACAACTCGCCGCTCGGGCTCGGCGGCGGAGGCTTCCACCTGGCCGAGACCCCGGCCGGGCCGGCCGACACCGTCTTCCTCGGCGTGTTCCGCGCCGACGTGCTCAGGGAGATCGGCGGCTTCGACGAGTCCCTGCACAGGGCGCAGGACTGGGAACTCAACTACCGGCTGCGTCGGGCCGGTCACCTCGTCTACTTCTCCCCGGACCTGCAGGTCGTCTACCGGCCGCGCGACAGTGTTTCGGCACTAGCGCGGCAGTTCTACCGGACCGGCCAGTGGCGCCGCGAGGTCATCCGCCGCCATCCCGACACGGCCTCCCTGCGCTACCTCGCGCCCCCGCTCACGGTCGTCGGGACGGGAGGGGGGCTGGTGCTCGGCCTGCTCGGGCTGGTGCTGCGCAGCCGGGTGCTGACCGCGGCGCTGATCGCGCCGGCCGTCTATGTCGCCTTCGTCGGAGCCGCCACGGCGAGCCTGGGGCACCTCCGCCCTGCGGCGCGCCTGCGGATGCCGCTCGTCCTGACGATCATGCACCTGGCCTGGGGGGCCGGGTTCATCCATGGCCGGCCGACCGGCGCCTGAGAAGCCCCGAGAAGACGCTGCGAGAACCGTGACAAGATGGAACACATGGATCCCCGACCGGCCGACGAGGCGACACCCGTGAGCGGCTCGGCGGTGGATGTCCTGCGGCAGGCCCAGTTGCTCGCCGACCGCCTGCGGCAGGAGGCGGAGGCGGAGGCCGACGCCGTACGGGCACTGACGGCCGAGGTGAAGAGGGAACGCGACGAAGCGGCAGCGGAGCTGCAGTTCTCGCGGCACCGCCTCGACGAGGCCCGCGCCGACGCTGCCCACATCCTGGAGGACGCCGCGCGGCAGGCCGGTGAGCTCACCGGCGTCGCGGAGCGCAATGCCGACGAGCTGATCGCCGACTCGCGCGTCGAGGCTGAGCAACGGGCCGCCGACGCCGACGCCAGGGCCGCGCGCGTCGTCGGGGAGGCCGCCGAGGAGGCTGCCCGCCTGCGCGCCGAGGCTGAGGTCGACGTTGCGCGGCAGGCCGACGAGCTGGCCGCAGCCCGCGCCGTCCACGACGGACAGCTGGCCTCCGAACGCGCCGCGGCCGAGGCGCAGACGGCGCGGCTGCGCGCGGAGGCGGACGAGTACGTCGCCTCGTTGAAGGCCACGACCGTCGACCAGGTGACCCAGATCCGCACCCGCATCGCCGCAGAGTCCGACGCTGCCGAGCGTCGCGCGGCCGAACACCTCGCCGCGGCGCGCGAGGAGGCTGCCCGCCTGCTCGCCGAGGCGGACGAGAAGGCCAAGGAGCAGCTCGCGGACGCCGCCGGCCAGCTCGAGTGGGCGCGGGCGACCGTGGCCGGGCTGCTCGACGGTGCCGCCGCAGACACGGCCCGCACCCGCCGCGAGGCCCACGCCGACTCCGCGGCCCGGGCCCGCGACCTGCGCGGCAAGCTCGCGGCGACCCTCGCCAGGAGCGTCGACGTCGCCCGTCGCCGCGTCCGCAGCGCCGACGTCGAGGCCGCCGACATCCGCGGCCGCGCCGACGCCGAGCTCCGAGCCGCCACGCAGCACGCCGCCCGCACCCGGCAGCAGGCCGAGGCCCAGGCAGCCGACGTGGTCGCCCGCGCTGAGCGGGAGGCCGCCGCCATCGCCGAGCGCGCGCAGGCGCGCACCGCGGATGCAGAGGCCAACGCCACGCTCGTGCGCGAACGCCTGAGCGCCGACCTCGAACGCACCCAGAAGGCGTCCTTCGAACGGACGAGGGCCACCCGCGAGGAGGCGATCGCGCTGCTCGCAGGCGCCCGCGTCGAGGCGGAGGCCCTGCGGACGCAGGCCAGGGCGATGCTGACCGAGGCCAGGGAGGAGGTCGCGGGGCTCGCGAAGCGCCGCGACACCATCACCGCACAACTCAACAACCTCTCCGGCGTGATCGAAGCGCTCGCCGTGAACGAAACCCCCACTCAGAATGAGGACAATTGATGGCACCCGCATTTAGGACAGTTCTGCGCGGCTACGAGCCCGCACAGGTGGATGCAGAGCTGGGAACCCTGCAGCAGGCACTCGAGGCCGCACGGGCCGAGCTGGGGGAGCTCACCGTGCAGCTGAAGGAGGCCCGTCAGGGGCAGGCCGGGCTCGAGTCCGACCTCGCCGCCGCCCGCTCCCGCGCCGAGGAGGCAGCCAAGGCCAAGGCCACCGTGTCGCGCCCGACCTTCGCCGACCTGGGCGAGCGCATCAGCCAGATGCTCACCCTCGCCGAGGAGGAGGCGGCCGAGCTCCGCCGAGCCGCCAAGGATGAGGCGACCCGCGTCGTGGAGGAGGCCACCGCGAAGGCGCAGCAGGCCGCCGCCGAGGCCGACCGCTACGCCGTCGACACCCGCAGCTCGGCCGATGCCGACGCCGAGGCACGGCTGTCCGGGGCGCAGCGACGGGCCGACGAGATGATCGACCACGCCGACCGCGAGGCCGCGACCCGCCGTGAGGAGGCAGAGGCCGTCTACGAGTCCCAGCAGGCCCGCGCCGCGCAGGCCGCCGCCGACTTCGAGCGCACGCTGGCCGAGCGCAGGGACGCCGCCGCCGCCGACTTCGCCACCCAGATGGGTCAGCGCGACGACCAGCTGCGCGCCGCCGAGGAGAACCTCCGTGCCGCGGAGAACGAGGCCCTGCGCATCGTCTCCGACGCCGGCAGCCAGGCCGAGAGCATGAAGGTCACCGCGCAGCGCGAGGCCGACGACCTCGTCGGTCAGGCACGCGCCCAGGCCGAGCGGATCCGGCGCGACTCCGAGCGCGAGCTCGCCGCCGTGACCGCCCGCCGCGACTCCATCACCGCCCAGCTCAGCAACGTCCGGCAGATGCTGGCGACCCTGGGTGGCGGCGCCGCGCTGATCGCCGACCCCGTCGCGGCGGTGCAGCAGGCCGATGCGGGGACACCCGCCGAGGAGGCCCCCGCCGAGGATGCGGCCGAGGCCGCCGAGGAGCAGGCCGAGGAACCCAGTAACTGACGTCTACAGGACGCGGGCGCGCTCACTGACGGAGATCAGGTCGAGCGCGCCCGCGTCGTATCCGGAGGCGAGTACCGTCGACCCGCCGCCGAGTACCGGCGCGACCAGCGCCGTCGCCACCGTCTGCCAGCCCGGTGCAGGGTCGGCGATCAGCAGCCGCTCGTCGCTGGGGGTCACGCGGCCGATCGGTCTGTCTGACCACATGGCCTCGCCGAGCCCGATCGCCTCGTCGTGCAGGTCCGGCTGCCCGAACACCTCCACGTAGTCGACGACACCTGCCGGCGCCTCGGCCAGCGCGCGGCCCAACGGGTGCAGGGAGCACATCACGGTCGTGGGCGCCCGACCGATGTCGTGTGGGCCGACGACGAGCAGGTCCGTGTCGCCTGTGCCGTCCAAGACCGGGCAGCCGCGCTGCCAGGCGGCGGCGATCCACACGTACGTCACCCAGTGTCCGGGGTGCGTCGTGGCCAGCGCGATGTCGATCGGCTCGCCGTCCTCGTGGCCGAGGTCGACGATGAGATTCGCCGTCTTGTCCACCCAGTTCGCAAACGTCGTGGCGCTCAGCTCGATGCGGGAGTCGTCGGCGGCGTCGTAGCACGTCAGCAGCGGCGAGCCGCCGCTCCGACGCACCCGGTCGGCAAGGGCATGGATGAACATGAACCCGACAGTAGTCTCCGCCTGACGGGGCGTGCTGCCGCACGCTAGGTTGTGGCCATGCGTTACGTGGTGATCATGGCCGGCGGCTCGGGAACCCGGTTGTGGCCGCTGTCCAGGCAGGGGCGGCCGAAGCAGCTGCTGGAGATCTTCCAGGGGCGCTCGCTGCTCAGGCTGGCCTTTGAGCGGCTGGACGGGCTGGTCGATGCCGAGCACATTCTCGTGTGCACCGGCCGCGCGTACGCCGCCGACGTCGCGATGCAGCTTCCAGAGCTCGCTCCGGGGAACATCCTGGGTGAGCCGGAGGGCCGGGACTCGCTCGGCGCGGTCGCCTGGTCAGCAGCCGAGATCGCACGCCGGGACCCCGAGGGTGTCGTCGCGATGGTGACCGCCGATCAGATCATCGAACCCGTCGAGGAGTTCCAGCGCAGCCTGACCACGGCCTTCGAGGTCGCCGAGTCCCGCCCGCAGTCCCTCGTCACACTGGGCGTCGTGCCCACCAGCGCGCATACGGGCTACGGCTACCTGCACCGCGCGGCGCCCATCGACGGGTTCCCGGGTGTCTGCGAGGTGGCGGAGTTCCGGGAGAAGCCCGCCCGCGACGTGGCCGAGGAGTACCTGGCCAGCGGCGAGTACTGGTGGAACGCAGGCATGTTCGTGTGGCGGGCGGCCACGCTGCTCGACCAGCTCGACCGGCTCGAGCCTGAGGTCGCGGCGACCGTCCGCGCCATCGCAGCCGAGCCCGACCGGCTCGACGAGCTCTTCCCGACGCTGAAGAGGATCTCGGTCGACTACGCGCTGATGGAACCCGCCTCGCGCGGGGCGACCGGTGCGCAGGTCGTGAGCGTCGGCCTGGCCATCGCCTGGCGCGACGTCGGCGGATACCTGTCGCTGGCAGAGACGCTGGCGCACGACGAGCACGGCAATGCCGTCGAGGGGCGCAGCGTCACCATGGACACCAGCGGGTGCGTGCTGGTCAACACCACCGGCCGCGACCACGTGCTCGCCACCATCGGCTTGACGGACACGCTGGTCGTCGCGACGCCCACCGCCACTCTCGCAGCCCGCCTGGAGGACGCGGAGCGGGTCAAGCAGCTGGTCGATGAGGTGCGAACCCGGGCGGGGGCAGAATTCGCGTAGACATCGACGGGGAGGGAAACAGCGAGGTGGACGACAACCTCATGCGGACGGGACACGCGGTGCTGCTGTGGGGCGCACTCTCCTCCGGGGCGGTGGAGGCCGTCGCCCTGGCGCTGGGCGGCACCCAGGCCGTCGGCCCGACGGCGTTGCTGGGCGTGACCGTCGCAGCCCTCGTCGCCGGGCCGGTCGGAAGAGGGGCCCGCATCGCCACCTTCTTCGCCGCCGCGGCGGCACTGGTCCTGCGGGTCGTGCTGATCGTCGTCCAGGCCGTGGCCGTCGCGACTCCGGCGGCGATGCTCGGCAGCGTGGCGGGGCTGCTGCTGGGCGGCGCTCTGCTGACGTTGGCGCTGCTGCAGGTCCAGGCCCGGGGCGATCTGGCGACGGCCCCCGCACGAGGTCCCGTGCCCCCCGCCTCTGCGGCGACCCCCGTCCATGCCCCGCGGCCCGCGCCGGGGGCCGGGCGGTGGGACAGGGCGACCACGCCCTGGCCCCGGGTCGACGAGGATGACCCGGATGCGACGCTGATCAGACCACCACGTCGCTGAACCGGGCGCGCCGCTACACTTGACGCACCTAAATCACTCCGGTGTAATTCGGGGCAGAAGGGAGGGTTGCATGGATGAGAGTCTGATTTCTCTGCTCGACGACGACGGCGCCTTTGCGTGGCAGGCCGACGCCCTGTGCGCCCAGACCGATCCCGAGGCGTTCTTCCCTGAAAAGGGTGGCTCGACCCGAGAGGCCAAGCGAGTGTGCGAGAGCTGCACCGTGCGCACCGAATGCCTGGAGTACGCCCTCCAACAGGACGAGCGCTTCGGTATCTGGGGTGGTCTCTCCGAGCGGGAGCGCCGCAAGCTCAAGCGCGCCGCGGGCTGAGCGCCGGTCGCGGGCCGACCTCCGACAGGGCTGATATGGTCGTCCACCCACCCGTGAACCCCGGGCGCACGAGACGACTCAGGCTGGAGAACACGTGAGCGACGAACCCCTGCACGGGCATCTCGAGGACGACCTCTGGTCCTGGATCGACCAGGATGACACCGCCGACGACGCCCCCGACATCGACCCGTCCGCCGTGACGGCCGTCATGGTGGTGCACGACGCGGCCGAGTTCCTCCCGCGCCAGCTCGTCGCGCTCGCGGGTCTCAACCCCCGCCCCGGCCGCCTCGTCGCCGTCGACACCGGATCCCAGGACTCGTCCGGGGACCTCCTGCGGAAGGCGTTGGGCGAGGGGATCCTCGACGATGTCCTCACCGCCGACCGCGACGTGACCTTCGGCGAGGCCGTAAGGCTGGGCCTCGGCGAGGACGAGCCTGAGTGGGTCTGGCTGCTGCACGACGACTCCGCACCCCGCCGCGGCACACTGACCCGCCTCCTCGAGGGGGCGAAGCAGGCCGACGTCGTCGTGCCGAAGCTGCTGCAGCCCAAGCGCCGCAACTACCGAGAGACCCTCTCCGAGGTCGGCCAGGCCATCACGCGAGGCGGCGAGCGCGTCCCGCTCGTCGAGGAAGGCGACATCGACCAGGGGCAGACCGATGCCCGCGACGTGCTGGGCGCCTCCACTGCCGGGCTGCTGGTCCGCGGCGAGACGTGGCGCGAGCTCGGCGGCATCGCCCCCGAGGTTGCGCGGCACCGGGACGGCGTGGACTTCTGCTGGCGTGCCAATGCCGTCGGCTTCCGCGTCCTGACCTGGCCTGCCGGGTCGCTGCACCACCTGCGCGCCGGACACACCGGGCTGCGTCACGAGTCACGGCATCCGCACCTCGACGACCGCCTGGCCGCGCTGCGCATCGCCGGCTCGCGCGGGGCTTCGACGTTCGGGCTGGGCGCCGCCAGCCTGCTGCGCTCGGCGGGTTTCCTGCTCGCCAAGGCGCCCGGCTTCGCCCGCGCCGAGCTGGGTGCGTTCCGACGCTACCGAGACACGGCCGAGGAGACCGCCTCCCTCGCAGCCCGGCTGCCGGAGGAGGACCTGACGCCTGAGGAGCTGCTCCCCAGTCGCTTCTGGCCGGTGCAACACGCGTTCGACAGGTTCGGCAGCGCGGTGTCCGAGCGCTACAAGGACCTCACCGACACGACGGAGGCCGACACCTCCCTCGACGAGCTGACCAGCGACGATGAGCTCACGGCCAGCGTCGGGCGCGGCCTACACGTCTCGCCGGTCGCCGTGCTTGTCGTCGTGCTGCTCGTCGCGGCGGGCGTCGCGGCGCGCAGCCTGCTCGGCGGTGGACCGATCTCCGGCGGCGGGCTGCTGGCGGCCCCCGCGTCGCTGGCCGCGGCCTGGCAGGCCTACCTGACCGGCACCGCACCCTGGCTCGGTTTCGCGGCCTTCTCCTCGCTCGGCGGCTTCGGCAGCCCGGGCTGGTTCACCTTCCTGGCCGTGATCCTGGTCCCGCTGCTCTCCGGCATCTCCGCGCTCGCCCTGCTGCGGCACCTGCGGGTGGCGCTGCCCGTCGCGGTCGCCGCCGGCGGGGCCTGGGCCGGCGCCACCATCCTGCTCGGGCTGGTCACCGCCGGTGACGTGTCGGGCATGGTGCTCGCCGTCGCTGCCCCCATCCTCGCCCGGGCCGTCCATGCGGTCGTGATCGACGAGGACACCGGAGCGGAGGGCCTGCGCGCCCCCGCCAGCGCCGCGTTCTGGCTGATCGTCGTCTCGGTCGTCTGGCCTGTGGCGCTGCCGCTGCTCACCGTCGTCGCCGTCGTGTGGGCCGTACGCGATCGCGAGCGCATCGTCTCCGTCGCGATCATGGTCGTGCCCGCCTGGCTCGTGTTCATCCCCTGGCTGCCCACGCTGGTGCGCCACCCCGGTCGGCTCCTGACCGGCGTCGACCCGCTGGCGTGGCCGGACTTCCCGCCGGCCTCCTACGCGCTCGTCGTCGGGCGGATCCTGCCGTCCGGCCTCCCGCTGTGGGCCAACATCGTCTTCTTCGCCGCACTTGGCGTCGTGGCTCTGCTCGCCATCTCGACGCTGCGCAGGCCGGCCTGGACGAGGGCCGTCGTCGGCGTCGCCGCTCCGCTGCTGGTCGGCACGCTGCTGTCGCGCCTCATCGTCGAGGTCGACGGGGGCGTTGCGCGCCCGCTGCTGTCGCCCTGGGCGCTGCTGGTCGTCGCGGCCCTGCTCGCGCCGGCCATCTGGTGTGACCGCGAGGAGACGAGGATCCGCTCCCGCGGTGTGCTGTCGATGTCGCTGGCGGGGCTGCTGGCGGTCGGAGTGTGGGCCGTGGTCGGCTTCGCGGGACCCGTGCAGTCGACGACCAGCGTCCTGCCCGGCTACGTCCGAGACGTCATCTCGTCCAGCCGTGACTCCCGTGCGCTGCTCGTCGACCTGAGCGACGCGTCCGCCGTCTCCTGGAGCGTCGTCGACGCCCGCCAGCCGCGCTGGGGGAGCGCTGAGCGCAACCCCACCGGGTCCTTCGCCGACCAGTTCGCAGCCCTCGCGGAGGCCATCGCCGGGGCCAACCCGCCGAGCGACCTGGCGGACAGGTTCCGCGAGCTCGGCGTCTCGCACCTGTGGGTGCGCGGCTTCGACCAGGACCATCGCGCGGCCCTCGACAACCTGGAGTCGCTCGTCTCCGCCGCGGCCGACGACTCCTCGGCCGTGTGGACGGTCGGCGGGCTGGTCTCCCGCGTCACGATCGACTCGGAGCCCATCGCGGACGGCCAGGTCCCGCCGGGGGACGAGGGACGCGAGCTGCGCGTCGCCGACTCGCCGGACGTGTCCTGGACTGCGTCGGTCGACGGACAGCGCCTGGCGCGGGGCACCACCACCACCGACGTCAGCCGGGAGGACGTCGTGACGCTCACCGGCGTGCCCGCGGACGGCGGGACGCTCAGCATCGAACCGACTCCGCGCTGGTGGCAGCTCGCGCTGCACGTCGTCGTGCTGCTGGTCGTCGCCACCCTGGCGGCGCCAACGCTCGGCGGCGCCACCGTGGCACGAAGGGGACAGTCATGATCCGCCGCATCCTGCTCACCGGTCTCGCCCTCGTGGCGCTCGTCGCCGTCGTCGTCGGCCTGTCGTTCATCTCCCCGCTGCAGAGGCCGGAGACGCACGTCGTGCAACTGCCGCAGACCAGCCGTGTGACCTGTGTCCCCGCGGGAGGGCTGCTCGCCGTCGCGGACTCCGACCTGCACACGGCCGAGGTCGGCGGCACCGAGGGCGAGGCCAGCGACGGGTTCGTGTCGCAGGACACCGACGGCCCGACGGTCGTGCGCAGCGACGGCGACGCGGCGGCCGGCGTGCTCATCACGTCCGGCGCGCGCACCTGGGTGCCGTGCGAGACGCCCGTCAGCTCGGGGATGCTGTTCGTGGCCGACCCATCCGCCACGGAACTCGTCCTGGTGAACACCGACGCGACGGAGGCCGCCGTCGACCTGACGCTGTACGGGCCCGACGGCGAGATCAGCTCCGTCGGAGCCCGGGGCATCGCCATCGCCCCCGGCGTGACGCGGCGCGTCGCGCTGTCGGTGCTGGCCGCCGACGCGGGCACGGACCCGGTGGCTGTGGCCTTCACCTCGACGCCCGGCCGCGTCGCGGTGCTCGCCAGGGCGGTCGAGGGCAGCTCGGAGCAGCACTACGCGACGGCGACGACCGTCGCGGCGGAGCAGGTCATCGCGGGCATCCCTGCCGACGGGAAGAACCAGAAGCTCCTGCTCAGCAACCCGGGAGTGGACCGCGTCGACGTCACCGTGCAGGCGCTGGGGGAGTCAGGCACCTACTCGCCGGCGTCCACTGCAGACGTGACGGTCCCGGCACTGTCCACCGTCGTCGTGGGCCTCGGCTCCGACCTCGGGTCGGAGGCGACGGCGCTGCGCATCACGTCCCCGGGAGAGGTCGGGGCGGCGGTCGTGCTCGACGACCAGCCGGGCCCGACCGTGACGCTGGTGTCGACCGAGGCGTCGGCCACGCTGGCCTCCGCGGCCAGGCCTGGCTGGATGATCCAGCTCAGCAACCCCGGCGTGGACACCGTCACGGCGAACGTCGAGGGCGCCGAGGACGCGAAGATCATCGTGCGCGCCGGCATGACCGTGACGGTCCCCGTCGCCGAGGAGATGGACCGCGTGCGCGTGACGGCCGACGGCGAACTCGTCGGCGCGATCGCGTCCGGCACGTCGAACGGGCTGATCGTCGCGCCGCTGCTGACCGTCGGCGTCGCCGACGAACCCGGCCGCGACGCGTCCTACGACACCAACCTGCGCTGACGCCGCGCGGGCGACCACGCTGGACTTGGGGCGCCAGGCATTGGGCGCTTTTCGGAGGTAGACCGGGGAGAATCGGGCACTGGTCGATTTTCGGAGCGCGGCTGGGGTTTTCGGAGCAGGGCCGGGGTGGTGGCGGACGCGACTGGGGTGGTGCGGCTCCGAGGCGAAAGGACTAGTCGTCCCACTCCGGCTCGCCGCCGAGTTCCTCGATGCTGCGGCCGGTCAGGGCGCTCAGCTGCTCGACGATCGTCTGGTGGACCAGCCGCCTCAGGTCGGAGCGGGACGTGGCGCGGTGCTCGAGTGGCCGCTCGAAGATCACGATCTGCGCGCGTCGGCCGCGGCTCGGCTCCAGCGCCGCGGACAGGGGCACCCGGTTGCCCGACCACGCGGTGTTGAGGTGGGGCACCTCCTCGACACCCACGACGATGCCGGTCAGGGCGTCGGGCGAGACGGCGGCGATGTCGGACATCGCGGCGGTGACGCAGTCGTTGAAGAAGTCCACGCGGGAGGGGCGCCGCAGCGGCACGGGCCGTCCGGAGAAGGGATTCGGAGCGGCGAGTGGGCCGCGTAGACCGCGTCCATGTCGATCTCGTCTGCGTGGCATGCCGCCACTCTAGTGCGGCGTCCGTTAGGTTGCCTGGGTGCGTACCTGCTCCCGAACCGCGTGTGCCGCGCCCGCCGTGGCCACGATGACCTTCGTGTATGCCGACTCGACCGCGGTGCTCGGGCCTCTGTCCCTGACGCCGGAGCCGGGCGCCTACGACCTGTGCCCCCGCCACGCGGAGCGCACGAGCGTGCCTCAGGGGTGGCAGGTGCTCCGCCTCCCCCTCGACGGTGCCCCCGCGGCCCCCGAGCCGGTCACGGACGACCTGATGGCGCTCGCCGACGCGGTGCGCGCCATCGGCCTGCGGGCCGACGAACCCGCGCCCCCGGCGGAGCCGCTGCCCCCGCTGCCGGAGCCCGGCGGCCGCGGCGGCCATCTCCGCCTCGTGCAGGGGGCGGCCCCCAGAGCCAGGCGATAGGCTGGGCGCGTGCTCGACGCTGAAATCTTCAAGGCAAACGACATCCGCGGCATCGTCTCCGGCGATGCGCCGCAGTGGGACCTCGACGGTGCCCGTGCCCTCGGCGCCGCATACGTCGACCTCACCGCCGCGACGCAGTTCGTGCTGAGCCGCGACATGCGTGCCTTCGGGCGGGAGCTCTCGCTCGCCTTCATCGACGGCGCCCGCCGCGCGGGAGCCGACGTCATCGACATCGACCTCGCCTCCACCGACGAGCTGTGGTTCGCCTCCGGCTGGTTGTCGCTGCCCGGCGTGCAGTTCACCGCCAGCCACAACCCCGCCCAGTACAACGGCATCAAGTTCTGCCTCGCCGACGCCCGTCCGGTGCCAGGCGACTTCATGGAGCGGCTCCGCGACCGCGCCGCCACCGTCGAGGTCGGCGCCGAGGTCACCGGCGGCTACCGCACGATCGACGCGCTCGACGCCTACGCCGACAAGCTCGGCGACCTCGTTCCCCAGCGCGGCCTCCGCGAGCTCAAGGTCGTCATCGACGCAGGCAACGGCATGGCCGGCCACACCGCGCTGTCCGTGCTGTCCGGCCGGAACCTTGACATCATCGGCCTCTACCTCGACCTCGACGGGACGTTCCCGAACCATCCCGCGAACCCGCTGGAGCCCGCGAACCTCGTCGACGCGCAGGCGGCCGTGCGCCGCCACGGCGCCGACCTCGCGCTGGTCTTCGACGGCGACGCCGACCGCTGCTTCATCATCGACGAGCGCGGCGAGGTCGTCGACCCGTCAGTCGTCACGGCCATGATCGCCGTCGCGGAACTGGCTAAGGAGCCGGGCGCGACCATCGTCACGAACACCATCACGTCGTGGTGCGTCCCCGAAGCCGTCGAGGCGCGGGGCGGCCGCGTGGTCACCTCGCGCGTCGGCCACACCTATGTCAAGGCGATGATGGCGGACACCGGCGCGATCTTCGGCGGCGAGCACTCCGCCCACTACTACTTCCGCGACTTCTGGTCCGCCGACACCGGCATGCTCGCCGCGCTGCACGTCCTCGAGCTGGTCCGTGAGAGCGATCAGCCACTGTCGACGCTGGCCTCGGTCTACGACGGCTACTCCCGCTCGGGGGAGCTGAACTCCACCGTCGACGACGCTCAGGCCTGCCAGGAGCGGGTCGCGGGGGCCTTCGACGGCCGCGGCGATGTCGAGTGGGGTGACGGGCTGACGGTCCGCAACCGGGCCGAGGGCTGGTGGCTCAACCTGCGCCCCAGCAACACCGAACCGCTGCTCAGACTGAACGTCGAGGCACGCAACGACGCCACCATGGGCGCGCTGCGTGACGAGGTCCTCACGCTGGTCAGGGCCTGAGCCCGGCCTCGGCCGGACACGGTAGAGTCAATCAATCAGTTCTCTCAAGGAGCATTTCCATGGCCGACGAAGCCCTCAAGCTCTCGCCCGAATTTCTTGCGATCGCGGCATGCCCGTCCTGCCACGCGAAGTTCGCAGTCGACTACGACGCGAAAGAGCTGATCTGCACCAACCAGGCGTGCGGCCTCGCGTACCCCGTGCGTGACCAGATCCCCGTGCTCCTGATCGACCAGGCCCGCTCCACGCTCTGAAGACGTCACCGATGTTCGACGATTCCCGACTTGAGTCCACCGAGCTGACCGACAGCGAGACGCTGCGCTGGCTCGCCACCGCCGGCGCGCGCATCCGCCGCGCCGCGCAGACCCGGCCCATCGGCCATCTCGACCGCGCCGACCGGCCGCGCGGCATCCTCGTGCTCGGCACGGAGGCCCGCCTCGTCCGCGCGGTCCTCGAGCCGGCCTGCCCCGTCCCGTTCATGGCATGGCCCGGCCCCGGCCTGCCCGCCTGGGTCGGCCCCCTCGACCTCGCCGTCGTCCTCGGCGGCCACGACTCGCCCGAGTGGGTCCTGCAGTGCGCGGGCGAGGCCGCCCGCCGCGGCGCGTCCCTCATCGTCGCCGCGCCCGAGGACTCGGCGCTGGCCGGCGCGATCGCCGGCTTCTCCGGCGCCTCCCTCATCCCGACCCTCGACTCCGACCCGATGGCGGCAGCCGTCGCGGTGCTCGCGCAGCTCGGCGGGCTCGGGCTCGGCCCCGTCGTGCATCCGGAGCAGGTGGCGGAGGCCGCCGACCTGGTCGCCGAGGTGTGCGGCCCCTCCAGCGACCTGTCCGAGAACCCCGGCAAGGGGCTCGCCCTCGAACTGGCCGACTCGCTGCCCCTGGTCTGGGGCGGCACGGTGCTCGCGGCCCGCGCGTCGCGGCGCATCGCCGAGGCCTTCCGGCGTGCCAGCGGCCGCCCGGCCCTGGCCGCCGACGCGTCGGAGCTCAGCGGCCTGCTCCGCGCCATCCCCGAGCGTGACCTGTTCGCCGACCCCGACGACGACGCCGACGTGCGCCCCGCGCTGGTGATGCTCGACGACGACCTGCTGCCCGGCAAGCTCCGGGACACGGCGGCCGGCCTGATCCGCCAGGCCGAGTCCGTCGGCGTGCGCGTCACCCGGATCAGCTCCGGGCCCGAGGAGCTCGAGGCCACGGCCATCGAGCGCTACGTCACCCTCCTGCAGCGCGGCCTGTACGGCGCCGCCTACCTCGAGATCGGACTCAGCTGACCATGCGCCGCGTCCTCGTCCTCAACGGCCCGAACCTCGGCAGGCTGGGCAACCGGCAGCCGGAGGTCTACGGAGCCACGACGCACGCCCAGTTGGCCGACCACCTCGTCGAGACGGGGGCGCGCCTCGGTCTGGACGTCGAGGTCCGCCAGAGCGACCACGAGGGCGAGTTCATCGGCTGGCTGCACGAGGCCGCCGACGCCGGCGCCGATGTGGTCCTGAACGCCGGGGCCTGGACCCACTACTCCTATGCCGTCGCCGACGCGGCGGCCCTGGTCGGCCGCTACGTCGAGGTCCACATCTCCAACGTGCACGCCCGCGAGGAGTTCCGCTCGCATTCCGTGCTGTCGGCCAGGGCAGCCGGGGTCATCATCGGCTGCGGCATCGGCGGCTACGACCTGGCGCTCGCGCACCTGGCGTCGCTCGACGGCTGAGCAGACCCGCGTCGCCCGGATAGAGTGGCGCCGTGGATTATCGCGTAGCTGACATTGAGCTGGCCGAGTTCGGCCGCAAGGAGATCACGCTCGCCGAGCACGAGATGCCCGGCCTGATGGCGATGCGGGAGCGCTTCGCCGCCGAACAGCCCCTGCGGGGGGCCAGGATCGCAGGTTCCCTGCACATGACCGTGCAGACGGCCGTGCTCATCGAGACCCTCGTCGCGCTGGGCGCCGAGGTGCGCTGGGCCTCCTGCAACATCTTCTCGACCCAGGACCACGCCGCCGCGGCCATCGCCGCCGCCGGCATTCCCGTGTTCGCGTGGAAGGGCGAGACCCTCGAGGAGTACTGGGAGTGCGCCCGCGAGATCCTGGTGTGGCCCGACGGCCGCATGCCGAACATGATCCTCGACGACGGTGGCGACGCGACCCTGCTCGTCCACTGGGGAGTCGCGGCGCAGAAGGCCGGGGAGCCGGCCGCCGACGCGGACGGCGACTCGCACGAGGTGACGGTCATCAAGGCGCTGCTGCGCGACACCTTCGGCAGCATCGACTGGGTCGCCATCGCCGACTCGATCCAGGGCGTGACCGAGGAGACCACCACCGGCGTGCATCGTCTCTACGAGATGGAGCGCGACGGCTCCCTGCTGTTCCCCGCGATCAACGTCAACGACTCCGTCACCAAGTCGAAGTTCGACAACAAGTACGGCTGCCGGCACTCGCTGATCGACGGCATCAACCGCGCCACCGACGTGCTGATCGGCGGCAAGGTCGCCGTCGTCTGCGGCTACGGCGACGTCGGCAAGGGCTGCGCGGAGTCGCTGCGGGGCCAGGGTGCGCGCGTCATCGTGACCGAGGTCGACCCGATCTGCGCGCTGCAGGCCGCCATGGACGGATACCAGGTCGCCACCCTCGACTCCGTCATCGGCCTCGGCGACATCTTCGTCACCTGCACCGGCTGCTGCGACGTCATCTCCCACGAGCAGATGGCGAAGATGAAGCACCAGGCGATCGTCGGCAACATCGGCCACTTCGACAACGAGATCGACATGGCGGGGCTGGAGGCGCGCACCGACGTGACGCGCGTCGAGATCAAGCCGCAGGTGCACGAGTGGCGCTTCGACGACGGACACTCGATCCTTGTGCTGTCCGAGGGGCGCCTGCTCAACCTCGGCAACGCCACGGGCCACCCGTCGTTCGTGATGAGCAACTCGTTCACGAACCAGACGCTCGCCCAGATCGAGCTGTTCGTCCGGCCCGACGAGTACCCCGTCGGCGTGTACGTGCTGCCGAAGCACCTGGACGAGGAGGTCGCCCGGCTGCACCTCGGGTCGCTGGGCGTCGAGCTGTCCACGCTCACGCAGAAGCAGGCGGCCTACCTCGGCGTCAGCGTCGAAGGGCCGTTCAAGCCGGACAGCTACCGCTACTGACGAGGCGCCCGGTCACTTCCCGGGGTGCAGGGACTGCCAGATCTCCTTGCATTCCGGGCAGACCGGGTACTTCTCCGGGTTCTTCGTCGGCACCCAGACCTTGCCGCAGAGTGCGACGACGGGGGTCCCGTTGACCATGGCGGCAACGAGCTTGTCCTTCGGGACATAGTGCGAGAAGCGATCCTGATCGCCGTCCTCGAACAGCTCAGTGCGCTCGTCGAGGACTGTCTGGGAGCCGGGGGCCAGTTCACTCATAGCACCGAAGTGTACGCGCGGTGAAGGTACCGCGGCGGGAAAGGGAGGCTGGCTCATGCAGCAACGCACAGCGCTGATCGTCGGCATCATGCTTGCCGTGCTGGCCGCCGCGTTCCAGACCATCGGACTGGCCACGGCGCTGCCGACGATCATGAACCACTTCGGCGCCGCGCAGCTCTATCCGTGGGCGTTCACGACGATCGTCACGGGGATGCTGGTCGCCACCGTCGTGGCGGGCAGGGTCGCCGACACCCGAGGACCGGCGTGGCCGATGTACGTCGGCTTCGCCATGTTCCTCGTCGGCCTGGTGCTGGGGATGACGGCCCCGAACGTGTGGCTCATCCTGCTCGCGCGCCTGGTGCAGGGCCTCGGCGCCGGCGCGCTGAACCTGACGCTGTCGGTGGTGGTCGCGCACGGGTTCCCGGCCGAGCAGCGTCCGCGGGCGATGGCGCTCGTGTCGTTCTGCTGGCTGCTGCCGGCCTTCGTCGGCCCGCCGTTCGCCGCCTGGCTGACGCACCACAGCTGGCGGCTGGTCTTCGCCGCCATGATCCCGCTCGTGCTGGTGTCAGTGCTCTGCACGCTGCCGGGCGTGCGGGCGGTGCAGGCGTCCTTCGTGCCGGACGAGGAGGAGGTCCCACCGGTGGCCGTCGGCCCGCTGGCGTCGGTCGCGCTGGCGCCGTCGCTGATCCTGCTCGCCGGGCAGGGGCTCGGGGTCTGGTCCGTTGTCACGGCCGTGGTCGGCGCGGGGCTGCTCGCCTGGGGGCTGCCCCGGATCCTGGCACCTGCGGCACGCGGGTTCGGGGCAGGCCTGCCGTCGGTCGTGCTGACCAGGGCCCTGCAGGCCGGCTCGTTCTTCGCGGCCGAGACGATCCTGCTCGTCGTGCTGCAGGACCTGCGCGGCCTCTCGCCGCTCGAAGTTGGCTTCGCACTCACCGTCGGCTCGCTCGGCTGGTTCGTCGGCTCCTGGCTGCAGGCCCAGGGCTGGGTACCGCTGAGCCGTGACGGGTTCGTGACGGCCGGAGCCGTGCTCTCGGCGCTCGGCATCGGCTGGCTCACTGTGTTCGCGTGGAACCTGCAGATCCCGCTGGTCGCGGGGCTGCTGGGCTGGGTCGTCGGCGGCATCGGCATGGGTCTGACGATGCCGAGCACGGCCGTGGCGACCATGACGCTGTCCGGCAGCTTCGAGCAGGGCCGCAACCAGTCGTCGCTGCAGGTCGCGGAGTCGGTGGGCAACTCGGTCGTCACGGCCGTCGCGGGGGCGATCTACACCGCGCTGCTGCTGGCCGACCCGCTGCAGCTGGCCTACACCACGGCGCTCGGGGCCGTGCTGGTTCTGAGCGTCGCCTCGGTCCTCGCCAGCCGACGCATCGGGCACATCGCCAACGAACTGCGCGCCGGCTAGCGCGTCAGCACGTACACGGTGAGCCAGAGAGTCAGCGCGAGCAGCAGGATCGCCGACGCCGTGACCCACACGTGGAACCACAGCGAGTGCGTCTCCCTGGTCTTCGCCGGCCGGTAGCGACCCTTCCCGAGGTAGCTGTCTAGCATCGACGTCGGGGTCTCGGAGCGCGGCATGAGGCTGCCGGGGTGTCGGGGGCCCGCTGGCAGGGTGTCGATGGGTGCGGGAGCCGCCGGCAGCGGCACCGTCGGCGTGCTCGGTGCGGACAGCGGGCGGGGCCGGTACGCGTCCCCGCCGGGGAGGGCTGCGGCCAGGGTGTCGAGGGCATCCGCGAACTGCAACGCGGTCTGCGGACGGCGGTTCGGGTCGGCGGACAGTGCGGAGGCCAGTACCTGGTCGAGCTGCTGGGGGGCCCCGATCTGGGCTGCGATGGGGGCCGGGCCGATGGCGTGGTTCCGGTTCAGCAGCTCGGCCAGCGTCTTGACAGGGAAGGGTGGGTGTCCGGTGAGCAGGGCGTAGGTGACGCAGGCCAGCGAGTAGATGTCGGAGCGTTGGTCGAGGCCCGTCGAGTTCGCCTGCTCCAGCGCCATGTACGCGGGGGTGCCCGCCGTCATCGTGTCGCGGTAGTCGTCCAGCAGCGATTTCGCGACGCCGAGGTCGGCCAGCATCACCCGCACGCCGCCCGGCGTGTTGGTGAGCAGGATGTTGCCGGGGGTGATGTCGCGGTGCACGAGCTGGTGGCGGTGCATCACCTCCAGTGCGCGCGCGGCCTCCGCGCACAGCCTGAGGGCGAGCCCTGGGGCGACGAGCCTCTTACGGAGCTGATCGAGGCTGCCTCCGTTGGCCAGATCCATCACGAAGTACGGCTGCCCGCGGTCGGTGGTGCCGATGTCGTAGACGCGGACGATGCGCTCGTCGGAGATGCGCCGCAGCAGTCGGGCCTCGGCGAGGAAGCGGGCCCGTACGTCGTCGTTCGTGGCCCAGTTGTCGGCGAGCACCTTCACCGCGACCGGCACGTCGAGAGTGTCGTCCTGGCCCCGGTAAACGGTCGCGAAGGACCCCGAGCCGATGCGGCCAGTGATCCGGTAACGCCCAATCATCTCCATGTCGCCGCCAATTGTCCCCAAAAATCACCCGACAGGGAAGCCGCAGCCTTGTCTGGCATCCTTGTAGGCATGACTAACGCGCCTCAGCAGCCCCCCGCGGGATGGTATCCGGACCCTGCCGGGACGGATGCGGAACGCTTCTGGGACGGCGTCGCCTGGTCGCAGGCAACGCGTGACCGGTACGAGGAGCAGCCGCCCGCCCCGCCTCAGCCGGGTTACGGCCAGCAGACCTACGGCCAGCAGGGCTGGGGGCCGCAGGGTTTCGGCCAGCAGAATCAGGGCTACGGCTACGCGACACAGCAGCCCTCGCCGTACGCGGTTGCGGCCCTGCCGCGCGTCGCGGGCTTCGGCTGGCGCCTCCTCGGATTCGTGCTCGACAACATCCTGATCAACATCGTGGTGAGCTTCATCGCGAGCGCTGTGGGGGTGAACTCCATGCTCTCGGGGGCCACCGACCGGTGGGCCCGTGAGTTCGTCCTCTACTCCGAGGGCCCTGCGACGGGCCCGCTGCCGATGCCGGACAACGAGTTCTGGCTGGCGATCCTGTACTCGGCGCTGCTGACGCTGGTCATCTACGGCATCTACCGCACGGCGATGCTCGGCACGCTCGGCGCGACGCTCGGTCAGGCGGCCCTCGGGCTGCGCACGGTGCGGCTGGGCGACGACCAGGCGGGGAAGCTCAGCTGGGGCACCGCCATCCTGCGCGGGTTCCTCGGCGCCTTCATCTACGGCATCGGGATCCTGACCATCGTCACGGGCATCTGCGCACTCGCGTCCCGCAACAAGCAGACCCTCTCCGACATGGCGTCGAAGACGCAGGTCCTCAAGGTCCGCTGAGCGCGAGATGACTGACCTGAGCCCCGGCCTGCAGCGCCTGGCCGACCACTTCGGGATCGCCCGTGAGTTCTGGGACTGGAAGGGTCGCCACGTCGACATCCCCGTGAGCACGCTCGTCGAGGTGCTCGCGGCCTTCGACATCGACGCGAGCACCCCGCAGGCGGCCGACGACGCCTGGCAGCGCGTGGTCGACGACTCCTGGCGCCGCGTCCTGCCGCCCTGCACCGTCGCGGAGGAGGGCCACGGCATCCACGTCGACGTGCACGTGCCGGCCGGGTCCGGCCTCGAGGTGCATGTCGTGCTGGAGAGCGGCGAGACCCGGCCAGCATGGCAGAGCGACAACGACACCGGTGACCGCGTCGTCGACGGCGAGGCGATCGGCGAGGCCACGTTCTGGCTCGGCTCCGACCTGCCCACCGGCTACCACCACGTCGTCGCCACGACCGCCACCGGCGTCCACCGGGCCTCCGTCATCGTGACCCCCGGGTTCGTGGGCTTCCCTCCCGCGATGCGCGACCAGCGCATCTGGGGCTACGGCACCCAGCTGTACTCCGTGGCGTCGCGCTCCTCGTGGGGCATCGGCGACCTGGCGGACCTCGCGGACCTCATCAGCTGGTCCGGCACCCGCCAGTTCGCCGGCTACGTGCTGATCAACCCGCTGCACGCCGCAGAGACGGTGACCCCGCTCGAGCCGTCGCCGTACCTGCCGGCCAGCCGCCGCTTCATCAACCCGATCTACATCCGGCCCGAGGCCATCGACGAGTACGCCACGCTGGGTCGCGGCGCCCGGCAGCAGGTCAAGGCGCTGCGCAAGCGGGCGGCCGCGCTCGGCCGCGAGTCCGGCATCGTCGAGCGCAACGGCATCTGGCCGCTGAAGCTGGAGGCGCTGCGCCTGATTCACGCCGAGGGCATGCGCGCCGCCCGCCGCATCGCCTACGACGACTTCCGCCGCCGCGAGGGCGTCGGGCTGCGCAACTTCGCGACCTGGAGTGCGCTGTGCGAGCAGCACGGCCAGCGCTGGCGCGAGTGGCCCGAGGAGCTGCAGCGGCCGAGCTCGCCCGCCGTGGTCGAGTTCGCAGAGGACAACGCCGAGGAGATCGACTTCTTCGAGTGGCTGCAGTGGGTCGCCCAGACGCAGATCTCCGCCGCGCAGGCGGTCGCCGCCGAGGTCGGCATGCCCGTCGGCATCGTGACCGACCTCGCCGTCGGCATCAACCGCGAGGGCGCCGAGACCTGGATGATGCCAGACGTCTTCGCGAACAGCATGAGCGTCGGCGCACCTCCCGACCAGTACAACCAGGCGGGCCAGGACTGGGGCCAGCCGCCGTGGCGCCCCGACCGGCTCGCCGAACTGGCCTACGCGCCCTTCCGGGCGATGGTCTCCGCCGCGCTGCGCCGCGTCGGCGGCCTGCGCGTGGATCACATCATCGGCCTGTTCCGCCTGTGGTGGGTGCCGCGCGGCGGCGGCCCGACGCAGGGGACCTACGTCCGCAACAACCACGAGGCGCTGGTCGGCATCCTCGCGCTGGAGGCCCAGCGCGCCCAGGCCCTGGTCGTCGGAGAGGACCTCGGCACCGTCGAGCCGTGGGTCCGCGACTACCTCGCACGCCGCGGCATCCTCGGCACCTCCGTGCTGTGGTTCGAGGCGGGGCAGCAGGGCGAGCCGCTCGACGCGCAGTGGTGGCGCGAATACTGCATGGCCTCGGTCACGACACACGATCTTCCCCCGACGCTCGGCTACCTCGACGGCGAGCACGTCCGCATCCGCGACGACCTGGGGCTGCTGACGGAGCCGCTCGACGACGAGCTGCGCGTCGCCGGGCGGGAGCGCGCCGCCTGGCTGGGCAAGCTCGTCGACTCACGTGTGCTCGCGCCCGACAGGGTCGACGACAGCACCGAGGTGATGCTCGCGCTGCACCGCTACCTGCTGCTCACGCCGTCGAAGGTGTTGCTCGCCAACCTCACCGACGCGGTGGGGGAGCGGCGCGCCCAGAACATGCCCGGCACGGTCGACGAGTACCCCAACTGGCGCGTGCCGCTGCACGACGCCGAGGGGCGCCGCATCGAACTGGAGGACGTGTTCTCCGCCCGGCTGCCCCAGAGGCTCGCCGCCGTGATGAACGGGCTACCCGAGCAGCCGGCGTCGCGGTGGGAGCGCCGCTGACGCTCAGAGGTTCGTGACCACCGGCGCCGCCTGGTACGGGTTGGTGGTCTCGGCCCCGGCCGCGTCCAGGATGATCGTCTCGATCGCCGGCTCGCCGCGGGAGATGCGGCGGGCCGCGAGCGGCAGCTCCGCCAGCGACTCGGCGTGCCGCACCCGCGCGTCGTCCAGCGTCGCGGTGTAGACCAGGTCGCCCCCGCGGTAGACGGGCACGAGCAGGTCGCGGTCGTCGCCGTCGTTGACGGGAGCGGCGCCCAGCCCGATGATCTCCGCCTCAGCCCGGCCGTCGGCGCCCCGCCGGCGCATCGCGAACTTGCGGCCGCCCAGCGTGTTCTTGCCCTTGGACTTCTTCCCGACCGGCACCATCTCGGCGCCCGGCTCGTCGGAGGCGGCGCGGGCCACCAGCTTGTAGACGAAGCCGCAGGTCGGGTGCCCGGACCCGGTCACGAGCGACGTGCCCACGCCGTAGCCGTCGACGGGGGCGCCCTGCAGCATCGCGATCTGCCACTCGTCGAGGTCCGAGGTCACCATGATCCGGGTCCGCGTCGCGCCGAGGTCGTCGAGCAGGTCGCGCGCCTGACGTGCGGTGATGGCGAGGTCGCCGGAGTCGAGCCGGATCGCGCCGAGCCGGCCGTCGGTCAGCCGGACGGCGGTGCGGATGGCCGTCTCGACGTCGTAGGTGTCGACCAGCAGGGTGGTGTCGTTGCCCAGCGCCTCAAGCTGGGCTGCGAACGCCTCCTCCTCGGAGTCGAACAGCAGAGTGAAGGAGTGGGCGGCGGTGCCGATGGTCGGGATGCCGTAGCGGCGACCCGCCTCGAGGTTGGAGGTGGACCCGAAGCCGGCGAGGTATGAGGCGCGGGCGGCGGCGACGGCGGCGTCCTCGTGCGTGCGGCGTGACCCCATCTCGGCGCAGGAGCGGCTGCCCGCCATCGCCGTCATGCGCGACGCGGCCGCCGCGATGGCGGAGTCGTGGTTGTAGACGCTGAGCAGGACCGTCTCGAGGATGCATGCCTCGGCGAAGGTGCCCTCGACCGAGAGGACGGGGGAGCCGGGGAAGTAGACCTCCCCCTCGGGATAGCCCCAGATGTCGCCGGTGAAGCGGTAGCCGGCGAGCCAGTGCGCCAGGTCGTCGTCGATGACCCCGCCCGAGCGCAGGAAGCCCAGCTCCTCGTCGCCGAAAGTGAACCTCTCGATCTCCTCGATCACCCGGCCGAGCCCGGCGACCACGCCGTAGCGGCGACCCTCCGGGAGACGTCGGGTGAACAGGTCGAACAGGCTGCGGCGCCCGGCGGTGCCCGCCTTGCGCGCGGCCTGCACCATCGTCAGCTCGTAGTGGTCCGTCAGCAGTGCCGAAGTCATGCCGACGACAGTAGTCCGTCCACAGGAATCGATCACGGTGTTTGCCCCGAGCGGGCAGAGTAGGGGGCATGACCGCAGTACCTTCCTCCGGCGCCGAGGTCGTCGAACGCCCCCAGGAGGCCCCGCACGAGGTCCGAGCCTGGGTGACCATCGTGTGGGACGACCCCGTCAACCTGATGAGCTACGTCACCTACGTGTTCCAGGAGTACTTCAGGTACCCGCGGACGAAGGCGGAGAAGCTGATGCTGCGGGTCCACCAGGAGGGAAAGGCGGTCGTGTCGACCGGCAACCGCGAGGAGATGGAGCGCGACGTGCTCGCGATGCAGGGCTACAACCTCTGGGCCACCATGGAGCCGGCATGACGCTCGGCGACGACCAGCTGGTCTGGGCCTTCGACGGGCGCGACGGCCGCGACGGCGGGCTGCGGGCGATGCTCGGGTTCTACCTCGAGCACCTTTCCGCGCTGCTGCCGCCGCCCAGCGACGACCCGTTCGAGCAGATCGTCGCCGATCTGGCCGACGACCCCACCAACCGCATGCTCGCCGACCCCCGCCTGGCCCGGCTCTACCCGCCGGCCACCGACCAGGAACAGGACGCCGACGAGTTCTGGCGCGGTTCCATCCACGACCAGACGCGGATCAGGATCGCCGCGGCAGAGAAGGTCACGGCTGCCCTGGACGAGTGGGTCGGGTTCGTGCCGGTCAGCCTCGCCGAGGTCGACGACTGGGCGCGGACCCTGGGTGCGCTCAGGCTCTTCTGGTACGCCGAGCTCGCCGGCACCGAGCGGCTCGCGGAGCCCGTCGCGGCCGTCGTCCGCGACAATCCCGGCCTGCACGACCTCATCGAGTGGCTCGGATACCTGCTGGAGGACCTGCTCGAGATGCGCGGGGCCTGCCTGTCGGCGGGCCACGGGCTCGATCCGGAGCAGTTCGACCGCGCGTAGGATGACGCGTTGTGAATGATGCGATCGACCGGCCCATCGGAGTCTTCGACTCCGGATTCGGCGGACTCACCGTCCTGAGGTCGCTGGTGGAGCAGCTCCCCAACGAGGACTTCATCTATCTGGGCGACACCGCCCGGGCGCCCTACGGCCCGCGGTCCATCGCCCAGGTGCGCGAGTTCGCCCTCGAGGGACTCGACCACCTGATGGAACGCGACGTCAAGGCCCTGGTCATCGCATGCAACTCCGCCTCGTCGGCCGTGCTGCGCGACGCACGCGAACGCTACGACGTGCCCGTCACCGAGGTGATCCTGCCCGCCGCCAGCCGCGCCATCGCCGCGACCCGCAACGGCCGCATCGGCGTCGTTGCCACCGAGTCGACCATCAACTCCGCCTCCTACGACGACGCCTTCGCCGTCGCCGACATCCTGCTCACCACGCAGGCGTGCCCCCGCTTCGTCGAGTTCGTCGAGGCCGGCATCACCGGAGGCGACGAGCTGCTCGCGGTTGCGGAGGAGTACCTGGCGCCCATCAAGAAGGCCCAGTGCGACACGCTCATCCTCGGCTGCACGCACTACCCGCTGCTGGCCGGTGTCATCGGCTATGTGCTGGGCAACGGGGTGACGCTGGTGTCGTCGGCCGAGGCGTGCGCGCAGTCGACCTACTCGCAGCTGACGCAGGCGAACCTGCTGCGGCACCTGCCCCGAGAGGCCAGCCGGGAGTTCCTGACCACCGGAAACGCCGACGACTTCCAGGGGATCGGGCGTAGATTGGTGGGTGGCTTCCTGACGAACGCCACGAAGGTCACCATCGACAAGGAGAACGCCCATGTGTAAGAGGGTCACCTGCGAACGCTGCGGCAAGCCCACCTGGGCCGGCTGCGGGGAGCACATCGAGCAGGCTCTCGAGGGCGTCCCCGCGGATCAGCGCTGCACCTGCCCCCGCTGACCGGCACTCTGGTACCGGAGCTTGCCTGCCAGAGCAGTCCCGTACTACGGGTCCACGCGGGCACGCTCTTCCTGTCTCACCTGCTACTTGATCGTCCCTAGCATCGACTCGATGGCTGCGAGTCGTGCGATGTGCAGGGCGCCCTGGATGGCGGCGTCCTCCCCGAGGCCGCTGGGCTGAATCTGGAGTCCTTTGCGGCTGAATGGGGGAGTGGACTGGTCGATCTGCTCCTGGATGCCTCTCTTGAGGATCTGGGAGGCTGCTGGGCTGCCGGCGTCGACGACGAGCGCTCCCGGGTTGAAGAACGTGCAGATGTCGGCGAGCGCCCGTCCGGCAACACGGCCGGCGTCCTGGAGGAGGCGGATCGGACCCGGTGTCCCTGCTTCGACCATGATCAGCAGGTCCGCGTAGGTGGTTGGCCCGTAGTTGTCCTGGAGCTGGCGCAGCATATTGGGGCCGATCTTCTCCTCCAGGCACCCTCGGGATCCGCAGCTGCAGATGATCTGGGAGCTGTCGTCGACCCGCATGTGGGCGATCTCCCCGGCGAATCCGCGACTTCCAGAGAAGAGCTCCCCGCCGATCGTCAGGCCGCAGCCGATTCCCTGACCGCTCAGCTTCACGTAGATTGCCACGGGCTCCCCTGCGGCTGCCCCGTGGCGGGCCTCGCCCAGGGCGCCCAGGTTGGCATCGTTCTCGACGTGCACAGGAACCCCGAGCTCGCGGGACAGGAGGGACTGGGGATCTTCGTTGAACCATGCGGCAAACCCTCCGGGTTCCGCCTGCCCTGCCGGTGATCCGACACCGACGCCATGTTCGTAGGGGACCGGGAGTCCGAAGACGGCCCGGCCAGGCCTGCCGCTCTCAGCCGTACCCGGGAATGCAGCCAACGCTTCTCGACCGGCGTCGAGAAGGGCTTCCCGGGTCGGGTGACCGCTGACGAGGGTGCGCTGCCGCCACAGGATTGACCGGTCGAACGTGGCAACGGCTCGGTCGAGTACCCCATGTCCCCAGGTGACGACGACGATGGCGTCCCTCTGGCCGGTGGTCACCAGGGCAGCCCGGGGGCGCCCGAGCCCGTGGCGCTCCGCTGCCGTGGGCAGTACCTCGGACACCTCACCTGCATCGAGCAGGCGGGCGACAAGCGGGTTGATTGTCGTGACGGAGAGCCCGAGCTCGTCGGCAAGTTCGTTGCGTGTGATACCCGGGTTGAACCGGACCTGGCCCAGTGCGCGCTGCTCGGCGCGTGTGAGACGTCTTGTCACTCTGACCCCTATTACTAATGATTCCGTCTGATATAGACGGGATCTTGCGGTACTTACTGCGTAACTTTAGCCTGTTGGTAGCTGAAACCCCGCACTTCAGAACGAAGTTCGGGACGCTTATCAAGCTAAGCCCTGGGAAGCCTGGGTTCGATCGAAGGAGATCACATGCGTACAGCTCGCCGCACCGTTGCGATTGCCGTCTGCCTTGCGCTGACGGGCCTGTCCCTCGCTGGTTGCTCGTCAGGCTCTGACGAGGCTTCGTCTGACGGGACCATCACACTGAATGTGGGTGTGTTCGGTAGCTTCGGCTACAAGGAGGCCGGCCTCTATGACGAGTACATGGCGGACCACCCCAACATCAAGATCGAGGAGTCCTCGCCTCAGAACGAGAGCGACTACTGGAGCGCACTCCAGACCCGCCTCGCGGGCAACAGCGGCCTGGCCGACATCCAGGGCATCGATGTGGGCCGACTGGCACTGGTCACCCAGGAGCAGGCGGACAAGTTCGTGGACCTCTCCTCCCTGGATGGTGCCGACGAGTACTTCGGCGAGTTCCTGCCCTGGAAGGTGCAGCTGGCCACGACCGCAGACGGCGCCATTCTGGGCGGCGGCACGGACGTCGGACCCATCGTCGTCTGCTACAAGCCGGCGATGCTGGAGGCGGCAGGTCTGCCGACCGACCGTGAAGAGGTAGCGGCCCTGTGGGACACCTGGGCCGACTATGTCGACGCGGGAGATCAGTACATGGCCAACGCGCCTGAGGGCACCTACTGGATGGACAGTGCCGCGGGCTTCGTTCGAGCCGCTTCCGGCGCGACCGGCCAGCGCTTCAGCGATGCCTCCGGCGAGCTGGTCTGGGACACCAACCCTGCCGTCACGGACGCCTGGGATCTCGCGGTCGACGCCATCGACGGCGGTCAGGTGTCCCCGCTGACCCAGTTCACGCCGGACTGGAACAAGTCCTTCACCAGCGACGAGTACGCGACCATGGCGTGCCCGTCCTGGATGCTGACCTACATCAAGGGCCAGGCCGGCGACTCAGGCATGGGCCAGTGGGACGTCGCAGCGGCGCCGGGCTACCAGAACTACGGCGGCTCATACCTCGCGATTCCGGAGGCCAGCGAGCACCAGGCGGAGGCATGGGACCTGCTGAAGTTCCTCACCTCGGCAGAGTCCCAGAAGAAGATCTTCGAGAAGGCCGGTAGCTTCCCCTCCAACCAGGGAGCCATCAGCGCGATCTCCGACTTCCAGGATCCGTTCTTCAACGATGCACCCACGGGCCAGATGTTCACCGAGGTTCTCAACAACATGCCTGAGCAGGTCATCGGCGTCAACGACCTCATCGCCGAGTCGGCGATCCTGAACGCGATCAACTCCGTCGCCCAGAACGGAACGGACCCGGCGCAGGCCTGGTCCGACGCGGGGGCGGCCATCGACTCGGCCGTTGGCTGATCCATCACCACACCACAAGGGGCCGAGGCACGGGTGCTTCGGCGACGACGCTCCTCTGAGCGCCTCGGCCCCATCTCCTGCCTGCACCCCAGGCACCAATCGAGGAAGCAACGATGCTACTTCACCAGAATCGCAAGGGTCTATCCACCGCACGGCAGGGCTACCTCTACCTGGCCCCCTTCGTCCTTCTCTTCTTCGCTTTCGGGCTTTTCCCGCTGATCTACTCGGCGGTGATCTCACTCAGCGATGCGCGCCTGCAGAATCCGAGTGGCGGAGAGTTCGTCGGGCTTGAGAACTACACTGCACTCTTCGCGGACCAGTTCTTCTGGAACGCGCTGAAGAACACCGTGACGCTGGGGTTCATGGCGATCGGCCCCCAGCTCGTCATCGCGCTGGTCGTGGCCAACCTGCTGAACTACCGGCTGAAGGGCCAACTGTTCTGGCGGATCGCCATCATCGTCCCGTATGCGACGTCCGTCGCGGCGGCCACTCTCATCTTCTCCCAGCTGTACTCGGAGAACTTCGGCCTCGTCAACGGCTTCCTCACCACCCTGGGGCTGCCCGCGGTCAACTGGCAGAGCGGCACCTTCGCCTCACAGGTTGCGATCGCGTCGATCGTCACCTGGCGATGGGTGGGATACAACGCACTGCTGTATCTCGCCGCGATGCAGGCAATCAGCCCCGAGCAGTACGAGGCCGCAGAACTCGACGGCGCCAGCAAGTTCCGGCAGTTCCTCTCGATCACCATCCCGGAGATCCGGGGAACGATCGTCTTCACCGTCATTCTCTCGACCATCGGCGGCATGCAGCTCTTCATCGAGCCCCTCCTGTACGAGGGCGGGCCGACGGGCATGTCCGGCGGCCTCAGCCGCCAGTACCAGACCCTGGCGCTCTACATGTACCAACAGGGCTGGGCGAACAACCGCCTCGGGTACGGCTCGGCCATCGCCTTCACCACCCTGGTGCTGATCCTCGTGGTCCTCGCGGCAGGGTTCCTGCTCGTGCGACTGGGCAGGGCGCTCAGCGATGCCAACATCCGCCGGGCCCGCACCCAGGCATCCCTTGTCGCTTCACATCCCGAACCGGCCCGAATGGAGCTCGCATGACCATCACCACCGGTGCCCCTGCAACGGCGACCGACGCCCAGGCCGTAGCCGCCAAGCGACGCAGGCGCCTCGCGTCGGGCCGGGATGCAGGGCCTCTCGTCTACCTGAGCCTTTCGGTGATCGTGCTCGTGTCGATCTTTCCCCTCTACTACATCCTCGTGACCGCCACCCGCACCAATGCCGAGATGAACACGAGGAACCCACCGCTGACTCCGGGCAGCAACCTCATCGGGAACATCGCCAGCGCGATGGAGCAGGCCAACATCCCACTCGCATTGTTCAACAGCGCATGGGTCTCGGCACTGGTGGCGCTGGGTGCCGTGCTCACCTCGACAATGGCGGGCTTCGCACTCTCCCACCTCGGGATGAAGCATGAAGGAACCTGGCTCGGCGCGGTGATGGGCACCATGATGGTCCCCCTCCAGCTCGGCGTGATCCCCCTGTTCATCTTCATGGCGGCGGTCAACCTGGTGGGCAACCCGATGTCAGTGGTTCTTCCATACCTGACGGCCGCATTCGGCGTCTTCTTCATGCGGCAGTACCTGGCGCAGGCCATGCCCAAGTCACTTCTGGAGGCGGCTCGAGTTGACGGGGCTAGCACCCGCAGGATCTTCTGGAGGATCGTCCTGCCCATCGCGTCGCCCGGCATGGCGGTCCTGGCGATGCTCACCTTCATGCAGGCCTGGAACGAGTTCTTCTGGCCGATCATCGCGCTGAATCCGTCGAACCCGACTGTCCAGGTGGCCATCAGCCAACTCGGTCAGGGCTATGTGCACGACCAGTCCGTCATCATGGCCGGAATCTTCGTCTGCACGATGCCCGTGATCATCGCGTTCATCCTCCTCGGGAAGCGCATCACCTCCGGCATCGTCGAGGGGGCCGTGAAGTGACAGGCCCACTGAGGCTGGCCGCGCAGGAGAGCATGCTCGCCGGCGACACCCTCCAGGACAAGTTCGAGACCGCCATCGGCTACGGCTTCGACGGCATCGAACTGCAGATCAAGGGTGAGGGGCGATTCACTGCCCGTCGCGCCGACCTGATCGCGGCCCGCTCCGCAGGCGTGATCATGCCAAGCGCCTGCTTCAACACCTCCGAGTTCCTCGGCTCCGTCGATCCGGCAGTGCGGCGACGGGCGATCGATGAGATGGCCGCCGTGATTCCGGTGCTCGCCGACGCGGGCGTCAGAGGGTTCGTCACCCCCAACGGCTGCGAGATAGCCAGCAAATACCACTCCGGGATTGCTCCGACGCTCACTGATCTGGAGGCACGCAGGCTCCTTGTGGACGGTCTGAGGGAGATTGCCGCGGTCGCGGAACGCGCGGGCGTCAGGATCTATCTCGAGCCACTGAACCGGTACGAGGACTATGTCGTCAACACCGTCGATCAGGCACTCGCCGTCATCGACGAGGTCGGCTCGGCAGCCGTGATGATCTGTGCCGACACCTACCACATGTCACTTGAGGAGAAGCGCATCCCCGAGGCCCTGACCCGGGCCGGTGCACGCCTCGGGCACGTCCAACTCGGCGACAGCGAACGCTCCGAGCCCGGCGGTGGCCATTACGACTGGGCGGCGACTCTCCAGGCACTGCGAGGCATCGGCTACGACGGCTGGATGTCGCTCGAGTGCTTCCTCTCCGGCCCACCCAGCGAGGTCATCCCTCCGGTCGCCACGCTGCTGCGTGGCCTCGACACGACTCTCTGACACACCCAAGCAGCTCACCTCACTCACCCAGCAAAGGAACAAGAGGAATCATGAAGACCAAGCCCCTCGGTCGCACCGGCCGTCCCGTCTCAGTCATCGGCTTCGGTACCGCCTTCCTCGGCCGTGCCCGCAACCAGGCCACCGACATCACCGCCGGCGCCTTCGAGATCGACTTCGACCTGGGCGTCGAAGCACTGGTTGCCGGTCTCGACGCCGGCATCACGCTGATCGACACCGCCCCGTTCTATCGCACCGAGCCCATCGTCGGGGAGGCTCTGCGCCAGACCACGGTGCCGCGCGACCAGCTCACCGTGATGACCAAGGCCGGCCGTCCCGGGATCGGCGAGTTCGACTTCTCCTATGACGCGGTCAAGCGTCACGTCGAAGCGAGCCTTGAGCACCTCGGTACCGATCACCTCGACGTGGTCTCCATCCACGACGCCGTCCACGAGGGGGTGCCCTACATCATGAGCCGCAAGGGCGCGTTCGCAGCCCTCAGCGATCTGCGCGACGAAGGCGTGGTCGGAGCCATCGGTTCGGCCTGTTACGACCCTGCCCTCAACGCCGACTACATCGAGACGGGGGAGTTTGACGTGGCGATCTGCTCGGCCTCCTGGTCGATGATCAACCACAAGCTCAAGGAGCGGCTCATCCCCGCCGCAGCCAAGGCCGGCACTGCACTGTTGATCGCCGAGCCCCTCGAGCGTGGCCTCCTCGCGGTCGGCGTGCGGCCCGGAGCCACCTACGCCGACCGGAAGTTCGCCCCGGAGGTGCTCGCCAACGTCACTCAGATCGAGGAGCTGTGCGCCGCCTACGGGTACCGGATCCTCGACGTCGGCCTGCACTGGATGGTCCGCGAAGCCACCGTCCCAGCCGCCATCCCCGGCGCGGCAACCCCCGAGGAGGCAATCGCCAACGCAGCCGTCGGTGACGTGGAGATCAGCGAGGAGTTCTGGGCCGAACTCGACAAGATCACCCCCGGCTTCAGCCACGCCCAGCTCGGCATCGAGATCAAGTAGTCAACCCCCCAACAACCCGATAGGACCCAACATGCCCATCTACACCGAAGAGACCATCAAGACCGATCGCCAGGACTGGGTGATCTTCCACGACTACGAGTACTTCTACCTCGACCCGCGCGGCGACGCCGCACCCGTCACGCGTGAGATCGCGGACAACGGCAAGCGACAGTTCGTGCTGTGCCTGGGAGGCGGGGTCATCGTCCGTTCGATCAATGGCACCCAGAAGCTGGAACGCACAGGCTGGATCGAGGTCCCCGAGGGAGGGGTGCGGATCGACTCGACCGGAGCCACCAAGCCCGGCGACCAGGCGCAGCTGCTCTACGCCACCGGCGACTGGGAGGGGCTCCCGCACATCGGCGTCTTCTGGGCGTGGCCCCACACCCCGCTCGAGGTCCACTACCACGATTTCGACGAGTACTGGTTCATCGTCTCCGGCCACAGCGAGGCTGAAGCCGACGGCTCCGTCCACCAGGTCGGCCCCGGCACGCTGATCGCCACCGCCCGCGGCTACGAGCACGGCATGCCCAACGTCGGGGAACTCGTCACCGGCGTCTGCTTCGAGCCGGCACTGGGACCGGACCAGCGCAGGGGGCACCTCCACCGCCACGAGCACGGAGATCCGGTCCCCAGCCGCGAGATCTGACCCTTAAGAGACGCCACCACTAGAGCAGGAGACCAAGCCCATGGCAGGTCCACGGATCGCAGTCCTCGCCACCCTCGACACCAAGCTCGAAGAGACGAGATTCGTCGCAGACCAGATCCGCAGCAACCACGCCGAACCGGTCGTCATCAACCTCGGTACCACCGACGTTGACGATCCCCTCGTCGACATCACCCAGTCCACCGTTCGGGAGGCCAGTGGGCATCCTCAGGTGTCCCACCCGACCAAGGTCCAGCTGATGGAGTCCGCAGCCGCCGGCGCCCACGCGCTCCTGCGGGAGGGCATCGCGAACGGACGGTTCAACGCCGCCATCGCCATCGGCGGAGGGCAGGGAAGCTGGATGACGTCGGCTGCGCTCCGTGACCTGCCAGTGGGATTCCCCCGGCTCCTGGTCTCCACAGCTGGCCGCGATGTGGGCCAGTACACCGGCTTCTCTGACATCACCAGTGTCTTCTCCATCACCGATGTCGCCGGCCTCAACCCACTCCTCAAGCGAGTCCTCACCACCGCCGCAGCCGGCATCGCGGGCATGGCACACAGCACTGCATGGCAGGACCCGATGCCCGCCGGCCTGACAGCCATGACCGTCTACGGCATCACGACCCCAGGTGCGCGGCTCGTCATGGCCGAGCTCGAGAGGGCCGGGATCGAAACGGTTGCCTTCCACGCCAACGGCGTCGGGGGGCCGACCATGGAGCAGCAGATCGCCGCCGGAACCTTCGCCGCTGTGCTCGACTGGTCCATCACAGAGGTGGCCGACGATGTGGTCGGGGGCGTGTGCGCCGTCGGCGACCAGCGCCTCACGAACGGCCCTCGCATGCGACTACCGCAGGTCATCGTTCCCGGCGGGATCGACGTCGTGAACTTCGGGGCCCCTGAGACTGTCCCACCACATCTCAGGGATCACCCCAGCCACGCCCACACCCCCGAAGCGACGCTCGTACGGACCAGCGTCGACGAGAACATCGCCATCGCCCACCTCGTGGCGAGCCGACTCATTGGGGCAGTGTCACCCATCAAGGTCATCGTCCCTCTTGGCGGATTCTCGATGCTCAGCGAGGAAGGCGGCTCGCTCCACGACCCAGCCGCCGATCGGGCGTTCTACGAGACCATCCGCGACGACCTCGCCGACTGCCCAGCCGTCACAGTGACGTCCCGCCCAGAGGCCATCAACGACCCCAGCTTCGCCCGTCACGTCGCCGCCGAATTCGCCGCCCTCCTCCGGGGCGAACCGGCCCCGGCCTCCAACACACCCTCCGAAAGGCCCGAGAAATGATCCGCACAGACTGGACCCGTGAGTCCATCCTCACCCATCTCCGTTCGGAGATCAGCGCAGGCAATGCCATCCTCGGGGCAGGCTGCAGCGCGGGCCTGATCGCGAAGTGCGCTGAGGCAGGCGGGGCCGACTTCATCCTCGTCTACTCCACCGGCCGTTCCAGGCTCATGGGACTGCCCACCAGCGACCTGGGCAACTCCAACGAGGAAACCCTGGGGATGCTGCCCGAACTGGACAACGTGGTCGAACACACCCCCATCGTCGGCGGCATCGAGTTCGCCGACCCCCGATTCCTGAAGTACGACCGGCTTCTCGACAAGTTCGAAGCTGCCGGATTCAACGGCCTGATCAACATGCCCACCCAGGCCGACCGGCCCAACTGGGTCCGCACCCGCAGCGCCGTCGGGCTCGGACTTGAGCGTGAAGCGGAGGGCTTCAAGCGGGCCAACGAGCGGGGATTCCTCACCCTCGGCTACGCCCTCGATGACGATCACACCCGGCTCCTCGTCGATGCTGGAGTCGACATCCTTGTCCCGCACGCGGGGTGGACCGCTGGTGGCCTCGTCGGCGCCTCGAGTGACTCCTCCCGCGGTCTCCAGGAAGGTGCGGCCTTCGTGCAGCGCCAGTTGGAGATCGGCCGAGCCATCAACCCGGACATCCTGGTCTTCGCCCACGGAGGCCCGTTCGCCGAACCCGAGCAGACTCGCTACCTGTACGAGAACACCGACGCTCAGGGCTTCATCGGAGCCTCCTCCATCGAACGCCTGCCCGTCGAGCGAGCCGTGATGGGCGTCGTGTCCGGTTTCAAGGCACAGAGGCTGGTGACCCGATGAGCACCACCTACCACGGACTGATTCCCCCGATCTGCACGCCGCTGACCAGCGATGGAGCCATCGACGAAGCTTCTCTCCACAACATCGTCGAGTTCCAGATCGACGCCGGAGCCCAGGGCATCTTCGTCCTCGGGAGCAGCGGCGAAGCGATCTACCTCGACGACGAGGACCGCCTCATCGTCGCCCGAGCGGCGGCCGAGGCGGTGGCCGGCCGCGTCCCCCTGCTGGTCGGAGCTCTGGCCCCGAGCACCAACCGCGTCATCCAGCAGTTGGAACTGCTGAAGGGTCTCGGCGCCGACGCCTTCGTGGTTACCGCGCCGTTCTACGCGGCCATGTCGGACACCGAGATCCTGCGCCACTTCCAGATCGCCAAGGGGGCCTCCTCCGCGCCGATCCTGGCCTACGACATCCCCGGGAACGTCGGCTACAAGATCCGGCCGGCCACGGCCGTCGCGCTGCTCACCGACCACACCGTTGCGGGACTCAAAGACAGCTCTGGTGACCTCGACGCCTTCGCCACCGTCGCCGACCAGTTGGGCGCGGGAAGGGATGGTGCGCTGCTCAGTGGCGCGGACACCACAGCCCTGCGCGCGCTGGCTGCCGGAGCTGATGGCCTGATCCCGGGATTGTCCAACATCCGTCCCGACCTGTTCATCGACCTGCTCAGCGCCCATCGCGAGGGGGAGGTGGCCAGGGCCGCGGCACTTCAGCGGGCCATCGCCACCCTCAACCAGATCTTCCGGATCGGTGCGGACCACGGCCTCGGCCGTCACGCCTCCGAGATCGGAGCGCTCAAGCACGTCCTCGTCGACCGCCGGGTCATCACCACCAACCGGCTGCCCGACCCCCTCGAGGCGTACCCGGCCGCCGCCGCGGATCAGGCAACCGCACTCATGAACCAGGTCGACACCCAGCTGGCCCTCGACCTGGCCGGACTCTCAGCAGAAGGAGACACCCATGTCTGACACCATCGAGCGGGTCGTTGTCCATCTGGTCTCCGCACCGGTCCCCGGAGGCCTGGCAGATGCCACCCGCAAGGTCGAATCGATCGGGTTCACCATCGTGCGGATCTTCACCGCCAATGGCGTCGAAGGCATCGGCGTCACCTACCACGAGGTCGGTGGCGAGGCGACCAAGACCCTCATCGACAAGGCAATCGCCCCCCGGCTCATCGGCCGCGACCCCTTCGACACAGAGGTGCTCTGGCAGGAGTTCTTCGGCTACCTGCGAGGCGTGGGCCGCAAGGGACTGACCTTCGGCGCATTGAGCGCCGTCGACATCGCCCTGTGGGACATCAAGGGCAAGACCCTGAACCTGCCGCTCTACAAGCTTTTCGGCGGCGGGCGGACCTCCGTGCCCGTCTACGCCAGCGGTGGCTGGACCTCCTACTCCGACGAACAACTCGTCGACGAGGCCCAGATGATGGTCGACCGCGGCTACTCCAAGGTCAAGGTCAAGGTCGGCGTCGAAGCAGGAACCAACCCTCGCCGCGATGTCATCCGGGTCAAGAAGCTCCGCGAAGCCCTCGGACCAGATGTCGCCCTACTGCTCGATGCGAACAACTGCTGGGACGCCGCCACCGGCGCCCGCTTCGCCAACCGCGTCGCCGAATACGACCCGCTCCTCATCGAAGAGCCCGTCTTCGCAGACGACATCCCAGGCCTAGCCCGATTCAAGCGCAGCACCGACATTCCCCTCGGCACCGGCGAACACGAGTACACCCGCTTCGGCGTCCGAGACCTCCTTCTCGCCGACGCGGTAGACATCGTCCAGGCCGACGGCACCCGGGCCGGAGGGTTCACCGAAATGCTCAAGATCGCGGCCCTCACCCAGGCATGGAACGTCGGCTTTGCGCCTCACGCCATGGAGAACATCCACCTCCACCTCGTGGCCGCCGCCCCCAATGGACTGTTCCTCGAACGGCTCCTCCTCTTCGAAGAGGTCACCTCCCGCGTCTTCGCGGACGCCCCCGTCCCCATCGACGGCCAGATGCACATCCCGGACCTGCCGGGCCTCGGCCTCAACCTCGATCTCGACTACGTCCTGGCCAACGACGAGGGCACAGCCTGAGCCCACCACCCCGGATGGGGGGATGCCCCCGCCCGCCCTTCGACCCGTCCAGTTCCCACCGGACTCCCGCCGCGGCCTGTGCCGCCTGAGAAGAAGCCTCCACCATGAGCTACACCACCCCCACACCCACCCAACGCCCCGCTCTCGCACCAGCCACGGCCTACCTCATCGCATCAGGGGACCTTCGCGAGTCGGCCAACACGGCCGGCTGGGACACCCAGGCCCATCTCGAAGAGGCCGTCACCGGCGTGCTCAACCAGCTCGGCTGGCAGGTCATCCGCGCCAATCCTGTCGATCCAGCGACTGGCCATGGCTTCATCTCCAGCCAACGCATGGGTCTCGAGGTGTTCAAGAGCATCCCCACTCACGCCCCCCTCATCGTCGCCGAAGCAGTCTGGCAGTACTCACACCACGTACTCGCCGGACTCCGGACCCACGAGGGCCCCATCCTGACCGTCGCCAACTTCGCGGGCGACTGGCCCGGCCTGGTGGGACTGCTGAACCTGAACGGCAGCCTCACCAAGATGGCCAAGCCCTACTCGACCATCTGGTCGGTCGACTTCCACGACGACTGGTTCCGCGCCGGCCTCAAGGAATGGGTCGAGACTGGAACGATCACTCACGACGCCTCCCACGTGCGTCCCTTGCCCGAACTCCCGCCGAGCCAGGAGCTCGACCTGGGGAGTCGGATCGGCGAACAACTCCTGGCGGACAAGGCGATCATCGGGGTGTTCGACGAGGGCTGCATGGGGATGTACAACGCCATCTTCGACGACGAGTTGCTGAACGCGAGCGGGATCTACAAGGAGCGACTCTCTCAGTCAGCCCTCTACGCCGAGATGCTCCGCGTCAACGACGCCGAGGCCGACGGGGTCCATGAGTGGCTGGTCGAAAGGGGCATGACCTTCCGGTACGGCGAGAACCCAGACACCGAGCTCACCCGCGAGCAGGTTCAATGGCAGCTCAAGATGTACATCGCCGCCCTGAGGATCGCCGACGACTTCGGTCTCGACGCCGTGGGCATCCAGTACCAGCAAGGGCTCAAGGACGTCGTCCCCGCATCTGATCTGGCCGAAGGGATCCTCAACTCCACGGACCGGCCACCGGTTCTCTCGCGTGACGGGCATCGTGAACTGTACGCCGGACAGGCACTGCCACACTTCAACGAAGTCGATGAAGGCGTTGCCGTCGACGCCCTGATCACCCACCGGGTGTGGACCGCGATGGGCCTGGTGCCCGACAACACCTTGCACGACGTGCGCTGGGGCGAGGACTTCGACGACCGGTTCGTGTGGGTGTACGAGATCTCGGGGTCCGTGCCCGTATCTCACCTGGGTGGGTGGGACCAGGCCGAAGGCTGGCGACAGGACCCGGTGTTCTTCCCGGCCGGTGGATCGACCATCAACGGGGTCTCCAAGCCAGGCGACGTCGTCCTCTCTCGCGTCTACATCGCCGACGGCGTCCTCCAGGTCGACATCTTCCGCGGAACCGTCATCGAACTGCCCGCCGAAGAGACCCAGCGCCGCAAGAACGCGACGAACCCCGAATGGCCGATCGCGCACGTGGTTCTCCACGACGTGACCCGGGACCAGTTCATGGCCCGCCACAAGGCCAACCACGTGCAGATGGTCTATGCCCCCGACGCCACCACCGCCGACAAGGCTCTCCTGGCCAAGGCCGCTACCTTCGAGCGGATCGGCATCAAGGTCAACCTCATCGGCGCCGTCAGCGTCTAGTTCATCAAGTCCTGGAAGATAGGAAACAGCATGGAACCCCTGCCCTTGGCACATATCGGTCTGCTGGTCAGAGACGTGGACGAGGCTCGCCGTCGCTGGTCCTCCGCCATCGGGCTGCCATTCAGCCCGGTCACCCGGTACCGGCCGCACAACTGGAGCGACATCGACAATCCCACCCCACACCTCAGCGATGCGCGCCTGACATTCTGTCTGGGGGACCACCCCAGCATCGAGATCATTGAGTTCACCGGCACCGGAACGCACTCGCCCGCCAAGGGCGAGGGAGGCCACCACATCTCCTTCCCTCCGATCAGTGACAACGATGCACGTCGCACCGAACTGGCCGAACTCGGAATCCAGCCGGACGGGGTAATCGAGCACGACGGGCGCCTGATCTTCATGTTCTCCGACGCCCGAGCGCTCAACAACGTCTTCACGGAGTGGGTCGAGGAACACCCCGACCATGCTGACGTGAAGGATGACCTCAGCCCCGTCGACCGGCTGCCCGACGGCTCCAAGACGCTGTTCGAGCCCTCGACGATCCAGGCCGTCAACGGGGTCCGGCCGACGCTGCCCCTGACCGACATCGGCGTCGCGGTCAAGGACCTCAGCGCCGCGGTGCGCGAATGGGAAGCCGTCACCAGCTACCAGTTCGACGTCGACAAGTCCGGCGAATCTGCCATCGGCACCGCACCGGGAGCCCCCACCCGATTCCATCTCGTCGTCAACGGAGACCCTCGCAGGCCAGAGGGGCTCTACGAGGCCGTGATCGAGGTCGGTGACCTTGTTGCCGAACGCAACCGACTCGAGCGGGAGAGCGTTCCTTACCGCGAAAACCCGGGGCTTCCGAGGCCCACGATCACCATCGACCGCGACTATCTCAACCAGTTCACCCTGCACCTGCGCCAGGCCTAGGCACACGCGCTCATGGACCTGCTCAGATGCAACAACGGAGGTACGTCGTGGAAGACCTGAGCGTTGCCCGGGACGCGATCACGTCCGGCAACACCGCTCTCGGGATCGAGTTCGGATCGACCCGTATCAAGGCCGTGCTCATCGGCCCCGATCAGCAGCCGCTTGCCACCGGCGGACACGAGTGGCGCTCCAAGCTGGAGAACGGCCACTGGACCTATGACCTGGACGCGGTCTGGTCGGGTGTGCAGGCCGCCTACGCCGAGCTGGCCGCGGCCGTCCGTGAGGACCACGGGGTCGAGCTGACGACGGTGGGAGCGATGGGCTTCTCCGCCATGATGCACGGGTACCTGGCCTTCGACGCCGCCGGCGAGCTGCTGGTCCCGCTCCGTACCTGGCAGAACACCAGCACCGGCAAGGCGGCCGGGGAGCTGACGCAGCTGTTCCAGCACAACATCCCGCAGCGGTGGAGCATCGCGCACCTCTACCAGGCCGTCCTGAACGGCGAGGCGCACGTCGGGCAGGTCGCTCACTTCACCACGCTCGCCGGCTATGTCCACTGGAAGCTCACCGGTGAGAGGGTGCTGGGCGTCGGCGACGCGTCGGGCATGTTCCCGATCGACGTGGCCACCGGCCAGTTCGACACGGGCATGATCGCGCAGTTCGACGAGTTGGTCGCCGGCCGCGGCTACGGCTGGAAGCTCGCCGATCTGCTCCCCACCGTGCTGCCCGCCGGCACCCAGGCCGGTGCGCTGACCGCCGACGGCGCGTTGCTGCTCGACCCGACCGGCGCCCTGCAGCCGGGTATCCCGTTCGCGCCCGCCGAGGGCGACGCCGGCACGGGCATGGTCGCCACGAACTCCGTCGCCCGCCGCACCGCCAACGTGTCGGCCGGCACGTCGATCTTCGCGATGGTCGTCCTCGAGGGCCCGCTGAAGGCGCTGCACGAGGAGATCGATCTGGTCACCACCCCGGCCGGCGATCTGGTCGGCATGGCGCACTGCAACAACGGCACGATCGATCTGAGCGCGTGGGTGTCGCTGTTCGGGGAGGTCGCGGCGGCGCTGGGGGCCACGGTCGACACGAACACGCTGTTCGAGTCGCTGTACCGTTCCGCGCTGACCGGCGACGCCGACGGCGGCGGGATGCTGGCCTACAACTTCCTGGCCGGCGAGCACGGCGTCGGCCTGGAGGCCGGGCGGCCGTTGTTCGTGCGCAGCCCGGAGAGCACGTTCACGCTGGCGAACTTCATGCGCACGCACCTGTTCGCGTCGCTCGGCGCGCTGCGCGTCGGGATGGATGTCCTCCTGAAGGACGAGGGCGTGCAGCTGGATTCGATGTTCGCGCACGGTGGCCTGTTCAAGACGAAGGGTGTCGCGCAGGGTTTCCTGGCCGCGGCGATGGACACGCCGGTGTCCGTCGGCGACCTGGCCGGGGAGGGCGGCGCGTGGGGTATGGCGCTGCTCGCGTCCTTCCTCCGTGCGGGCGGCGGTGACCTGACCGGCTGGCTGGCCGACGAGGTGTTCGCCGGGGCCGAGGTCGAGACGATGGAGCCGGTGCCGGCCGATGTCGCGGGCTTCGACACGTTCATGGAGCGGTTCCGCGCGGGGCTCGCGATCGAGCGCGCCGCCGTCGATGGTCTGAACTGAACTCCCGGGCCCCGGAACCAACCTCAAGACACGCTCACGAAGCCCCAGGCGGGTACCTCCTCGGAGCTGGCATGTTCCCCTCAGCTCTGGGAGTCACACCCTCCACGAGACCTGCAGCGGACAGGTCTGGTCAGCGACATGGCACGCGCCGTCGACGCGCGCCGTTGGGGTACGTTTGACCCCATGACCGCGACTCGCATCGATGGACGACGCCCCGACGAGCTACGCGAGGTGCGCATCACGCGCAACTGGCTCGACCACGCCGAGGGATCCGTCCTCGTGGAGTTCGGCCGCACCCGCGTGCTCGTCGCCGCCTCCGTCACCACCGGCGTGCCGCGCTGGCGCACCGGATCCGGCCTCGGCTGGGTGACCGCCGAGTACGCCATGCTCCCGCGGGCCACGCACACCCGCTCCGACCGCGAGTCCGTCAAGGGCCGCATCGGAGGCCGCACGCACGAGATCTCCCGGCTGGTCGGCCGCGCGCTGCGCGCCGTCGTCGACCTCCAGGCCCTCGGCGAGAACACCATCGTGCTCGACTGCGACGTGCTGCAGGCCGACGGCGGCACCCGCACCGCCGCCATCACGGGCGCCTATGTCGCGCTGGCCGACGCCGTCGAACACCTCCGAGGCCTCGGGGCGTTGGCGGGGGAGCCGCTCAAGGACTCGGTCGCCGCGATCTCGGTCGGCTTCGACGCCGAGGGGACCGCGCTGCTGGACCTGCGCTACGAGGAGGACTCGGCCGCCGAGACCGACATGAACATCGTCATGACCGGCTCGGGTGACTTCGTCGAGGTGCAGGGCACCGCAGAGGGCACGCCCTTCAGCCGGGAGGAGCTCGGCCGCCTGCTCGACCTCGGCACGCTCGGCTGCGCCGAGCTGTCCCGCCTCCAGCGCGAGGCACTCGCGTGAGGCGCCCCGACCGGATCGTGCTCGCCACGAACAACCCCAAGAAGCTCGGCGAGCTGCGCCGCATCATCGAGGCCGAGGATCTCGGCGTCGAGGTGCTGGGCCTCGGCGACCTGCCGTCGTACCCGGAGCCGGAGGAGACCGAGCGCACCTTCGAGGGCAACGCGTTCCTCAAGGCCGGCGCCGCCGCGCGCGAGACCGGCCTGGTCGCCGTCGCCGACGACTCCGGCCTCGAGGTCGACGAGCTCAACTCCATGCCCGGCGTCCGCTCCGCCCGCTGGGCCGGGCCGGCCTGCGACGACGAGGACAACAACGCGCTCCTGCTCGCCCAGCTCGACGGTGTCCCCGCCGAGCGCCGCACCGGCCGCTTCGTGTGCGCGCTGGCGCTCGTCACCCCCGACGGGGAGCGGCGCGTCTGGCATGGGCTGATGCCCGGTCGCGTCGCCGAGGCGCCCGCCGGCGAGAACGGCTTCGGGTACGACCCGCTGTTCATCCCCGCGGGCATGGAGGTCTCCTCCGCCGAGCTCACCCCGGCGGAGAAGGACTCCATCTCGCACCGCGGCATCGCCGTGCGCGCCTTCGTCGACTGGCTCGGGGAGCTCGACGCATGAAGCAGTACCTCGACCTCCTGACCCACATCATGGCGACGGGCGTCGACCGCGGCGACCGCACGGGTACCGGCACGCGCTCGGTGTTCGGCTACCAGATGCGCTTCGACCTGCGCGAGGGCTTCCCGCTGCTCACCACCAAGAAGGTGCACACCCGGTCTGTGTTCGGCGAGCTGCTCTGGTTCCTGCGCGGCGACACCAACATCGCCTGGCTGCACGAGAACCGCATCTCGATCTGGGACGAGTGGGCCGACGCCAACGGAGACCTCGGGCCCGTCTACGGCTACCAGTGGCGGAGCTGGCCGACCCCGGACGGACGGCACGTGGACCAGATCGCGCGCGTCATCGAGTCGCTGCGCAGCAACCCCGAGTCCAGGCGGCACATCGTGAGCGCCTGGAACGTGGCCGACGTCGACGACATGGCCCTTCCCCCGTGTCACACCATGTTCCAGTTCTACGTGACGCCGGAGGCCGACGGCCCGGGCACGCTCAGCTGCCAGCTCTACCAGCGCTCGGCGGACGTGTTCCTCGGCGTGCCGTTCAACATCGCCTCCTACGCGCTGCTGACGCACCTGGTCGCTCAGGTGGTCGGGCTGAAGGCCGGCGACTTCGTGCACACGCTGGGCGACGCGCACATCTACTCGAACCACTTCGACCAGGTCGCCGAGCAGCTGACCCGCACCCCGCGCCCGCTGCCGACGCTGCACCTGAACCCCGAGGTGACGGCGATCGACGAGTTCCAGTTGGCCGACATCGAGGTCCGTGGCTACGACCCGTACCCCGTCATCAAGGCCCCCATCGCCGTCTGACAAGGAGAACCGCAATGCGCATCGTCGCCATTGCCGCCGTCGCCGACAACGGAGTCATCGGCTCGGGGGAGGACATGCTCTGGCACATCCCCGAGGACTTCCGCCGGTTCAAGGCCGTCACCACCGGCAACACGCTGGTCTTCGGTCGCCGCACGCACGAGCAGATCGGCCACACCCTGCCGGGGCGCCGGATCATCGTCGTCACGCGCGACACCGAATGGACCGACGATGGGGTCGAGGTCGCCCACTCCATCACCGAGGCCCTCGACCTGGCCGCGCAGACGCCGGAGAAGGTCTGCTACATCGGCGGCGGCTCCCAGATCTACGAGGCCGCCTGGCCCTACCTGACCGAGCTCGACATCACGGTCGTGCACCAGAGCCCCGAGGGCGCGGCGCTGTTCCCGAAGGTCACCGCGAAAGAGTGGACCGAGGTCAGCAGGGAGCCGAGGAGCGGCTTCGATTTCGTCTCGTACCTGCCGACCCCGGCCTGACATGCGCGTCGTCTTCGCGCCGGACAGCTTCAAGGGCAGCATCCCCGCACAGGAGGCGGCCGAGGCCCTGGCTGAGGGGTGGGCGGCGGTCCGCCCCGGCGACGACCTGGTGCTGCGGCCCATGGCCGACGGTGGCGAGGGTACCCGGGCCGCCTTCCTGGCCGCGATCGAGGGCACGCAGCAGCGCACGACCGAGGTCGTCGGACCTGACGGGGCGCGCCACCTCGCGCCGTGGCTGATGCTGCCGGACGACACGGCCTTCATCGAGCTGGCCGCGGCGTCGGGCATCGAGTTGCTGGGGGAGCGCCGGCTCCCGTTCGACGCGCACACGCTCGGCTTCGGGCAGCTGATTGCCGAGGCGCTCTCCCGGGGAGCCACCCGCGTCCTGCTCGGCATCGGGTCCAGTGCGTCCACCGATGCGGGCACCGGCATGCTGCGCGCGCTGGGCGCCCGCTTCCTGGACTCCGACGGGCGCGACGTCGCCCTCGGGCTGCGTGGGCTGCAGGACCTAGCCTCCGTCGACCTGGCCGGGCTGACCCCGCTGCCGCAGCGCGGCGTCCTCGTGCTGAGCGATGTCGACAACCCGCTGCTCGGCCGGCGTGGCGCCGCCCACGTCTTCGGGCCGCAGAAGGGCCTCGACCCCGACGGGGTGCAGATCGCCGACCTGCTGCTGGCCCGCGTCGCCGCCCTGCTCGGGGTCGACCCCGACCGGCCGGGAGCAGGGGCCGCGGGGGGCACGGGCTACGCGCTGCAGTTCTGGGGCGCCGACGTGGGCGCCGGCGCGACGGAGGTCGCCCGGATGGTCGGCCTGCCGGACGCCCTCGACGGTGCGGACCTGGTCGTCACGGGCGAGGGGAAGTTCGACGCCTCCAGCGCGCACGGCAAGGTGCCCGCCAACGTCGCGGACCTCGCCGCCCGGGCCGGCGTCCCGGTCGCGCTGGTCGCAGGGGTCGTCGCCGAGGAGGCCGACACCGCGTCCTTCGCGACGGTGCTGTCCCTGACCACGCTCGCCGGGTCTCCCGCCGCGGCCATGGCGGACGCCGCCCGCTGGCTGCGCGAGTCGGGGGAGCAGCTCGCCCGCTAGCGGCGGATCAGGTCCATCAGGGCCGCCAGGTGCGCGGCCATGTCGACGGTCGGGTCCGCGAGCCACGCGAGCTGGATGCCCTCCACCTGCGACGTGATCAGCCTGGCCACGACGTCGAGGTCCAGCCCGTCGCGCAGCCTCCCCGCCTCGAGCTCCGCCTCGAGGGCGGCCCGCACGGAGGCGAAGAACCTCTCCTCGCGGTCGGTGACGAAGGCGTGCGCGGCGTGGTCGGGGTCGAGGGCCTCGGCCTGCAGTGTCGCATCGAGCAGGATGACGCCGCGCTCGGCGGCGTTGCTCCGCATGATCTCCGGGACCGAAGCGAGCAGGCCCCTCTCCCGGATGAGCTCCTCGCGCCCCGGTCCCTCGCGCTCCTCGCGGCGGGCCAGCACGGCCTCGAGCAGCGCCTCCCGCGAGCCGAAGTGGTGCAGCAGAGCGGTGTGGCTCGTGCCGATCTCCTCGGCGATCTGCCGGATGGACAGCCGCTGGTAGCCCTTCTGAGCGAAGACGTCGAAGGCGGCATCGACGAGGGCCGCCCTGGTCTTCTCGCCGTTGGCGTAGGGGGCGCGGCGTCGGGTCGTGGCAGCTGGCATCGATTCCTCCTGCTTCGACCCTAGCGCACCGCCAGACAGAAACTTTCCAGGTTGGTAAAACTTTCTCGCTAAACCTATTCCAATCTGGTCAAAGTTTGTCTAGAGTCCTGTTCACCGGAGGCGATGAAGCGTCGGGACCACCACCTCGGAGCATCAGCTCCCCTCAACGCAGAGGAACGACACCATGAGTGAAGCCGCAGGAGCCGTGCAGGCGAACGAGGCCCTGTTCGTCGAGGCCGTGCCCACGCACGACCAGGCGCCCACCACACCGGAGCCGGCCGCGGGATATCTGCCGCCGGAGTACCCGCAGAACTACCGCCGGACCATCGCGCTCGTGCTCATCGCGGCCGCGGGCATGTACATCATGATGCTGACGCTCAGCACGGCCCTGTCGCTGCGCATCGCGTCCGTGGCGCCGGAGGGGAAGGAGGCGGCGCTCAGCCTCGCCGTCTCGTTCGGCGCGCTGCTCCAGCTCGTCGGCGTCCCGCTGGGCGGCGCCCTGTCCGACCGCACCGTCGGACGCTTCGGGCGACGGCGGCCCTGGATCGTCGGCATGCTCGCCATCGCGCTGGTGGCCATGGCCGTCATCGGCACCACCACGGTCGTCCCGCTCATCGTCGGCGCCTATGTGATCGGCATCACCTGCGCCCAGGTCGGCTTCAGCTCCTACTCCGTCATCACGGTGGAGGGCGTGCCGGACAACATGCGCGGCAAGGTCATGGGCATGATGGGCATGTTCGGCGCGCTCGCCATGTCGGCCGGCTCCTACCTCGCAGCGGCCCTCGTCGGGATGCCGTTCTTCCTCATGACGGCCCCGGTTCTGCTCGCCATCGTCTGCAGCCTCCCGCTGCTGATCGGCTACCGCGACCCCGCAAAGAGCCGTGAGGACGTGCCCCCGCTGAAGCTCGCGTCGCTGTTCTCCGGGCTGATCGTCAACCCCCGCAAGCACCCCGACTTCGGCTGGGTCTGGCTGTCGCGCTTCCTCGCCGGCGTCGCGATGACGGGCCTGTTCACGTACTTCATCTACTTCATGATGGACGGGCTCGGCCTCGAGATCGCCCAGGCCGGCGCCAACGCCGGGCTGCTGAGCCTGCTGTCGGCTCCCGTCAGCGTCGTCTTCTTCACCGCCTCCGGCTGGCTTTCCGACAAGCTCGGCCGGCGCAAGCCGTTCGTCGTCGCAGCGGCGCTCTTCATGGCCGCCGCACTGGTCATCGCCGGCACCGCCACCACGTTCGCGCAGTTCATCGTCGCGTGGCTGCTGTTCGCCGTCGGCCAGGCCATGTACCTGACCGTCGACCTCGTGCTGTGCGCCGCCGTGCTGCCCGACGCCAGGGACGCCGGCAAGGACATGGGCGTCTTCCAGCTCGCCCTGTCGATCCCGGCCATCATCGTCCCGCTCGTCGCCCCCGCGGTGCTGGCGATCGGCGGCGGCCACAACTACCTCCTGCTGTGGGGGCTCTGCGCGGCGCTGTGCGCGCTGGGCGCCCTCGCGGTGCTGAAGGTCAAGGGAGTGCGCTGATGCTCCTGAATCACACGGACAAGGACCAGAACATGACGACATCGTTTCCCGAGGGCTTCTTCTGGGGCGTCGCGAGCGCGGCGCACCAGGTGGAGGGCAACAACACCAACTCCGACCTGTGGCTGCTCGAGCACGTGCCCGGCACGATCTTCGCCGAACCCTCCGGCGACGCGCTCGACCACTACCACCGCTACGCCGAGGACATCGCGCTGATCGCCTCGCTCGGCTTCGACACCTACCGCTTCTCGCTCGAGTGGGCCCGCATCGAGCCCGCCCCCGGCGAGTACTCCGTGGCGGAGCTCGACCACTACCGGAGGATGCTCGAGCAGTGTCACGCGCACGGGCTGAGGCCCGTCGTGACCTTCCACCACTTCTCCAGCCCCCGCTGGCTGCTGGCCGCCGGTGGCTGGGAGGACCCGGAGACCCCGGCCCGGTTCGCCCGCTACTGCGCCGTCGCGATGGAGCACCTGGGGGATCTCATCGACATGGCCTGCACCCTCAACGAGCCGAACCTGCCCTATCTGCTGGCCGAGCTCGGCATCACCGGCGAGCCGCCCGAGGCGAGGGCGGAAATCCCGGTGTGGGCCAACGCGGCGGCGGAGCTCGGGATCGATCCCGCGCGGATCGCGCCGTTCCAGTTCAACGCCACCCCGACGGGATTCGCCATCAAGGTCGCCGCGCACCGGGCAGCCACCGAGGCCATCAAGTCCGTCCGGCCCGACCTGCCTGTCGGCTGGACGCTCGCCAACACCGACGTGCAGGCCGCGCCGGGCGGGGAGGCATACGCCGAGCGGGTGCGCGCGGCGGTCAACGTCCGCTTCCTGGAGATCTCCCGGGACGACGACTTCGTCGGCATCCAGAACTATGGCCGGCACGTCTTCGGCGCCGACGGTCTCCTGGGCGCCGAGCCCGGCATGCCGGTGAACTCGCAGGGCGAGGAGATCTACCCGGCGGGCCTGGCCGCGGCCGTCCGCGAGGCATGGGACGTGGCGGCGGTCCCTGTCGTCGTCACCGAGAACGGGCTGGCCACCGACGACGATGCGCAGCGGGTCGGATTTCTCGAGGGGGCACTCGAGGGGCTCGCCGAGGCCATCCGCGACGGCGTCGACGTCCGCGGCTACATCGCCTGGACCGCGTTCGACAACTACGAATGGATCTTCGGCTACGCGCCGAAGTTCGGGCTCATCGCCGTCGACCGCACGACGCAGCGACGCACCCCCAAGCCGTCGGCCCACTGGCTGGGCGAGGTGGCCCGGAGCAACGGGGCCGGGATCGGCGCGCTGATCGGCGCGACGAGATGACTCCGGACGAGGGGGCGCGGTCGGCGCTGGCCGACGCGGCCTTCATCACCGCAGACGCCCAGCGGGGCGAGGTGCTCCGGTTCGCCACCGTCGTGACCCTCGACCGGCCGGCCGCCGAGGTCGTCTCCGCCGTGATCCACGCCACCGCGCACGGCGTCTACGAGCTGACGGTCGACGGGCGGCCCGTCACGCGGGACGTCCTGAACCCGGGCTGGACGGCCTACGAGTGGCGGCTCCAGGTGCAGCGGTTCGACGTGACGGCGCTGCTCGCCGACGGCGACGCGCACGTCCTGGAGGCGAGGGTGGGCAACGGCTGGTATCGCGGCGACTACGGCTTCGAGGGGCTCTCCGCGAACTACGGCGAGGAGATCGGCCTGCTCGCGGCCCTCGAGATCACGTATGCCAACGGGACGCGGCAGCGCCTGACCACTGGACCCGGCTGGGCGGCCGACACCTGTGAGATCACCGCGAACTCGTTCTACAACGGGCAGAGCGTCGACGCGCGCATCGGCGGCGGCCGGGCGCTCCCAGTCCGCATCTCGGACCTGGACCGCTGCACGCTGGTTGCGCAGGCTGCCCCGGCCATCCGCCGGCACGAGGTGCTGTCCCCGAGGCGCATCTGGACGTCACCGTCGGGTCGGACGCTCGTCGACTTCGGCCAGAACCTGGTGGGCTGGATCCGGCTGCGGGTACGCGGCGAGGAGGGGGCCGTCGTCACGGTCTCGCACGCCGAGGTGCTCGAACGTGGCGAGCTCGGCACGCGGCCACTGCGCGGGGCCGCGGCCACCGACCGCTACACCCTGTCGGGCGGTGACGACGTCTTCGAGCCGACCTTCACCTTCCACGGCTTCCGCTACGCGCAGGTCGACGGCCTGCCCGTCGGGTTCGACCCGGGCGACCTCGAGGCCGTCGTGATCCACTCGGGCATGACGCCGACGATGTCCTTCGAGTGCTCCGATCCGCTGGTCAACCGGCTCGTCAGCAACGTCGTCTGGGGGCAGAAGGGCAACTTCCTCTCGGTGCCGACCGACTGCCCGCAGCGCGACGAGAGGCTGGGTTGGACCGGCGACATCGCGGTGTTCGCCGAGACGGCGGCCGCACAGTTCGACGTCGCGGACTTCCTGCATTCCTGGCTGCTCGACCTGGCAGCGGAGACGGTCCACCACGACCCGCCCGCCGTGCCCGTCGTCGTGCCGGACGTGCTGAAGTACGGCCACTACGCCGCCGACGCCATGTTCCGCGACGTCCACTCCCAGGCGGTCTGGGGGGACGCCGCGGTGTGGGTGCCGAAGGCGCTGTGGGAGGCCTACGGGGACTGGGGCAGGCTCGGCGACCACTATCCCGGCATGGTCGCCTACCTCGAGTCGATCGAGCCGCTGCTGTCGCCGTCGGGCCTGTGGGACACGGGCATGCAGCTCGCGGACTGGCTCGACCCGGACGCGCCGCCGGACCAGCCGTGGGCCGCCAAGGCGGACCCCGGCGTGGTCGCCACGGCGGCCTTCCACCGCTCGGCGGCGTTCGTCGCCGAGGCCGCGGACATCCTGGGCCGCGAGGCCGACGCGGCGCGGTGGACGGCGCTGGCCGGCCGGCTCCGCCGCGCCTTCAACGATGCCTACGTCGGCGGCGGCCGCATCGCCTCCGACTGCGCCACCGTCTACGCCATCGCCATCTGCTTCGGCCTGCTGGACGACGCGGACTGCGTCTGGGCAGCCGACCGCCTCGCCGAGCTGGTGAGGGAGCGCGGGCACGTCGTCACCACGGGGTTCGCGGGGACGCCCTACGTGACGTGGGCGCTGTCCGAGCACGGCCACGTCGACGACGCCTACCGGCTGCTGCTGCAGACGGGCTGCCCCTCCTGGCTGTATCCGGTCAAGATGGGCGCGACCACGATCTGGGAGCGCTGGGACTCGATGCTGCCCGACGGCTCCATCAACCCCGGCGACATGACGAGCTTCAACCACTACGCGCTGGGCGCCGTCGCCGGCTGGCTGTACGGCGCCGTCGCAGGGATCAGGCCCGCGCGGCCGGGCTTCGCCGAGGTCCTGATCCAGCCGCGCCCCGGCCCGGGCCTCGACCGGGTGCGGGCCACCCGCCGCACGCCCGCCGGCCCCGTCACCGTCGCGTGGTCGACGGCGGGGGAGACGTTCGACCTCGACGTCGCCCTGCCCGACGGGGTGCCCGCCACCCTGGCGCTGCCCGACGGGAGCCGCCGCCGGGTCATCGGGGGAAGCCACCGGCTGAGCTGCGCCCTCGAGGGGCCGTCGGGCCCCTACGATGCGGCGTCATGGACTTCCATGCAGACGCTGTCGTCGTAGGGGCCGGGCTCGCCGGCCTGGTCGCCACCTATGAGCTGACCAGGGCCGGCCGCCGGGTCCTGGTGATCGAGCAGGAGTCGCGCGCCAACCTCGGTGGCCAGGCCTTCTGGTCGCTGGGTGGGCTGTTCCTCGTCGACAGCCCCGAGCAGCGCAGGATGGGGATCCGGGACTCGCCCGAGCTGGCCTGGCAGGACTGGCAGGGCACCGCCCGCTTCGGCGACGGCGACGGGTGGGGCCGACGGTGGGCCGAGGCCTACGTCGACTGGGCCGCGGGCGGCAAGCGGGACTACCTCCACGGGCTCGGCTGGCGCGCGCTGCCCTTCGTCGGCTGGGCCGAGCGCGGCGACGGCTCCGCGACGGGCCACGGCAACTCGGTGCCCCGCTTCCACCTGACCTGGGGTACCGGGCCGCGCGTCGTCGAGATCTTCGCCGCCCCTGTGCTGGAGGCCGAGCGTGGGGGGCTCGTGAAGTTCGCCTTCCGGCACCGGGTCGACGCGCTGCTGACCGAGGGGACCGACGTCGTCGGGGTGCGGGGCTCGGTGCTGGCCGACGACCCGGCGCCCAGGGCCGTCGCCTCGTCGCGCGAGGTGGTCGGCGAGTTCGAGGCCAGGGGAGCCGCGGTGGTCGTCACCTCCGGCGGCATCGGCGGAGACCTCGACGCGATGCGCGAGGCCTGGCCCGTGGACCGGCTCGGCCCCGCGCCGCGTCACCTCATCTCCGGCGTACCCGCGCACGTCGACGGCCGCTTGATCGGCGTCGCGGAGCGGGCGGGCGCGAGCGTCGTCAACCGCGACCGGCTCTGGGCCTACACCGAGGGGATCCACGACTGGAACCCCGTCTGGCCGCACCACGGGATCCGGATCCTGCCCGGACCGTCGTCGATGTGGTTCGACGCGACCGGCCGGCGGCTGGCGGGGCAGTCCGGGGTGCCCGGGGCCGACACGCTCGGCGCGATGCGGCAGATCCTGGCCACCGGATTCGACCACTCCTGGTTCGTCCTGACCCAGACGATCATCGAGAAGGAGTTCGCGCTGTCCGGCTCGGAGCAGAACCCCGACATCACCGGCCGGGACCTCGGCCTGCTGGTCCGCTCCCGGCTCGCCAAGGGCGCGCCCGGGCCCGTCGAGCGGTTCAAGGAGCGCGGCGAGGACTTCGTCGTGGCCGACACGCTGCCGCAACTGGTGGCCGGCATGAACGCGATCTCGCGCGCGACGCCGCTCGACCCGGCGGCGCTCGAGGCGCAGATCGTCGCCCGCGACCGCGAGGTGGCTAACCCGTTCAGCAAGGACATCGGCGTCATGATGATCCACAACGCGCGTCGCTCCCGCACGGACCGGCTCATCCGCGTGGCGCCGCCGCACCGGATCCTCGACCCGGCGCATGGCCCGCTCATCGCGGTGCGGCTCAACATCCTGTCGCGCAAGGCCCTCGGCGGCATCCTCACCGACCTCGACTCGCGCGTCCTGCGCGCCGACGGTGCCGCCGTCGGCGGGCTGTTCGCGGCGGGGGAGGCGGCCGGCTTCGGCGGCGGCGGTGTGCACGGGCAGGGCGCGCTGGAGGGGACCTTCCTCGGCGGCTGCATCTTCTCGGGGCGCGCGGCGGGCTGGGCGGCCGCGGCTGGGTAGTGTGGCCGTGCCATGCCCCGCCGGATCCTGCACCTCGACCTCGACGCGTTCTTCGCCGCCGTCGAGCAGCGCGACAAGCCCTCGCTGCGCGGGAAGGCCGTCGTCGTCGGCGGAGCCGGACCCCGCGGCGTCGTCGCGACCGCTTCCTACGAGGCCCGGGCGTTCGGCGTGCGATCGGCGATGTCGGGCTCCGAAGCCAGGCGCCGCGCCCCGCGCGCGGCCTTCCTCGGCGGCCGGTTCGACGCCTACCGCGAGTCGTCGCGCATCGTGATGGGACTCCTGCGCGAGGTCTCGCCGCTGGTCGAGCCGCTGAGCCTTGACGAGGCCTTCGTGGACCTCGAGCCGTCCGGGTGGCCGGACGACGAGCTGGTCGAGCGGGTCGAGTGGCTGCGGGCCGAGCTGACGGAGCGGACGGAGGGGCTGACCGCGTCCGTGGGGGTCGGCAGTGCCAAGTTCCTCGCCAAGCTGGCCAGCGAGGCCGGCAAGCCCGACGGGATCCGCATCCTCGACCCGGCCGAGGAACTCGACTTCCTGGCCCCGCTGCCGGTGCGCGCCATCCCCGGCGTCGGGCCCGCCACCGAGCAGCGCTTGATCGCGATCGGCTGCTACACCGTCGCGGACCTGCGGGAGGCGGACCCGGCGGAGCTCATCCGCGAGCTGGGCGCCTCCGCGGGGGCCGGGCTCTCGGAGCTGGCCTGGGGGCGCGACGCGCGGCGCGTCGAGCCCGTCCGCGACCCGAAGTCCATCTCGACGGAGGACACGTTCGCCGTCGACCTGACCGACCGGGCCCAGCTGGAGGCGATCCTCGTGCGCGACGCGGCCTCGGTCGTCGCCCGGCTCAACAAGGCCGGCTTCTTCGCCCGGACCGTGACCCTGAAGGTCCGCTTCGCCGACTTCAGCACCCGCACGATCGCCCGGAGCCTCGGCGGGGCGACGGACCAGGTCGACGAGATCACGGCCGCGGGGCTGGCGTCCCTGGGGGAGGTCGACGTCCGGGCCGGGGTGCGTCTGCTGGGGCTGGGCGTCAGCGGCTTCGCGCTCGCGGCCCAGGAGCGGCTGTTCGGCGACGAGGAGCCGCCCCCGAGCGCAGTGTCGGAGGCATCCGAGGTCGGCCTGAGCGGGGTGCGCGGCAGCGTGCGCTACTACCCGGGGGCCGACGTGGTGCACGACGACATGGGCCGGGGCTGGGTGTGGGGCTCCGGGCTGGGCCGGGTCACGGTCCGCTTCGAGACGAGGCGCACCGGGCCGGGCCCTGTGCGGACCTTCCCGGAGTCAGATCCGGCGCTGCACCCCGCGGGGATCGACCCGCTTGCCCGAGCCGTCGCCGAGGACGAGGACGAGTAGCCGTTCAGGCGGAGGCGCGCACCACGAGCTTGGCGCGCAGCAGCGTCACCGGGTCGACGGGGCGGCCCTCGATCAGCGCGACCAGGGTGGTCGCCAGCTCCGAGCCCATCGCGATCATCGGCTGCCGCATGGTGGTCAGCGGTGGCTCGATGGTGCTGCTGAAGAACGAGTCGTCGTACCCGACCACCGCGACGTCGTCGGGCACGTGCAGCCCCGCCTCGCGCAGCGCCTGCAGCGCGCCCATGGCCATCTGGTCGTTGGCCGCGAACAGCCCGTCAACCGTCGGGTCGAGCTCGAGCAGCCGTCGGGCAGCGGCCAGGCCGGACTCCGTGGAGAAGTCGCCGACGACCTCGGGTCCGGGCGTCAGGCCCGCCATCAGGAGCGCCTCCTGCCAGCCGAGCCGGCGGTCGACGCCGGGCCGCATGTCCTGCGGGCCCGAGATGGCGGCGATGTGGCGGCAGCCGCGCCCGATCAGGTGCGTCACGGCCCTGGACGCCCCGTCGACGTTGTCGACGTCGACCACCACCGCGCCGGGGGAGTCGCCCAGTGGGCGGCCGCCGAACACGACGGGCAGCACCTGGCCGAGGTCCTTGTAGGAGTGGTCACCCGTGTGGTGAGAGATGACGATGGCCCCGTCGACGTTGCCGCCGAGCAGGTAGCGCCGGGTCTTCGCGGCGTTGTTCTCGGAGCCGATCAGCATCGTCAGCGTGTAGTCCGTGTCGTTGAGCGTGGTTGCGACGCCCTGGACCACCGACGCGAAGAACGGGTCGGCGAAGATGCGTGCCGCGGTCTCGGGGACGACAAGCGCGATGGCCTGCGTCCGGTTGCTCGCCAGGGAGCGCGCGGCGCGGTTCGGGACGTAGCCCAACTCGTCGATGGCCCGGTTGACGCTCTCGACTGCTTCGGGCCGCACGGTGGGGTGGCCGTTGACCACGCGCGACACCGTCGCGCGTGATACCCCGGCGCGTGTCGCCACCTCCTCGAGAGTCGGGATGCCGCGCCTCACCGCCTCTGCCTTGTCAGCCATGCGAGGAGCATAGTCATCTCACCCCTTGACGGCACCCGCCATGATGCCGGACACGAGATGCTTGCCCGCCACGACGAACAGGAGGAGGAGGGGGAGCGTGGCCAGCACCGCGCCGTTGAGGACGACGGAGTAGTCCACGTAGCGCGCGGACTGCAGCTGGCTGAGCGCGACCTGGAGCGTCGGGTTCTGCGGCACGACCAGCAGCGGCCACAGGTAGTCGGTCCAGGCGGTCATGAATGTGAACAGGGCGAGGATCGCCATCGCGGGCCGGGCCGCGGGGAGCCCGACGTTGACGAACGTGCGGAGCATGGAGGCGCCGTCGACGCGGGCGGCCTCGATCAGCTCGTCGGGGATGACGTCGACCAGGTACTGCCGCATGAAGAAGACGCCGAACGCCGTCACGAGCGTCGGGACGATCACAGCTCCCAGCGTGCCCGTCCAGCCGAACTGCTTCATGAGCATGAACAGTGGGATGATGCCGAGCTGCGTCGGCACCGCCATCGTCGCGATCACGGCGATCATGAGCCCGTCGCGGCCGCGGAACCGCAGCTTGGCGAACGCGTAGCCGGCGAGCGTCGAGAAGATGACGACCGAGCATGTGATGACCGACGACACGATGATCGAGTTCGTCAGCGCCTTCCAGAAGTCGACGGTGGCGAAGACCTCCTGCGCGTTGGCCCAGAACTGGCCCCCCGGCAGCAGCGGCGGCCAGGTGCTGGTGAGCGCCGACTTGTCGCTGGAGCCGATCACGAAGGACCAGTACAACGGGTACGTGCCGCCGATGAAGAAGGCGGAGATCAGGGCGTAGACGAACCAGCGGGGGCGGGACAGGTCACCGACGCCCCGGTTCGGCTTGCGGGTCGCGCTCATGACAGTGCCTTTCTGGACCGGCGGGTGCGGCCGGCCCGTGACTCCGCGCTCGCGATGGTGCGCGACAGCATGAAGTTGAGGATGCCGATGGCCACGATGAGGAGGAACAACAGCCAGGCGACGGCGGCCGCCCGGCCGAACTGCTGTCGGTTGAAGGCGAGGTCCCACAGGTAGAGCACCGTCGTCTGGTACTGCCGCTGCGGGCCGCCCGGCACCGAGCTTGTCGCGTTGAAGAGCTTCGGCTCGGTGAAGATCTGCAGGCCGCCGATGGTGGCGGTGATGATGACGAAGATGATCGTCGGGCGGATGCTGGGAACCGTGATGGAGAAGAACCTGCGCACGGCGCCGGCCCCGTCGATCGCCGCGGACTCGTAGATGTCGCGCGGCACGGCCTGCATCGCGGCGAGCAGGATCAGCGCGTTGTAGCCGGTCCAGCGCCAGTTGACCATGGTGGCGATGGCCAGGTGGCTGGGCAGCGTCTCCGTCTTCCACATCACCGGATCGAGGCCGAAGGACTGCAGGATGTTGTTCACCAGGCCGTACTTCTCGCCGAAGATGTTGGAGAAGATCAGCGTCACCGCCACGGGGGTGACGACGTAGGGGATCAGGATCGACAGCCGCCAGAACGTCTTTGCACGGAGGTTCTGGTCGAGGATCGCCGCGAGCGCCAGGGCCGTGATGATCTGGGGCACCGAGCTCAGCAGGAAGATGCTGAAGGTGTTGAAGATGGAGTTCCAGAACAGCGGGTCGGAGAGTTCGCGCGTGAAGTTCGCGAGCCCGACCCAGTCGCCGGGACCGGTCAGCAGGTTCCAGTTGTTGAGCGACACCACGAAGGTGTAGACCAACGGGAACAGGCCGATCAGCCCGAACAGGATGAAGAAGGGCGCGACGTACGCGTAGGGGGAGTACTTCACGTCCCAGCGGCTGAGCCGCTGGCGGAAGGTCAGCCCCGGACGGGTCTGTCTGGCCGTGGTCGAGTGCATGCGTCGCGCCCTTCTATGGTGTGGTGTGCGTCAGTGCGTCAGCTGGCGACGACAGTGTCGAGCAGCTTCAGGGCGTTGTCCCACGAGGTGGGGCCGTCAGCCTTGCCCGAGTCGATCTCCTGGACGCTGGGGCCGAAGACCTGCTCCTGGATGACCGAGTCATCGGGGCCCTTGTACTGGGCCTTGACGCCCTCGGCGCGCTTGGCGAGGATCTCGCCGATCGGCGCGTCGTTGAAGAACTCCGTCAGTTCGGAGGGGCCCGTCACGCCGGGGTCCTTCTGCGCCTCGAGGTTGCTGGGGAACGCACCGGCCGCCTGGAAGGCCGAGACCTGCTGCTGCGCGTCGGTCAGCCAGGCCGCCAGCTCGGCGGCCTCCTTCGGGTGCTCAGAGGTCGTGGGGACCGTCAGGAACGAGCCGCCCCAGTTGGACGCGCCGCCCGGGAAGACATCGGCGAAGTCCCAGCCGGAGTCGGCGTCGCCGCCGCCCGCCTCGACCTGGCCCTTGACGACGCCCAGCATCCAGCCGGGGCACACGAACGTCGCGAACGAGCCGTCGACGAAGGCCTTGCCGCCGCCCCAGTCCCACTGGGTCTGGGCGCTGGACAGGCCGTCGGCCGCAGCGTCGGCCAGCATCAGCCAGCGGGACTTGAGCTCTTCATTGTCCTTGACGTTGAGCGTCCCGTCAGCCTTGTAGTAGCCCTCGTCGAGCTGGTTGACCATGGAGTTCCACACGAAGCCGGACTGGTCGTACCACGCCTTGCCGGTCTTCTCGTGGTACTGGCGACCGACCTCGAAGAACGTCTCCCAGGATGCGCTGTCGCCGCCGAGCAGCTCGGCGAAGCCGTCGCGGTCGGAGGCCATGCCGGCCTCCTCGAGCAGCTTCGAGTTGTAGCAGACGCCCTGGGGGCCGATGTCGGTGCCGTAGCCGATGATGCGGCCGTTGCTGTCGGTGGCCTGGGCGATCTTCCAGTCGACCCAGTTGCCCTTGATGTCGTCGGCGCCGTAGTCGCGCAGGTCGGTGAACGAGTCGGAGACCTGCATGACCTTGCTCAGCCAGCCCTCCTCGACCGCCTGCACATCGGGGAGCCCGGAACCGGCGGCCTGCTTGGTCTGCCAGTCGGTCAGCGCGTTGCCGCCGGTGTCGATGTTGTTGGCCTTGATGGTGATGTTCGGGTGGTCGGCCTCGTACTTCGCGTAGAGGTCGTCGAGCCCCATGGTGCCGAACGTCGTGACGGTCAGCTCGATGGGCTCGGTGGACTCGGCGGATGCCGACCCGGTGGCGGCACTCGTGCTGCCGTCGGTGGTCGTGCCGGAGCACGCCGTCGCCAGCAGTGTGATTGAGACGGCGCTGGCGAGACCTGCCAGGAGCCGTGAGCGGTGGTTGGACACGTTCACTCCCTTGTGTTGGCCGACTTTGAGAGCGCTCTCTCTGTCGGCGGTTCCGGAGGCTTCGTTGCGATTCCCCGGGTTGTGATGAACGTAGAGTCGATCGGCGACCCATGTCAAGAGAGCGCTCTCACGCGTTATGAAATCGAGACAATCAGGGTTGTGTGGGCACGGCGAAGGCCCGGGGCGTGAAGCTCCGGGCCCTCGGGGTCGTGGGGTATCAGATGTCGAGGATGAGCGTGAGGTCGTCCAGGTCGCGACGCGTGCGGGGCTCGAGGTCGCGCTCGCGGACGGCCTCGTCGATGTCGGCGGCCGGGTCGTAGCGCCCGACGGCGATGACGGTGACGGGGGTCAACGCGGCGTCGATGCGGAAGACGGAGCGCAGCTGGTCGACGTCGAACCCGCCCATCTGGTGGGTGACGAGCCCGCGGTCGGCGGCCTCGATGGTCAGGTGTGCGACCGCCTGGCCAAGGTCGTACTCGGCCCAGCGGACCGGGCGGCCGTCGCGCTCGGTCTCCGCCAGCGCCACGACGAGGGCCGAGGCGCGCGGCGCCCACACCTGGTTGAACCCGGCGAGGCTCTCGGCGATCTTGGCGAACGTGTCGGTGCCGCGGCGGGCGACGATGAAGCGCGTCGGCTGCAGGTTCATGGCGGACGGCGCCCAGCGGGCCGCCTCGCCCAGCGCGGTGAGGTCCTCGGCGCTCAGGACGTGGGCGCCGTCGAGCGAGCGAGGGCTCCACCGGTGGGCGAGGGGGCTGCTGACGGGAACGCTGGTCTCGTTGCGGATGTCCGTGGCGGTCATGGTGCTCCTTCGGAAGGTCTCGCCTCCACGGTACTCCGTCGTCAGTTGAATGTTAAATCAGCTGGGCGTGCCGGCGTCCACGCTCCACGAGACGCCGAACTTGTCGGTCAGGTCGCCGTAGTGGTCGCCCCACATCTGGGGCGCGAAGGGGGTGGTGACGTCCGCGCCGTCGCTCAGCGCTGTGAACCAGGCCCGCGCCGTCTCGAGGTCGTCGCCCCAGACGCAGATCTGGATGTTGCCGGAGGGGAGCTCCTCGCCGCTGCGCGGGTCGTCCGAGACCATCAGGGTGAAGGTGTCGGTGGTGAGCTGGCCGTGCATCACCAGGTCTGCGACCGCCGGGTCGGGGTTGTACTCGGACTGCATCGTGATCGCGAGTTCGCCGCCGAAGACCGACTGGTAGAACATGATGGCCGGCTTCGCCTTGCCTCGGAGGATGATGTAGGGGCTGACTGTCAGCATGGTCGTCCTTTCGTCGTGGACCCGACCCTATTGACCAGGGGTGTCATCGGGCTGAGGTTAGGGTGGACGGCATGGGAGCACGTATGTTCACGGCCCTGCTGCCGCCCGACGAGGTCGTCGGCGATCTCGACGGCCTGCTGGAGCCGCGCCGCGACTCCGACGAGCGGCTGCGCTGGACCCGGCCCGTCGGCTGGCACGTGACCACCTCGTTCATGGGCGACGTCGACCTGTGGCGCGTCGAGAGCCTCGTCGAGCATCTGGCGGTCGCCGCGTCCCACGCGGCTCCCTTCGACGTCGGTCTCAGCGGGGGAGTCGCGTTCCCCTCACCCGACCGGGCGAAGGTGCTCGCGCTCGCCGTCGGGCCGGGGCACGACCAGCTGGCCGCGCTGTCGGCCGGGTGCCGACGCGCGGGGTCCAGGGCGGGCATCGAGGTCGACGGGGCCCGCTTCGTCGGCCATCTGACCCTGGCCCGCACCAGTCACGGATTCAACGCGACACGGTGGCTGGAGGTGCTCGGCTCGTTCCCGCGATGGGCGTGGCGGGCCGACGAGCTGTGCCTCATCGAATCGCTGCAGCGGGGTCGCGAGTACGCGGTAGTCGAGCGGTTCGCGCTCGGCGCCCCCGCGCGCGGTGCCCTAGACTAGGCGCGCTTCGAGCCGACGTGGCGAAATTGGTATACGCGCAGGATTTAGGTTCCTGTGCCTTCGGGCGTGAGGGTTCAAGTCCCTTCGTCGGCACTCGTTGAAACCGCGTTGACAAGGTGTGAAGCCGCCACTGAGTGGCTGCCTCCTTGTGCGTGATCCTCTCGTGCGACACGTCTGCTGCCTGGGCGGACGGTCTCGACTGCGGTTAGCGGTGGATCGCAGCCCTAGTCGGGCCGCTGGTGTGTCTGCTTGCAGTCAAGACATCATCTACAAGCGCCTCGAGTATGCGGCGCAGGTCGTAACGGTATTCGACGTCTGCCAGGCGGTCGTGACGGTCGCACGCGCCCAGTCGGGGTGCCCCCTTCACTGGCTCTTCGGACATCCGGTGGGGGTCTGGGGTGAGCCCACCGGCGGCGAGGAGCATGCGGAGCCGGTAGTTGTGCCGGTTGCGGAATCCTCTCGTGAGGCGTCGGTGGAGCTCGATGATCCCGTTCACGGCCTCGGTGCCGCCGTTGTTCGCGGGCCCGGTGATGAAGTAAGCCAGAAATGCTGAGCGTCAGCGGCGCAGGGTGCGGATGAGGCGGGCGATCTCGGGGATCGGGCAGGTGTGGAACGTGTCGACGACCTTCTCCGCGATTCGCCGCCCCTCGGCGAGGTCCTTCTGGTGGAGGCGGAGCGCGGCTGCTGGGCGCACTGCCATGCGATGAACACCTCGTCGTGCGCGGGATCGGCCTCGATCCCCGCAGTCAGCCGGATCCGCTGCTTGTCGGTGAGGTTCTCCCATCCGGCGCGGAGGATGGTCTGGATCCCGTAAAGCGGTCGCGGGTCCGGCCGCGATGTCCGAGGGTGTCCTGCTGGACGCGGCGGCGGACCTCGTCGATGGCGGCGGTGCCGAGTTTCACGACGTGGAGCGCGTCCAGCACCGCGGTGGCATCCCCGAGTTTGTCGTCGATCGCGGTCTTGTACCCGGCGAACGGATCCAACGCGGCGCCGCACGTTCTTGCGGAAGCTGTCGCCGCGTTCATCGAGCCAGGTCGCGTAGGCCTTCCCGGATCGGCCAGGCACCAGATCCAGCAGCCTGGCCCGCGTCTTCCCGGTGCTATCGCGACTTAGGTCGACCATCCCGGTCAGCTCCTTCGGGCCCCGCTTGCGGGGGTCGACTTGATGCTAGATGTGCGCGGGGTGTTGTCTGGCATAATACTTTGTAAGTCTACCGCGGCTAGGAGCAGAACTTTGTCGTCAGTTACCTCAGATGCTATCCCGATCAAATCGACCACGCGAACAATCCGGGAGTGCTTTGTCTCTTGTCTGTATGTCGTTCCAAACTTCCAACGTCCCTACAGTTGGGATATTGACGAGTTGGATGACTACTGGGCCGACGTGGTTCTGGCGCGGGGAGACTTCTTCTTTGGGTCTACCGTGACGTGGGAGAGTGAGTCCCGGGAGTTGTTCAATAACACTTATTCGATCATCGATGGTCAGCAACGCTTGACAACAAGTGCGATCATGCTGTCGGTCATTCGAGATGCATTTCTTGCTGCTGTTGAAAGTGAAGATGGTATTGGTTCGGGAGACTTGCGTTCTCAGGCGAGAGCGCAGGCTGAGCGAACGCAAAAGTATCTCATGATTGAGGATGACCGCGGGGTCCAACACCCAGTCCTCACCCGTCATGAACCGAATTTTCAGGAGGTGGTTCTGAACCCCAGTGCGATCCCTTCGCACAAGAGATGGAATGGTAGTGCGCGACAGATTGGTGTTGCGCGTGAGTACTTTGAGCGCCGGGTGCAGGAGGCGGTCGATAGTAACTCGTTAGCTGAGGTCATCAAGACGCTTCAGGGACTTCGGGATAATGTACTAAAGGCGCGACTTATTCAAGTGGAACTGACCTCTGAGGAAGACGGGTTCCTTATCTTTGAGACGCTCAATACGCGAGGGGCTGATCTTCGGCTGGCTGACCTTGTTAAGAACCTGCTTGTGCGAGGTAGTGCCACGAAAGTGGAGGACAGGGAGACCGTCTCAAGACGGTGGGAGCAACTGACTGATCGAGTGCAGGGTGAAGATGGGTCGACTGTGAATGTCGATCAGTTCATGTGGCAGTCGTGGAACTCGCGCCGCCCAGCGGTAACTGAGGCTGAACTCTACAAGAAGATCCATGAGTTCGTCGATGGATCAGCGCAGCGGCACCTTGAGTACCTCGGAGAGTTGGAGTTTGACTCGATTGTCTACCAGTACCTCGATGATGTTGGCCTCGTCATTGACAAACAGGCGCTGGATCCAAAGAGCGCCTTGCGCATTCCCGAAGTTGTTGAAGCAATTCGTGCGTTGGCCCTCTTTAATGTCTCCGTGGCCAACTCGGCCATCCTTGCAGTGGTCCGGAAGTATGAGAAGAGTGGCTTGATGCGAAAGCAGGACGTTATTGCAGCGTGCCGCGCTATCGAGAGCTTTCACTTTCAGTTTACGGCGCTGACGAACAGTGGGTCCACTGGGGGTACTCGGGGACGCTACAACAGATTCGCAGTCGAGCTTGAGGAGGCCTCGTCTCGCCAAGCGGTGCAGGGTGCCATCAAGTCGTTCCAGGAGAAGCTTGAGGGAAGTCTCCCGTCGCCTGAGGAAGCCCGAGCGTCGTTTGAGCAGTTGTTCTACGCGCCTAAGGTTCGACTGAACAACGCTCAGAAGCGCCGCTCGCGTAAGCAATTTCTCTCCTATGTCCTGCTGCGTCTCGCCCAGCATCATAAGACGTTGCCATTGGGGCAAGACTTGAGTGTGTGGACCATTGAGCATATCCGCCCTCAGAAGCTCGCTTCTGCTGAAGTAGAAAGTCCGGAGTACTCAATCGGAAATCTAGCATTGTTGACTGATGCTGCGAACAATGATCTGGGTGATGGTGATCTCGCCGCAAAGCGAGCTGGCCTAAATCGGTTCGTTCTTTGGAAGGATGATCAGCTATCGAAATGGATTGACGACAATGAAAAGAGTGAGGTCCAGGTGAGGGATATCGCACTTAGGGCGAAGTTGCTAGCGGTGCTTGCTGTCGATGCTGTTTGGTCGATCAGATAGCCGGTGCCCTTGCCAAGCCGTTGTCTTCATGAAGCGCGGCGCTAACGCTGGCAGGTCTCGTCTGAGCTGCGTGCCCCGCTCAGGCGCAGAAGGCCAACTAATCCTGATGGGCCGACAGTCGCACGTGCATGCGTGCGCCCTCGTCGTTGAAGATGCTGATCACCTGCGCCGGCCTGTTCCCGGCCGCCGACGCCGCGTGCGGGATGCGCGTGTCGTACTCCGCCGCCTCGCCGCGGGTGAGGATGAGGTCCTGGTCGCCGAGGCGCAGGCGGAGCCGTCCCGACAGCACGTAGATCCACTCGGAGCCCTCGTGCGTGCGGAGTTCCGGCAGTTCCCCGTCGGGTGGGAAGGTGATCTTGTAGGTGTGGACGGCCGACGACTCCGGGGACAACGGCACGATGAGCACGCCGTCGCGGCGGATAACGGGTCGTCGGACGCGGGGGTCGGGGGTGTCCTGGGCGATGAGGTCGTCGACCTTGATGCCGAGCTGTCGGGTGATGGGGATCAGCAACTCGAGGCTGGCCTGGCGTTTCCCTGATTCGAGCCTCGAGAGCGTGCTCGCCGAGACCCCCGACCTGTCCGCCAGGTCGTCCAGGGTCCAGCCCCGCGACTTCCGCACGGAGCGTAGCCGTGTGCCGACGTGTGCGAGTTCCTCCAGCATCGTGGATCTCCTTCCGTCGCCGTCTTGCCGGTTCGGCAAGTTTCTTTGCGATTCTACTCCGCTCGGCGGAGCATGGAGACATGAGTGCAGTGAACACGGAGAAGACGACGGAAGCCCCAGCCCCCGCGGATGAGGAGTGGTTCACCGCGGAGGCCGAGGCTGCGAACTGCAGGCGCCTGTTCGGTGACCGCGCGTACGGTCTCGACGGCGGCTTCGTGGTGGGTCGCTGACTCAGCCGACCCAGCGGGAGCCGGTCTCCTCGGCGGTCAGGGCCCCCGCGGACAGCGTGGCCAGCGCGACGCGCAGCTCGTCGACGGATCCGGCGGGCACGGCCACACTGATGTGCGCGCGGTCCGTCCAGTCGACCGAGTCGACGGTGACGGGAGCCCCGGAGGGCAGCGTCAGGCCGCGCAGCTGGTCCTCGACCTGACCCGCGGAGGCGAAGTCTGCGTCGATCCGCAGCAGCGTGGACAGGTGGACCGTTCGGGTGCCCGCCGCCTCGACGGCCTGCGCGACGGCGTCCGTGTACGCCCGCACCAGGCCGCCCGCGCCAAGCTTGATGCCGCCGAAGTAGCGCGTGACGACCGCGACGACGTCCGTCAGCCCGACCCGGTTCAGGGCCGTCAGCATCGGCACACCGGCGGTGCCGGCGGGCTCGCCGTCGTCCGAACTGTGGGCCGTGCGCCCGTCCGGGCCCAGCACGAAGGCGGAGCAGTGGTGGCGGGCGTCGAAGTAGGTGGACCGCCGCCCTTCGATGACGGCGCGCGCGTCCTCCTCGGAGATGACGCGCCGCATATGCGTCAGGAACCGGGACCGCCTGATCTCCAGCTCGACGTCCACCCCGCCTCCCGGGGCGGCATCGATGGTGAGGTAGGAGTCAGACACCGAGCTCGCGGCGGAGCTTGGCCACGTGGCCGGTGGCCTTCACGTTGTACTGCGCCACCTTGACGACGCCCTTGCCGTCGGCGTCGACCTCGATCACGAACGTCGAGCGCAGCACGCCGACGATCTCCTTGCCGTACAGCTTGCGGGGGCCCCAGGCGCCGTAGGCGTTCAGTACGGTCGTCTCGGGGTCGGCCAGCAGCGTGAAGCCGAGGTTGGAGCGTTCGGCGAACTTCGCCAGCTTGTCCACGGGGTCGGGGGAGCACCCGAGCACGCGGTAGCCGGCATCCGTGAAGGAGCCGAGGCTCTCGGAGAAGTCGACGGCCTGCGTCGTGCAGCCAGGCGTCATCGCGGCCGGGTAGAAGTAGAGGATGACCGTCTCGCCGGCGAAATCGGAGAGGGAGACGTCGTTGCCGTCCTGGTCGGGCAGCGTGAACTCGGGGGCCGGGGTGCCGGCCGTCAGTCGTGCGGTCATGGCGGCAAGTGTATCGACTCGCGGCGGGGTCGTCGGCACGTTTGGTGGCGCTGCGGCTGGCCCGTGACTATAGGCTGGGGGCAGACCCTCAAGGAGTACGCACATGGCCAATCCGAACGTGCAGCAGCTGCGCGCCGACCTCGCCGCCAATCGGGCCCGCCTCGTCGGCGCGACCAACGAGGTGGCGGAGGCCATCAAGCCGCAGAACATCGCCAGGGAATCAGTGGCCCAGGTCAAGCAGTTCGCCAAGGCCGAGTTCGACACGGCCACCTCCTCGCTGCGCGACGAGCGGGGGCAGTGGAACTACGAGAAGCTGCTGGTCGTGGGGGGCGCCGTGGTCGGCGCTGTCGTGTTCTTCGCGACGCTCAACTCCGTCGCGAAGCGCCGCGCCGTCTCCGTTGCGGCCCGCAGGGCGGCGATCGAGAGGTGATCGACGCACCCCTGGCCATCCGCATGCTGAATGACCGGGTGTTGGTCGACCCCGACACGGGGGCCGCGGAGCGACGCTCCGGAGGCGGCATCCTCATCCCCGCCACGGTGCAGATGGGTCGCAAGCTCACCTGGGCCAAGGTCGTCGCCGTCGGACCCAACGTCCGGTCCGTCGAGGTCGACGACCGCGTCCTGTTCGACCCGGAGGAGCGCGCGGAGGTCGAGCTCCAGTCCCGCACCTACGTCCTGCTCCGCGAGCGGGACATGCACGCCGTCGCCTCCGAGGGTGCCGTCGACGGCGGGACCGGGCTGTACCTCTAGCCGCTCAGATGCCGATGCCGTCGAGGAAGTCGCCGACGGCCTCGGCGATGGCGGCCTCCGCGTCGGCGCGCGACACCGTCGGGACGCCGTCGCCGGACTGGGGCCCGTAGCGGCCGAAGAAGCTGTGCACCGATCCCGTCACCTCGACGAAGCTGGCCGACGACGGCAGGGAGTCAGCCGCCCCGAGCACGGTGTCGAGGTCGGCGACCTCGTCGTGCTCCCCGTAGAGCGAGAGGACTGGCAGCGTCGTCGAGCTGAGGTCGTCGTCGGGCGGATAGGCGGCCAGCAGCACCAGCCCCGCGAGTGCCTCGGGGTTCTCCGCCGCGTACGAGGCGGCCATGGCTCCGCCGAGCGAGTGCCCACCGATCACGACGGGCAGGTCGCCCGCCAGCTCGTCGGAGACCTGCGTCGCGCGGTCCTTGCCGAGCACCGCGAGGTCGAACGGCATCTCCGGGATGAGCGTCCGCACGCCGCGCGAGGCCAGCGCGTGGCCGAGCCACTCGTAGGCCTGCGGGCGTACCAGCCCGCCGGGGTAGAGGATCAGCGCGACACGCGCCTCCACGTCGGCGGGCTCGATCACCAGCACCTTCCCGCAGGCGTCGACCATCGACACCGACACCTCCGCCTCGTCGGCGGCGACCACCACGGCGTCCTGCCCGACCATCAGCGGCTCGCGGTTGAGGATGGGCCACGCCCAGCCGATGCCGAACCCGATCAACGCGCCGACGATCAGCAGGGACACCACTTTCAGGAAGCGCTTCATGGGCGGAAGTATGCCGCGTCTCCGGCCCCGACCGCCCCACACCGGGTTCCGGAAAGTAGGGTCCAGGGATGGATCGTTGTCCGGGATGTGGGTCGTGGTTGCACCAGGGCGAGGCGTGCTTCGAGTGTGAGGTGGTCGCCGCGCAGCGCTGCGTGTGCCCCAACGCCGACGACGACTGCTGGGGCCGCTGCGAGAACGCCGCCGGATGCGTGTCGATCTTCATGGGTGCCACGACGTCGACCCACTCGGCAGCCGTGTGACCTGCCCGGCGCCCCAGACAGGACTCGAACCTGTAACCGACGGATTAGAAGGCCGTTGCGCTATCCATTGCGCCACTGGGGCTGGCGCGGCTCAGTCTAGCCTCAGTCGCGCGGCTGCCCCGCGCGGACGTATCTTGTAGCCATGAGTGAAAAGCTGGTGTGGATCGACTGCGAGATGACCGGGCTGGATCTGGTCAACGACGCGTTGATCGAGGTCGCGGTGCTCGTGACCGACGGTGAACTGAACCTGCTCGGCGACGGCGTCGATGTTCTGATCAGGCCGACCGACGAGGCCCTCGAGCAGATGGGCGACTTCGTCCGCACCATGCACACCAAGTCCGGCCTCCTCGAGGACCTCAAGGACGGCGTCACCATGGAGGAGGCCACCGCCCAGGTGATGGCCTACATCAAGACCTTCGTGCCCGCCCCGAAGCGGGCCCCGCTGGCCGGCAACACCATCGGCACCGACCGCACCTTCCTCGCCCGCGACATGCCCGAGCTGGAGGAGTGGATGCACTACCGCAACGTCGACGTGTCCTCCATCAAGGAGCTCGCCCGCCGCTGGTATCCGAAGGTCACGCACCTCGCCCCGGCCAAGACCGGCAACCACCGCGCGCTGGCCGACATCCAGGAGTCGATCGAGGAGCTGCGCTACTACCGCGAGGCGCTGTTCGTGCCGGAGCCCGGCCCCACGGGCGACGAGCTGCGCGCCATCGCCGCGAAGCACCGCGGGGCACTGACCGGGAACACGGGCGAGGCGGAGGTCGCGAAGGAGGCCTGACCGCCCCTCGATTTCCCAGCCCCCGCCAGGGTGCGCTATTGTTTCCCAGTCGCCTGACGCTGTCGGGCAGCATGGTGGGTATAGCTCAGGTGGTAGAGCACCTGGTTGTGGTCCAGGATGTCGCGGGTTCAAATCCCGTTACTCACCCTGATGTGGCGAGGTTCAAACCCTTGACCGGAGGAACCGCTCCGGTTCTGGTCTGAACCTCGTCACTTTTCTGTGTCTCGGCAGCCCAGTTCAGGGCATTCGCCTGAACCTCAGGATCGCACAGCGCGTCGTAGGGCCGCTGGTAGGTGACGCGAGGGTCGCCGTCGTCATCGACATAGATCGCGGTGAAGAACGCCTGGTTGCAGAGCCGGCGGTTCGCATCGTCGCAGCGTCGGTAAGGTCGAGCGTCACAGCCTGTTCCACTCCAAGCTCGGACGTCAGCGCGAGGATCTGACTGCTCCTCGTCGGCTTCGTCGGATACGGAACTCAGGCCCGAAGTGAGTATCTGACTAACGGTGGGCAATCTGATCGTGGCAGCTCGTCGGGACTGAAGAGTAGGCCGCTGGCGACGCTCAGGCGGCAGCTGCTCGGCATCTCGCCGGTCAGTTCGGGCTGCCTCACATGTAGTAGGCGTAACTGCCCTGCGGGGTGCTATTACCGCCGAGGTGACGCAGAATGTCGCCGACGCGGTTCGCGGTGCGTAGAGTGATTGGGTCGGCACCATCAAGGTTGGTGGCGTTCCAGTTCATCTTCGTCAGGGCGAGGATCTCAGAGGCCAGGGTCTCCGGGCTCGACTCGGTGGAGTGGAGCCGAATCCCGATCGGCTTGGGGATGTAGGGGCCATTGTAGACCTTGTAAAACGGCGTGGAGCCCTTGGTGTAGAGGACATGCCGTTTGTCGTCGAGGGAGAGCAGGCTGCCCCGGAGCGGCGGCTGCTCGCCGCGCCGGAAGAGTCGAGCGCTGTCCGAGCGAGTGATCCACACCAGTTCGAGGGCCGGGATATCGTGCTCGTCGGCGGCGCCATAGAATCCGGCCGCCTCCTGCGGGGTGAACGAGGACGTCTTGTGCAGGACCAACCGTGCGGGATTCTGGCTGTGTTCGATCCGGTAGCGCTTCAATGCCTCACTGAGTAGTTCATGGGCATCTTCCTCGGACAGGTGCGGCTGTTTGTCCTCGTGCGAGACCTGAGCGGGTGCCCCGCGGACGATCACGCCATCGCCGAGTTGGTTGAAGATCTGGGCCACGCTGGTCTCCAATCGGTTCTGGTCACTGCCGCGGTAGAAGGAGACGCCGACGTAGCAACTTGCCTTGCTGCCCGAGGATCGGGGCAGACGCCACGGCACGCCTCCGGCCTTGTAGTAGAGCGCCGTGTGCAGATTCCACGCCCTGGTGGCCTCGTCCTGCTTGGCTCGAACCTGGGATTGCTTCGGTTCTCTGAAGCCGGGATCCCAAGTTGAACGGCGAATGATCTGGGTGGGCTGTCGGAAGCGGAGCGCAGCAGCCTTAAGCAGCGAGTGGAAGTCACCCTGCCCGACCGGCAGCGGACCCGATGGTTCGCCATTTGCGCCGTCAGCGGTGGGGCGACGTGACGGAAGGGATCCGGTGTCAATGAGATTGTCCGGGCGACAGACCAGGACCACGTCGCAGGTGCGTTCCTCATCAAGGACTACGAGTTCGCGTACGTAGAGGTCCACAGCTTTCCTGGTCGCGGTCAGTGGGTTGGTACCGTCGAGCGCGTCCAGATCGCGCTTACGGATCGCACGCTCAAATCGCGGGTTGGTCTCGATGACCGAGTGAAAGGTGCGTTCGGCGCTGAAGCCGGGAAAGGGCAGGTAGAGGGCGCCGAGCGGGCTCTGCTTCGCGGCGATCTCGCTGCGGCACTTGTCGAGCCATCGCCTGGTCCCATCGATGGACTCTTGGGTGCCGACGATGCCGATCCTGATCACCGCGACGGGCGAATCGAGCAGGTCGGCGGGTCCGAAGAAGTCGATGCCGTGACGCGGGTCGGTGTGCCGGCCGCCGTAGGCGAACTCCAGGACCGGCTCGTCGAGAACGGTTACCTTCATCCCTCGTCCTCTCCGAAGTCGAACGGCAACTGGTCAGCATCGTTCTCGCCACCGGTCGGGGTCTTCCAGGCCTTGTCGTTGATGCCGCGGTCGACGGCAAAGGTGACCAGATCATCGAAGGTCAGGAGTCGGTCCTGGGTGGCGCCAAGCAGGTTCTCCTCGTCCTCTGCCCGGTCGCCGCGAAGAAGTCCAGCCCAGAGTTCGGTCTCTCCCAGGACGGCGCGGTGGCGGTCGATGCGCTTCATCTTCGCCAACCGCTCGTCGGCGAAGGGCGACTCCTTGTAGCCGTCGCTGGTGAAGAAGTAGTCGGGGTTGAGTTCGCAGAACCATGCGCCACCGATCTCAATGAACTGCCACCGCAGCCCCGCGTGCCGGTAGTAGCCCTTCAGGGTCGGGGTGTCCTTGCGCTGGGAGTAGCCCTTGAACGCCAGCCGCTTGCGGCCGCTGGCACTGCGTACCTGCCGTTCAGAGAGGTCTTCCGTGGCCTTGTAGTAGAGCAGTTTGCGATCCCCGCTCCAGCGGGTCACGTCTCGCAGGTCGTGCTGCAGGCCTGCGTTCAGCAGCCGCACAAACAGGTGCTGGGCATCGGGTCCGCCGTCGATGAGTTCACCCACCGGCGTCTGGTTGGCAGCAGTATCGGCGACTCGTGCCAGTGCGGTCCCGGCGATCGGCGCCCAGGTGTAGATTCGCCCGTGGCTGAGGAAGAAGTCAGAACGAACCTCATGCTTGGTCCTGCGCTGCTCTGCGTAGACGTCGCGGACCCTGAGTCCGGTGGGAACCTGGGCGGTGTAGTAGACGGGAGGGAACTCAACGGGCAGCAAGTTGCTGACCAGAGTCTCCTTCTTTTCTACAGGCCCAGGGGTGTGCGCCTTTGCGTGCGGGTCGGCTATGGCGAACAGGGCCTCAACCGCACTGGCGTCGAACTTCTGGGTCGCCTTGTCGATGTCGATCCGCCGCGACGCGCGGCGGGCCGGTTCGGCGAACCAGGATTGCACGTGAGCCCACCAAGCCTCCTCCGTGTCCGGGTGAGAGCACACGACGATGACCGGACTACTCGCCTTGAGCCAATAGTCGAGGTCGCGTGGGTCGCAAGTGAAGTGGAACTTCTCTTGCGTCTCGCCGGCGAACCGGGCGTAAGCCTTGGACTGGACGAAGATGTGCTGGTCGGTCATCTCGCCGGTGGACGGGTCGCGGAGTTCGATCGTGCCGTCGATGCCGGGGTCGATGTGACGCTCGTGCCAGACCTGCTTCATCTGACCGGCACGTAGAGCAATCAGTCCGATGCCAGTCGCGCCGTTGAGCGTGCTGTCGTCGATCATCTTGCCTTTAGTCTGAGTCACTTGCCCCTCCTGCCAGCACCCCAACCTTGGAGCACTATCTTGCCCGTTACCACCGACAGTCCGGCGAGATGACACGTCATCTGCGGCAGGGCACGTTGGTCGTTCGGCCTCCTCCTAAGCATCCAACTCGTTCAGCGGCACACCGGGTTGATCGCACCCGGCCCGCGCTCGGGCTCCTCTGACGAGAAACACGCGCTTGGCGGGAGCGCCCTGGATATACTGGCGATCCAGCTAGTCGCACGAAGGCGCGTGCCTTGCTGATCCTGAGCGGCAGGATCGCGACGTTGCCGGGTCACCCGGCGCAGGCTCCTCATCGCTCGATCAGCACAGGGGCAACTCCGGCCTGAGGCCCTCCCATTCCGAACCGTCACCGAGGAAATGTCCGGTCGCATCTGTGCCACCCGTGGCCGAAATCCGGTCGGCGTCCCAAGTGATTGCAGCGCCTCAATCGACACTGGGCCCGGACTTCTTTTCACTGTCTCCTTGTCAAGCCGAGATTCAGTGTGGTGCGTGATGGTGATCGCACGACCATCTCTAGATGCGCCTGGTGCGTGATGGTGATTCATGGCCACCACTGCTTCGAAGCAGTTGCGTAGCAACGGTCCGACCGGAAGACGACAGCCTCCCCTTGCCCTCACGACGTTCCCACAGGCCATCACCGCCAAGCCCGTCTCGGCGACCCACTGCGGGCGGAACCACCCGCAACGGTCGCGGCTGTGTCGTCTCGTTCCCCGTGCACCCTTCCGATCATGCCGATCTGCGGATGTCCGCATATCCGAGCATCCACTCGATCACGCGGCGAGCGGACGCTCTGACTACTCCAGCGCAGGCTAGGTCGGGGACCGCGGCAGTGCCGACGACCTGGCGGGACCGAAGACGTGTCGACCTCTGCGCCAAGATTGGGGCATGAGCATCGAGTGCGCCACCGTTCTGGACCCTGACGCGCTGGCGCATGCCGCGTGGGCCAAGGCGATCACGAGCGCGGCCGCTGCGGGCGGCGATTATCACGACTACTGGACCGTGCTCGACGGCGCGGCCAAGCAGGTCCGCGAATCGACCCCGGAGCTGGAGCGCACCTTCGCTCTCTTCGGCGGGATCGCATCACTGATGTTGCAGGCCGACAAGCCCGCGGAGCCGTATAGCCCGGCAATCGTGACCAGCACAGGCAGAACGATGGCGGAGGAGGATCTGGGGCAGGAAGAGTTGGCATTCCTAGCGTCGATCATCAATGGGGTCGAGCCGGCCAAGCTACGGGCGCGGATCGGGGACATCCTGTGGCGAAGGAGCGCGCGTGAGAACAGATACCGGTTCGGAGCGATCGCGCTCGACGCATACATGCTGGTCGACCTGACTCCCGACTCGTGGGCAAGCGACGGCGAAGGCTGTTGGGCGCGGGCGATCGAGCTTGCCTACCGAACCAACGCCAAAGAGAAGCTGACCCAGATCTGCCAGACCCTCTTGACACTCTTCGACCAGGCAACTGTCGACGACGGCTACTACACCATGGCGCTGGCCACGCTCCTGTTCCGGTCTCGGGTGCCAGAGACAGACGCTCCGAAGATAGCGGATCGCATGCTTGCCTTGAGCAGCGAAATGGAGGCAAGCGGCGACCTGTGGCGGGCCAGAGACTTCGTACTTGAAGCGGAACGCTGGTATCGCAGGCTGGGCATGGGCGAGACGGTCGTCGACATACATGTTCGCGAAGCGGACCTGTGGCAGCGCGAAGCCGCCACAATCTTGGCCACCGACAAGGCAAGGGCTGCTGTGGCTGCGTCGCATCTGGAGAGCGCGCTGAAGGCGTTGCTGAAGGTGCCGCGAGCACAACGGCGAGACCGCGGCCTCGACACGAGGATCGAACAAGTCAGATGGAAGGTTCGAGATGCCCACGCCGCCGCCGTGGAACAGATGACGACCTTCGACTCCGGGGCCATTGACCTGACCAAGGCGGCTCGGCAGGCTCGGGGCCGAGTCAAGGATCTCGACGTGCTCACCGCACTAATGAAGTTCGTCACTCTTGCCCCGTACGCCTCGGAAGCAGACGCCAGGCAAGAGGCGACGTCGGCGGTGAACGAGCCACGCCTGATCAACCTCGTCAGCCGCACCGTCTACACGTCGGACGCGCGGGTCGCGGCGCGCAGCACCCCGACCCTAGGGGAGGACAACCAAGACGAACGGATCTGGCACGTGATGGTCTCGGATTTCAGCAACCGGGCGATCGCGCTGACGAACGGGGCGATCCTGCCCGCTCTGTCTCAGCTCCAGGTAGAGCATCGTCTCTCGCTCCGAGACTTCAGGAACATCGCCCAGTCCTCCGCCGTCGTGCCTGCAGACCGCGAGGGCTTGTTCGCCAGTGCGCTGTTCCACGGCTTCAACCGGGACTTCACCTCGGCTCTCTACATCTTGGCGCCACAAATGGAAAACCTGGTACGGCAGGTAATGAAGTCCGTGCGTGTGTCTACGACCACCTTTGACGCCGACAACATCGAGACGGAGAACAGCCTAAATGCACTCCTGGAGCGCCCCGAAGCGGCGGAAATCTTCGGTGCGGATGTCGTGTTTGAGTTGCGGGCGCTCTATTGCGAGCAGGTCGGGCCGAACCTCCGCAACGAGGTCGCTCACGGTCTTCTGGACGACGATGGTTCGGCCTCCCTGTACGCGGTGTACGCCTGGCGGCAAGCACTTCGGCTCATCTACATGCCCTTCTGGAAGCGGTACCACGTAGAAGCGGAGCCCACAAATGACTCAGATCAGTAGACCCGGCGGCCACGCTCGGGACGGAAGAGGCAAGAATGGGCGACCTCAACACCCTTGACCCCGGGCGCGAGTTCGGCGCCAACGTTCTGGAGAGCGTCTTTGCCACATGGATCGAGCCTGAGTTTGCCCGACGCGGTCAACCGTCTGACCGGTGTTCCGTCGGAACAGCGTGCGAGGACCCTGGATCGATTGGTACATCGAGGGCCCCGATGAGTCGAGGAGGGGGGACGCCAAGGTTGGCGCTGTGTCCACGCGGGCGCCCGACACCACGGACCATCAGGCCGAAACACCATTGGTCGCCGATTGTGCGGAACGTCAGCGACCGTTAGCTAACGGGCCGCCGTCGGTCCCCACTAGGGAGCAAATGTGAAGGCCCGTCGAGACATGCCTGGCATACTTGATTTGAATCGATGTAGGCCACGGAGACACGAAGTAGAGAGCGGCCAGATGGAGTCACCATCGCTGGGTGAGCGCGGCTCACGTCACCTGATCAAGTCTGACCTCAGGTTCGCGATGGCCGTTCTGAACGGAGTCATCACCCGCCAGGATCGGGACGACACGGCCTGGCTCGCGCTATCGCATCTCCAGCACTTGTCTCTCGTCGCCTACGAGGTGCACAAGTTCTCGGAACGAACCGCCAGTCTCGCGGCGGCTACGAAACCATGGACCCACGAGCGGGCCCTCGCCGCATCCAGGCATAGCACCAAGCTCTTCAACGACAAGAAGAAGACTCAACTCGAACTCCTCACCGAGTTCACCAACAACTCGGCCCGAGACCGGGCCTGGTACCTAGAGAACAACCGAGCCCCCTGGCTCTTCCGCGCGTTCTCTGCGTTAGGCGTGTTGGTCGACGACACCTCGGTCCTACTCTACGACAACCAGATTCTGTGTACATCACAATCGATTGGCTTCCACGCCCGCCTAAGTCCGGGAGCCAAGCAGGCCGAGACGGTCGACCGCACCCGCGAACTTGCCGCGTACCTCAACGGCCTCTGCGACGCCGACGAGGAAGGTTGGAGCGACGACAACTACTTCCGATGCTGGCGCTCGGACCTCGCCACTCCCAAGGATGCCCGGTACGGAGACCTATACTCCGCAATGTTCCCGGCCGTGCCCCTGGCGGAAGCAATGTCCCTTGCGATTCTCCACTGCGACCTTTTCGGCTTGGAATTGATGCGCGAACTTGTGCCCGGGTCTGACCCGCTTGCCCCATCCACGTTCAAGTTCAGGTTCGCCGGGGTGTGGCAGATTGTGGAGACCCTGAGGGCAGTTATGGCACTAGACACTGATTTTAATCTCTCGGATCGAATTGGCAATGACATCGAAACGCTCCTATCCAGTGAACAGATAGCGCCGATGAGAACCAAGGGCGCGCGTGATCTGCGCAATGTTCTCGTTCACTATGGACTCGGTTCGATCGATCCAGGTAGCCTGAACTGGCACGACCCAATTCTTGGGCTTCCAGAGTTGCTTCTAGACGGAGCGAACTGGCTCACGGCTGACCAGATGCTTGATAGCCAGATCGCCGCTCTCCTCAAAACGTTCAGGTCTTGGACTGGCCCATTCAGTAATACGTTGAAAGAACCGCATGAGTAGCGTTACCCGCTGGGCGTGCTGGAGGTGTTGGAGGGCAACGCCGACCGAGACATGTCGACCGACGAACCAACTTCAACTCATAGCTTGCGCCTCGACCAGTGCGCGCCGCACGGCCTTGCGATCCACTCCCATGCTCTGCGCGATCGCCCGCATCGAGACACCACCGAGGTGGAGCAGCACCGCCTCTGCCGCTTCCTCGACGCCCAGCCCTGGGCGACGACGCCCAACGCGGCGCCGAGTCAGATGAGCCGACACCGTGGCGCGATGGACGCCGTACTTTTCGGCAAGCTCGTTGACCGTTGCTCCGCTGCGATATTCGTCAACGAGGCGATCGACCTCCGAGGCGGTGAGGAAGGTTTGAAGATTCTCAATCCTCCGAACCACAGTGCCGCGAGAATCCTCGATCGGAGCGGTTTCCGGGCGCTGGGTCACACGGTAGACGCCCCGCTTCCACCGTGTGACCAGGGTCTTTAGGCGCGGGGCAAGGTTGACGAACGTACTACGCAGGGACCCCGAAGAGATCGGCCCCTGACAAGGCATTGAGCCAGTGTCAGGGGCCGTTTCGCATTCCGTGGCTGCAGGGCGTTGCTGCGGCGCCTCCTACGGACCGCCGTCGTGCCAGAATCGGCGCAGCCGATCACCGGGAGGATCCCATGGCCGAGAAGACGGGCGCCGAGTTCAGCGCCGACGAGAAGGCCGCGATGAAGTCGCGCGCCGCGGAACTGCGCGCGGAGAAGGCGGCGCAGAAGGCCGCCGACAAGGCCGCCGCGCTCGAGCAGGTCTGCCTGGAGGCCATCGCTGCCATGCCCGACGACGACCGCGCCATCGCCGAGCGGCTCCACGCCCTCGTCAAGGAGAACGCCCCCCAGTTGGGCTCCAAGACCTGGTACGGGTTCCCCGCCTACACCGACGACGCCGGTCAGGTGGTGCTGTTCTTCCAGCCCCGCGTGAAGTTCGGCGCCCGGTACTCGACGCTCGGATTCAACGACTCGGCCGCGCTCGACGACGGCGCCATGTGGCCGACGTCCTTCGCCATAGACCGGCTGGAGCAGGCGGACGAGGCGACGGTCGCCGAGCTGATCCGACGCGCCGTCGGCACCGCCTGAGAAGGCCCGGATCGGGCTCCGCAGACCCCCGATTGGACATCCCGCCACGAGGCGGTCTAGAGTTACATCTCGCCGCGCACCACTAGCTCAACTGGCAGAGCAGCTGACTCTTAATCAGCGGGTTCAGGGTTCGAGTCCCTGGTGGTGTACGAAACGAAGAGCCCCGGTTCATATGAACCGGGGCTCTTTCGTGTTCACAAAGATGCCTGGGGCGGGGCTGCTGTCCGCATATCGCACGGGGTCCGACATACGCATTCCTGTGCTCGACGGGTGGCGTTGGTCAGCTCTTCAGCGACCAGTTGGCCAGCTCCATCCAGTCGAACGACCCCAGTTCGGGGCGGACGGTGACGGAGACCAGGAACACCCGGTCGATCCGCAGGGTCCCGACGGCGGGCGCGTCGGCCAGGCGCCCGGCGACCAGTGCGTCGTCGACGTCGCCGTTGGCGTAGGCCAGCGTCACGTGCGGGCCGTGCGGCGCAGGCGGCAGCTCCTCGTCGTCACCCAGCACGCTGACGGCGCGCCGGACCCCGGACACCAGCCGCTCCCATTCGGGGACCGAGGGGGCCTCGCACGTCACAGTGTTCCCGGAGGCAGCGGGCGCGCCCAGCTCGATGTCGAACGGGCCGACGCCGACGAGCTCCTGGTCGATCGCCTCGGCCAGGTCCTGCAGCGGCATCGACCCGATGCCGTCGAACTGTCCGTAGCGCGTGACGGTCAGGTGCAGCCAGGGCAGCGGCATCCGGGGGAGCCCGTCGATGCCGTCGAGGCGCTCGGAGAGGGCGGCCAGGGTGTCGCGGGTGTCGTCGTCGGGCAGCGCGTACACGTGCAGCGCGCCCTCCTTGCGGGGCCAGGGAGTCATGGCGTCGAAGAAGCTTCGCATGCTGGAAGCCTATCCGGGGGACGGTGGTGGGGGCCCGCTAGTCTTGGCCGCATCATGACTACAGCTGATGCCTCCCGGGACCGGTGGCTGAACGGGCTTCCCGCGGAGCCCGTGCAGCGCCGGTGGTACTCGCGGCTGCTGCGCAGCCCGCTGTTCTGGCTCGCTGTGGTGCTGATCCCCTTCTACGCCTACTGCCTCGTCGACCAGTACTGGCTGCTCAGCCCGTCCGAGACGTTCGAGGACGGTTCGATGACGCTGGGCATCAGCAACGAGGCGTTCCGCCGGGCCGCGTTCTACGCGATGTGGACGGCGATGGCCTACTCGGCCCTGTTCATCTGGCTCGACCGGTTCCGCACGTCGAACCCGCTGGTGTGGCTGCTGACGTTCGGCTGGGGCGCCTGCGCGGCCACGTGGTTCTCGATCTATGTGAACTCGTGGGCCGGCGAGATGATGGCGACGACTGAGGCCAACTCGGACTCGGGTTCGCGCGCCGCGGTGTTCTCCGCGCCGTTCGTCGAGGAGTTCGCCAAGGCGACCATCCTGATCCTGCTCGTGGTCCTGTGGCGCAACAAGGTGGTCTCGCGCCTGTCGATGGTCGCGCTCGCCGGGCTCTCGGCCGTCGGGTTCGCCTTCACCGAGAACATCATCTACTACTCGCGCGTGTGGATGCAGGCCACGCACGACATCACCATCGCCGACCCCGAGGCGACGATGGTGCAGCTGGTCATGCTGCGCGGGGTCTACACGTCCTTCGGGCACCCGCTGTTCACGATCATGACCGCCTCCGGGCTGGTCATCGGGCTCGGCGCCCGGAGCAAGATCGTCCGCGTGCTCGCCCCGCTCGGCGGATTCATGCTCGCCTGCGCGGGCCACATGCTCTTCAACGGCCTGTCGTCGACGAACTCGACCTCGGCGCTGATGTTCCCGTACTACCTTGCGCTGGCGCTGGTGGCGGTCATCGTCATCTCGCTGATCGTCAGCGTGGTGGGCAACGGCCAGGTCCTCAAGGCCCGGCTGGGCGACTACCAGCGCGCCGGCTGGCTCACGCCGCGCCAGGTCGAGGTCTACGGCGGCCCGCTGCGCCGCATCAAGCTGATCTGGTTCTCCATCTTCCGCGGCCCCCGCGTGTGGTGGCAGACCACCAGGCTGCTGCGCAGGGCCACCGAGCTGGCCTACCTGCGCAACTCCATGGCCCGCGGCACGGTCGCCGGCCCGGGCGACGACCGCGCGCATGAGCTGATCACCGAGATCAACCAGCTGGCCGTCGGGGGGAAGGCGCTGAGCGACTACCGCGGACTCAAGGTCCTCCCGCCCCGACGCCGCCGCCGCGCTGTGCCGCCCCCGACGGGCGGGCACCTCCCGCAGGGACAGCTGACCGATGCCTACCCGCCCCCCGTCGCACCCGGCCCGGCCGGCGTCGGCGGCAACTGGCCGGCACCTCGATGAGCGGCGCCGAGCAGCTGACCGCTGCCTTCCGCCGCCTCGACGCGACGCTGCCGCTCGCGCAGTTCCCGCTGCCGATCGAGGGGGCCGAGGCGCTGCGTTCGCTCGCGGGCTCGATGGCCCACCAGGTCCGCGACTACCTCCTGCCCCGCGCAGCGCGCCTTGACGCCCCGCTGCTGGCCGTCGTCGGCGGCTCGACCGGCGCCGGCAAGTCGACGCTCGTCAACTCGATCCTGCGCTCCCAGGTGACCAGGCCCGGCGTGCTGCGCCCGACCACGAAGTCGCCGGTGCTGGTGTGCCACCCGAGCGACGAGGCGTGGTTCCGCACCGAACACGTCCTGCCCGACCTCGTCCGCACCGACACGCAGCTGCACGACTCCCGCGCGCTGCACATCGTCGCCACCGAGGCGCTCCCGCCCGGCCTGGCGCTGCTCGATGCCCCCGACATCGACTCGATCGACGACGCCAACCGCAGCCTCGCGCGGCAGCTGCTCTTCGCCGCCGACCTGTGGCTGTTCGTCACCTCCGCCGCGCGCTACGCCGACGCGGTGCCGTGGGAGTACCTCGCCACCGCGGCCGAGCGCAACACCGTCGTCGCCGTCATCGTGAACCGCTGCCCACCCGGCGCGCTATCCGACATCGGCGGCCACCTCGCGCAGCTGCTCTCCGAGCGGGGCCTGCCGCAGGCGAAGCTGTTCGCCGTCGCCGAGCGGGCGCTGCCGTCCGACGGCATGGTGCCCCCGGGCGACGTCTCCGGCATCCGCCAGTGGCTGGGCCAGCTGACCTCCGAGTCGGGCGCCCGCGCCCAGGTCGCGGTCCAGAGCCTCGCGGGCTCCGTCCGATCCCTCGACGCGCAGCTCACCGAGCTGACCGCCGGAGTGCAGCGCCAGCGTGACGCGCTGGCCGAGCTGCGCCGCGAGACCGTGGCTCCCTACCAGCGCGCCGCCGCGGCTGTCGCGGAGGCGGCGGGAGACGGCTCGCTCCTGCGCGGCGAGATCCTCAGCCGCTGGCAGGACCTCGTCGGCACCGGCGAGTTCATGCGCTCGGTCGAGGAGCGCATCAGCGCGATCCGTGACCGCATCTCCGGCTGGTTCAAGGGCGAGCCGAAGGTCGAGGCCATGGAGGTCGCGATCGCAGACTCCCTGACCGCCGTCCTGCTGGAGGCGGGGGAGCGGGCCGCTGAGGAGACCGCCGCCTCGTGGTCCCTGACCCGCTGGGGCCGCGACATCCTGTCGGCCGCCCCGCACCTGCAGCGCGCCTCCGAGCAGTTCCCCGAGGCCGCGGCCGCAGCGATCCGCGCCTGGCAGACCGACGTGCTGAGCCTTGTCGAGCAGCAGGGCCGCGGCAAGCGCATGAAGGCCCGGTTCCTGGCCATCGGCACCAACGTCGTCGGCGCCGCCCTGATCATCGTCGTGTTCGCGTCCACCGGCGGGCTGACCACCGCAGAGATCGGCATCGCGGGAGGCACCTCTCTGCTTGCCCAGCGGCTGCTCGAGGCCGTTTTCGGGGAGGACGCCGTCCGGCGCCTCGCCGAGCACGCCCGACGCCAACTCCACGACCGCGTCGACGACGCGCTCGCCGACGAGGCCGCGCGCTACATCCAGATCCTGGAGACGCTGTCGGTGGCCGGCGACGCGACAGAGAAACTCCAGGCCGCAGCGGCCGACCTGCGCGACGCAGCCCGCGCCGCCTTCGACGACCTGACAGCCCCGGAGCTCACCTGATGACCCTGACCGACCAGCTCGCGTACCTCAACCAGGCCGTCGAGCACGTCTCCGGGCGCGTCCCGGCCGAGACCGAGGCCCACGCCCGCCACGTGCTTGCGCACGCCGGCAGGCGGCTGGCGGCCGGCCCGCAGACCGTCGTCGCGCTCGGCGGAGCCACCGGCTCGGGCAAGTCCAGCCTCTTCAACGCCATCAGCGGCACCCGGCTCGCCGAGCAGGGCGCCCGCCGTCCGACGACCTCGAAGACGCTGGCCGTCAGCTTCTCCGCGACCAACCCGCCGCTGCTGGACCTGCTGGGCGTCGAGCGCCGCCACGAGGCGGAGCCCCCGACGCCGGCCTTCGCCGACGTCGTGCTGCTCGACCTCCCCGACCACGACTCGACCAGCCGGGTGCATCGCGACGAGGTCGACCGGATGGTCGGCCTGGTCGACCAGTTCGTCTGGGTCCTCGACCCGCAGAAATACGCCGACGCGGCCATCCACAAGCGCTACCTGCAGCCGCTCGCCGGGCACCGCGAGGTCATCACCGTCGTCCTCAACCACGCCGACCTCCTCAACCCGGAGGCCCGGGCGCAGTGCCTCGCCGACGTCCGCCGCCTGCTCGACTCCGACGGCCTGACCGGCGTGCCGCTCATCGCCACCAGCGCCCTGACGGGCATGGGGCTCGAGGAGCTCCGGGCCCGGCTCGGCCTGCTGGCCCAGTCCAAGAAGGCGGCGGCGCAGCGGCTGGCCGCCGACGTCGACGAGGTGGCCCGCGAGCTCGACCACGCGCTGGGCCGGATCGACGTGCCCGCACCCGGGCGCGAGGTGCTCGACCGCGTCACCGTCGAGCTGTCGGCCGCGGCGGGCGTGCCGGTCGTCGTCGACGCCGTGCGTGACTCCGTGCGCCACCGGGGGCGGCTCGCCACCGGCTGGCCGCTGGTCAAGTGGATCGGCCGCCTGAAGCCCGACCCGCTGCGCCGCCTGCGGCTCGGGGAGGCGCAGCCGCGGCCCGAGCTGGAGTCGGCCCCGGTGGTCGAGCGCAGCTCCCTGCCGACCCGGTCCCCGGCCTCGACCGCCCACCAGTCCGCAGCCCTGCGCACCATCGTCGGCGCCGTCGGCGACCCGCTGCCCGGACCCTGGCGCCAGGGCGTCGTCGACGCGCTGCGTGCCGCGGAGCCCCGCCTCCCGGATGAGCTCGACCGCGCCGTGGTGACCACCGACCTGCGCGTGGCCAGGAACCCCGCCTGGTGGCAGGTCATCCGCGCGCTGCAGTGGGTGCTGATCGCTGTGGTGGTCGTCGGGCTGGGCTGGCTCACCCTGAACGCCGCGCTCGGCTACCTCGGGCTCCCGCCGTTCGCCAGCTATCCGCTCGGGCCCGCGGGCGGCCTGCAGGTCCCGGTTCCCACGGTGCTGCTGCTCGGCGGCGTCGTCGGCGGCATCCTGACCTCGGGCCTGTCCCAGCTGGCGATCAACGCGGCGGCGGGCTCCTCGGCACGCCGAGCGCAGAAGGCGCTGAGGTCGTCGGTCGAGGCCGTCGCCGAGCGGAGCCTCGTCGGCCCGGCGATGGCCCAGGTGCAGGATTACGCGGCCGCGCGCGCCGCCATCGACAGGCTCCTCTGAGGAGCGGATGCGACCCGGTCGGGGCAAGCTGGCATACTTGCCTGCGGTCAACGCGAAGGGAGCCCTGGTGGCCGAGTTCATCTACACCATGCACAACGTCCGGAAGACGGTCGGTGACAAGGTCATTCTCGACAACGTCACGCTGTCGTTCCTCCCGGGCGCCAAGATCGGTGTCGTCGGCCCGAACGGCGCCGGCAAGTCCACCATGCTGAAGCTGATGGCCGGCATGGACCGGCCCAACAACGGCGAGGCGAACCTCGCCAAGGGCGCCACCGTCGGCATCCTGCTGCAGGAGCCGCCGCTGAACGAGGGCAAGACGGTCCTCGAGAACGTCGAGGAGGCCGTCGCCGAGACCAAGGCGATGCTGAAGCGATTCGACGAGATCGGCATGGCCATGGCCGAGCCGGATGCGGACTTCGACGCCCTGATGGACGAGATGGGCCGCCTGCAGACCGAGCTCGAGCACCGCAACGCCTGGGAGATCGACTCCATGCTGGAGCAGGCGATGGACGCGCTCCAGTGCCCGCCCGGCGACGCCGACGTCAAGGTCCTCTCGGGTGGCGAGCGCCGCCGCGTCGCGCTCTGCAAGCTGCTGCTCGAGGCCCCCGACCTGCTGCTGCTCGACGAGCCCACCAACCACCTCGACGCCGAGAGCGTCGACTGGCTCGAGAAGCACCTCAAGACCTACCCCGGCGCCGTGCTGGCCGTCACGCACGACCGCTACTTCCTGGACAACGTCGCCGAGTGGATCTGCGAGATCGACCGCGGCCGCCTCTACCCCTACGAGGGCAACTACTCCAAGTACCTGGAGACCAAGCGCGCCCGCCTGACCGTCGAGGGCAAGAAGGACGCCAAGCGCGCCAAGATCCTCGAGAAGGAACTCGAGTGGGTCCGCGCCAACCCGAAGGCCCGCCAGGCCAAGAACAAGGCCCGCCTCGCCCGCTACGAGGAGCTCGCCGCCGAGGCGGAGCGCCGCAAGGCCGTCGACCTGGCGGAGATCAACATCCCGCCGGGCCCGCGACTCGGCTCCGTCGTGCTCGAGGTCAAGAACCTCAGGAAGGGCTTCGGTGACCGCGTCCTCATCGACGACCTGTCCTTCACGCTGCCGCGCGCCGGCATCGTCGGCATCATCGGCCCCAACGGCGTCGGCAAGACCACGCTGTTCAAGACCATCACCGGCCTGGAGGCCGCCGACTCCGGCGAGGTCAGGGTCGGCGAGACCGTCTCCTTCAGCTACGTCGACCAGGGCCGCACCGGCCTCGACGCCAAGAAGAACGTCTGGGAGGTGGTCTCCGACGGCCTCGACTTCATCAAGGTCGCGAACTTCGAGATGCCCTCGCGTGCCTACGTCGCGTCCTTCGGGTTCAAGGGCCCCGACCAGCAGAAGCTGGCCGGCGTCCTGTCCGGCGGTGAGCGCAACCGCCTGAACCTGGCGCTCACCCTCAAGCAGGGCGGCAACGTGCTGCTGCTCGACGAGCCCACCAACGACCTCGACGTCGAGACGCTCCAGTCTCTGGAGGACGCGCTGCTGGAGTTCCCCGGCTGCGCCGTCGTCATCTCTCACGACCGCTGGTTCCTCGACCGCGTCGCCACCCACATCCTCGCGTGGGAGGGCACCGACGAGAACCCGGCGAACTGGTTCTGGTTCGAGGGCAACTTCGCCGACTACGAGCAGAACAAGATCGAGCGGCTCGGCCCGGAGGCCTCGCGTCCGAAGTCGTCGGCCCACCGCCGCCTGACCCGCTGACCGGACGGGCGCGTCACCGCTCCCAGAGCGTGACGCGCCACCGGCCGTGGAAGGAGCCGGCGTCCGTGCGGGTGAGCCCCGCAGCCATCAGCTGGTCGCGGAGATGTGCATACGTCGCGCGCGGCTTCGACCGTGCGAAGTGGATCCAGATGGCGGAGGTGGCGTCGGCCAGTTCGGCCCTGCGCTCCTTCTGGGGTCTTACGTCGCGCCAGACGTTCGGGCTGTCCGGGGCCGGGGTCGTCAGGATGTTGGACGCGAAGAGTTCGGGGTCGGCCTGCGCGAAGTAGTAGCTCGCGCCCGTGCCGTCGATCAGCACGACCGCCTCGGGGTGCTCCGCACGGAGGTCGTCGACGAAGGCCAGCAGATCGACGATGGGGTTGTCGTGCCCCTCGACATCGCGGATCGCGATGTGCGTCGGCGCACCGAGGTACGCGACCGCGACGACGAGCGTCGCCGCGACGAGCGTCTGCACCGCTGGGCGGAGGGCACGGGGCAGCACCCTGGCCACCAGCAGCCCGAGCTGCGTCGCGCCCACCGCGGCGAGGGCGGCCGCCGGGAGGATCAGGGGCATCCAGTAGCGCACCCGGATGAACTGGGCGTGCACGATGCCGGCCACGACGCCGCCGACCAGCGGCACGAGTAGCCAGATCCATGCTGTGCCGAGGAACCGGCGCATCGCCGGCGTGAACAGCGAGATGAGCGAGGCGGCGATCAGGGCAAGCAGCAGCCAGGTGGTCGCGTCGGCCTCTCTCGCTCCGGAGGCGACGCGCTGCGCGGCGTCGACGATCAGTTCGGCGGTGGGGCTCTGGGCCTGCACGGGCCCGGTGCCGTGCGACGCGATGTGGATCACCGGCAGCACGGCGACGGCGGCCGCCGCGGCCAGCGGGGCCAGCAGCCGCACGCGCGCCACGAACCAGCCGTGCCGCGACGGCAGGGCGACACACCACAGGGCGGCGATGCCCATGGCGCCCCACTGCAGCAGCCCGAAGAGGGAGGCGGCGGGGATGGCGAGCAGGGACATGCACAGCACGACGGCGTGGACGGGGGAGGGCCTCCGCTCGTCGGCGGGGGAGTTCCACCTGTCGAACGACCACCAGGCGATGGCCGTGACGGCGAGCAGGAGCGCAGCCGGGCGGGCCTCCTGCGCGTAGCGGGACAGGCCCGGCAGCGCCACCAGGATCCCGGCGGCCACCACGCCGGCGACCCGGCCGTGGTGGCGCGACACGAGGAGGTGGACGAACAGGACCGCGACGGCGGCGAGCACGGCCGACAGCGACCGGATCGCACCGATCGTGACCTCCCCGGGCAGGAGGTCAACCCACAGCTTCGCGACCAGGTAGTAGGGCAGGAGCGGCGCGTCAGTCCCGTCCCACAGGAGCAGCAGTTGGTCCCAGGATCGGGTCCGCAGCGTCTCGTACGTGACGCCCTCGTCGGTCCACGCGAAGGGTTGGCCGATGCGCCAGAGGAAGACGCGCAGCGCTGCACCGAAGCACAGGGCGCCGGTGAGCAGGCCGGCGAGTCGTCGACCGCGCGTGTCGTCACTCACACCTGCCACACTAGCCTTGATGACCGGGGCGCGCCCGGGACGGCGTGATCGTCGGACCCCGCTAGGCTGCCGGATCATGTCTTCCCCGGTTCCCGTGCCCCGATATCCCCTCGGCGAGGTCGCCTACCAGTTGCTCTGGGCAGGCATCGTGCTACTCCCGCTGGTGGCGGGAGGTCTGAGGGCGCTGACCATCCCCGGCGACGTCGTGTTCGCGTTGTACGCGCTGGTGGGGATCCCCGCGACGATCGCGATGCAGGCCATGGCCGCCATGCTGGCCTCCACGTATCGCCGCCGCCAGTGGCGGCACTGGCTCGGCCCCGTCGGCGCCTGGACCTCGTTCGCCTATTACGGGCTCTGGATCCTGCTGGTCCTCACGATCCCCGACGGGGACCCCGGCGACCCGATCCAGTCCGTCTTCTCCCGGGTCTTCGGGGTGCCGGCTGCCGAGGCCGCGGTGCCGGTCCTCCTGATCGCCATCGGCCTTGCCTACCTGACCCTGCTCGTCGCGATCCGGGTCGAGGGGGAGCGTGCCATCGCCCGCTGGGGCGAGGCCGGGGACGTGTCAGTGGGTCGCGAGCAGCTCGGACAGTGACATGGAGGCACGGCCTGCCAGGGAGGTCAGCTGCGTCTGGCAGGAGAACCCGTCGGCCAGCACGATGGCGTCGGGGTTGGCCTCGATGGCCGGGCCGAGGTCGTGCTCGAACACCTTCACGCTGACCTCATGGTGGCCCCGCTCGACGCCGAAGTTCCCGGCCAGGCCGCAGCAGCCACCCACCACGATGAGCTTCGCCCCGGTTGCCTGCAGGAGCTGACGGTCGACGTTCCACCCGATCACGGAGGCGTGGTGGCAGTGCGGCTGGGCGACGATCGTGTGCCCGCTCAGGTCAGGGGCGACGAAGTCCTCGTTGGTCGCCAGGAACTCCGCGAGCGTGAGTACCTTGCCGTTCAGCGCGGCCACGTTGGCATCGTCGGGCAGCAGCTCGGGAGCGTCGCTGCGCCACACGGCGGTGCAGCTCGGCTCGACGCCGACGATCGGCACGTCCTGCGCGACGTAGGGGGCCAGCACCCGGGCTGCGTTGGCGAGCTGGCGGCGGGCACCGTCGAGCTGGCCGGTCGAGATCCAGGTCAGGCCGCAGCAGGCCGTCTCGTTCAGCACCTCGGGCTCGTAGCCGAGGCCGACCAGCACCTTCACCATGGCGGCGAACGACGTCGACTCGAAGCAGTCCGAGAAGGAGTCGACCCAGATCAGCACCCGGCCCTTCGAGCCGACGGGGATCTCGCCCAGCTGCGATCTGGCGGTCCGCGACGCGAAGCGTGGGATCTGGCGCCGCCCGTCGACGCCGGCGCCGAACTTGAGGGCCGCGCCGAGCACGGGGGCCTTGCCGACGGCGTTGATGAGGGGCCCGATGCCGGGGATCGCCGTGATGAGGCGGCCCCAGCGGGGCAGCCAGCCGAGCGCGTAGTGGTTGCGTGGGCGCAGCCGGCCCTTCAGCCGCTCGTGCGTGACGCGGGCCTTGTAGGCGGCCATGTCGATGCCGGTGGGGCAGTCGCGGGCGCAGCCCTTGCAGCTGAGGCACAGGTCCAGCGCGGCGGCGACCTCGGGCGAGCGCCAGCCCTGCGAGATCAGCGACCCGTTGACCATCTCCTGCAGCGCGCGCGCCCGGCCGCGGGTCGAGTCCTTCTCGTCGCGGGTGGCCTGGAAGCTGGGGCACATCACGCCGCCGCCGGCGGTGGAGTTGGCCAGGCACTTGCCGACGCCCGAGCACTGGTGGACGGCCTCCACGAACTCGGCGTCGGTCGACGACAGCGGGGAGCGGCTGACCGCCACCATGCGCAGGTCCGCCTCGACGGGGGCAGGGTCGACGAGCACGCCGGGGTTGAGCAGGCCCTCGGGGTCGAAGATCCGCTTGACCCGGCCGAACAGCTCGATGGCCTCGGGCGTGTACATATGGGGCAGCAGGGCCGAGCGGGCGCGGCCGTCGCCGTGTTCGCCCGACATGGAACCGCCGAACCGGGCCACCAACGCGGCGGCCTCCTCGACGAAATCCTTGTAGCCCTGCGCCCCGCCGTCCGCGGTCAGGGGGAAGTCGATGCGGCAGTGGACGCACCCGTCGCCGAAGTGCCCGTAGGGGAGACCCTGCAGGCCGTGGCGCGCCAGGAGCGCATCGAACTCGCGCAGGTAGGTGCCCAGATGCTGCGGCGGCACGGCCGCGTCCTCCCACCCGCCGTAGGCCGGGCGCTCCAGCGAGACGCCGGCCAGGCCGGCTCCGTCGGCGCGGATCTTCCACAGCTCCGCGGCGCGGGCGGGGTCGTCGACGACCCAGCCCTCCGTGGCGTGCGCGTAGGCCAGCAGGCGCTCGGCCCGGTCGCGGACCTCGGCCGCATCCTCGCCGACGAGCTCGAGGAACATCCATCCGTCTCCGGCGGGCAGCACGCCGACGCTGTCTGGGCCGTTCTTGGCGATCACGACGTCGACGATGCGCCGGTCGAGGCCCTCACAGGCGGTGGGGGAGAACTGCAGGAGGCGGGAGATGTCGTCGCCCGCGTCGGGCATCGTCGGGTAGCCGAGAGCCACCATGACGCGCTCGGGAGCGTCGGCGACCAGCTGCACGGTGGCCCGGACGATCACCCCCAGCGTCCCCTCGGTGCCCGCGAAGAACCGCGGCGTGTCGAAACGGTTCTCGGGCAGCAGGTGCTCCAGGGAGTAGCCGGAGACCTGGCGGCTGAACGTGCCGAACTCGGTGCGGATGATGCCGAGGTTGGCGGCCACGAGGTTCCGCAGCTCGGGCAGGTCGTCGGTGCCCAGCGTGACCAGTTCCCCGGTGCCGGTGATGATGTCCAGGCTCACCACGTTGTCGGCCATCCGGCCGTAGCCAAGGGCGCGGGGGCCGCACGCGTTGTTGCCGATCATGCCGCCGACGGTGCAGCGCGTCGACGTCGACGGGTCGGGGCCGAGCCTGAGTCCGAAACTCCGCGCCGCGACCTGCAGCTGTTCCTGCACGACGCCTGGGTCGATGACGGCGGTGCGGCTGGTCTCGTCGATCGAGTGGATCGTGGTCAGGTGCCGGGCCACGTCGATCACCAGGCCGGGGCCGACGGCGTTGCCGGCGCAGGAGGTCCCGGCGCCGCGCGCCGTGATGGGCATCCCGACCTCGAGGGCCGCGCGGACGACCGCGACCAGCTCTTCGGTGGTCCGCGGGCGTGCCACGGCCTGCGGTGCGACGCGGTAGAGGGACGCGTCGCTCGAGTAGAGCGCCCGGGTCAGCGTGGAGGTGTCGATGATCTCCGCAAGGTCGCCGAGCCGGTCGAGCAGCAGTTCGTGGGGTGCCGTTGCCGAGAGAGTCACGGCCCTAGTCTGCCACCGTGGCCCTGCTGGTCGGTCACCGCGAGGGTGGCTTGGACGGCTCGGCCGAGGGCGGCGTAGTCGTCCGGGTCGATGGCGTCGACGAAGACGCGTCGGACGGAGTCGACGTGTGCAGGGGCCGCACGCTTGAGGAGGGCGAAGCCCTCGTCCGTGAGGTGGGCCTGCACGCCGCGGCCGTCGACCTCGCAGGTGGTGCGGGCGATCCAGCCGGCCTGTTCCATCCGCTTGACGGTGTGGGTGAGGCGCGATCTCGAGTGGCCGACGGAGGCGGCGAGCTCGCCCATCCGCACGGTGTGGTTGGGCGACTCGCTGAGACGGACGAGGAGCTCGTACTCGGCCAGGCTGAGGCCGAACGTGTCGAGCGCGTCCTCGAGGTATTCGGCGATGTGGGTCTGGGCGAGGAGGTAGTTGCGCCAGACGCGCTGCTGATCCTCGGTCAGCCACCCTGCTGCTGGTTCGGACATGCGGGGCAGTCTACCACATGGTTGAGATTTCAAGTAGACCGGGAAGGGTATCTCCTGTGTTTTGTCCCGATGCATGGCGACCTGACGCGATAGCCTGTCCCGCAAACCACCGCCCAAGGAGAAGAGTCGAAGGTGTCGATTCGAGAAGAACTGCTGGCCAAGGCCGCCGACAACGTCGGACACATGTTCCGCCGCCGCGTGGAGACCACCCCTGACCACGACGCCTTCCTCGATCCCGACCGCGCGCCGGAGGGGCCGAACACCTGGCAGCCGTACACGTGGCGCCAGTCGCAGGTCATCGTCGACCGCCTCGCCGCCGGCCTGCTCTCCCGCGGCCTGAGGTACGAGCAGCGCGTCGCCATCGCGTCCTCGACGCGGCTGGAGTGGATCTTCGTGGATCTGGCCATCGCCTGCGCGGCGGGGGCGACCACCACGATCTACCCCAACACCGCCCGCGAGGAGTTCGACTACATCCTCACCGACTCCGGCTCCGTCGTGCTCTTCGCGGAGGACAAGGGGCAGCTGGAGAAGGCGCTCGGACACGATGTGCTGGACAGCCAGCTGCACACCATCGTGCTCATCGACGCCGACGGTGTCGAGCTGAACGACCGCGTCATCTCCTATCGCCAGCTGCTCGACGCCGGCGAGGCCCATCTCGCCGAGCACCCCACGGCCGTCGACGACGCGATCGCCTCCACCTCCCGCGACACGCTGTCCACCCTCATCTACACGTCCGGCACCACCGGCACGCCCAAGGGGGTGCGGCTCAACCACATCTCCTGGGTCTACGAGGGCATCGCCACCAAGCACCTCGACGTCATCGAGCACACCGACCTGCAGTACCTCTGGCTCCCGCTGAGCCACGTCTTCGGCAAGGCCCTGATCGCCTGTCAGCTCGAGTACGGCTTCACCTCGGCCGTCGACGGCCGCATCGACCGCATCGTCGACGGCCTCGGCGAGGTCCGCCCGACCTTCATGTGCGGCGCCCCGCGGATCTTCGAGAAGGTCCGCGGCGCCGTGATGACCGGCTCCAAGGGCGTCAAGGCCCGCATCGCGCGCTGGGCGTTTGCCGTCGGCCGCGACGCCGTCCCCTACCTCTCCAAGGGCCAGGAACTGCCCGGCCGGCTCGCGCTCCAGCACCGGCTCGCCGACAGGCTGGTCTACTCGAAGCTCAAGGAGAAGCTCGGCGGCCGGATCAAGTTCATGATCTCCGGCTCCGCGAAGCTGTCCCCGCAGATCCAGGCATGGTTCTTCGGCGCCGGCATCGTGATCGTCGAGGGATACGGCTCCACCGAGACCTCCGCCATCGCGTGCTTCGATCTGCCCAACCCCACGCTCGGCACGGTCGGCCCGCCGCTGCCCGGCATCGAGTTCAAGATCGCCGACGACGGCGAGGTGCTGATCAACGGGCCCATCATCACGCCCGGCTACCACAACCTCCCGGAGCGGACGGCCGAGGTGCTGCACGACGGCTGGTACGCCACCGGCGACATCGGTCACCTCACCGACGAGGGCAAGCTCGTCATCACCGAGCGCAAGAAGGACCTCTTCAAGACGTCCGGAGGCAAGTACGTCGCGCCGCAGAAGGTCGAGGCGGCCATCACCGCCAACATCCCGTACATCTCGCAGGCGATCGCGGTGGGCGACGGACGGAAGTACTGTTCCGCGCTCGTCGTACTTGACCCGCAGCTGCTCGCGAAGTGGGCCCAGAAGCGTGGCCTGGAGGGGCTGAGCTACGCCGACCTGACGCAGCGCTCCGAGATCCATGCTTCGGTGGAGAAGCAGATGGAGAAGGCCAACGCGAAGCTCGAGCGCTGGGAGACCGTGAAGAAGTTCACGATCCTCGACCACGAGCTGACGGTCGAGAATGAGGGTGTGACGGCCAACATGAAGATCCGCCGCTCCATCGTGACGGGCAAGTACCAGGACCTCGTCGACGCAATGTACCCGCAGGAGGACTGACCTGCGGCCCCGGCGCGACGGGGCTAGGGTCGGCTCGTGACGTTCACCGCTGAGATCCCGCTGCGCTGGTCCGACCTGGACGCGCAGGGCCATGTCAACAACGCCCTGGTCGTCGACTACCTCCAGGAGGCGCGCGTCGCCTTCCTCCGGAGCGGGGTCGCGTCGCCGCTGCTCGACAGCGGCGTGGTCGTCGTCGGCCACCGGGTCGAGTACCGCAGCCCCATCGCCTACGCCGACGTGCCCGTGCGGGTCGAGCTCGGCGTGAGCGCGCTCGGAGGGGCGCGCATCGAACTCGCCTACCGGGTGCTGCAGGACGGGAGGCCGTGCGTCAACGCCCGCACCGTCCTGACCCCGTTCAACTTCGACGAGCAGCGACCCCAGCGGCTCAGTCCCGAGCATCGCGCGTTCTTCGACGCGCATCGCATCGAGGCGGAGGCGCTGCGGCCGCTGGCGTTCCCGTCGCTGGGAGGGGCGGGCACCCCGGTGCCGCTCGCGGTCCGCTGGACCGACCTCGACTCCTACGGGCACGTCAACAACGCGAAGGTGTTCGACTTCCTGCAGCAGGCCCGCGTCACGGCGACGACCGCGTGGGTGCCGGCCATGGCGCGTGCCGGGGCGCCCGGGTCCGAGCGGATGTGGCTCGTGGCCCGCCAGGACGTGAACTACCTCGTCCAGCTGCCCCACCGCATGGAGCCGTTCGAGGTCCGCGTCTCCCCTGTCGCTGTCGGCACCACCTCCCTGACGGTCGAGGCGGAGGTGACGGACCCGGCCGACGGCACCGTCTTCGCGCGCGGAGTCACGGTGCTGGTCTCCGCTGACGCCCATGGTCGTCCGACGCCGCTCGGGCCGGAACTGACGTCGGGTCTCGAACGCCACACATTGGGGCACGAAAGGGCCTCCGGCAACGGCGGGGATGCTCCCCTGAGGTCGTAACATCCTTGCCACCCGGCGGGCGCTGGTGCCCCCGGGGGCAAAGGAGAAGACGATCATGTCGCAGCCGCTGACCACGGCGACAGTCGAGCTCATGGCGCCCCTGACAGGGGTCCTCGTTCCGCTCGACCAGGTGCCCGACCCGGTGTTCGCGAAGAAGATGGTGGGTGACGGTTTCTCGATAGACCCCCTCCACGGCCTCCTCGTGGCGCCGGTCGCCGGCGAGGTCGTCGATCTGCAACCCTCGCACCACGCCATCACGATCCGCACGGCCGAGGGCCTCGAGATCCTGATGCACATCGGGCTGGACACGGTCGCGCTCGGTGGTGAGGGGTTCACGCCCAGAGTCACCGAGGGGGCCTCGGTCGCCCCAGGCGACCCGCTGATCGAATTCGACCTGGACGGCGTCGGCCGCGCTGCCAAGAGCCTGCTAACGCAGGTCGTGATCACGAACATGGAGATCGTCGAGTCCATCGCACCCAGCGCAGGGATGGTGGACGCGGGCAGCTCGGTGGCCGCCTACGTCCAGCTGAAGGCACAGGACGAGGCCGACGGTCAGCCGAAGCAGGGCGCGACGGTCACGTCGCAGGCGCTCATCATCCCGAATCCGACCGGACTGCATGCGCGGCCCACCGCGACGTTGGTGAACCTGGCCAAGCAGTACTCGTCCGACGTGCGGATCCGGCGCGGCGACGACACGGCCAACGCGAAGTCGATCGTCGCGATCATGGGCATGGCCGTCGCGCGCGGCGACAAGGTCACCGTCACGGCGCACGGGTCCGACGCGGCGGAGGCCGTCGACGCCATCGTGGCCGCGATCAGGGAAGGGCTGGGTGAGGCCGTCCCTGCCTCGGGCACGGACGACACGGTGGCGATGCCTGCCGTCCCGGCGGAGTCCGCCCCCGCTCCCGCGCCGCTCCGGGCGGCGCCCGAACCGCGGTCCGGCGACCCGGACCTGCTGCTCGGCGTGGCCGCGTCGCCCGGACTGGGGGTGGGCACAGTCGTGCAGGTGCGCCACGACGACATCGCGGTCTCCGAGACCGGGGAGGACCACCACAAGGAGCGCCGCAAGCTCAACAGCGCCATCGACCGCGCGGCCCTCGACCTGTCGGCCCTGGAGTTGAAGCTCGAACGGGACGGGTCTGCCGACAAGGCGGCGATCTTCGCCGCCCACGGCGAGATCCTGCAGGACCCCGAGCTCCTCGACATCGCGGTGAGCGCCATCGACAAGGGCAAGAGCGCGCCCTTCGCCTGGCGGGCCGCGTACAACTCCTTCGCCGACCAGCTCGCAGGCCTCGACAACGAGGTGCTCGCCGGGCGCGCCGCCGACGTGCGTGACGTCGGCCAGCGGGTGCTCGAGGAGCTGACCGGACAGCGGTCCGAGAAGGCGGAGCTGCCCGAGGCCGCGATCCTGGTAGCGGAGGAACTGACCCCGTCGGACACCGCGCAGCTGGACCGCAGCCGGGTCGTCGGCTTCGCGACGACCGGCGGCGGGGCGTCGTCGCACGTGGCGATCATCGCCCGCTCCTTCGGGATCCCCGCCGTGGCCGGCATCGAGCCGGGGGCGCTCGACATCGTCGACGGGAGCCGGGTGGTGCTCGACGGCACGGCCGGCACCCTGCGGCAGAACCTCAGCGACACCGAGATCGACGAGATCCTGGCCCGCCAGCGTCGGATGGCCGAGCGCAGGGAGCGCGAGCTGGCCGCCAAGGATCAGCCGGCCGTCACGACCGACGGCCACGCCGTGCAGGTGGTCGCCAACATCGGCGGCGCCGACGACGCGGCCCAGTCCGTCACGATGGGCGGCGAGGGCGTCGGGCTGCTGCGCTCCGAGTTCGTGTTCCTCGGCCGGACGACGGCACCGACCGAGGCGGAGCAGGCGGATGTCTACGCCGCCTGCGCGAAGGCGCTGCGGCCCGGCGACCCGCTGGTCATCCGCACGCTCGACGTCGGCGGAGACAAGCCGCTGGCCTACGTGCCGATCCCGGTGGAGGAGAACCCGTTCCTCGGCATCCGCGGGGTGCGCGTGGGCCTGGAGCAGCCGGAGCTGCTGCGCACGCAGTTGCGCGCCATCCTGGCCGCCGCCGGGGCGGGGGCGGAGCTGCACATCATGTTCCCGATGATCGCGACCATCGCCGACTGGCGCGCCGCCAAGGCCATCTACGACGAGGTCGCCGAGGACCACCCGACCTCGGCCCACGTCAGCGTCGGCATCATGATGGAGGTCCCGTCCGTGGCGGTGATGGCGGAGCAGTTCGCCGCCGAGGAGGGCTGTGACTTCTTCTCGGTCGGCACCAACGACCTGACCAGCTACACGCTCGCCATGGACCGCGGCCACCCCAAGCTGGCCTCGCAGGTCGACCCCTGCAACCCGGCCGTCCTCAAGCTGATCGGCGACGCGGCCGAGGCGCTGCACCGCCATGGCAAGTGGCTCGGCATCTGCGGGGGCGTGGCCTCCGACGTGCAGGCCGTGCCGATCCTCCTGGGGCTGGGGGTGGATGAGCTGAGCTGCTCGATCCCCGCCATCCCCGCCGTCAAGGCAGCCGTCAGGGCCGTCTCCATCGCCCACTGCAGGGAGATCGCCGCGCGCGCGGTCACCTGCGCCACCCCTGAAGATGTCCGGGCACTTGTCCCGGCCACGGAGGACTGAGGTCAGTCATGAGCACCGCACAAGACATCCTGAAGGCCGTAGGTGGGCCCGACAACATCGTGAGCCTCACGCACTGCGCGACGCGGCTGCGCTTCCAACTTGTCGACGCCTCCGCCATCAATCAGACCGAGGTCGAGTCGATCAAGGGCGTGATGGGCGCCGTCCCCCAGGCGGGGGAGCGGTACCAGATCATCATGGGCGGCGCCGTCCAGAACGCCTACAACGACATCAACGCGCTGCCGGAGATGCAGACACGGCGCGAACCCACCGACGCCGAGCTCAAGGCCGCCGCCCGCGCGGGCGGGGTCCGCGGGAGGTTCGCCTGGGTGGACTCGTTCTTCGAGTTCCTCTCCGACTCCTTCCGCCCCATCCTCGGCGCTCTGCTCGGCGCCTCACTGTTCATCACGTTCATGTCCCTGATGTCGACGCTCGGGGTGATCGGGAACTGGGCCGACCCGCGCGTGGAGCTGCCCGTGGGCTGGCAGTTCGTCAACCTGCTGTGGCAGTCGGTGTTCATCTTCCTGCCGCTGATGGTCGCCTACAACGCCAGCAAGAAGGTGGGCGCGGACCCATGGGTGGGCTTCGCGGTCATGGCGCTCGTCATGTTGCCGGGATTCTCGGCGCTCGGCACGTCCGATGCCGCGTACACCGCGACGATCGCTGGATCGGACGTGACCCTCGTCGACATCTTCGGGGTCCCGCTGACGATCTTCTCCTACAACTCGCAGGTGTTCCCGCCGCTCCTGATGGCGGGCATCCTCGGTCCGCTGTACAAGCTGCTGAAGAAGATCATCCCCGAGAACCTGCAGCTGATCTTCGTCCCGTTCCTGGCGATGCTGATCATGCTCCCGCTCACCGCCTTCCTCATCGGCCCGATCGGCGTCTTCCTCGGCGCCTGGGTCGCGGGCGGACTCGGCGCGATCAACGCGTTCAGTCCGCTGATCTTCGCCATCATCATCCCGCTCGCCTACCCGTTCATGGTGCCGCTCGGCCTGCACTGGCCGTTGAACGCGGTGATGCTGCTGAACATCCAGCAGCTCGGCTACGACTTCATTCAGGGGCCCATGGGCGTGTGGAACTTCGCCTGCTTCGGTGCGACCGCGGGAGTGCTCTACATCTCGTGGCGTGGCAAGGATGTGCAGATGCGGCAGACCGCCACCGGAGCACTGGCAGCCGGACTCCTCGGCGGCATCTCCGAGCCGTCCCTCTACGGCATCCACCTGCGGTTCAAGCGCATCTATCCGCGCATGCTGATCGGCTGTCTGGTCGGCGGCCTGATCATCGGCATCGGCGGGACCCTGACCTCGCAGGTGACCACCAACGCCTTCGTGTTCACCTCGCTGCTGACCATCCCGGCCTTCTCGAACATCGGGCTCTACGCGATCTCGGTGGTCGCGGCCTTCGTCACATCCATGGTCCTGGTGATCATCTTCGACTACCGCACGCCCGAGCAGAAGGCCGCCGCACAGCGTTCCTCGGCCGACGACGAGGCCGCGACCGCCGAGCCGCGGGTCATCGTCGTCGGAGATGTGGAGTCCAACCAGTCGAAGCAGTGGGTGGCTGCGCTCGGTGGGGAGGCGAACATCGTCGCGCTGGAGCCCGTCGCGGAGACGCGCGTGCGGGTCGAGGTCAACGACTCGAGCGCCGTCGACGTCGAGGCTCTGCGCCGGGCCGGGGTCCAGGGCGTTGTCGAGGCGTCGCCGGGCGTCTGGCACCTCATCGCCGGCCTGGAGGCGGCCCAGTACGCCGAGGGGATGCGGCGCCGGGTCGCCTCCGTCCAACCCGCCTGAGTGCTCAGGACGGCTGGCAGGTGGGGCACCACCAGACGATGCGTTCCTGACCTGCGGCGCTGTCCGCGATGCTCGACCCGCCCCCGAGCGTCGCGGACACGATCGTGGTGCCGCAGCGCAGGCAGGGGCGGTGGTTGCGGCCGAACACGAAGGTTGTGTGGCCGCGCCGGTGGTCGCCGGTGAACGTCCTGACGGGGGACTCGAGGTTGCCGCGCATCAGCTTCGCTGACAGGTCGATCATCGCCTCGGCGGGCGCGTCGCGGACCGGGCGCGCGGGGTGGACCCCGCTCAGGAAGCACACCTCGGCGCGGTACTCGTTGCCGATGCCCGCGAGGTTGCGCTGGTCGAGCAGGGCCTCGCCGATGCTCCGGTCGGGGTCGGCGAGCACGCGGCGGACGGCCTCGTCGCGCCCCGCGGGCCAGTCGTCGGCGAGCAGGTCCGGGCCGAGCCAGCCGAGCCGCCGGTCGAGCTGGGCCGACGGCCACAGTTCGACGATCCCCAGGTCGTGCCCGACCAGCTCCACGTCGCCCGTCACCCGCACGACGACGCGTGCGGTGTGGGCGGGCAGCGACCAGCGCCGGCCGACGGGGTGGATCCGCCAGGTGCCCTCCATCCTCAGGTGCGTGTGCAGCATCAGCCCTGAGCAGTCCCACAGCAGGTGCTTGCCGCGCGGGAAGACCCTGTCGATGGTGCGGCCGGTGAGCGACGAGGTGGCCAGCTGGGGGACGCGGAATTGGCTGTAGGTGATCTCGCGGCCCTCGAGCGGTTGGAGCCGGTGGGCGAGACGCCAGACGGAGTCGCCCTCAGGCACGGTCCGCCTCGATCGCGATGCCCTTCGGCGTGATCCGCGCACCGGCCTCCAGCATCGACTGCTCGAGGCCGCTGGCCCCGATGCGGACGCCGTCGACCTCCTCGATCCGGACCCGGAGCATGCGGCCGGCGCCCACCGCGGAGCGCAGGGCGGCCACGACGAGCCGGGCGTGATCCTCGCGCTCCGGCCCCTGCGCGAAGATCGTCAGGACGCGGCCGCCGCGCGTCAGATGCGCCAGGCAGAGCCCGTCGGCGATGACCACGAGCGCTCCCGCGGCCCGCGCGGGGTGCGCCACGGGATGCTCGGGCCAGTGGAGCACGGAACCGTACGGGTTGGCCGGATCGAGCGCGGCGAGCACCACGGGGACCGGGTGCGTCGCGCCCGACGGCCAGGCATCGACGTCCGGCGCGTCCGTGTGCCGACGGAGCTCCTCGATGATGTCGGGGGTGGAGAACTGCGCGCCCCCGAGGCCCTCGATGAGGTAGCCGCGCAGCACCTTGCCGGCCGCCTCGAGCTGGGCGAGCAGCCGGTAGGCGGCCGCGAAGCCGCCGGGGGTGCCGTCGGCGGTGACGCCTCCGCGGGTGATGACGCCGAAGCGTTCGAGCCAGGAGGAGGCCAGCGCGAGGGCCCGGTCGGCAGCGGACACCTCGGGGTCGGCCACGCGGTGCCAGCGGCCGGTCGCGGCGGGCGGGGTGTCGGCGGTGGGTGCGCCGACGGGTCGCCCGAGCCGCGGGATGCGGGCCCGTCGCCGCGGGGAGGGCCGGGCGGCCTTGTGCGCGCCGCGGGAGGCGCCCCCGACGCGGGCCCGGACGGGGGCCATCGACGACGGCGCGACCGCGCCCTGCTCGGCGGCGCGCCACAGCGCGTCGAGCCGGGCCGCGGAGGCCTCGCCGGGCAGCCCGGCGGCGAAGGCCTGCCACGTCCCCTCGCCGGCGGCGACGGCGGATGCGACGGCGGCGGACTCCTCATCCGCCTCGTCCAGCGGGGGCAGCAGGTCGAGGTCGTCCACGGGGACCAGGGCGATCAGCGGGTCGTTCGGTCCGGCCGAGCCGCGCACGCGGATCGCGACCTCGCCCTCGGCCAGCAGTGCGTCGAGGTGTTCGGGCCGGTAGCCGGCCAGGCGCCCGGGCAGGACGTGCGTCTCCCAGGCGGAGGCTGGCAGGGCGGCACCGGCCAGCCGTTGCAGCGCGAGCAGCACCTCGTCGGGGCCCGACGGCGGCGGGTCCGCCAGCTGGTGCGAGGCCAGCAGGAAACGGGCGTAGCCGGAGCCCGAGACGGGCTGCAGCTCGGCGCGGGCGCGGGCCAACGAGCGGCTGCGGATGCGGCGGAGCACCTCCGGGTCGACGTACTCCGCCTCGGGCGCGCCGGGGGTGAAGCGGCCCGCGACCAGCCGGCGGCCGGCGGCCTCGCGGTCCAGCACCAGCTGCGCGGTGGCCGGTCCCAGCCCGAACTCGGCGGCGACCAGGGCCGCGGTGAACGGCCCGTGCACGCGGGCGAAGCGGGCCACCAGCTGCGTCAGCGGGTCGCGGCCACCGGGATCGGGCTGCGCCGCGAACCCGGCCGGGACGGGGATGCCCAGCGCGTCGCGCAGCAGCCCGAGGTCGGGGGCCGCGACGAGCCGGTCGGCGCCGGCCACGGGCAGGACGGCGACCCGCCTCGCCAGAGATTCGATGGCTGTCGAAATATCCAGGTCACCGGCCACATGGCGGGGCAGGTCCGCGAGGCGGATCGGGCCGAGCAGGCGCGTGAGGTCGGCCAGCTCCTCGGGGTTCCGGGCGAGACGGCCGGGTGCCGTGTGCTGCAGCTCGGCCACCACCTCGGCGACCACATCCGCGTCGAGCACCTCGCGAAGGTCGAGCGTGCCGAGGGCCGCGGCCAGGAGCTGCGGGTCCATCGACAGCAGGGCTGCGCGCTTCTCCGCCAGCGGCACGTCGCCGTCGTAGATGAAGGCGCCGGGGTACCGGAACAGGATGCTGGCGGCGAAGGGGCTGGGCGCCTCGGTGACCACCTCGATCAGCCGGACCGACCCGGCGCGGAGCTGGCGCGCGAGCTCGACCAGCCCCGGCACGTCGTAGACGTCCTGCGTCACCTCGCGGACCGTCTCCAGCACGATCGGGAACCGGGGGTGGTGTCGCGCGACCTCGAGCAGCTGCGCGGCGCGCTGCCGCTGCTGCCACAGCGGCGCCCGCCGGCCGGGGTTGGGCCGCGGCAGCAGGAGGGCGCGGGCCGCGCACTCCCGGAACCGGCCGGCGAACAGCGCGGTGCCGCCGACCTGCTCCGTGACGATGCGCTCGACCTCGGCGGGGTCTGGGACCAGGAGAGAGCCGAGCCGCTCGACGACATCGGAGTCCGGCAGCCTCAGGACGACGCCGTCGTCCGCGGCCAGCGGGGTGACGTCGACGCCGGTCTCGCGGGAGAGCGCATCCGCCATGATCAGCGACCAGGCGCCGAGCAGCCGCCTGCCGAGCGGCGAGTGTACGACGACGCGCCAGTCGCCGAGCTCATCGCGGAACCTCTCGATCACGACCGTGCGGTCGTCGGGGACCGTGCCGGTGGCGTCCCGCTGCTCCGCGAGGTAGGAGGCCAGGTTCGCCGACGTGTTGGCGTCGACGAAGTCGCGGTCCAGCCGGCCGGCATCGCGGGTGGCCTCGCGCTGCAGCTCGCCGATGTGGCGGCCGAGCTCGGCCGGCCTACCGTCGTCCTCGCCCCGCCAGAACGGGAGACGGCCCGTGTTGCCCGGCGCCGGCGTCACCAGCACGCGGTCGCGGGTGATCTCCTCGATCCGCCAGGAGGACGCGCCCAGCGCGAACACGTCGCCCACCCGAGACTCGTGCACCATCTCCTCGTCCAGCTCGCCGACGCGCCGGGGGCCCTGCTCCTCGCCGGCCAGGAAGACGCCGAACAGGCCCCGGTCCGGGATGGTGCCCCCGGAGGTGGCGGCCAGCCGCAGCGCCCCGGGGCGTGGGTACAGGCGGCCGTCCAGCAGGGTCAGCCGGGCCCGCAGGCTCGCGAAGTCGGCCGACGGGTAGGCGCCGGTGAGCAGTTCGACGACCGCGTCGAGCAGCGACGCGTCGAGGGCGGCGTAGGGGAGCGAGCGGCGGACGGAGGCGAGCCACTCGACGACGTCGAGCCCGGCGTCGCCGGCCGCCGCGGCGGCGGCCACGGTCTGCTGGGCCAGCACGTCCAACGGCGCGCGGGGGACCTTCAACTCCTCGATCCGGCCGTCCAGCATGCGCTCGGTCGTGACGACGGCGGCGGCCAGGTCGCCCCGGAACAGCGGGTAGACGTCGCCCACGGACACCGCGCCGACCACGTGCCCGGCGCGGCCGACGCGCTGCAGCGCGCTGGCCACCGACGGCGCGGCCCCGATCTGGATGACGCGGTCCACCGCGCCCATGTCGATGCCCAGCTCCAGCGAGCTGGTCGCCACCACGCAGCGGAGCTCTCCCGACTTGAGCGCCCCCTCGATCTCGGCGCGCTGCTCCTTGCTCACCGACCCGTGGTGCGCCCGCGCGATGACCAGCGGCGCTCCGCGCACGTGGTCGGCCGAGGCCATCACCTGCGCCGGCGGCCGGGCGGGCCAGTCCGGCAGCGTTTCCGGGTCGTGGCGCTCGGCCCAGATCTCGTTGAGCCTGCCCGTCAGCCGCTCGGCGGTCCGCCGGCCGTTGGTGAACACCAGCGTGGAGCGGCCCCGCAGGATCGACTCGTAGACGGCCTCCTCGACGTGCGGCCACACCGAGTTCCCGGCGGGCGCGCCGACGGTGACCGTGTCGGTGCCCGGTCCGGCGAGCAGCGGGTCCGTCGGGGCTCCGGGGGCCGGGCCGGGGTTCGCCAGGTCGGCGACGGGCAGCCGGACCGAGACGTCCCACAGCTTCCGCGTCGCCGGGGCGACGATCTCGACGGCCCGGTCGCCGCCGAGGAAGGCCGCGACCCGCTCGATCGGGCGCACGGTCGCGGACAGTGCCACGCGCTGCACGTCGCGCCCGACCAGGGCGTCGAGGCGCTCGAGGCTGAGCGCGAGGTGCGTGCCGCGCTTGGTGCCGGCCACGGCGTGGATCTCGTCGACGATGACCGTCTCCACGTCCGTGAGGGTCTCCCGCGCCGAGCTGGTCAGCATCAGGTACAGCGACTCGGGCGTCGTGATCAGCACGTCCGGGGGCCGCCTGCTCAGCGCAGCACGCTCCCGGGGCGTCGTGTCCCCGGACCGGACGCCGACCGTGATGTCGGGCTCGGGCAGCCCCAGGCGGGCCGCCGCGAGGCGGATGCCCGTCAGCGGCGCGCGGAGGTTGCGCTCCACGTCGACGCCGAGCGCCTTGAGCGGCGAGACGTACAGCACGCGCACACCGCGTCGGCCGTCGTCGCGACCGGTGGCGAGTCGGTCCAGCGCCCACAGGAAGGCCGCCAGCGTCTTGCCCGACCCCGTCGGTGCCACCACCAGCGCGTGCCGGCCCGCGGAGATGGCGTCCCAGGCGTCGACCTGCACGGCCGTCGGCCCGTGGAAGACACCCGCGAACCACTCGCGCGTCGGGGCGGTGAAGCGCGCCAGCGGGTCGGTCATGGCGCCCAGTCTGCCAGCGCACAGGGATAGGGTGGCGATGCACACCTGACGTCCCATGGAGGAAGCACGAATGTCGACTGACCAGCTCGCGAACATCGGTGTGATCGGGATGGCGGTGATGGGCTCGAACCTGGCCCGGAACCTCGCGCATCACGGTCACCGCGTCGCCGTGTTCAACCGCACGACCGCACGCACCGACGAGATGATCGCCGCCCACGGATCCGAGGGCGACTTCCGCCCCGCCGCCGAGCTGGCCCAGTTTGTCGCGTCGCTCGAGCGGCCGCGTCGCATCATCATCATGGTCAAGGCCGGCGGCCCCACCGACGCCACCATCGACGCGCTCATCCCCCTGCTGGAGCCCGGCGACATCGTCGTCGACGGCGGCAACGCGTTCTTCGAGGACACCCGCCGCCGCGAGCAGAAGCTCCGCGGGGCCGGGCTGCACTTCGTCGGCGCCGGCATCTCCGGCGGCGAGGTCGGGGCGCTCGAGGGCCCCTCGATCATGCCCGGCGGCTCCGCGGAGTCCTACGAGGCCCTCGGCCCGATCCTGGAGTCGATCTCCGCCCAGGTCGACGGGGAGCCCTGCTGCACCTACATCGGCACCGACGGCGCGGGCCACTTCGTCAAGATGGTGCACAACGGCATCGAGTACGCCGACATGCAGTTCATCGGCGAGGCCTACGAGCTCCTGAAGGGGCTCGGGCTGAGTCACACAGAGATGGCCGACGTGTTCGCCACCTGGAACACCGGCGACCTCGACTCCTACCTGATCGAGATCACCTCCGAGGTGCTCCGCAAGGTCGACGCAGCCACCGGGAGGCCGCTGGTCGAGGTCATCGTCGACGCGGCGGGCATGAAGGGCACCGGTACCTGGACCGTGCAGTCGGCCCTCAACCTGGGCACGCCCGTCAGCGCGATCGCGGAGGCCGTCTTCGCCCGCGCGATCTCCAGCTCGCCCGACCTGCGGGCCGCCTCACAGGCCGCGCTGGCCGGCCCGTCGGGGGCCATCGCCGTCGACGACCGCGCCGCCTTCATCGACCAGATCCGCCAGGCGCTGTGGGCCAGCAAGGTGGTCGCCTACGCGCAGGGCCTCGACGAGATCCGGATGGGCGCGGCCGAGTACGGCTGGGACATCAACGTCGGCGAGGTCGCGAAGATCTGGCGCGGCGGCTGCATCATCCGGGCCAAGCTGCTGGAGCGCATCCGCTCCGAGTACGCTGCCGGGTCGCTGACGACGCTGCTCGAGGCCCCGTCGGTCGCGAAGGAGCTCGCCAACTCGCAGGACGCGTGGCGCGCGGTCGTCGCGGCGGCCGTCACCGCCGGCGTCCCGGTGCCGGGCTTCAGCTCGGCGCTGGCGCACTACGACCAGGCCCGCGCCCCGCGCCTCAACGCCGCCCTGACCCAGGGCCTGCGCGACTACTTCGGCGCTCACACCTACCGTCGCGTCGACAAGGAGGGCACGTTCCACACGAACTGGTCCACCGACGGCGCCGAGGTGCAGGAGGACTGAGCCGGGTCCCTGAGCCGGCCTTCGGTTCCCTGAGCTTGTCTCCCTCGGTTCCCTGAGCCTGTCGAAGGGCGCCGAGCGGAGCGAGGCGGTGAACCCTGGGCGGGTGAGTGACCTCGGGGTCGGGTGTGTCCCTTCGCTTCGCTCAGGGCGTCTCGACAGGCTCAACGACCCGGGTCCCTGAGCTTGTCTCCGTCGGTTCCCTGAGCTTGTCGAAGGGCGCCGAGCGGAGCGAGGCGGTGACCCCTGGGCGGGTGAGTGACCTCGGGGTCGGGTGTGTCCCTTCGCTTCGCTCAGGGCGTTTCGACGGGCTCAACGACCCGGGTCCCTGAGCTTGTCGAAGGGCGCCGAGCGGAGCGAGGCGGTGACCCCTGGTCCGGCGAGTGACCTCGTGGTCGGGTGTGTCCCTTCGCTTCGCTCAGGGCGTTTCGACAAGCTCAACGAACCGGGTCCCTGAGCTTGTCGAAGGGCTCAACGACCCGGGTCCCTGAGGTTGTCTCCTTCGGTTCCCTGAGCTTGTCGAAGGGCGCCGAGCGGAGCGAGGCGGAGGATCGGGGAAGATCAGCGCGAGTACGTGCGGCGGCCGTTCCAGAAGGTGGCCTCGACGGGGTCGGGGAGGGTGCGGCCGTCGTACGGGTTGTTGCGGCTCAGCGACACGGACTGCGTCTTGTCCACCACCGCGGTACGGGCCGGGTCGATGAGCACGATGTTGGCGGGCTCGCCGACGGCCAGCGGGCGACCCTGCGTCGTCAGGCTGGCGATGCGGGCCGGGGTGTGGCTCATGCGCTCGGCGACGCCGGCCCAGTCGAGGCGGCCGGGGCGGACCATCGTCTCGATCACCACGGACAGCGCCTGCTCCAGGCCGATCATGCCGGGGCGGGCGTCGACGAAGGCGTGGTCCTTGTCCTGGGCCGCGTGCGGGGCGTGGTCGGTGGCGACGGCGTCGATGGTCCCGTCGGCCAGCGCGGCGCGGACGGCCTCGATGTGCTCGTCCGTGCGCAGCGGCGGGTTGACCTTGAAGGTGGTGTCGTAGCCGACGAGCTCGCCCGTGCCGAGCAGCAGGTGGTGCGGGGTGACCTCGGCCGTGACGCGGATGCCGCGGGCCTTGGCCCAGCGGATGACGTCGACGCCCTCCGCGGTGCTGACGTGGCAGACGTGGAGCCTGGAGCCGGTGGCCTCCGCCAGCTGGACGTCGCGGGCGATGATGGCCGACTCGGCGACGGGAGGCCAGCCGCCGAGCCCGAGCCGGCCCGAGATCTCGCCCTCGTGGCAGCAGGCGCCGGGGCCGGCGAGGTTGGATTCCTGCGAGTGCTGCGCGATGACGCCGTCGAACGGCTTCACCCATTCCAGGGCGCGGCGCATCAGTTGGGCGTTCATCAGGCAGTGGCCGTCGTCGGAGAACATCGTGACGCGGGCGCGTGACCGGTTCATCAGGCCGAGTTCGGCCAGCTCCGCGCCGTTCAGGCCCTTCGAGATGGCTCCGATGACGACGACCTCGGCCAGCGCGGCCTGCCAGCCGAGATCGAGGATGTGCTCGGCCTTCTCCGCGGTGTCGGTTACCGGGTTGGTGTTCGCCATGGCGCAGACGGCGGTGAAGCCGCCGCGGGCGGCGGCGCGGGAGCCGGTCAGGACCGTCTCGGTGTCCTCGCGGCCGGGCTCGCGCAGGTGCGTGTGGACGTCGACGAGGCCGGGCAGCGCGACCAGCCCGTCGCAGTCGACGACCTCGGCCCCGGAGCCCGCGTCGTCGACGAAGATGCCGTCGGAGATCGCGAGGTCGGTGCGGGTGCCGTCGGGGAGCGTGACGCCGTGGAGGAGGGTGCTCATGGTGTGGCCTTTCAGTGGGTGGAGCTGTCGCCGGCGAGGACGTGGTACAGCACGCTCATGCGCACGGCGACGCCGGAGCTGACCTGGTCGAGGACGATCGAGCGGGGGGAGTCGGCGGCCAGCGAGGAGATCTCCAGGCCGCGGTTCATCGGGCCGGGGTGCATGACGCACGCGCCGTCCCTCAGGCGGGCGAGCCGGCGGGGGGTGAGCCCGTACGCGTCGACGTACTCGCGCTCCGACGGGAAGAAACCACCGGACATCCGCTCGCGCTGCACGCGCAGCATCATCGCGACGTCGATGTCGTCGAGCACGTCGTCGAACACCGCGGTCGAGTCCGCATCCCACGCCTCGGCGCCGGGCGGCATCAGGGTCGGGGGAGCGACCAGCACAACGGAGGCGCCGAGCTTGTTCAGCAGCAGGACGTTGGAGCGCACCACGCGGGAGTGCAGGAGGTCGCCGACGATCGCGACCCGCTTGCCCTCGAGGTCGCCGAGGTCGTTGCGGGCGAGGTGGCGGCGCATGGCGTGCGCGTCGAGCAGCGCCTGGGTGGGGTGCTCGTGCATGCCGTCGCCGGCGTTGATCATGGAGGCGCGGACCCAGCCGGCCGCCTGGGCGACCGAGCCGGAGCCGGCGTGGCGCATCACGATGGCGTCGACGCCCATCGCGTCCAGCGTCATGAGGGTGTCGCGCATGGACTCGCCCTTGCTGACGCTCGAGCCCTTGGCCGACACGTTGACGGCGTCGGCGGAGAGCCACTTGGCGGCGAGCTCGAACGAGGAGCGGGTGCGGGTGGAGTCCTCGAAGAACAGATTCACGACGGTGCGGCCGCGCAGCGCGGGCAGCTTCTTCACCTGCCGGTTCTGCACGTCGTGCATCTCCTCGGCGGTGGTCAGGATCGAGTCGATCTCCGCGCGGCTGAGGTCGGCGATGCTGAGGAGGTGCTTCACGAGGCGCTCCGTTCGATGGTGACGAGGTCCTCGCCGTCGCTCTCGGCGAGCCGGACGCGGACGCGCTCGTCGCGGGAGGTGGGCAGCACCTTGCCGACGATGTCGGCCTGGATGGGCAGCTCGCGGTGGCCGCGGTCGATCAGGGTGACGAGCTGGATCGATCGGGGTCGGCCGAGGTCGGCCAGCGCGTGCAGGGCCGCCTGGATGGTCCGGCCGGAGAACAGGACGTCGTCGACGAGCACGACGACCTTGTCGTCGATGGGGCCGGGCAGGATCGTCCGGCCCACGGTGCGCGTCGGGTTGGCGCGCAGGTCGTCGCGGTACATCGTGATGTCGAGCTGCCCGACGGGGAGGGTGTGGCCCTGCGCCTCGGCAACGGCGGAGAGGCGGGTCGCCAGCGGCGCCCCGCGGGTGAGAATCCCCAGCAGCACGACGTCGGTCGCCCCGCGGTTCCTCTCGAGGATCTCGTGTGTCATGCGGGTCAGCGCCCAGGCCATGTCATCAGCGGTCAGAATCGTACGATCCATCGCGTCCCTCTCTTGGGTCCGCAGGGCAATCTACCGCAGTGACGGGGCCCGGCGGCGCCCCAGGTCGGGTAGGGTGCCGCGCATGAGCATGCTGCCCCTCGAGGTCTTCCCCGGCTGGCCCACGCCCGAGCCCACGTCCAGCCTCTTCATGGTGCTGCTGACGATCGTCGGGCCGCTGGCCTTCGGCGCGGTGCTGGCTCTGCTGGCGTTCGCCCCCAAGCTGCGCCGGGAGGCGAGCGGCACGTCCACCAGCACCGAGGTCGCCACCACCCGCGACGACGCCTGACCGGGCTAGCGTTGCCCCATGGCAACCAACAAGCTCCTGTTCATCGGCGGCACCGGAATCATCTCGTCGAAATCGGTGCGCCTGGCGCACGAGCGCGGGCATGACGTCACGGTCCTGAACCGCGGGATCTCCCGCATCCGGCCCCTGCCCGAAGGAGTGCGGTCGCTGGTCGCCGACATCCGCGATCCGCGCTCGGTGCGCGACGCGATCGGCTCGGAGGAGTTCGACGCGGTCGCGGAGTTCGCGGCGTTCACGCCCGAGCACGTGGCGGGCGACCTCGACCTGTTCGAGGGCCGCGCCGGCCAGTACGTCTTCATCAGCTCGGCCTCGGCGTACCAGAAGCCCCCGGCCAGCCTGCCGATCACCGAGTCGACGCCCCTGGTCAACCCCTTCTGGCGGTACTCACGCGACAAGATCGCCTGCGAGGACCTGCTGGTGGCCGCGCACCGCGACCGCGGTCTGCCCGTCACGATCGTGCGTCCCTCGCACACCTACGACGAGGCGGCGCTTCCGACGCTCGGTGGCTGGACCGATGTGGCGAGGATGAGGGCGGGCAGGCCGGTCGTGGTGCACGGCGACGGCACCAGCCTGTGGACGCTGACGCACTCCCGGGACTTCGCGGTGGCCTTTGTGGGGTTGCTCGCCAACCCGCTGGCGCTCGGCGAGGCCTACACGATCACCGGCGACCATCACCCGACATGGAACCAGATCTACGAGTGGATCGGCCGGGCCGCGGGGGTCGAGGCCGAGCTGGTGCACGTCGCCAGCGAGACCATCGGGCGGGTCCTGCCGGAGCACCTCGACGGGCTCGTGGGGGACAAGGCCCACAGCGTCGTCTTCGACAACTCCAAGGTCAAGGCGCTGGTGCCGGAGTTCAGCACCACCGTGCCCTACTGGGAGGGCGCCGCCCAGACCATTGCCTGGTACGACGCCCATCCCGAGAAGCAGGTCGTCGACGTCGCGCTGGACGCGGCCTTCGACGCCCTCGTTGCCCACGCCCGCTACGCCTGACGGCTCCGTTCCTGGGCCTGCAGCGCGCGCCGCGCCTCGTCGAGGCGCTCCGTCACCGCGCGGTGCACCTGCTCCGACGGGGAGTTGGAGTCGAGCCACTCGGCGATCGTCGTCACCAGCGAGTCCGTGACGAGCGGCTGCGGGAACAGCCACCGCAGGGCCGTGCCGATCGCCGCATAGCCGCGGTCCGCCCAGGCCCCCTCGCGGCGCGAGATGCGGCCGAGCAGGTCCAGGTAGGCGGCGGGGTAGGGCTCGAGGATCTCGTCCTGCCCGTAGCGCCAGAAGCCCATGCAGATGGCCCGGTAGGTCTCGTTGGGCAGCTCGTCGTCGCCCGTCACCAGGCCCCAGGCCTGTGCCTTGGATGCGTCGTCCTTCAACGCGGCGCCCGCGCCGGCGGCCTCCTCGGCGCCGGCCGAGGTGTTGTCGAGCTCCAGCTCGGCCGCGATCTCGTCGTGGCCGATCGCGCCCAGCTTGGCGAGCGCCGACGTGATGGCCCAGCGCATCGCGGTGTCGATCACCAGGCCCTCGGGGACCTCCTCGCCGACGAGCCAGCCCTGCAGCAGCGCGGTGCCGCTCTCGCCCCGGGCGGCTCCGATCAGCGCCTTGGCGACGAGCACCTGCTTGTCGGAGCCCGGTTCGGCGTGCTTGAGGAGCCCGGCGAGGCCCTTGACGAGGGTCCCGTTGACGGCGGAGCGCAGTTCGGGCGCGGTGAACGCGGTGGCCGCGGTGGCGGCCTGGCCGAGCAGCGTCGAGACGGCGGCCATGTCGTCCTCGCTCGGCAGCCCGGCCAGCACCAGCGTCACGAACTCCTGCGAGGGCAGGTCCGCGTCGCGGGTCGCCTCCCAGAACGACGTCCAGGCGACGGCGCGCGCGAGCGGGTCCGTCAGACCGCCGAAATGCGCGGCCAGCGTCGCCCGGCTGTGGCGGTCCAGGTGGACCCGGGCGTACGTGAGGTCGCCGTCGTTCAGCAGCACGACGTCGCCCTTGTCCTTGCCCACCAGGGCGTCGATCGGCGTCCGCTCTGTGGCGTTGACGTCGACCTCGAGGTACTCGCGACGGGTCAGGGTTCCGTCGGCGCGCAGGTCGTAGATCCCGATGCCGAGGCGGTGTGTGCGCAGCGTCGGCCAGTCCTCGTGGGCCGTCTGCACGACCTCGAAGCGGGAGAACCTGTCCTCGTCGTCAACGGAGAAGTGGGCGCTCAGCGTGTTGACGCCGGCCCTCTCGAGCCACTGGCTGGAGAACCAGGACAGGTCGCGGCCGGAGGCCGACGCGAGCTCCACGAGCAGGTCCTCGAGCTCGGTGTTGTGCCACTCGTGCTTGCGGAAGTACGCTCCGACGCCCTTGAGGAAGTCCTCGAGGCCCACGAACGAGACCAGCAGCTTCAGGACGGAGGCGCCCTTGGCGTAGGTGATGCCGTCGAAGTTCTGCTCCACCTTCTCCAGGTCGCTCATGTCCGCGGCGATCGGGTGCGTCGTGGAGAGCTGGTCCTGCAGGTAGGCCCAGGCCTTGCGCTCGTTGCTGAACGACGCCCACGGGTTCGCGCCGGTGTCGTATTTCTTCGCGATCTCGTCGCCCGCGAAGTGCGAGGCCCATTCGGCGAAGGACTCGTTGAGCCACAGGTCGTCCCACCAGCGCATCGTCACGAGGTCGCCGAACCACATGTGCGCCAGCTCATGGAGGATCGTGTTGTCGCGGGCGTCCAGTTCGCGGGCGGTGACGCGGGAGCGGAAGAGGTACTCGTCGCGGAAGGTCACGCAGCCTGCGTTCTCCATGGCGCCGGCGTTGAACTCCGGCACGAAGATCTGGTCGTACGTCTTGAACGGGTAAGCCACGCCGAACGCGTGCTCGAACACCTCGAAGCCGCGTTGAGTGGTGGTCAGGATGCGGTCGTCGTCCAGGAACTGCGTCAGCGACCGGCGGCACGCGACCGAGGCCGGCACCTCGCCCTTGACCGAGTGGATCGTGCCGCGCACGACGTGGAACTCGCCGGCGACAAGGGCCGTGATGTAGCTGGAGATGCGCGGCGTGACGGCGTGCTTCCATTTCCCGAAGCCGTCCCCGATGTCGGTGGGCTGCACGCCGGTTGCGTTGCTGAAGACCACCCAGTCGATCGGGGCGAGCACGTTCAGCTGGAACGTCGCCTTCTGGTCGGGCTGCTCCGCTACGGCATACATGCGACGCGAGTCGGCGGTCTCGAACTGCGTGTAGAGGTAGACGCGCTGGTCGGCGGGGTCGACGAACCGGTGCAGGCCCTCGCCGGTGTGCGAGTAGCGGCACACCGCGACGACGTCGATGGTGTGCTCGCCGCGCTCGAGCCGGGGCAGGGGAAGCCGGTAGCCGTCGTAATCGGAGACGTCGAACTCGTCGCCGTCGAGCGTCGCGCTGCGGATTTCGTCGGCGATGATGTCGAGGTGCGTGTCGCCGCCGGTGGAATTGAGGTTCACCGAGGTGGAGGAGAGGAACTGCCGGTCCGGCTCCGCCACATTGCGTCCCGTCAGGTCGACGGTGACCCGGTAGGACTCGGTAGCAATGACTTCGGAACGCTGCTGCGCCTCGTCCCGGGTGATGTTGGCCGTCGCCATGGCGAAGATCTTCTCCTTATGGACCGCCTCCCGCGGCGGGTGCCGGGGAGCGCTGTGGACCCATTCTTCTACGTTTCGTGTGCATCGCGCTCGTTCGAGGCGTGAGGGCGGTGTGGAACGATGGCACAATGACCGACCACACCGAGGCAGAGTCCGGCGTCACGTCCCCCGAGCTGAGGCGCGCCTGGACCGAGCTGAACACCCGGCTCACCGAGGCGCAGGAGGCCTACTACGGGGCGGACCAGCCGACGCTCTCGGACGCCGAGTACGACGCCGCCATGCGGGAGCTGGAGGATCTGGAGGCCGCGCACCCGTCGCTGGTGACTCCCGACTCCGTCACGCAGCGCGTCGGGCAGGCCAGGGTCACGGAGTTCACTCCCGTGGAGCACCGCAGGCGGATGCTGAGCCTCGACAACGTGTTCAGCGCCGAGGAGCTCGACGGCTGGCTGGCCCGCACGCCCGCCTCGTCGTATCTGGTGGAGCTGAAGATCGACGGGCTCGCGATCAATCTGTTGTACCTCGGCGGCAGGCTCGCGGTGGCCGCCACCCGCGGCGACGGGCGCGTCGGGGAGGACGTGACGCCCAACGTGGCAACGATCGCCGGCATCCCGCACCGCCTCCCCGCGGGGGCCCCGTCGGTGCTGGAGGTGCGCGGCGAGGTGTTCTTCCCCGTCGCAGGCTTCGAGAAGCTGAACGAGGACCTGGTCGAGGTGGGGCGGGCGCCATTCGCCAACCCCCGAAACGCCGCGGCCGGGTCGCTGAGGCAGAAGAATCCCGAGGTCACCGCGTCGCGGCCGCTGCGGATGCTGGTCCACGGGATCGGCGCCGTCGAGGGTATCGAGTTCGACACGCAGTCGGGCGCCTACGAGTCGCTGAAGGGTTGGGGCTTCCCGACAACCGAGACCTACCGGGTCGTCGGGACGGGTGCCGAGGTGCAGGAGTTCGTGGCCTGGCACGGCGAGCACCGCCACGACCTCAGCCACGAGATCGACGGCATCGTCGTCAAGGTCGACGACCTCGCGGAGCAGGAGCGGCTCGGCTCCACGTCGCGGGCCCCGCGCTGGGCCATCGCGTACAAGTACCCGCCGGAGGAGGTGAACACGAAGCTCCTCGACATCCAGGTCAACGTCGGCCGGACCGGCCGGGTGACGCCGTTCGGCGTGATGGAGCCCGTGTTCGTCAGCGGCTCGACCGTCGAGATGGCCACGCTGCACAACGGCTTCGAGGTCGAGCGCAAGGGCGTGCTGATCGGCGACACCGTCGTCCTACGGAAGGCCGGCGACGTGATCCCGGAGATCGTCGCCCCGGTCGTCGCGCTGCGCGACGGCACCGAGCGGCCCTTCGTGATGCCGACGCACTGCCCGTCCTGCGGGACGGAGCTCCGCCCCGAGAAGGAGGGCGACAAGGACATCCGCTGCCCGAACGCGCGGTCCTGCCCCAGCCAGCTGCGCGAGCGGATCTTCGGGCTCGCGTCCCGCGGCGCCCTCGACATCGAGGCGCTGGGCTGGGAGGGCGCGGCGGCGCTGCTGGACGGGAGACTGCTGGCCGACGAGGGTGGCCTGTTCACCCTGACCGCCGCCGACCTGTTGACCACCGACTTCTACACGCGGGCGGCCAAGCCGGCCGAGCTCGCCGATGAGGCCACGCCGAAGCGCGACGGCCGGGTGCTCGCCGCGGCGGGGGAGAAGCTGCTCACCAACCTGGAGGCGGCGAAGACACAGCCGCTCTGGCGTGTGCTCGTCGCGCTGTCCATCCGGCACGTCGGGCCGACCGCGGCCCGCTCGCTGGCCGCCCGCTTCGGGTCGGTCGGCGCGATCCGGGAGGCCTCGCTCGAGCAGCTCGCCTCCGCCGAGGGCGTCGGCGGGGTCATCGCCGAGTCGGTCAAGGGTTGGTTCGACGTCGACTGGCACGACGCGATCGTCGCGGCCTGGGCAGAGGCGGGGGTGCGGATGGCCGACGAGGTCGACGAGTCGACGCCCCGGACGCTCGAGGGCCTGACCGTCGTCGTGACCGGGTCGCTCGACGGCTTCACCCGCGACGGCGCGAAGGAGGCGATCATCTCCCACGGCGGCAAGGCCGCCGGTTCGGTCAGTAGGAACACCGACTACGTCGTCATCGGCGCCAACGCCGGGTCCAAGGCCGCGAGGGCCGAGCAGCTCGGCCTGCCGATCCTAGATGAGGCCGGCTTCGTCCGGCTGCTGTCCGAGGGGCCGACTGGACTGGACTAGTGGCGGCAGGTGTGAGCCGCCACTGCCCCCTCAGCTGTTCGGTTCCTTGAGCTGTCGCGGCATGCAGACATTGAGCCTCTCGCGCCCCTCAAACTGCGGGAACTCATCGGCGCACCAGTCGAGTACATCGTCCTCGCTGGTGAATGAGTCGCTGAGCCCGAAGGTGATCCAGAGGTTCTTGCCGTCGACCAGCTGTTGTTTGCCGAAGTCCCGACTGTCGAGGAGTACCACCTGGACACTGGTCACGCTCTGGGCGATATCTTCGAACTCGCTCAGGATGTCGAGAGCGAAGAACGTGTGGGTGCCGTTCGCCGCCGTGAGGAGTGGGTCGCTGACGCCCACATACTTCGAGGACAACTGAGCGACCCACTGATCGTCTTTCGCGACGATGGCGTCGTACTGCTTCGCGTATGACTTGAGCTGGCGCAGCGCGGCCTTCTCAGGATCTGGCTGGCTGGAGTCCTCGCCCTCAGAAGGGGGCGGGTCGCTTGAGGAGGATGACTCGGCGGAAAGGGTCGCTGAGGGCGTCGGTGACGCCATTGGCGTCCCGCCTGCACCGCTGGAAGAGGGCACCGGGGTAGCAGACACCGGGGTAACTGCAGGCATGGGAGACGCCGATGTGGCGCCCGGTGCAGCCGAATCGGCGGCTCGGCCGCCGATGACCTGCCACACGACATACCCGACGATGACGAGGATGCCCAGGCCGATGAGGATTGCGGGAACAGGTAGGCGGCGGGGGGCGGGTCCCGGATCTGTGATCATCTGATCTCCATCAACCGACGAGAAGCCGGCGGATCGGGGCGCCGGCCGGGGCATCGATCGCGGGCGGTGTCCCAGCAGGCAGGCAGCGTCCATTCGCCCAGGCGCGCAGATGCGCCACATCCTCGTGATTCGTGCGGCTGTAGGGCACGACGTCGACGAACCAGGGACGAAGCTCGTCCTCCGGTGGTAGCAGGGTCGTCCCCTGGGTGAACATCCTCGACGCGATGGAGTGAACCACCGAGTCGATATCGGAACCGGAGAAGCCGTCCGTGATCCTCACGAGCTCCGTCAGGAGCGCGGGGGAAAGGCGCGCCTCAAGGTAGCGGTCGAAGTAGAGTTCGATGATCTCGGCGCGGTCGTCAGCATCGGGCAGGTCCACGAAGAACATCTCGTCGAAGCGACCTTTCCGCAGCAACTCAGGGGGGAGCGCGGACACGTCGTTGGCCGTCGCGACGAGGAACGTCTTGGAGGTGGACTCCTGGAGCCAGTAGAGGAACTGCCCGATCAAGCGCTGGGTCGTGCCGCCCTCACCGTTCGACGTGGCAAGTGCCTTCTCGATCTCGTCCACCCACAGGACACAGGGGGCCACCCGATCGGCGGCCGCGAGAGCCTCCCGGAGTCGGGACTCGGACTGGCCCACGTACATGCCCAGGATCCCCGCCATGTCGAGTCGGTAGAGGGGCAGCCCCCAGCTGTGGGCGATCGCCTTGGCCGAGAGCGACTTCCCGCAGCCCGGAACCCCGACCAGGAGCACACCCTTGGGCGGGTTCAGACGGGTGGCCGAGAGATCGGCCTTCATGAGGAACTCGCGATCGACCAGCCAACTCTGCAGCTGCCGTAGCCCACCGACGCTGTAGTCCTCGCGGAGCGGGATGCGTTCGATGCCGGCCAGCGCCCCGAGGATGCGGTCCTTGTACTCCGAGAGTTGGCTGAGGTCGTCAGGCCCCAACTGCTTCCTGGTGAGCATCGTCATGAGGACGTTGACTGCTTCGGTCTCGGTCACCCCGGTGAGGATCTCCGCCGCGCGGCGGACCTCGGCAGGGCCCCAGGCCACCGAGACGAGGCCCTCCTGGTCGTTGATGATCGACTGCAGTGTCTCGGCAAGCTCATCGGTCGTCGGAACATCAAGGGCAACGCTCATTCCCAGCCGCCCCAGCCCCGTCCAGACAGGGTTGGACTCGATCAGGATGATGGAGCCGGAGCAGGCTTCCGCCAGCCGAACCATCTCTGCGAGATGACGTGAGGTGGACGTCTCGTCTGCGAGGTCCTCGACATCGGTCAGCACGAAGTTGACATTGCGCCGGGCCTTGAAGGTGACGCGCGCCTGATCCAAGGCGGCGGCCAGGGAGGTGTCGTCACCCATTGACTGCTGGGTGAGGAGATCCTTGATTCCCTCTGTGCGTGAATGCTCGAAGAAGTTCATCGACCGGATCTCGTCGGCCACCTGCCGCAGCAGGTCCATGACGCGGCTGGGTTCGATGGACTCGATGATCACCAGCGGAACACGAGCCCTCAGATAGCTGGACACGAGGTTCGTGGTTTCCTGAAAATCCGGCAAGGTCCTTCTCCTCAATCCAGGTGTACGGTGCGGCGCGGAGTGACTGACATGGGGCGGGAATCCTGATCCTCGAGGGGCTCAGGTAGGGGAGCACGCTCGGCGCGTTGCCCGTCCTGCGTGACGGTGAGCCGGCGAGCACCCTCGAACGAGTTGTCGCGGATGATCCGCATCATCCGTTCCTTCTGCGATCGGGGCACCCTGTCCCGGTCGAGGTCAGCCGCAACGTTCCTCTCGAAATCCTGCTGAAGCCGCTGGACCATCCGGTGGAAGTCCTCAGTCAGAGCACTTCGGACAGGCTCGGGCAGCGACGGATGCGATACGAGTTGGAGCCGTCGCGCCAGACCCACGCGCAGCTTGATGAGGCGCTCGGCGAAGTCATGATCACTCCGCAGACCATGCATCGCGCCAGCCAGCTCTCCGTTCCACCGCCTGGTCGATTCCTCAAGCGCCTCCCGGAGGTGGGTGAACAGCCGTGCGAAGGCCTCAGGGGGAAGGCTGTCATCCCTCAGTTCGGGAAGGTCGTCGAGTGGAGTGGCCGGGTCTTTCCGCCAGACACGCAGCGTCATGACCCAGGACTCGTACGCGCTCGATCCCCTCATGACTTCTTCGGCGCTCGGGTCAGGAGCTCGTCCGGCGGCATGGGGTGCCACGCTGGGAGGTCACCCACCATCTCCCTCTGACGTTGCGTCTGCTGGTCGGTCTGGCGAGTGGTCGAGTGCAGGACGTTGCGCTCGAGGACCACGTCGGAGCTGACCGGATCGGGCGCCGGGCGCGGGCGGAACTTCCCGCTGCGGCCGCTTGGCCGCCGGAGTTCGGCTGGCTCAGGCTGGGGGGACGTGACCGCGTCGGTCATGCCGACACCTCCTGATCCGTGCGCTGTGCGGTGGGCCAGGTCTCTATGAGGCTGATCAGATCAGCCTCCTGGCGATCGAGGGACCGATAGAGGTCAAGCGCATCGACTCGCTCCGCCAGGGCGTTGCGGTACTTCGCGATGGAGACCTCCGCCGCCTTGTCCCGCGCGTCCTCCAGCGCGACGATTGCGGCCTTCGAAGCCTTCTTCGCTTCCTCCGCGAAGAACCACACGACTCCGGCACCGATGAGTGCCGCAGCAATGCCGAAGGCCACGTTGAAGAGGCCGACGACAATGGCGATGCCGAGCACGAGGATGGCTTTCCCGCCGTACCAGGAGTTGTCGAAGCGTGCCTTCTCCAGGTGGCTGGACATGGTACGCACCCACGCCTCCCGGAGTCTCGCCACTCCAGCATCCTCCGGCAGCTCCGTAGAGAATGAGGCGCCTCCGAATGCGTATTCGCGGGCGTAGTTCGAGTGCTGGTCGGTGAAGTCGAGGCGCAGGTGTTCGAGGGCGGACTGGCGGTAGGCCGCACAGTACCGCCCGATGGCCGTCAGAAGATGGGCCTGGGACGCGCCGATGGCGATGCGCTGGGTCTGTACGCTAGCGCCCAGCAGTTCGGGCGCGATCGCAGTCTGGGTCTGCAGTGAAATGGCGTCCGTGGTCTCGTCCAGGGCCTTCTGCAGCTCGTCGGCGCGTCGCCTCGCCAGCGCGATGTCGCCGCCCTCCTCGATCACCGACTCGTGGTACAGGACCTCGCGGCGCAGGGGGAGCTCCTCCGCGTCGTACTCAGTGACGAGGCGGTCTACCAGATCGTCCATCAGGTCTTCCAGAGCCGTCGGGAGACTGGTCTCATGGCGAGCGATCGACCCGTACTTGTCGATCATGACCGGAAGGCTGGAGGCGACCTCGAGTTGGTTGACGAGTACCGGCCAGTCGGTCGGCGACAGGTCGGCGAGGTTGGGGTAGCCCGCCGGATCCAGCTGCTCAGTCTGGCTCTGGAGCTCACCCAGCCAACGCGCGATCTGCTGTTGAACGATGTCGTCGCTGGCGCTGAGCTGCGTGACCCAGTCGGCCAGCCGCCTCGTCATGAGCTGTTGGGCGGCGGGCCCGAAGGCGTTGAAGCTCGCCGCTTCGAAGATGACGGTGAACTCGCGTCCGAGCCTTCCCGGATCCTGGGCCTCGAGGTAGTGCTTGAGCCACCGAGTTGAGGCCTCTAGGCGGCCCTGCCGTCTGAGGATGATGGTGAAGAGCAGGGACGTCTTCGACCTGTCGCGGGCATAGGCCTCACGCACTGATCTCTCGGCCATCTCCTGGTCGTGGTTCGCCCAGGCAGCCAGGGCGACGAGGGCAGGTGCCAGCCAATAGCGAGGTGTCTGCAGCATCAACTCCTCGGATATCTGGGCGGTGACAGCGCGGGATACATTCCCGACATCGAATGCCTGGAGTAGGCCAACTGACGTGCGTCGGACGACCGCATGGTGGCCGTAGCTGCGGTCGAGGTCCGCCTTCAGGTTCACCACGCGGGTCTCGGACTGCTGTACGGCTGCGGTGCGGCCGGCCTGCTGCACGAACGCATCGAACTCGCTTCGCAGCGCGATGAGTTGGTCGGTGGTGAGCCGGAGGTCCTGGGCGACCATCCCGACTCTCGCGTCGACCTGGTTGATGTTCTGGGAGAGTTCCAATCCAACGTTGTCGACGGCCCTGATGACGGGGCTGAAGTCGATGCTGATGCTCTGCGTCATGGGGGCTCCTACGTGATCGGCTGTCCGTTGGCACGGACTGGGACGAGGGATCCGTCGTCATACACCTCGATGAAGGCGTAGGCGTCGGAGCGCGCCAGGGCTCGGGCTGCGGCAAGGTGTGGGGCGAGAGCCTCGCTCCTCTTGAAGTGCGTCAGAATCGTGCCGTCCAGCGACATGAGATGGTCGAGGTATGGCTCTCCGAGCTGACATCTGGCAAAGAGCGCTACGGGGTTCCCCAGGTCGCTCTCCTGATAGATCGAGTTCACGTAGCTAGTGACGGCCCTCAGCGCATCTGGACCGGTCGTCGTATCCAGTTGTGTGACCGCTGTCATCAGCGAGGTGGGGCGGGTCCGTCCAGCTCGGGTGGTGTCGAGGGGGACTGTCGAGGGCGTCGAGGTCCGGGCGCTCGTCGATAGGTCCAAGGAACGCTCCGTTGCAACGCGTCGTCTGAGTGACATTGGCCTCTCCTGCGGGATGTGAGGGCGGACCCTCACTTTCTGTCGCTTGTTCCTGACGGACAGGGCCATAGTGTGGGTTCTATGCGCGTCCACATCGCCACCGATCATGCGGCCTTCGAGCTGAAGCAGTACCTCGTCGAGCGGCTCGCCGCCGACGGACACGACGTCGTCGACCACGGCGCCTCGACCTACGAGTCGCTGGACGACTACCCGCCGCTGATCATCCCGGCCGCGGAGGCGGTCGTCGCCGACGCGGGCAGCCTGGGCGTCGTGCTCGGCGGCTCCGGCAACGGCGAGCAGATCGCCGCCAACAAGGTCCCCGGCATCCGGGCCGCGCTCGCGTACAACGTCGAGCTCGCCACCCTTGCCCGCCAACACAACGACGCCAACGTCGTCGCACTCGGCGGCCGCATGCAGTCACTCGAGGAGGGCTACGCGATTGTCGCAGCGTTCCTCGGCACCCCCTTCTCCGGGGAGGAGAGGCACCAGCGCCGGATCGACCAGATCTCGGCCTACGAGGGGTCTGTGCGTCGCCGCTGAGACACCAGATCGACCGGTCGAAGGTATGAGTCCCGAGCCGGGATCTTTGGCTTCTCTGTGACTGTCGGTGGGCTCCGCTAGCATCTCAGCCATTCGATGAATCGCTGATTCACAAGGGGAGATGAAGATGAATATGAAGCGGGTACGGGCGGGCCTCGTCGGGCTGGTCGCCCTGGCGACCATGTCGGCCGGAGTGCTGACCGCGACGCCGGCGGCAGCGGCAGGCAACTTCACGGGGGTCTCGAAGCCCACGATCTTGGGGACGCGGGCGGTCGCCAGCAAGCTCACGGCCAAGGCCGACACCGCGACGAAGCCGACGGCGGCCAAGCTGACCTACCAGTGGCTGCGGTCGGGGTCGAAGATCCCCGGCGCCACCAAGAGGACCTACACGCTGAAGTCCGCGGACAGGGGCAGGAAGATCTCCGTCAAGGTCTGCTACCTGGCCTTCGACACCAACACGCGCTGCGTCACCTCCGCAAAGACCGGAGCCATCAAGGCGAAGGTGCTCAAGACTCTGTCCATCTCGACCCCGAAGGTCTCGGGCGTGGCCAAGGTCGGGGCGACGCTCAGGGCCTCGACGGGCAGCTGGACCTCCGGCACGACGTTCACCTACAAGTGGCTCCGCAACGGCAAGGCCATCCCGGGCGCCACCAAGTCCACCTACAAGCCGACCTCGGCCGACAAGGGTCGGACCATTCAGGTGAAGGTGACGGGGAAGAAGTCCGGCTACACCACCCGCGCCAAGAGCTCCGCGAAGACGGCGAAGGTCACGTCGCTCTCGTGGACGCAGAAGCAGGCGGTCTCCGAGGCGAAGTCCTACCTCGAGGTGCTCTACTTCTCCCGCACGGGGCTCATCGACCAGCTCGAGTACGAGGGATTCAGCACCTCCACGTCCAAGGTCGCCGTCGACTACGTGAACCCGAGTTGGAACAAGCAGGCAGCGGGGTCGGCCCAGTCCTACGTCGACACCTTCGGGTACGACTACTTCACGTGGGACGAGCTATATGACCAGCTCCGCTGGGAGGGGTTCACCGCGTCGCAGGCCACCTACGGGGTCAACGCCGTCGGCCTCTGACCCGACCTCCTTAACTAGGGTGGGGGGATGCCTGAGGGACACGTCATCCACCGCCTCGCCAACCAGTTCAGCGACACGTTCGGGGGTGAGCTGGTCCGCGTCACGTCGCCCCAGGGCCGCTTCGACGCGGGAGACCTGGACGGTGCGCTGTTCGAGCGCGGCGAGGCGGTCGGAAAACACCTGTTCCTCGATTTCGAGGCTGACCGCGTCGTCCACATCCACCTCGGCCTGATCGGCAAGCTGGCGTTCGCGCCACTCGCGCCGCCGAAGGGCGAGGTGCGGCTGAGGGTCTCCGACCTGCAGACCGCCGCCGACCTCCGCGGTCCCCAGTGGTGTCGGCGTATCACCCCCGACGAGCGCGACGCCGTCGTCGCGGCCAGCGGCCCCGACCCCCTGCGCGACGACGCGGACCCGGTGCGGGGGTTCACGCGCCTGCACCGGTCCGGCAAGTCGGTGGCCGCGCTGCTGATGGACCAGAAGGTGGCCGCGGGCGTCGGCAACATCTTCCGCGCCGAGGTGCTGTTCCGCCACCGGCTCGACCCCACGGTCCCCGGGAAGGAGTTGCCGCGGCGCTCGTGGGACCTGCTGTGGGCCGACCTGGTGGACCTGATGCACCGCGCGGTCCTGATCGGCCGGATCGACACCGTCGCGGCGGACCACACGCCCGAGGCGATGGCCCGCGATCCCCGCGTCGACCGGCACGGTGGCGAGGTCTACGTCTACCGCCGGGCAGGGCAGCCCTGTCTCGTCTGCGGCACCGAGATCCGTACCGCAATGCTCGAGGGGAGGCACCTCTACTGGTGTCCGCGGTGCCAGCGTCGCCGGACCGCTGGCCCCACGCCTATAGGCTGAGGTTCATGGAAATGCGTGAATACGGTGCCGTGCTGTTCGATCTCGACGGCGTGCTGACACCCACGGCCGAGGTGCACATGCAGGCGTGGAGCGACATGTTCAACGCCTTCCTCGCCTCCAGGGGGGTCGAGGCCGACTACACGGACGAGGACTACTTCCGGTACGTCGACGGCAAGCCCCGCTACGACGGGGTCCGCGACTTCCTCGCCTCCCGCGGGATCGAACTCCCGCTCGGCACGCCGGAGGACGCACCGGAGCTCGAGACGGTCTGCGGGCTGGGTAACCGCAAGAACGACGCCTTCAACGCGGTGCTCGAGCGCGACGGCATCGCGCCGTACCCCGGCTCGCTGGCGCTGGTCGAGCAGCTCGCCGCGGACGCGGTGCCGATGGCCGTCGTCTCGTCGTCGAAGAACGCCCCCGCTGTGCTCGAGGCGGCGGACCTGACTGACTTCTTCCCCGTGATCGTCGACGGGAACGTCGCGCACGCGGAGAACATCGCCGGCAAGCCCGCCCCGGACACCTATCTCCGCGCGGCCCAGCTGTTCGGCGTCGACCCCGATGACGCCATCGTCGTCGAGGACGCCGTCTCCGGCGTCGCCGCCGGCGCCGCCGGCGGCTTCGCCCACGTCGTCGGCGTCGACCGCGGCGTCGGCAGGCAGGAGCTGCTCGATGCGGGTGCCGACATCGTGGTCGCCGATCTCGGGGAGCTGGTGCGATGATCCGCGAGGTCTCGTCCGACCCGATGGACCGCCTCCGGTTCCCGGCCGACGAGTGGCGCCTCGTCGAGATCGAGCCGATCGAGGGCGACGTCGGCACCACGGAGACGCTGTTCTCGGTCGGTAACGGCTATCTCGGCATGCGCGGCAACCCGGAGGAGGGCCGCACCAGCTACGCGCACGGCACGTTCATCAACGGCTTCCACGAGACGTGGCCCATCAAGCACGCCGAGGAGGCCTTCGGCTTCGCCCACACCGGGCAGACCATCGTGCATGTCCCCGACACCAAGCTGATGAAGGTCTACGTCGACGACGAGCCGCTCATCATCAACGTCGCCGACCTCGACTCCTACGAGCGGGCCCTCGACTTCCGCGAGGGCAGGCTCACCCGCGACATCGTCTGGCGCACCCCGGCCGGCAAGCGCGTCCAGATCCGCACGTCGCGCATGGTCTCCTTTACCGACCGTCACCTCGCGCTGATGCAGATCGAGGTCACGCTCCTCGAGGGCGACGCGCCCGTCGTCATCGCGTCGCAGATCGTCAACCGGCAGGACGGGTACACCGACTACCGGCGCCCCGACAGCTCCGTCGAGGGCTGGGACCCGCGGCGCGCCGCCGGCAAGCTGGCCGAGCGGGTGCTGATCCCGCAGATGAAGTGGCAGCACGGGAAGCGCACCGTCATGGGGTACCAGGTCGCGCGCTCCGGCATGACGCTGGCCGTCGGTGCCGACCACTACATCGACACCGACAACGAGTTCGAGACCGTCAGCTCCGTCGAGGACGACCTCGGCAAGGTGGTCTTCCGCGTTAACGCGCGCGAGGGTGTCCCCATCACAGTGAGCAAGGCCGTGGCCTACCACACGTCGCGCGGCGTCCCCTGCAACGAGCTCAACGACCGCTGCCGCCGCACGCTCGACCGCGTGCAGGAGCACGGCTTCGAGCACTTCTACATCCAGCAGCAGCAGTGGCTCGACGAGTTCTGGCGCGAGAGCGACGTGGAGATCGAGGGCCAGCCCGCCATCCAGCAGGCCGTCCGGTGGTGCCTGTTCCAGCTCGCGCAGGCGACCGCCCGCAGCGACCAGCTCGGCATCCCCGCCAAGGGGCTGAGCGGCTCCGGCTACGAGGGCCACTACTTCTGGGACACCGAGATCTACCTGGTGCCCTTCCTGATCTACACGTCCCCTCGCGTGGCACGCAACGTGTTGCGGTTCCGCGTCGGCCTGCTGCCGCAGGCCCGGGAACGCGCTCAGGTGATGTCACAGCGGGGCGCGCTGTTCCCGTGGCGCACCATCAACGGCGAGGAGGCGTCCGCGTACTACGCGGCCGGCACCGCGCAGTACCACATCGATGCCGACGTCGCGTTCGCCTTCGCGAAGTACCGCGACCTCACCGGCGACGAGGGGTTCATGTACCGCGACGGCGCTCCGGTGATGGTGGAGACCGCCAGGCTGTGGGCGGATCTGGGATTCTGGCGCTCGGACAAGGACGGCTCAAGGTCGTTCCACATCCACGGCGTCACCGGCCCCGACGAGTACACCGCCGTGGTCAACAACAACATGTTCACCAACGTGATGGCGCGCGCAAACCTCCGCAGCGCCGCGATGCTGATGCGGGAGATGCAGGTCGCCGACCCCTCAGCCTACGAACGGGTCTGCCACTCGCTGCTGCTCACCGAGGACGAGATCGAGGAGTGGGAGCAGTGCGCCGAGAGCATGGTGGTGCTGTTCGACGAGACGTTCGGCATCCACCCCCAGGACGAGAAGTTCCTCACCTCCGAGCTGTGGGACCTCGAGAACACGCCCGACGACAAGCGTCCGCTGCTGCTCAACTACCACCCGCTGGTGATCTACCGGTTCCAGGTGCTGAAGCAGGCCGACGTCGTGCTGGCCCTGTTCCTGCAGGGAGACCAGTTCACCCGCGAGGAGAAGAAGGCCGACTTCGAGTACTACGACCCGATCACGACGGGCGACTCGACGCTGTCCGGCGTCGTCCAGTCGGTGATGGCGGCCGAGGTCGGGTATCACGACATGGCCGTGCAGTACTTCCTGTCCGGGCTCTACGTGGACCTCGCCGACCTGCACTCCAACGCCCGCGACGGAGTCCACATCGCCTCGACGGGTGGTGTGTGGAATGCGCTGATCTACGGCTTCGCCGGCATGCGTGACCACAACGGGGAGGTCACCTTCGATCCGCGGCTCCCCGACGACTGGCCGTCCATGACGTTCCCGCTGGCCATCCGCGGCTCGCGCATCCGCGTCCGGCTGGAGGCCGAGCGGATCACCTTCACGCTCGAGAAGGGTGATCCTGTCGAGGTGTCGGTGCGCGGTGAGGCCGTCGTCGTGGGGGCCGACCTGCCTGTGTCGGTCGAACTGCACGGCCAGGGTGGACGGCTGCAGTCGCTGCAGGGCAGTCACCCGCTCATCGGCGGCCGCCGCCCGGACGGGTCGGTGATCCAGGCGGTCGTGCCGGAGTCGCACCCGCAGGAGACCGTGGTGGACGAGGGCTGATGACTGTCGAACTGTCCGGCGCCGCCCCCGAGGTCTTCGACTCGCGCATCACCACCGACGTCGTCGAGCTCGTCGGCTCGGGCAGGCTGCGGCGCCTCGGGATCGAGTTCGGGCAGGGGTGGCTGACGCCCCGCGAGTCGGCCGACGGCGTCGGCATCGACGTCGAGCACGAGATCGGGGCAAGGGCCAGCGTCCGGATCCGTCCCGGGCGTCGCGTGCGCATCGAGCTGACTGTCGAGTCCATCGTCGAGGACGTCATCACCGTCCACGGCCCCGTGATGTGGGTCAGCGGTCAGCACGAGCCGATCAGCTGGCACGCGGGGGCGACTGCCGAGATCGTCCTGCCATCGGAGCACGGCCCGGGGCTGCTCACTCAGCGTCGCGGCATCTCGACGCCCGGCGGCGAGCCGGGCATGTCCTACCCGCTGGACGAGGAGCTGAGCCTCCGGCCGCGCCAGGCCATGAGCGCGGCCTGGACCTATGAGGCGTTCCCCGGCGGTCTGCTGGACGTGCCGGCCGAGCCGGGGTGGCTGCCGCTCGTGCGGCACGTGCCCATTGGCCGCGCCGTCGAGATCAGCGCCCCGGACGGCCTCGTGCAGCTGGTCGGCGACGGCACCGTAGAGGACGTCGACGGCGAGTTCGAGGTCTACCCGCCGGAGGGGCTGACCGCCATGGAGGTGTGGGGCCCCGGCGGCCGCACGCTCGTGGAGGTCGGCGCCTACGAGGACCTCGCCGTGCTGCGCCGACGGCTCGTCGACGAGCAGGGCTCCGACGATGTGTGGGCGTACGTCGCCGCCCGATCGATCGCCGAGGGACCCTTCAGCGACAGCGTGCTCGATCGGATCGACTGGGCCCTCGGCGGCTATGAGGAGGAGCCGACGGCCTGGTCGGTGTGCGCCGCCCTGCTCGCCAGCCACGTCGGCCTGCCCTTGACGGAGCAGGCGCAGCGCGGAGCGGCGGAGGTGCTGTCGCGTGGGGGAGTGGACGACGCACTCCTGCTCGCCCTGCATGGTCTCGCGCCCGCGGAACTGCTCACGGGCGGGTGGCCCATCGGGGACTTCGGCCAGCGCGGTCTCGAGGCCCTCGCCCGGTTGAGCTACGGGCGGATCCACACGGACGGACGCCGCGAGCGTGGCCGCGACGTCGCCGTCGCGCGGTTGTATGCGGCGGGCCTGGGGGAGACGGAGCGCGGCCTGCACGCGGCTGCCTGCGCCCAGGGCGCGGAGGGACGGCTGATGTGCATGCTGACCACCAGACCGGATCCCCTTGACCTGGCCTGGCTGTCGGTGGGTGCGTAGGTACGCCGCCGACCGCGAAGTCGAACGACCTGCCCGGTCAGGGCCCGTTCTCGGACTCGGTCCCCCACAGGGTGACCCGGTAGCGGTAGCCGAGGGGGCTGATCCAGTACGCCACACCCGGCGACGGCTGGTAGAGCTTCCACGAGCCGGCGGTCTTGGCGCGGTGGGCGCGGCGACGCACCGGGAACAGGTTTCCGATCCGCGTCTGACCCTTCGTCCAGTGGGCACCGTGTTCGAAAGTGACGGTGTGGTCGATGTCGAGGGAACGGCTGTCGCGGTCGGAGAACGGGAACATCTCGGTGGGGAAGGCCAGCCGGACGGCCTCGCGCATGCGCGGGCTGGGCCGGTAGCCGTCCTGGGGCGGCAGCTCGGGCAGGTCGATGACCGGGCGTACGGCGATCCCGACACCGTCGCCGCCGATGCCCTCCCCGAGCAGTTCGGCCAGCAGCGCAGTGGTGATGTGCCCGGCCCGCTCGATGCGGGCGGCCCCGGTGAGCCCGCCCACCGTGTCGGCGTTGATGTGCACGACGACCTCCACCTGGGGCCGCAGCTCGGCCGGGTCGACCGTGATGGTGCCGCACAGCTCTCCGTGGCACACGGGCACGTCCTGCTCCTTGTCCGCCTCGGGGGTGGGCTCGGCGCCGGCAGGCAGCCGGTTATCGGCGGGCACGCTGGCGCCGTCGGTCGGCAGGAGACGGGTCTCGTGGGAAGACGCCTCGTCGATCAGGGCGGGCTGTGCCGCCCCCTGGAGGAGTCTCAGCGCGTAGGCCGGGTGGGCGAGTGCGCCGACGGCCTTGGCCCGCAGCTGATCCCGATCCAGGTCCGGGTGGGCTTCCCCGAGCAGCTCCGCCATCCGGTCGAGCTGCGCGCTGAAGTACAGGCCGTCGAGGGAGTCCAGCTTCCCGGACAGAGCGGAGACGCCGTCCTGCGCCGGCCACAGCCACACGCCGCGGCCCTCCCTGGCCTTGGCCTCTGCCCGGGCCGCGGCTTCGGCGTCGACCTCGATGATCAGCTGCTCCGCCAGCTTGAGCGACCCTGAGTAGGTCAGGCGGTGCTGGAGTCGCAGCCAACGGCGCGACACCTCCGCGGCCGACTCCTCGGAGAGGGCGTGGCAGCGGTGCGCGACCGCCAGGGCGCGGTGCGCGTCGACCTCCAGGGCCTGCACGGCGTCGTACAGGGGGCGGTGGCGGTGCTTCAGATCGAGGGCATCCGCCAGCTGACCGTTGGCTGCGTGCTCGGAACAGCCGAGCAACGGACCGATCTCGAGCCCGACGAACTCGGACACCAGCGGCGTCCCCGCACCGCCGAACCTCGTCAGCTGCGAGGCGAGGGCCTCGACCACCTCGTCGAACTCGACCTCATAGGCCTCGGCCAGCGTGCAGAGGAAGCCGATCCGGTTGGCGTCCGCCTGCCGACGGGCGTGCAGGGACGCGCGCAGCCCCTCGGCCGCCTCCCTCGCGATCTCCTGCTTCCCCATGTTCCAAGGCTAGGCGTCCCCACCGACAAAAAGAACTGGTGCACGAATCCTGTGGATAACCCTGCGTGCACTAGGTTCTGGGCCATGGAGCTGACACATCGCGTGAAGCGAATGTCCGGTCGCGACCCGCACGAGGCGCACCGCGCGGCCACGCCGCTGGAGCTGCTGTTCGACCTGACCTTCGTCGTCGCCTTCTCGCAGGCCGCCTCCCAGGCGGCGCACTACTTTGAGCTCGGCCACGTCTGGACGGCGCTGATCGGCTTCTCCATCGCCGTGTTCGCCGTCACGTGGGCCTGGATCAACTTCTCGTGGCTCTCGTCGGCCTACGACACGGACGACGTCCCGTTCCGGGTAGCGACGTTCGTCCAGATGATCGGCGTCATCATCGTCGCGCTCAGCCTGCCGCCGTTCTTCCACTCGCTGGAGGAGGGGGAACACGTCGACAACTCCGTGATGGTCGCGGGCTACGTGCTGATGCGCCTGGTCACCGTCGCGCTGTGGCTCCGGGCCGCCGCGCACGATCCCGACCACCGGACCACCTGCCTCACCTACGCGGCCGGGGTCGGCATCGTGCAGGTCGGGTGGGTCGTCGTCATCTTCGTGAACCCGCCCATCTGGGTGGCGCTGCTCCTCATGGTGGGTCTGGTCGTGTGCGAGCTGCTGGTGCCGTGGATCGCGGAGGGGAGGGCGAGGACCCCGTGGCACGCGCATCACATCGCAGAGCGCTACTCCCTCCTGGTGATCATCACGCTCGGCGAAGTGATCGTCGGGACGGTCACGGCCGTCTCCGCCGCGGTCGAGGAACACGGCTGGAGCCTGCAGGCGGTCGCGGTCGCAGCCGCGGGAACGCTGCTGGCCTTCGGGATGTGGTGGGCCTACTTCATCGTGCCTTGGGCCCGGATCCTGCACCGGCACCGCGACCGGGCCTTCGCGTTCGGGTACCTCCACATCCCGCTGTTCGGCGCCATCGCCGCCGTCGGCGCGGGGCTGCACGTCGCGGCGCTGAGGATCTCCGGGGAGGCGCACGTAGACGACACCTTCGCGCTGCTCACGGTCGCCCTCCCGACCGTCGTGTTCGTCGTGATGCTGGCGGTGCTCTACGACGCGCTCGTGCGCCGCGTCGACGGCCTGCATCTGCGGATGTTCGTCGGCGCTGTGGTTGTGGTGGGGGTAGCAGTCGTCGTGTCGCTGGCCGGGGCCGGGCTGGGCGTGACGCTGCTGATCACGTCGCTCGCCCCGCTCGTGGTGGTCGTCGGGTACGAGGCCGGCGGGCACCGCAAGGCCGCGGCCGACCTGGTACGCCTGGACGCCTGACAAGCCGCGATACGAAACCCCAGGGGCAACATTGTGGGTAGGCTGTGAGGAACCCAGCCAGGCAGCCTGGTGCCGACCCGAGGAGTCGCGATGATGCGTTCACTACCGATACGGAGAGCGTTGGCGGCCGTGCTGGCCGTCCTCGGTTACCTTGCCCTCGTGGCCTGCTCCGGCTCCGGCTCCGGCGCCGGGTCGGGGTCAGACTCGGCAGCGGTCGAGCCGGCCCGCGACGGTGCGCTCAACATGCCGGCTGACGACACGGACGACTCGGGGGGCGAGGAGTCCGGTGCGATGATCATCCGGACCAAGACGATGAGGCTGGAGGTCTCGAGCACCGCCGACGCCGTCGACCGGGTCCGTGAGATCACGCGCAGCCATGAGGGCACCGTCTCCAGCATGCAGGTGGCATCCGGCGACGAGTGGATCTATCACTACGACGAGACAGGCGCCATCGTCGGCGACGGCACAGCGGTGCGAGGCTGGGTGACGGTGCGGGTGCCGACGGACTCCTACGAGGACTTCGTGGCCGAGGTCGGTGAGCTGGGCACCATCAGATACCAGAGCGAGTCCACCGACGACGTCACCCAGGACCACGTCGACATGTCAGCGCGGCTGGCGAACCTCAAGGCCCAGGAGACGCGGCTACGCGAGTTCTTCGACGCCGCCAAGGACGTCGATGACATGCTCGCGATCGAGGAGGAGCTCGGCAGGGTCCGCGGCGAGATCGAGTCTCTCGACGCCCAGATCACCTATCTCGAGCGCCAGGCGGCCATGGCGACCGTCTCCGTCGAGCTGGTGGAGCCCGACGACATCGTCACCCCGGCGGGGGAGTCGTGGGGGTTCGCCGATGCGATCACCTCTGGCATCCGCGGCGCGGCAGCGGTGCTGACCGGGGCACTCACGGTGATCATCGCCAGCGCACCGGTCTGGCTGGCCGGACTCGCGGTGCTCCTCGTCGTCCGAGCCGTTCGCCGGCGACGACGCGCGGCCCCGCCCGCGCCAGAGGTGCCGGAGGAAGAATCGCCGGAGGATGAGCCGCCCCACTCCTCATAGTGGACTCCCTCCGCCCGAAAGCCGAGCGTGGTCGGGGCGACAGGACTCGAACCTTACGTGCTGATGCGCCTGGTCACCGTCGCGCTGTGGCTCCGGGCCGCCGCGCACGATCCCGACCACCGGACCACCTGCCTCACCTACGCGGCCGGGGTCGGCATCGTGCAGGTCGGGTGGGTCGTCGTCATCTTCGTGAACCCGCCCATCTGGGTGGCGCTGCTCCTCATGGTGGGTCTGGTCGTGTGCGAGCTGCTGGTGCCGTGGATCGCGGAGGGGAGGGCGAGGACCCCGTGGCACGCGCACCACATCGCAGAACGGTACTCACTGCTGGTGATCATCACGCTCGGTGAGGTGATCGTCGGGACGGTCACGGCCGTCTCCGCCGCGGTCGAGGAACACGGCTGGAGCCTGCAGGCGGTCGCGGTCGCAGCCGCGGGTACCCTGCTGGCCTTCGGGATGTGGTGGGCCTACTTCATCGTGCCTTGGGCCCGGATCCTGCACCGGCACCGCGACCGGGCCTTCGCGTTCGGGTACCTCCACATCCCGCTGTTCGGCGCCATCGCCGCCGTCGGCGCGGGGCTGCACGTCGCGGCGCTGAGGATCTCGGGCGAGGCGCACGTCGACGACACCTTCGCGCTGCTCACGGTCGCCCTCCCGACCGTCGTCTTCGTCGTGATGCTGGCGGTGCTCTACGACGCGCTCGTGCGCCGCGTCGACGGCCTGCATCTGCTGATGTTCCTCGGTGCCGTGGTTGTGGTGGGGGTCGCCGTCGTCGTGTCGCTGTCGGGGGCCGGGCTCGGCGTCACTCTGCTGATCACGTCGCTCGCCCCGCTCGTGGTGGTCGTCGGCTACGAGGCCGGCGGTCACCGCAAGGCCGCGGCCGACCTGGTACGCCTGGACGCCTGACCTGGTCACGGCATGAGTAGCGCCTTGACGGCCTTCCGCTCGTCCATCGCCCGATAGGCCTCGGCGGCATGGCTGAGCGGGAGGCGGAGGTCGAACACCAAGCCTGGGTTGATCTGGCGGGTGTAGATCCGCTGAATGAGATCCGGGAGATATGCCCGGACTGGTGCCGGGCCGCCGTGGAGGTGGATGTGGCTGAAGAACATCTCGAGGCCGTCGAAGGTGACGCTGTGTGGGACGCCGACGAAGCCGAGGTGACCACCCCGTCGGGTTGACCGCACGGCCTGCCGCATTGCCTCTGCGGTTCCGACGCATTCCAGCACTGAATGTGCGCCGTACCCGCCGGTGAGCTCCAGGATCCTTGCGGCGCCGTCCTCACCCCGATCTGCCACGATGTCGGTCGCGCCGAACTCGATGGCAAGCTGCTGTCGATCCGTGTGGCGACTCATCGCAATGATGCGTTCGGCCCCGAGATGCTTCGCCGCGAGGACTCCGAGCAGCCCCACTGCTCCGTCCCCGACCACGGCTACGGTCTTACCAGGGCCAGCGGCGCCGGCGACAGCGGCGAACCACCCGGTGCCGAGTACGTCTGAAGCCGCAAGAAGCGATGGGATCAGGTCCTCGTCAGGGGCGCCGGGCGTGGCGACCAGGGTGCCGTCGGCGAGGGGAACCCGCAGCAGCTCGGCCTGGGCGCCGCCGGGACACGCCGGCTCACGATGAACGCAGCCCGAATGGTAGCCCTCTTGGCAGATTTCGCACGTACCGTCGGAGGCGAAGAACGACCCGACCACGAAGTCGCCAGGTCTGATCGAGGTGACGGCAGCGCCGACGGCCTCCACCACCCCGCAGTACTCGTGGCCCATGGGAACCGGCCAGGCGGCTGATTCGACGCCCCTGTAGGGCCACAGGTCCGACCCGCACACGCTCGTCGCCGCGAGCCTGACCACGGCGTCAGTCGGTGATTCGATGCGGGGATCCGCCCGCTTCTCTACGCGCACGTCCCCGGGGCCGTACATGACCACACCTTGCATGTTGAATTCTCCTTCTCTTCTCCCCGGCCCGTCCCGACCGGAAGTTCCTCACCCAGCCAGTCGGATGGTGACCGGGCCACTCGCGGTGGCGACGGCATGCAGGCCGTCGGTCACCACACCGAGCCGCACCACGCCCGGCGGGGCGACGCTGGCGCCGTGATCGTCGTAGAACACTGCGAGGGAGCCCGAGTCAGGGGCATACGCGATCTCCCCGAGCGTGAACTGGGTTGACCGGACCAGGCCGTTGACCGATGGGGCCGACGGCAGCGGGCCGACAAGGGCGAGGCCGAAGCTGTCACCCACATCGATAGTCAGCGGCAGGCTGGCGGCAAACGCACGTCCTGCGGGTGTGTCATCGATGACCGCGGCCGCGCCGCTGCTGCCCCGCTCCAGTTCCGCCGCTGTGCCTGTCATGCTCACTGCCGTCGGCCGGTCGACGGACTGCGCGGGCATCGGAGCACTGCACGCCGGCAGTGCAAGCAGACAGTTGGTGGCGAGAGTGATCCACGCGGCGGTCCTGTTCATGCGCACCATGTCACCGTGCGGGACGGGAACAAGGAAGTCTCTGGCATGGGGTGTACCGGCAGAGCATCCCACCGGCACCCCGGTCACCGTAGATTGGTGAGGGTGGACGACAACAGAGCAGAGGTGCGGGACTTCCTCACCACCCGTCGCGCGCGGATCACCCCCGAGCAGGCTGGCCTGCACCCCCACGGCAGCCGTCGGGTGCCGGGTCTGCGGCGTGGTGAGGTCGCAGACCTCGCCGGGGTCAGCGTGGAGTATTACGCCAAACTAGAACGCGGTGACCTCGCAGGAGTCTCGGCAGCAGTGCTCGAGGCCCTCGCCTCAGCGCTCCAACTCGAGGACGCCGAACGCGAACACCTTTTCGATCTCGCCCGGGCCGCCGTCGGGTCCAGCCTGCTCAACAGCCGTCCCCGGCGTCGCACGACACGCACGTGGCAGCCCTCCCAGGCTCTGCAGTGGACCCTGGATGCGATCCGCGATGCTCCTGCGGCCGTCGGTAACCAGCGCGGCGACCTGCTCGCGACCAACCACCTAGGCCGCGCCCTCTACTCCGACCTCTACGCCGATCCGACCGGGCGGCCGAACTTCTCCCGGTTCACCTTCCTCAACCCCGCAGCCCGCCGGTTCTATCCAGACTGGGACTACTTCGCGGACATCTCCGTCGCCATGCTCCACATCGAGGCGGGACGCAATCCTCGCGACCCAGAACTCCATGAGCTCGTCGGGGAGCTCTCCACCCGCAGTGAGGAGTTCCGCGACCGCTGGAGCGCCCACAATGTGCGCATCCACACCGCAGGAACCAAGCACTACCGTCACCCGGTCGTCGGCGACCTGCAACTGGTCTACCAGACCCTTGACCTTGCTGGTGAACCCGGCATCGCCATGACGGTCTACACGACGGAGCCCGGCAGCCCCAGCCACCACGCACTTCAGTTGCTCGCCAGTTGGGCCGCATCCACACATGTGACCGTAGACCCGGGGGTGCAGGCGCCCCACTAGCCCCGGGGCACTGTGAACGGGGATGCCACCCTGCGTCGCCTCCCGCTGCGGAGACGCAGCGCGTGACGCTTGGACGTGTAACGTCAAGCTCGCCGGAAGGGATCTGGCGCCGAGATCCGCCAGGCGCGCGTGGGTCGTCCGAACGCGTTGCTGGTCTTGTCGTCTGGAACGAAGCCGCTCCTGCGATGGAGTCGCGCAGCGGCCATGCGGTCATCCTCGAAGTCGTTGACAATGACTGTGGCGTCTGTGTCCCTCCGGACTCGGTCGAGCAGAAGGCTCATGAAGTGTGACCCGAGGCCGGCGCCGCGACGGCGGGGAATCACGTTGACGCCGATGTGCGCTTCGCCATCGCCGTCGACCTCGTAGTGGACGTGGCCGACGAACTCGTCGGTCTCGTCGTCCAGGACGTAGAAGTAGCCCTGCTCGGCTGCGGGTCTGGCGAGCTTCTGCTCGAACGCAGGCCAGTCCTCCTCCGGCCAGTCGAGACAGCCGGAGGCCGGGTCATAGCCTGCGTAGCGAACGCTCCAGCCAGCGTTGTAGGACATCATCTCCGGATCGAGCATCCAGCACCTCCGGATCGCGAACTCGTGCCGCGACGGAACATGGAGACTCAGCACCTCCACACACTAGCCGTGTTGCCCGGTGGTACCGATGGTCGGGGCGACAGGACTCGAACCTGCGGTCTCCTGCTCCCAAAGCAGGCGCGCTAGCCACTACGCTACGCCCCGTTGACTACGGGTTACGTCCCGTTGTGCCAGTCCGGCAATCGCTCGGACGCCTCGTAGCTTACACGGACTGGACCTGAGCCCGCTCATTGAGTGCGGCTCCTCCGGGGAACGGCGCGCGGCTGAGGACGGCGACGGCGGCCACCATCAGCGCGCAGCCGAGCGCATACGGAGCGGCGTGGCCGAGTTGGCTGTACAGCAGTCCGGCGAGCAGCGGTGCGACGATCCCGATGCCGGAGCTGAGCGACTGCGTCGTGCCGGCCAGCCAGCCCTGTTCGTCGTCGCCGACCGAGTTTGCGAGCACGCCGTCCATCGTGGCGGTGGCCGCCCCCTGCCCCGCGGCCAGAGCGAGCGTGCCGACCACGAACAGCCACGGCTGGGCCAGGATCGAGGCGACTAGCGCGAGCGCGAGGAGCCCCACTGCCTGAGTGACCACCCCGCTGATGATGACGCCGCGCTCGCCGAGGCGCGGCAGGAGGAAGCCGAGGAGTGCCCCCTGGATGACGATGTCGACGACGCCGACGGCAGTGGTCACCAGCCCGATGAGGGTGGCGTTCCAGCTGATGGCGTCGAGGGCGAGCACGCTGAAGTTGTTGACGAAGAACCCGAACGGGATGCCCACCAGGATCAGGGCGGTCATCAGGCGGCGCAGTTCGACGCGGCCGAAGGCCTCGCGGAAGACGTGGAACGGGTGGAGGGCGGTGAGCCGGAGGGTCGCCGTGCGGTTCTCGCGGGCGAGGCTCTCGGGGAGCAGGACACGCTCAGCAGGGCGATGGTCGCGGCGATGGCGGCGGTGACGAAGACGGGAAGTGCGATGCTGATCGTCGCGAGGAGTCCGCCGACGGCCGGGCCGATCATCGTCCCGACACCCGACAGCGCGCCGAGAATCCCGAAGCGGCGGGCGCGCTGTTCCGGGGGCGTGATGTCGGCGAGATAGGCGAACAGGGCTGGCAGGTCTCCGGCGGTGAGGCCCTGGATGATCCGGCCGAGCAGGAGGACCCAGATGGAGCCGCCGATGCCGAACAGCAGGTAGCCCATCGCCGCGCCGAAGCCGGCGACGACGATGACAGGGCGTCGTCCGAACCTGTCGGAGACCCGCCCGAGCAGGGGTGCGACGAGGAACGCGCACAGAGCGTTGACCGTCTCCAGAACCCCGACCCAGACGGCCAGGTGCGACTGGTCGGGGACGTAGCGGAGGACGACGAAGGGGAGGATCGGCAGCACGACGGTCATGCCCGCGGTGGTGAGCATCGTGATGACGATGAGCATGATCCACGCACGACGGTCGGCGCGCCTTCCGTCCCGACCCTGCTGATTGAGTGAAGTCATACCGAAACTGTAGCGATACCAGTTTCAAAGTCAAACCACTTTCGAACCGGGTTGGCTAAGGTGGGGGCATGAAGGTGACTCCGACCCCCGGCCGACGCGAGCGGAAGAAGGCTGCGACCCGCAAGGCGATCTCCGACGCGGCGACGTTGATGTTCGTCGAGCGCGGCTTCGATGATGTGAGCATCCGCGAGATCGCGGAACGGGCGGACGTGTCGCCGACGACGGTCTTCGCGCACTTCCCGCAGAAGGAGGCCCTGATCTTCGATGAGGACGACGAGCAGCGGGCCCGCCTGGTCGACGCGGTGCGGGGGAGAGCGGCCGACATCAGCATCCCCGGCGCGATCCGGAGGTACTACCTGCGGGAGCTTCTGGAGTTGGAGCACGACGTCGACGGGGAGAACCGCCGCCGGTTCATGGAACTCGTCGACTCCACGCCCGCGCTGCGGGACTACGCGTCGCGGATGTGGTTGCGTCACGAGGATGCGCTGGCGGAGGTGATAGCCGACGAGGTCGGCCTGCCGGAACCTGATGAGGGCGTCCGGGCCTTCTCGCGCTTCGTCCTCCAGGTGCAGCTGCTGGCCACCGAGCGTGCGGGCGCCGAGGCGATGATCGAGGCTGGGTTCCGGATCCTCGATGCGGGCTGGGAGGCCCTGGGGTACGGGGAGTCGTGAGGGCTGGTTGAACGCAATCTGCCCTGGTCAATCAGCTGTTGACCAGGGCAGATGCACCTTCGAGCGGATGACGGGAATCGAACCCGCGTGGTCAGTTTGGAAGACTGGGGCTCTACCATTGAGCTACATCCGCAGAACCGTCGGTCAGTCTAGCAGCGATGCTCCTGGCCGCGCACTTTCGTCCCTCCGGAGCCTTCTTGCCGGCGCCGCGGCGACGCCCCGCTTCGGCGTTATTGAATCGTTATAAGCGGGCTCTTGCCACTGCTTCGTAGAACCATCTACGCTCCTTCGTAGATGGTTCTACACACTCAACGTTGAGGGAGGCCAGGCATGAGCTCATCACGCAGCACCGTCACGATCGACGATGTCGCCCGCGCCGCCGGCGTCTCCCGTGCGGCGGTGTCCAAGGTGATCCGGAACGCGTACGGCGTCAGCGACGCGATGCGCGTCAAGGTCCAGGCGGCCATCACCGAGCTCGACTACCGACCCAGCGTCGCCGCCCGGGCGATGCGGGGGACGAGCTACACGCTCGGCATCGAGCTGCCCAACATCACGAACCTGTTCTTCTTCGATGTCACGTCCCACATGACGACGGCGCTGACAGGGACGCCCTACGAGCTGATCCTCGCCCCGGTCGGGAAGCGCGGCGCGGCCCACCACGAGGCCATCCAGCGGCTCGCCGACCGACACGTCGCGGGGCTGGTCGCCTTCTCGCCCCTGGTCTCTCAGGACTGGCTGGAGGACTTCGCCTCTCGCACGCCGCTGGTCATGATCGGCCGGCACGACGCCGCGCTCAACTACGACACGGTTGTCAACGACGACGCGCTCGGTGCGCGGCTCGTCGTCGAGCACCTCGTCGCGCTCGGTCACCGCAACATCGCGCACCTGACCATTCCCCGGGAGGATCAGGGCTACCTGCCACAGGCTCCGCACGCCGTCCGCGCGCAGGGGTTCCTCGACGCCATGGCCGCAGCCGGCCTCGGCGATCAGGCCCGGGTGGTGCACGCGCGGCAGGATGTCGAGGCCGTGCGCGCGGCGACCTGGGCGCTCCTCGACAGCGACAACCCTCCGACCGCCATCTTCGCCGGCCATGACGAACTCGCACTGTTCGTGCTGCAGGCGGCTGCCGAGCGTGGCCTCAACTCGACGGACCTGTCCGTCGTGGGCTACGACGATGCGGACATCAGCTCGCATCCCCTGATTTCCCTGACCACCGTCAACCAGTCCGCCGCGAAGTTCGGCGAGCGGGTTGCCCGACTGCTGCTCGAGCGCATCGAGGGCCGCCGCGACGCGGTCCACGAAGTGATCGTGCCGAAACTTGAGGGCCGCGGCTCCACCACGGCCCCCAAGCACCGCTGAATCACCAGCATCCCTTCCACAGAAACACGGCGACCACGAAGCGGTGGCGCCATTATCCCAAAGGAATCCGAAAGTGTCCCATCACCCCATTCGGCGGGCTGCGGTCATCGCAGCGGCGTCCATCTCAGCGCTCGCGCTCGGCGCCTGCTCCGCGGGCTCCCTGGTCAATCCCACCGAGTCCTCCTCGGAGGGCAAGACCACCCTCACGATCCTCATGGACAGCTCGACCCAGACCACGACCCAGGGCCAGGCCCTCGCCGACGGGTTCAACGCTTCGCAGGATGAGATCGAGGTCAAGATCGAGACCCGTCCCGAGGGCACCGACGGCGACAACGTCGTCAAGACCCGCCTGGCCACCGGCGAGATGACCGATCTCTTCCAGTACAACTCGGGCTCCCTGATGCAGGCGCTCGACCCGGCCACGAACATGGTCTCCCTGACCGACCAGGACTTCGTCGCGAACCTCGACGAGTCCTTCGTCACGTCGGTCACGGCGGACGAGCAGGTCTACGGCGTCCCGTTCGGTCAGCTGATGGCCGGCGGCATCTACTACAACAAGAAGGTCTACGCGGACCTCGGCCTCAGCGTCCCGAAGACGTGGGACGAGTTCATGGCCAACAACGCCAAGATCGAGGAGGCGGGCATCGACCCCGTCATCCAGACCTACGGCGACACCTGGACCTCGCAGCTGTTCGTGCTGGCCGACTTCCACAACGTGCTCTCGGAACAGCCCGACTGGGCCGAGAAGTACACCGCGAACCAGGCGAAGTACGTCGACGAGCCCGCCATCAAGGGCTTCGAGCGCCTCCAGGAGGTCTACGACGCCGGCTACCTGAACAAGGACTTCGCCTCCGCGAAGCTCACCCAGGGCCTGCAGCAGCTGGTCGACGGCACGGGCGCCCAGTACCCGAGCCTAACCTTCACCATCACCTCCTACCTCGAGCTGGCCGACGACGCCGCGGAGAACATCGGCTTCTTCGCCCAGCCCGGCGACGACGCCGCCACCAACGGACTCACCTCGTGGAGCCCGGCGGCGCTGTACATCCCGAGCACCACGACGGGTGACAAGCTCGACGCGGCCAAGAAGTTCCTCGCCTGGGTCGCGACCCCCGAGGCCTGCGACGCGCAGACCGCGGCCATGGACCCGACCGGCCCCTACGCCGTCAAGGGCTGCACGCTGCCCGACGGCCTCCCCGCCGCCGTGACCGACATGCAGGCCTACTACGACAACGGCAACGTGAGCCCGGCTCTCGAGTTCCTGTCCGCGGTCAAGGGCCCGAACCTGGAGAAGATCACCGTCGAGGTCGGCTCCGGCATCACGACGGCCGCCGACGGCGCCGCCCGCTACGACGAGGACGTCAAGAAGCAGGCCCAGCAGCTGGGCCTCGAAGGCTGGTGATGTGACCGAGGGGGGCCGCCGCACCGCGGCCCCCCTCGGCCCTCCCTCCTCCCACCTCCGCAGAGAGTTGTCCCCTATGCATTCCGAAGCAACCGCGCGCCCGAAAACAGCCGCGCCGAGGGCAGTGGCCCGCCACGTCGAGCGCTCCTACCCGCTGTGGTTCTACATTCCCGGCGGCCTGGTCTACGTCGTCCTCTTCATCGTCCCGACGCTCCTGTCGTTCTACTTCGCGTTCACCCGCTGGACGCTGTTCGACTCGACCTTCGTCGGCTTCGACAACTTCATCCAGTTCTTCGCCGAGCCGGGACTCATCGGTTCCCTGAAGAACACGCTGGTCTACGGCGTGGTCACCTCGGCGTCCAAGGTCGTCCTCGGCATGCTGCTGGCGGTCCTCCTGTCCGGCCCGATCATCGCGCGGGGCTACCTGCGCTCCGTGACCTTCTTTCCCGTGCTCGTCAGCGCGGTCGGCGTCGGCCTCACCTTCCAGGTCCTGCTTGACCCGTTCAACGGCGTCGTCAACCAGGTCTGGACCGCCATCACAGGGGCGGACGGCCCCGGCTGGCTGACCAACCCCGACCTCGCGCTCCTCTCGGTCGCCGCCATCGACGTCTGGAAGGGCGTCGGCCTGGCGACGCTGATCTACATCGCGGGTATCGCCGCCATCCCGAACGAGTATTTCGAGGCCGCCCGCGTCGACGGTGCGGGCGCGTGGCAGCAGTTCCGCAGCATCATCCTGCCGCTGTCCTTCCCGGCGACCTCCACCGTCATCCTGCTGTCGCTGATCGGGGGGCTCCGGTCCTTCGACCTCATCTGGTCCACGACGCAGGGCGGCCCCGGCTTCAGCTCCGACGTCATCGCCTCGGTGATCTACAAGCAGTACCAGGCCGGCTTCTACGGGCTCAGCACCGCGGGCAACGTCATCCTTTTCCTCGTCGTCACGGCGATCGTCTACCCGCTGTCCCGCTGGCTCAACTCGAAGGAGACCTCGCTGTGAACACCATGCGCAAGTCCGCCCGCTGGGGCATCGGCATCGGCGGCATCCTCTTCACCACGGTGTTCTTCCTCGTGCCGTTCGCGTTCATCTTCACGATGTCCGCCAAGACCGGACCCGAGGCGGCACGGCTGCAGTTCAGCTGGCCGACCGAGTTCGTCCTGTGGGAGAACATCGTCGCCGTCTTCCAGGCCCGCAACTACATGCTCATCGTGGCCTTCATCAACTCGTTCACGCTGACGGTGTTCTCCGTCGCGCTCATGGTCGTGTTCGGCGCCATGGTCGCCTACGTCCTCGACCGCCGGAAGAGCAGGCTGAACGGCCTCATCAACGCCGCCATCCTCGCCGGCCTCATCGTGCCGCCCGCCGTCGTGCCCACCATCTGGGTCATGCAGTCGCTCGGCATCTTCAAGACGCTGTTCGGGCTCATCCTGATCGAGGTCGCCTTCGGGCTGTCGTTCACCATCCTGGTGATGCGCGCGTTCATCGCGACCATCCCGAGGGAGATCGACGAGGCGGCCATCGTCGACGGCGCCGGCCCGCTCAGGCTGTTCTTCCGGGTGATCCTTCCGCTGCTCAAGCCGACGATCGTCACCATCGTGGTCGTGCAGTCGATCTTCGTCTTCAACGACTTCCAGAACCCTCTCTACTTCCTCCCCGGGGACGCGAACGCCACCGTGCAGCTGACGCTGTTCAACTTCCAGAGCCAGTTCGTCACGTCCTACAACCTCCTGTTCACCAACATCCTCGTCATCACCATCCCGATGCTCGTGATGTACCTCATCTTCCAGCGCCAGATCGTCTCCGGCATGACCGCCGGCGCCGTCAAGGGCTGAGCCCGGAAAGACACCCATGCCACACATCGAAGTCGCCTCCCCCCGCCTCGAACACGGCCCCGCCGTCGCCGCGAACCCGACGCCGCGCATCTCCTGGGTCACGACCACGGCCCCCGACGGCTGGCGCCAGCTGGCCGCCGAGGTCTCGTTCGCCACCGGCGACCGCACCGTGACCGTCACCCTGGACGGCCCCGACCAGGTGCTGGTCGCCTGGCCCTTCGCGCCCCTGGCGCCCCGGCAGCGCGGCGAGCTGAGGGTCCGGGTCCGGGGAGAGGAGGGCTGGTCGCCGTGGACCGCGCCCGCCCCCGTCTGGGCGACGTTCCTGGGCGACGACGAGTGGCAGGCGTCGTTCATCTCGCTGCCCGACCCGGTCAGGCAGGCGCAGCCAGCGCAACTGCGTCGGGGCTTCACCGTCCGGGACGGCCTGACCAACGCCACCTGGTACGCCACCGCGCACGGCGCCTACCAGGCGCGCGTCAACGGGGCAGTGGTGGATGACCAGATCCTCAAGCCCGGCTGGACGCCATACCAGTTCCGCCTCGTCCACGAGACGACCGACGTCACCAGCCTGCTCCAGGCGGGGGAGAACTCCCTCGACATCTCCCTGACCGGCGGCTGGTACTGCGAGGAGTTCGGGTTCCAGGGGCAGTCGGCGCCGTTCTACGGCGACCAGCCGAGCGTCGCCGGGCAGCTGAGGCTCGAATACGCGGACGGCAGCACGGAGTGGATCGTCACCGACGGGTCGTGGCAGGCCAGCGGATCGGGCCCGCTCGTTTCCGCAGGCCTCTACGTCGGGGAGACCTACGACGCGCGCCGCACGGCCACCGACTGGGGGCCCGCGGACGTCCGGGACGCCGGCGTGACGCCCGGCCCGCGGACGTCGCCCGCCGTGCGGGTCACCGGGACCGTCCCGGTGCAGGAGGTCATCACCTCGCCCGCTGGTCGGACCATCCTCGACTTCGGCCAGAACCTCGTCGGCCGGCTGCGGATCACCGTCCGCGGCGCCGCCGGCGACACGGTGACGCTCCGTCATGCGGAGGTCCTGGAGGACGGAGAGCTCGGCGTCAGGCCGCTGCGCCGCGCCACCTCGACCGACCGCTACACGCTGGCCGGCGGCGGGGAGGAGAGCTACGCGCCGACGTTCACGTTCCACGGCTTCCGCTATGCGGAGGTCAACGGCTGGCCCGGCGAGTTCGACCCGGCCGACATCGTGGCGGAGGTCGTCGGCTCCGACCTGCGCCGCACCGGCTGGTTCGAGTGCTCCGACTCCCGGGTCAACAGACTGCACGAGAACGTGGTCTGGGGGATGCGCAGCAACTTCCTCTACCTGCCCACCGACTGCCCGCAGCGCGACGAGCGCCTCGGCTGGACCGGCGACATCCAGGTGTTCGCCCCCACCGCCAGCTTCCTCTTCGACTGCGACGCGTTCCTGGCCTCCTGGCTGGAGGACCTCGCGCTCGAGCAGCGAGCCGCGGGCGGCGTGCCGTTCATCGTGCCCGACGTGCTGGGCTCGGGCACCGTCCCGGCCGCGGCCTGGGGTGACGCCGCGACCGTGGTGCCGAGCGTCCTGCACGAGCGGTTCGCGGACCGTGGCGTCGTGGAGCGGCAGTACCCGTCCATGCAGGCCTGGGTCGAGCAGCTGCTGGCCATCGCGGGGGAGCGGCGCCTGTGGGAGGGCGGCTTCCAGTTCGGCGACTGGGTGGACCCCGACGCCCCGCCGGAGGACCCGGCCAAGGCCAAGGCCGACCCCGACCTGGTGGCCAGCGGCTATCTCTACCGCTCGACGACGCTGCTGGCCAGGGCCGCGGCGCTTCTGGGGAAGGACGCCGACGCCGCCCACTACGCGGCGGTCGCCGAGGAGGTGCGCGCGGCCTGGCAGCGGGAGTACGTGACGCCGGCCGGCCGGCTGCTCTCGGACGCGCAGACCGCCTACGCACTCGCCATCGAGTTCGGGCTCGTCGACGGGGAGCTCCGCGCCCAGATGGGGGACCGCCTTGCCGACCTCGTCCGCCGCGACGGCTACCACATCGGCACCGGCTTCGTCGGCACACCGATCATCGCCGACGCGCTGAGCGGCACGGGCCACATCGCGCAGGCCGGCCGCATGCTCCTGCAGACCGAGTGCCCCTCGTGGCTCTACTCCGTGGAGATGGGCGCGACCACCATCTGGGAGCGCTGGGACTCGATGCTGCCGGACGGCTCCATCAACCCCGGCGAGATGACGTCGTTCAACCACTATGCGCTGGGCTCCATCGCCGACTGGCTGCAGCGCGTCGTCGGCGGGCTCGCGCCCGCGGAGCCCGGCTACCGTCGGGTGCGCCTCCAGCCGACCCCCGTGCCGGGCCTCGACTCGGCGTCGTCCACGTTCGACGGCCCGTACGGCCTCGTCAGCGTCGCGTGGCGGCGCGAGGGCGACGACCTGCTGGTGACCGCCCAGGTGCCGCCCAACACGACCGCGGACGTCGTGCTGCCGGGCCGGGACCCGTTCGAGGTCGCCTCTGGCAGCCACGAGTGGCGCGTCGCCTGGCCGCTCGACGAGACGGTGCCGGCAGCGGTCGACATCGACACCTCGCTCGCCGAGATCCAGGACGATCCGGAGGCCTACGCGGCCGTGATCGGGGCCTTCGAGGGCATCGATCCCGTCGTGGCCGAGGACTTCCGGCTGCGCACCCGGTGGCAGGGCAACCAGTCGCTGCGCTCCGCGTTCGCGCTCATCTCGCCCACCGTGGCAGGCGCCGTGGCCGACGAGCTGGTGCGTCTGAACGAGCGTCGCGGCCTCGCGGAGGTCGTCGATGCACACGCCTGACCCGCGCATCGAGACGCTGCTGAAGGACCTGTCGCGCGCCGACCTGGAGGCGATCGCGCTCGGCGACTTCGCGCCGCTGGAGGCGCGCGGGCTGCCCGCGCCGGACTACGTCGACTCGGGCACGGGGCTGCGCGGCGTCGACGGCGCCACCGCCTTCCCCTGCGGCACCGCCCTCGCGGCGTCCTTCGACGCCGACCTGGCGGAGCGGTACGGCCAGGCCGTGGGCGTCGAGGCGCGCCGCGCCGGGTTCCCCGTCGTCCTCGGGCCGACGGTGGACCTCGCCCGCGACCCCGTCGGCGGCCGCGTCGGTGAGGCCTTCGGCGAGGACCCGTTCCTGTCGGGCCTCATCGGCGCGGCCCACGTCGTCGGGCTCCAGTCCGCGCACATCGTCGCTCAGGTCAAGCACTATGTCGCGTACAACGGCGAGGCGCGCCGCACGGGCTTCGGGCGGGAGCCGGAGCGCGGCGACTCCATGGACGTGATCGTCGATGACGCGACGCTCCACGACGTCTACCTCAGGCCCTTCGAGGCCGCGGTGCGGGCCGGCGCGCTGTCCATGATGGGCTCCTACAACCGCGTCGGGGGCGCCTACGTGTGTGAGGACGCCGACCTGCTCGACATCCCGCGCCGGCTGTGGGGCTGGGAAGGGTTCTACTGCCCCGACTTCATCTTCGCCGTCCGCGACCCGGCCAGGGCGCTGGCGGCCGGCCTCGACCTCGGGGCCCTCGGCGGCGCGGGTGGGCGCACGGCCGACCTCGTGGCCGAGGCCCCGGAGGAGACGCTGCGTGACCTCACGAGACACCTCCTGCACGCGCTCATCGCCTCCGGCCTGGTCGACGACCCGCTGCCCGAGCCCGGCCCGCCCTCGTCGGCGGACCACCTCGCGCTGGCCCGCGAGGTGGCCGTCGCGGGCAGCGTGCTGCTCCGCAACGACGGCGTCCTGCCGCTCGGCCCGACGCTCCGCCGGGTCGCGCTTATCGGCCCCGCAGCTGGCGACGCCCTGTACGTCGGCGGGGGAGCTGCCTCCGTGACCCTGACTACGGAGCGGGTCGTCGCCCCGGTCGACGCGCTGACGGCGCGCCTCGACGCGGAGGTGGTCACCGCCCAGGGATCGCTCGGCGACGCTGCGCTGCCCGTCGTCCCCGCCTCCGCGTGGCAGCTGCCCGACGGCTCCGGCCCCGGCGTCCTCGTCGAGTTCGCCGACGGCGACACCGTCGAGGACGAGGTCCTGGAACGCATCGACCACCAGCTGCCGCCGGGCGCGACGCGGTGGCCCCGCCGCTGGCGGGCCCGGCTCCTCCCGTCCGTGGACGGCGAGCACCGGATCAGCCTCGCCTTCGGCGGTCACGCCCGGCTGCGGGTCGGGGACGAGGTCGTCATCGACGCCTGCCGCGAGGCCGAGCGCTTCATCCATGGACCCCTCTACCCAGCGCAGGCTGTCGTGCGGCTGACGGCGGGGGTTCCGGTCGATGTCGAGATCGACTACGACAACGGCCCCGCCATCGAGATCCCGCCCATGGGCATCACGCCGACCCTGCGCCTCGGCTGGCAGCCGCCCGACGGCCTGATCGACGAGGCCGTCGCGCTCGCGGCGGGCTCGGACGTGGCCGTCGTCGTCGTGAACGCCGCCGCGGGCGAGGGCATGGACCGCGACGGCCTCGCGCTGCCCGGGGACCAGGACCGGCTCGTCGCGCGCGTCGCGGCCGCCAACCCGCGCACGGTCGTCGTGGTGAACGCGCCCGGCGCCGTCCTCATGCCCTGGGCGGACGACGTGGCCGCCATCGTCCAGGTCTGGTACCCCGGCGAGCAGTTCGGCCCCGCCCTTGCCGACATCCTCTCGGGCGACAGGGAGCCCGGGGGGCGCCTGCCCCTGACCATCCCGCGCACTCGGGACCAGCTGCCGGGCGCCCGGCCGACCGGCGAGGGGGTGCCGACGGTCCTCGACTACCGGCGCGACGGGGGCATCGGCTACCGGTCGCCTGCAGTGCTGGCCGAGGGGGCCGCCTTCCCGTTCGGCTTCGGGCTCGGCTACTCGCGCACGGAGGCCACGGCCTCGGCCCGGGCCGACGGCGACTCGCTCACCGTCACGGTGACCGCGACCAACCTGGGAGACCGGCCGACGTGCCACGTGACGCAGGTCTACGTCTCGGCGGAGGGATCGGGTCCGCGCGAGCTCGCGGGCATCGTGCGGATCCCGCTTGGCCCAGGTGCCACCGCGGCCGGCAGCGTGACCATCGATCCGCCGCTCCGCTGGGACGCCGCGGCCGGCCGGAGGCTGCCCCTGGCGGGCGCCCACACCGTCGCCGTGGCGCAGCACAGCGCTGACCCGGGCACGGTGTTCACATTTGACGGCCGTCGAAGGGAGCCTTCCGCGGCGCCCGTACACTGAGCGCATGACAACGCGATCGCACCCGGGCGCCACCCTGGGTGTGCTCGCGCTGCTTGTCACGTCGATCCTGTGGGGCACGACCGGCACCGCGGCGACGTTCTCGACCGCTGGGCCGCTCGCGACCGGCGCCGCTGCGCTCGGCATCGGGGGCCTGCTGCAGGCCGCCGTCGCGGTGCCGCAGCTACGCACTGAGCGCCGGGCATTAGTGCGGCGCTGGCGGCTGCTGGCGCTGGGCGGCGTCTCGGTGGCCGTCTACCCGCTCGCCTTCTACTCCGCGATGCACCTGGCCGGGGTCGCCGTCGGCTGCGCCGTCGCCCTGGCGTCGGCGCCGCTGTTCGCCGGGCTGCTCGAGGTCGTCGTGGACCGGGCGCGACTCACCCGCTGGTGGGGCCTGGCGGCGGCACTGGGCGTCGTCGGCAGCGCGCTGCTGAGCCTCGCCGAGCTGGGCGAGTCGAGGCAGGCTGCCCTCGAGACGGCGCTCGGCGTCGGCCTCGGGCTCCTCGCGGGCCTCACCTATGCCACGTACTCGTGGGTCGCGCGCACGCTGATGCGTGACGGCGTGACCCGCTCCGCCTCGATGGGCGCGGTGTTCGGAGTCGGCGGGCTGCTGCTGATGCCCGTGCTCGCGGCGACCGGGGCGCCGCTGCTCGCCAGCGGCCAGAACCTCGCGGTCGCGGCCTACATGGCGCTCGTGCCCATGTTCCTCGGCTACGTCCTGTTCGGCTTCGGCCTGACCCGCGTGCAGGCCAGCACCGCCACGACGGTGACGCTCGCCGAGCCGGCGGTCGCCGCCCTGCTGGCCGTGTGGATCGTGGGTGAGCGGCTCCCGCTCATGGGCTGGGTCGGCCTCGCGCTGATCGGCGCGGTCCTCGTCATCCTGGCCGCCGCCCCGACCAACCGGCGCGACCTCAGCTGAGCCCCAGGAACTCCCGGATCGCCGGGGCCTCGCGCCGGCCCTGGGCCAGCGCGGCGTCGTAGACCGAGGCGAGGCGGGCGACGTTGCGCTCCGAGTTCTCGATGGGCATCGCGTCGGGGAACACGAGGTAGGCGCGCCCCTGCCGCTCCAGCTCCAGCAGCCGCTCCATCGTGGCGTTGTAGTTCCCCGGCCGCGCGAGCAGCGCCCGCGCCACGGCCGGGTAGCGGCGGAACAGCGCCCGGAACGTCCGCGGCGTCCGTACGGCGCCCTTCCGGTAGCCGCGCACCCGGGTGAGCACAACGAGGAACTTCGAGAAGCCGTCGTCCTCGGCCGCGTCGAGCGCGATGCCGCCCGTCGGGCCGAGCGCGCCGTCGACGAAGTCCACCCCGTCGACCGTGGTGATGGGCATCAGCAGCGGCATGGTCGACGACGCGCGCACGCGCTTCATGAGAGCCCCGACCGGTTGGAGGTCCTCGTTGCCCCAGTAGACCATCTCGCCGTCGGAGCAGCGGAAGCCGCCGACGCGCAGCTGGGCGGGGTTGGCCGTGAATGTCGCATAGTCGAGCGGCAGCGGCTCGTCCGGCCCGGAGGTCTGCTCGTAGATCCACTCGGAGTGGAACATGCCCTTGCCGCGCACCCAGGTCCGCAGGTCGCCGAAGCGGGGGTCCGCCGCGATGTCGACGAATGACCGGCGCCCGCGCTCCGCGTCGCGCGAGGCGTAGTTGACCAGGCAGCTCGAGCCTGCCGAGATCCCGCCGACCCAGCCGCAGAACACCTCGGCCTCCAGCAGTGCGGTCAGGATGCCGGTCGAGAAGCTGCCCCGCATGCCCCCTCCCTCGAAGATCAGGGCCGTGTCGGGGGCGGTGGGGATCAGGTCGGTCGCGGTGGGCACATCGTGCATCCTACGGGCCCCGCCGCTGGCGACGATGAGGGCCAATTGGTGGAGGTGGCGCGAGCCGATAGACTGGCGGGCGGTAATCATTCACACTCCCAGGAGTCCATTCGTGCCTAGCACTGTTGAGAAGCTGAGCCCGACGCGGGTCAAGCTCACCGTCGAGATCCCGTTCACCGATCTCAAGCCCCACCTTGACAAGGCCTACAAGGGGATCGCCGACCAGGTCACCATCCCCGGCTTCCGCAAGGGCAAGGTCCCCGCAGCCGTCATCGATCAGCGGTTCGGCCGTGGCGCGGTGCTCCAGGAGGCCATCAACGAGGCCATCCCGTCGGCGTACAACGCGGCCATCGAAGAGGCCGAGGTCACCCCGATGGCCCAGCCCGAGGTCGAGGTCACCAAGCTGGAGGACAACGACCTGGTCGAGTTCACCGCCGAGGTGGACGTCCGCCCCGAGGTCACTCTCCCCGACTTCGCCGAGGTCACCACCTCCGTCGAGAACGCCGCCGATGTCGAGGAGCTCGTGGGCGAGCGCATCGAGATCCTGCGCCAGCGCTTCGCGACGACCACCGAGGTCGAGCGCGCCGCCGCCGAGGGCGACGTCGTCAACATCGACCTTGTCGCGTCGCAGGACGGCACCGAGCTTCCCGAGGCCACCGCCGAGGGCGTGAGCTTCAAGATCGGTCAGGACACCAACATGCTCGAGGGCCTCGACGAGGCCGTCACCGGGCTGAAGGCCGGCGAGACCGCCACCTTCACCTCCACCCTCATGGGTGGCCAGTTCCGCGGCCAGGAGGCCGACATCACCGTGACCGTCAAGACCGTCTCGGAGCAGGAGCTCCCGGCCGTCGACGACGAGTTCGCCCAGCTCATCTCCGAGTACGACACGGTCGAGGAGATGAAGGAGGACCTGCGCAAGGGTGCCGAGCAGCAGGTGAAGGCCGACCAGCTGGCCGACGCCCGCGACAAGGTCCTCGAGGCCGTCCTCGAGAAGATCGACTTCGAGCTGCCCGAGGGTGTCCTCACCCGCGAGCAGGAGGCCCGCCGCACCGAGGTCGAGCGCCAGCTCGCCGCCGGCGGCATGACCGTCGAGCAGTACCTCGAGAACGCCGAGGACGAGGACGCCGAGGACGAGGAGGCCTTCTGGGCCACCATCAACGAGCGCTCCGAGCAGGCCCTCAAGGCGCGGGTCGTCCTCGACGTGTTCGCCGACGAGAACAAGATCGACGTCTCGCAGCAGGAGCTGACCGAGCTGATCTTCCGCAAGGCGCAGCAGAACAACAGCTCCCCGCAGGACGAGATCAACCACATGATGGAGCATGGCCACATGCCCGAGTGGATGCAGGAGATCCGTCGGGGCAAGGCGCTGGCCGCCATCGTCGCCGCCGCGACCATCACGGACGCCGACGGCAACGTCATCGAGACCGAGGCACCCGAGGCCGAGGCTGTCGAGGAGGAGGCCGAGGAGGCCCCCGTCGTCGAGGTCGTCGAGTCCGAGGACAAGTGACCCAGCGGCACTGACCAGCTGAACGGATCGCCGTCGTCCCACCGGGGCGGCGGCGATCCGCATTTCCTGCCCGTGGCGTCCCCATGGCTAGACTGCGAACCCGAGAGAGGGAGCCCGCATGTCTGACAAGCCCACCGACGAGGCCGTCGAGGCGCCGCAGGACGTCGACCTGGACGAGGGGGACGTGGTCGACACGATCGACCACACCGAAGCGGTCGCGGTGCGTCCGTCGATCCCTGCGCTCGTGACGGCGGTCATCGTCGTCGCGGCCATCGCGTTGACGCTCGGCCTGCTGCAGGACCTGAGCAGCATCATCGCCCCGATCTTCCTGACGCTGAACCTGCTGATCGCCGCCTTCCCCATCTACACCTGGCTCGTGGCGAAGCGCTGCCCCCGGCTCGTCGCATCCCTGGTCACGGGACTCGCGGTGTTCGTCGTGCTCATCCTCGGGCTGGCGGCCATCGTCTGGTCCGTGACGAAGATGGTCCAGACCCTGTCGGGCTACACCGACCAGTTCGTCGCCATGTACGAGCAGTCCATCGCCTGGCTCGGGCAGTTCGGTTTCGACGAGTCGTCGCTGCTCAACTCCCTGAAGTCCATCTCGCCGTCGAGCGTCCTCGACTTCGCCGGAGGTCTGGTCTCCGGCACGTCGGCCGCCAGCGCCATGATCGTGGTGATCATCGTCATGATCGTGTTCATGGTGATGGACCTTCCGTCCGTCGGCGAGCGGCTCCGCGTGACGCAGCATCTGCACCCCCGGTTCACCAACTCGATCACCGCCTTCGTGACCGGCATCCGCCGATACTGGCTCGTGACCACGGTCTTCGGCCTGATCGTCGCTCTGCTCGACGGCGTCGTGCTCCTCATCCTCGGCGTCTCCCTGCCGCTGGTCTGGATCGTGCTGGCCTTCATCACCAACTACATCCCGAACGTCGGCTTCGTCATCGGCCTTGTGCCTCCCGCGCTGCTCGCGCTCTTCGAGAAGGGGCCCGTCACAGCCCTGATCGTCGTCATCGCGTACTGCGTCCTGAACTTCCTCATCCAGTCGCTGATCCAGCCGAAGTTCACCGGCGACGCCGTCGGCATCACCCCGACCGTCTCCTTCATCTCGCTGCTGCTGTGGGCATGGGTCTTCGGCGCGCTGGGCGCCCTGATCGCGCTGCCGGCGACGCTGGCCGTCAAGGCGCTGCTGATCGACTCCGATCCGCGGCTGCGCTGGGTCAACGCGTTCATCAGCAACGAGCCGGAGGCCATCGCGCCGAAGCCCTCCGAGGGTTGACGGCTCACGCCTGCGGCGAACTTCGAGGCACAACCTTGGGTCCCTTGCAGATGCCGGTAGGTTAGGGGTGTGAATAAGCCCCGAATCGACGACGACATCCGCATGGCGGGGCCGGGTGCCGCGGCACTCGGCATGGCCGACAACGTGTACTCGGCGCTCCTGGCGAACCGCATCATCTTCCTCGGCTCCGAGGTGCGCGACGAGAACGCCAACGCGATCTGCGCGCAGATGCTGCTGCTCAACGCCGAGGATCCGCACAAGGACATCTACCTCTACATCAACTCCCCGGGCGGCTCCGTCGACTCCGGCATGGCGATCTTCGACACCATGCAGTGGATCAGCAACGACGTCGCCACCGTCGCGATGGGGCTGGCGGCCTCGATGGGCCAGTTCCTGCTGTCGGCCGGCACGCCTGGCAAGCGCTTCGCGCTGCCGCACAGCCGCATCATGATGCACCAGCCCTCCGGCGGCCTCGGGGGAACGGCCTCCGACATCCGCATCCAGGCTGAGCAGTCCCTCCACATCAAGAAGACGATGGCGGGCCTGATCGCCAAGCACACCGGCCAGACGCTCGAGCAGATCGAGGCGGACTCGGACCGCGACCGGTGGTTCACCGCAGAGCAGGCGCTCGAGTACGGGTTCATCGACCACGTCTACGAGCGCGCTTCCCAGATCAAGTCGGAGGCCCCGAACCAGTGATGATGACGAACTTCCACCCCCAGGGTGTTGCTCCCGCAGGAGCGGACATGAACTACTACATCCCGCAGTGGGAGGAGCGCACCAGCTACGGCATGCGTCGCGTCGACCCCTACACGAAGCTCTTCGAGGACCGGATCATCTTCCTGGGTACCCCGATCAGCGACGACGTCGCCAACGCCGTGATGGCGCAGCTGCTGTGCCTGCAGTCGATGGATCCGGAGCGCCCGATCTCCATCTACATCAACTCTCCCGGCGGCTCCTTCACCGCGCTGACGGCCATCTACGACACGATGCGCTACATCAAGCCCGACATCCAGACCGTCTGCCTCGGCCAGGCGGCCTCGGCCGCCGCGGTCGTGCTCGCGGCCGGCACGAAGGGCAAGCGCCTCGCGCTGCCGAACTCGCGCATCCTGATCCACCAGCCCGCCACGGAGGGCGGCTACGGCCAGTCCTCCGACCTGGAGATCCAGGCCAACGAGATCCTGCGCATCCGCTCCCTCATGGAGTCGATGCTGGCCTCCGACACCGGCCAGGAGCTGGAGAAGATCAGCCGCGACATCGAGCGCGACAAGTACCTGACCGCCGCCGAGGCAGTCGAGTACGGCATCATCGACGACATCCTTCCCTCGCTGAAGGATCTCTGAGTCACCAGTCGGAGCTGCGTCGGGTCGCCTCAGGGCGGCCGACGCGGCTTCCGTCACCAGCTTGTGTCGCCGCCTCGTCCTGGCACCCGGGCAGGTAGGCTGGCCAGGAAGCAACCCGATTCCGTGGAGGAGGTGGACCGCAGTGCCGCACATCGGCGAATCGAGCGACCTGTTCAAGTGCAACTTCTGTGGCAAGAGCCAGAAGCAGGTCAAGAAACTGATCGCGGGGCCTGGCGTCTACATCTGTGACGAGTGCATCGGGTTGTGCAACGAGATCATCGAGGAGGAGTTCCCGGAGCAGACCGAATCGGTCCTTGCCACCGAACTCCCCAAGCCCCGCGAGATCCGCGACTTCCTCGACTCCTACGTCATCGGCCAGGAGCGGGCCAAGAAGACGCTGTCGGTCGCCGTCTACAACCATTACAAGCGCATCCAGGCGCTGCAGGAGCCGCACGGCCGCCGGGCAGAGGCGGACGACGTCGAGATCGGCAAGTCCAACATCCTGATGATCGGCCCGACCGGCTGCGGCAAGACGTACCTCGCCCAGACGCTGGCGCGGATGCTGAACGTCCCCTTCGCCATGGCCGACGCCACGGCGCTGACCGAGGCCGGCTACGTCGGCGAGGACGTCGAGAACATCCTGCTGAAGCTCATCCAGGCCGCCGACTTCGACATCGCGAAGGCCGAGACGGGCATCATCTACATCGACGAGATCGACAAGGTGGCGCGCAAGTCGGAGAACCCGTCGATCACGCGTGACGTGTCGGGTGAGGGCGTGCAGCAGGCGCTACTGAAGATCCTCGAGGGCACCGTCGCCTCCGTGCCCCCGCAGGGTGGCCGCAAGCACCCGCACCAGGACTTCCTGCAGATCGACACCACCAAGGTCCTGTTCATCGTCGGCGGCGCCTTCTCCGGGCTCGAGGACATCATCAACGCCCGCGTCGGCAAGCGGCCGCTCGGCTTCAACACGTCCTCGCAGAGCCGGACCCCCGAGGCCGATCCCTTCGCCAAGGTGACCCCGGAGGACCTCCACACGTTCGGGCTCATCCCCGAGTTCATCGGCCGACTGCCGATGATGACGAGCGTCTCGCCGCTCGACCACGACGCCCTCGAGCGCATCCTCGTGGAGCCCCGCAATGCGCTGACGCGCCAGTTCGAGAAGCTCTTCGACCTCGACAGCGTCGCCCTCGAGTTCACCGACGACGCCGTCTCCGCCATCGCGGAGAAGGCCCTCGAACGCGGTACCGGCGCGCGCGGCCTGCGCGCCATCCTCGAGGAGCTGCTGCTCGACACCATGTTCGATGTACCCTCCGAGGAGGACATCGCCCAGGTGGTCGTCACGCGCGAGTCCGTCGAGGGCACCCAGCCCCCGACGCTGGTTCCGCGGGCCAAACTCGCCCGCCGCCGCGACCTGTCCGCCTGACCCCCTGAGGGCGATCTGCCCCGCGAGCCTGTCGCAGGCGCGTTGTAGGCTCGTCCGCATGGCTTACTCCCGCTACCCCCATCTCCACCGCGACAAGGTCGTCTTCGTTGCCGACGAGGACCTGTGGCTGGGAGACCTGGCCGGCGGACGGGCGGCGCGGATCACGATGGGGGAGTCCACGCCGGTCAACCCGCGATTCTCCGGCGACGGGACAAGGATCGCGTTCACGGCAACCACCAACGGCGGCTGGGACTGCTATGTCGTGGACCCCGACGGCGGCACCCGCCGCCTCACCTGGCTCAGCGCCCGCCGCATGAAGGTCTCCGGCTGGCTCGACGACGGGCACATCCTGCTCTGCTCCGACCACGAGGGCATCCACCGCGTCGACGCCTCGCTCTACTCGCTGTCCCTCGACGGCAAGCTCCGCCGCCTGCCGTGGGGCATCGGCACCGCGGCCGCGGTCAGCCCGTCCGGCAGGGTGGCCGTCGCGTCGGCGAACTTCCGCGACCCCTCCGGCTGGAAGCGGTACCGCGGCGGCATGGCGGCGCGCCTCTACGTCTCGGCGGACGGGAAGGGCGAGTGGCGCCGGATCCTGCCCGACGCAACCGCCGGCCTTTTCGGTCCCACCTGGATCGGCGAGCGGCTCGTCTTCACCTCCGACCTCGGCGACGCTCCCGACGTGCAGGCCCAGGTCTGGTCCGTCAACGCCCAGGGACGCGACCTCAGGCAGCACACCAGCCACACCGCCGCGACCGGCTACGTCCGCGACGCCGTCGGCGACGGGCAGGGGATCGTGTACCACGCCCGCGGACGGCTCTACCACCTGGCGAGCCTGAAGGCCGAGCCCCAGCCGCTCGAGCTGACCGTACCCGTCGGCCGCCCGGCCCCGGTGCCCGTCGCCCCCAGCGACAGGCTCGAGGCCATCGTCCCCGACCACGGTGGCGACTCCTCGCTCGTGGAGTGGCGCGGCGCCGCCTACCTCCTGACGCACCGCGGCGGCCCCGCCCGGGCGCTCGCCGACGTACCCGGCGTGCGAATCCGCGAGCCCCGCTTCCTCGGCCAGAGCGGCCGGGGCATCTGGGTCAGCGACGCAGACGGCGAGGACTGCCTCGAGGTCCGCCACGTCGACGGCAGCGAGAAGGTCCGAAGGCTGGCCAGCGGCAGGCTGGGCCGCGTGCTGGCCATGGAGCCCGCGCCCGTCGGCCCCAAGGTCGCCGTGGGCAGCCACGACGGAACCGTCTACCTCGTCGACACCGGCCGCGGCTCCGTGAAGCGGATCGGCCGCTCCACCGAGGGTGAGCCGACCGGCTTCACCTGGTCCCCGGACGCCCGCTACCTCGTCTGGCGGTCCGCCATCGGCCGCGAGGGCACGCTGGGTCGGCTCGTCGGCTACGACGTGACGGACGACAAGGCATTCACCCTGACCAGGGGCCAGTTCAACGACTTCTCGCCGACATTCAGCCACGACGGCCGCTACCTCTGCTTCCTGTCCAGCCGGACCATCGACCCGACCTACGATGAGCTGGGCTTCGACCTGTCTTTCACACACACCATCCGGCCCTGGGTGGCCCCGCTGAGCGCCACCGAGCCCGCCCCCTTCGGGCCCGCCGCCGACGGCTGGCCCATCTCCGAGCCTCAGGAAGCAGACGAGAAGTCGGGCGACGAGAAGGGTGGCAAGGAGAACAAGGCGGACGACCAGGAGCCCGCGGTGGTCTTCGATGTGGACGGCTTCGAGGACCGGATAATCCCGCTCCCCGTGCCGTCCGGCCGGTACACGGACCTCCAGGCCACCAAGGACGCCCTCGTCTGGCAGAACCTCCGCTCCTTCGGAGAGCTGGGCGCGGTCCGCGCCGGCGTCGAGGGAGAGGTCAAGGACACCATCGAGCGGTTCTCGTTCAAGACCCGCAGGGGCGCCACGCTCGTGGACGCCTGCGACTCCGCCGCCGTCACGGGCGACGGCGAGCGTCTCGTCGTGCGCAACGGCGAAGAGGTCTGGGTACAGTCCGCGGAGCAGGCCCCGGGTGACGACGAGGATGGCCGCATCCACGTCGACCTGAGCCGCCTCCGCCGCGAACTCGACCCGCGCGCCGAGTGGCGGCAGATGTTCGAGGAGAATGCGCGCCTGATGCGCGACCACTTCTGGCGCGACGACTTCGACGGCGTCGACTGGGCCGCGGCCGTCGACCGCTACCGCCCGCTGCTCGACGAGATCACCACGCACGACGACCTGGTGGACGTGCTGTGGGAGTGCGTCGGTGAGCTCAACACCTCGCACGCCTACGTCGACCCGCCCGCGCCCCAGGACCCCGCCCCGCGGGCCGCCTTCCTCGGGGCCGAGTACTCGCGCAACGCCAAGGGGGAGGTCGTGATCGAGCGGGTGCTGCCCGGCGAGACCTCCGACCCGAGCGCCCGCTCACCGCTGCGCGCCGCCGGCGTCGCCGCTCAGCCCGGAGACGTGATCATCGCCGTCGACGGCCACAGCACCGCCGACGTGCCCCACATCGGGCAGCTGCTGCTCGGCGCCGCGGACAAGGTCGTCGAACTGACCATGGCCCACGGCAGGCAGAAGCGCCGCGTCGCGGTCGTGCCCATCGCCCGCGAGGCCTCCCTGCGCTACCACGCCTGGGTCTCCGGCCGCGTCGACTATGTCACGGAACACACCGCCGGCCGACTCGGCTACATCCACGTGCCCGACATGGTTGCCAACGGCTGGGCCGAGTTCACCCGCCTGGTGGACGCGGCCATGCGCTGCGAGGGACTGATCGTCGACGTCCGCTTCAATGGCGGCGGCCACACGTCCGAGCTGGTCATCGAGCGGCTCGCCCGCCGCGCCGTCGGCTGGATGGGGGCGCGCCACCACGACGTGCCGATCACCTACCCGAGCCAGGCGCGTCGCGGGCCGGTGGTGTTCATCACCAACCCGTTCGCGGGTTCCGACGGCGACATCGTCACCGCTGCCGCGCAGAACCTCGGGCTCGGGCCAGTCGTGGGGGAGCGCAGCTGGGGCGGCGTGGTCGGCATCGACGGCCGGTTCACGCTGGTCGACGGCACCGAGGTCACGCAGCCGCGCTACTGGACCTACTTCGACAGCCAGGGCTTCGGCCTGGAGAACCACGGCGTCGACCCCGACATCCCCGTCGAGGTCGGGCCCGCGGAGTGGGAGTCCGACCACGACGTGCAGCTCGACGCGGCCATCGCGGAGGCGCTGCGGCTGCTGGATGCCTCGCCCGCGGCAGCCCCGCCGTCGTTCGACGCTCCCCGTTTCTGATCAGCCGTGCCGCAGCCCCTTCGGCAGCCCGATCCGCCGGCTCCAGGCCAGGATCCACACGGCTCCGAAGGCGGCCAGCGCCGCGCTGGTCAGGATGCCGGCGGACAGGGATGACAGCAGGATCGCCAGGGAGAACAGCGACGGGCCGCCCAGCTTGCCGGTGTTGGTGAACAGCGCCCAGATACCGAGGAACCTCGCCCGGCCGACGGCGGGGCTCAGGTCGGCTCCGATGGTCATGTTGACGCCGGCGCCCAGCCCGTTGCCCACGGCCATCACCACGATGGCGGCGATCAGGCCCGTGAGGCTCGGGGCGAGCACCATCACCGTGAACCCGACGGCGAACGCGCCGAGGCAGGCGAGCAGCACCGCGGAGCGGCCCAGCCGGTCCTTCAGGTAGCCGCCGGGAAACATCAGGATCAGCTCCAGCGCCGCGCCCAGCGCGATCAGCAGCGAGATCGCCGACTCGTGCAGCCCGATCTGCACTCCCCACAGCTGCACAGACACGGGCTGGATCGCGCGGGCCACCGCAAGGGTGGCGATCGACACGCCCGCCAGCATCACGGGCGTCCACGCGACCTTCAGGCGCGGACGGACCCCGTCGGCGTCGCGGGCCGGGCGGGGTCGCCGCCTGTGATCGTCGAACGTGCGCGACACGGGCAATGACAGGACGATGATCGCCGCGATGCCGCAGCAGGCGGAGAACACGAAGACCGACCACATCGGGAACACGTAGAGCAGCCCGGCGCTCGCGATCGGCCCGACGAGCGTGCCCACGCGCATGCACCCGCCGAGTGAGGTCATGGCCCTGCCCAGGTCCGCCGGCGCGACCGTCTCCGCGACGACCGCCTGGCGGGCCAGGTTCCACACGTCGGAGATGGGTGCGAGCAGCATCAGCGCGACGGTGTAGAGCGCCAGCGAGGCCGCCGAATGCCAGGCCAAAGCGACGACGATGGCGCCGAAGACGAACACCGAGGCGATAGTCGCGGCATACATCGCGCGCGTGTCGCCCAGCCGGTCGATCATGATGCCGGCCGGGACGGCCAGACACAGCGAGACCCCGCCCATCAGGCCGACGAGGATGGCGGCGAAGGACTCGGTGGCGCCGACGCCGAGCGCGGCGAGCACGAGCACAGGGGTCAGCGCGCCCATCGCCACCGCGAACAGCAGCGACGGAACGAGCACCGGCCACAGGATCTGCCTGAACATCGTCAGTGGATCCTGTGGCCGGTGCTGGTTCGAGTGGGGATCAGTCCTCGGGGGCGACGAGCTCGACGTCGACCGTCAGGGGCTGGTCGGAGGTGGTCCAGGTGACCTCGCCGACCAGGCGGCCTACGGCGCGCAGGTCGGGCTCGATCGAGCCGAGGCGCTCCAGGACGTCGGCCGGGCCGGAGAACGCGGCGCGGGACGCCTCGGTCTTCATGGACACCTTTGCGGTGGACTTCGCGCCGCGGATCGCGATCAGCGCCGAGGCGACGTCGGCCAGCAGGGCTGGGTCACCGTCGACGGCAAGCTCGACGGCCTGGGGCCAGGCGGAGCGGTGGATGGACGATTCGTTCGTCCACCGCCACACCTCCTCGGTGACGAAGGGCAGGAACGGCGCGAACAGGCGCAGCTGGACATCGAGGGCCAGTGCCAGGGCGGCCTGGGCGGACGCCTTCCCGGCCTCGTCGCCGGTGTAGGCACGCTCCTTGACGAGCTCGAGGTAGTCGTCGCAGAAGGACCAGAAGAACGACTCGGCCGCCTCGAGGGCGCCGGTGTAGTCGAAGTCCTCGAAGGAGGCGGTCGCCTGCTCGACGACCCCGCGGAGCGCCGCCAGCAGCGCCTTGTCGACGGGGTTCGTCACGGCGCCCGCGCCGCCGGGGGCCTCGGCCAGCGACAGCACGAACTTGCCGGCGTTGAGCACCTTCATGGCGAGGCGGCGGCCGACCTTCATCTGCGACTCGTCGAACGGCGAGTCCAGGCCGGGGCGGGCCATCGAGGCGCGCCAGCGCACCGCGTCCGAGCCGAACTTGTCGAGGATGTGCGTCGGCACGACGACATTGCCCTTGGACTTGCTCATCTTCTTGCGGTCGGGGTCGACCACGAAGCCCGAGATCGTGGCGCGCTTCCACGGCAGCGAGCCGTTCTCGAAGTGCGCCCTGACGACGCGAGAGAACAGCCAGGTGCGGATGATGTCGTGCGCCTGCGGGGCGATGTCCATCGGGAACGTGAGGTTGAACAGCTCCTCGTCGCGCTCCCAGGCCGTGGCGATCTGCGGCGTCAGGGAGCTGGTGGCCCAGGTGTCCATGACGTCGGGGTCGGCCGCGAAGCCGCCCGGCTGGTTGCGCTGCTCGGCGGTGAAGCCCGCGGGGACGTCCGACATGGGGTCGACGGGCAGCGACGACTCTTCTGGCACGATCGGGGCGTCGTAGTCCGGCTCGCCCTCGGCGTCCAGGCGGTACCAGATCGGGAACGGCACGCCGAAGAAGCGCTGGCGCGAGATCAGCCAGTCGCCGTTGAGTCCCGAGACCCAGTTCTCGTAGCGGTGGCGCATGTGCTCGGGCGTCCAGGCGAGCTCCTCGCCGCGGGCGAGGAACGTCTTCTTGAGCTCCTCGGAGCGGCCGCCGTTGGTGATGTACCACTGGCGGGTCGCGACGATCTCGAGCGGCTTGTCGCCCTTCTCGTAGAAGTTCGCCATGCGGGACGTGGGCTTCGGCTCGCCGTCCAGGTCGCCCGCCTCGCGCAGCGCCGCCACGGTGGCCTCGCGGGCCGAGAACGTCGTCTTGCCTGCGATGGCCTCGTAGGCCTCGGCGTTGACGACCCAGTCGGGGGTCTCGCGCTGCAGGCGGCCGTCGCGGCCGATCACCGTGCGGGTCGGGAGGTTGAGCTCGCGCCACCAGGTGACGTCGGTCAGGTCGCCGAAGGTACAGCACATCGCGATGCCGGCGCCCTTGTCGGGCTCGGCGGCCGGGTGCGCGAGCACCGGAATCTCCACGCCGAAGATGGGGGAGACGACCGTCGTGCCGAACAGGTCCTTGTAGCGCTCGTCGTCAGGGTGCGCGATCAGCGCGCAGACGCTGACCAGCAGCTCGGGGCGGGTGGTCTCGATGTAGACGGGGGTGCCGTCGGCCTTGCGGAACGCGACGCGGTGGTAGGCGCCGGGGTACTCGCGGGCCTCCAGCTCCGCCTGCGCGACCGCGGTGTGGAACGTGACGTCCCACAGCGTCGGGGCGTAGCTGAGGTAGGCCTCGCCGCGGGAGTAGTTCCTCAGGAACGCCTTCTGCGCGACGGCCTGCGACTCGGCCGAGATGGTCGTGTAGAGCGTGTCCCAGTCGACCGAGAGGCCGAGCTGGCGCCACAGGTCCTCGAACGCCTGTTCGTCGACCTTCGTCAGCTCGTGGCACAGCTCGATGAAGTTGCGGCGGCTGATGGCCACCTGGCGCTTCGGGTCGGGCTTGACCGGGGGCTGGAAGTCGGGGTCGTAGGGGATCGACGGGTCGCAGCGCACGCCGTAGTAGTTCTGCACGCGGCGCTCGGTGGGCAGGCCGTTGTCGTCCCAGCCCATCGGGTAGAACACCTCCTTGCCGGTCATGCGCTGGTAGCGCGCGACGGTGTCGGTGTGCGTGTAGCTGAAGACGTGGCCGACGTGCAGCGAGCCGGAGACGGTCGGCGGCGGGGTGTCGACCGAGAAGACCTGCTCGCGGCTCTCCGGCCGGCGGAAGGCGTAGGTGCCTTCCTCAGCCCATACCTGTCCCCACTTGGCTTCGAGGCCTTCGAGGACGGGCTTTGCGGGCAGGGCGCGGTCGGGCGCGGGCGTGTCGGTCATGGTGCCAATCTTAGTGAGGGGCCGCCCGGGCGCGGAAACCGCCCGGCCGCCGATGAACAGGCGACGGGGCCCCGCGCGGTCGCGGGGCCGCGTCGGATGCTGGGATCAGAAGTCGTTGTTGCGGTTGCCGGCCTCCCAGGCCTCGTTCACGGCAGCCATGAACGACTCCTCGGTGGGCTGGATCAGGGCGTTGCCCGCGTCGTCGGTGAACTCGAGCTTGGTGCCGGCCACGAGATAGGTCGGCGTCGAGCCGATCTGGTCGGTCGTGAACCTCTCGGCGGCCTCGGTCACCCAGGTCTCGAAAGCGCGGGTGTCGAAGAGTTCCTGGAACTTCGTCAGGTCGTCGCCCGTGATGCCGGCCTGCTCCGCGAAGTCGACCCGCAGCTGCTCATCGGTGAACCCGACGCCCTCCTCGGGCTGGTTGGCGTAGACGACGTCGTGGTACTCGGCGAACTTCCCGACGGCGTCGGCGGCGGCGGCGGCCAGTGCCGCGCGGTGCGAGTCGTCACCGCTCGTGCCGTCCAGGAACGTCGCGGTGCGGACCTCGATCGTGATCTTCCCGTCGGCGGCGAGCTGGTGGAACGTCGGGCCGAAGGTGTCCTCGTAGACCTTGCACCAGGGGCACTGGAAGTCCTCCCAGACCACGAGGTGCGGGACGTCGTCGGAGGGCTCCACACCGTTGTACAGGATGCCGTTGCTCGCCGTGGCGTTGGGCGGGGTCTGCTGGTCGGCGGTCACCTCGACGCGCGAGGTGACGGCCTGGACGATGACGATCGCCAGCACGACGACCACGGTCACCACCGCGAGGCCGATGCCCGCGCCGAGGATGCGCCGGTTGCGCTGGTGGCGCTCCTCGAGTTCCTGCTGCTGACGCAGCGCGGCGCGCTTGCTCAGCGACGAGTTGTTGGCCATGGATAGAACTCCTGAAAGTCGGCGGTCTGCCCCATCTTAGGCGGCGCCCATAAAGATGGAAAGTTCAACTAGTTGGTGCGGTGGTCGTCCGCGTCGAAGACCTCCACCTGGCTGTCGACGACCATGCGATGTCGTGGTTCAATTCTGTGCCGGCCCGTTCTGCCGGGCGGCTAGTCTTGGCCCCACCATGACCCAATCGACGCACGCAGAGCTCGTAGCAGAGCTGACCAGCCGCTGGCCCGAGCACCGGGTCGCACCCAGCCTCGGGCGCATCTCCGCGCTGATGGAACTCCTCGGCGACCCCCAGCGCGCCACCCCCGTGATCCAGGTCGCGGGCACCAACGGCAAGGGCAGCACGGCCATCATGATCGAGACGCTGCTCCGCGCGGCGGGGCTGCGGACCGGCCGCTTCGCCAGCCCGCACCTGGCAGACGTGCGGGAGCGCATCGTGATCGACGGCGAGCCCATCACCGTCGAGCGTTTCGACGAGGTGTGGCGCGACATCGAGCCCTACGTCGCGATGGTCGACGAGCAGCAGATCGACGGCGTCGCCATGACGTTCTTCGAGGTCATCACGGGCATGGCCTACGCGGCCTTCGCCGACGCCCCCGTCGACGTGGCCGTCATGGAGGTGGGCCTCGGCGGACGCTGGGACGCCACGAGCGTCGCGGATGCCACCGTCGCGGTGGTCGCGCCCATCGGTCTCGACCACACGCACATCCTGGGCGACACCCTCGCGGAGATCGCGGGGGAGAAGGCCGGCATCATCAAGGAGGGCGGCACCGCCGTCCTCGCCGGCCAGGATCCGGAGGCCGCCCGGGTGCTGCTCAACCGGGCCATCGAGGTCGGCGCCCCCGTCAAGGCGGAGGGCCCCGACTTCGGGGTCCTCGCGCGGCAACTCGCCGTCGGCGGCCAGCTCCTGCGGCTCGAGACCACCGGCGGCCCCGTCGCCGACGTGTTCCTGCCCCTCTACGGCGAGCACATGGCCCGCAACGCGGCGCTCGCCGTCGCGGCGGTGGAGGCCTTCCTCGGATCCCAGCCGCTCAACCCTGAGATCATCGTCGAGGGCCTCGGTGCCGTCGAGGCGCCCGCCCGACTGCAGCTGGCCCGCACCTCGCCGCCCATCGTCGTCGACACGGCCCACAACCCGCAGGCGGCGCGTGTCACCATCGACGCGCTGACGGAGAGCTTCGACTTCGCGCCCGTCATCGGCGTGGTCGCCATGATGAGCGACAAGGACGCGACGGGAGTGCTGGAGATCTTCGCCGAACGGATGGACCAGGTGGTCATCACGAAGGTGTCCTCCACTCCCCGGGCGCGCAGCGTCGACGACCTCGCCGCCGTCGCAGAGACGGTGTGGCGCACCGAGCAGGTCCACCGGGCCGGCACGATCGCGGAGGCGATCGACCTCGCCGTGATGCTCGCCGACACGGCAGACGGACAGGCGGGCGTGCTCGTCGCCGGGTCCGTCATCGCGGCCGGGGAGGCGCTCGAACTGCTCGCCACGGGGGAGGACGCGTGACGCTCGACCCCGGGAGCCCGATGCACATGCCCGCCATGGGCACGCTGATCTGCCAGGTGATCGTCATCTGGCTCGGCTACATCGGCATGATCCAGGTCTCCGACGTCTCCATGGGGGTCGGCGCAGCCTGGTGCGCCGTGGCGACGGTCCTCTGCCTCGTCGGCGTCGTCGGCCTGCGCCGGCGCTGGGGGTACCTGGTCGGCTGGGCCGCCCAGGTCGTGACGATCGGCCTCGGCCTCCTGACCCCGTGGATGTACGCCATGGGCATCATCTTCGCCCTCATCTGGGCGTCATGCGTCGTGCTCGGACGGCGCCTCGAGACCCGACAGGAGGCTGCCCAGTGACGCAGCGGACCTTCATCATCATCAAGCCGGACGCGGTGTCGGCGGGCAACGTCGGCGATATCCTCGCGCGCTACGAGCGCGAGGGGCTCGTCATCGAGGCCCTGAGCCTGCGCACGATCGACGACGACTTCGCCGACCGCCACTACCAGGAGCACGTCGGCCGCGACTACTACGCGCCGCTGCGTGACTTCATGACGTCGGGCCCCCTGGTGGCGGCCGTCGTCAGCGGCGACGACGCGGTCGCCCGCGTCAGGGTGCTGCACGGCGCGACCGACCCGGCGAAGGCGGCCCCTGGAACCATTCGGGCCCAGTTCGCCACCTCCACGCGTCACAACGCGGTACACGCCTCCGACTCGCAGGGCTCCGCGGACGCCGAGATCGCGCTCTGGTTCCCGGGCCTGACGTGACGGACCCGCAGCCCCCACAGCATTACGGGCCGCCGCCGCAGTGGGCGCCGCCCCAGTGGTCGCCTCCCGACTGGCCGCCGCCGGCCGTGGCTCCCGCAGCCTTCGCGCCAGCGCCCGCCCCCGTGCTGCCCGTCACGCCGACGCGTTACCCGCAGTTCTGGCGCGCCCCCGGCCTGCCCGCCTGGCGCCCGATCGTCGCGGCGCTGGTCGGCGCGGTCCTGTTCCTCGTGGTGAGCACCGTCGTGACGCTCGTCGCGGTCTTCGTCGAGGCCGACATGACCGGCACCGACCTCATCGACCTGATCAACTCGATGGCTGGGGGATCCTTCACGCCCGGCATCGTCTTCGCCAACAGCCTCGGCCTCGCGCTGCTCGTCCCCGTCGCTTTCCTGCTGGGCCGGATCGCCGGCCAGCGGCCCGGCTACCTGAGCAGCGTCGTCGGCCACTTCCGCTGGCGCTGGTTCTGGCCCGCGGTCGGGGTCGCGCTGGTCGGGATCGCCCTCTACACGGGGATCTCCGTGCTCATCGACGGCGTCGACTCCCTCGGCCTGCAGATCTTCCCCTACTCCTGGTGGCTGTTCCTCGGCCTGATGCTCGTCACGCCGTTCCAGGCCGCCGCTGAGGAGTACCTGCTGCGCGGCGTCCTGCTGCGGACCGTCGGCTCCTGGATCCCGTCCGACCGCGTCGCCTTCGTCGTCGCGGCGGTCGTCAGCTCCGGCGTGTTCATGTCGCTGCACGCCGCGAGCGACCCGTGGCTCAACGTCTTCTACTTCACCATGGGCATGCTGCTCGCCTGGCTGACCTGGCGCACCGGCGGGCTGGAGGCCGCCGTGGCGGTGCACGTGGCGAACAACATGATCGGCATGGCCTTCGTCCCGTTCCAGGACATCGACGCGCTCTTCGACCGGGGCGAGGGCGCCGGCAGCCCGGCCGTGCTGATCCAGCTGGTCTTCGTCGCGGCGATCGTCGTCGTGGTCGAACTCATGGCCCGCAGGCGCGGGATCGAGGCCGCCGGCCCCCGTCAGTGAGGAACTGACGGTACGCGCGGGTTATCCTTGTCCGCGCTATGACTGACACCCCCACCCGCCCCACGCACTCCACCTTCGACGCGCTGGAGCCTCTGCTCGCGCGTGTCAGCAAGCCGATCCAGTACGTCGGAGGCGAGCACAACAGCGTCGTCAAGGACTGGGACGCCACCCAGGTCCGCTGGTGCCTCGCGTACCCCGACGCCTACGAGGTCGGCCAGCCCAACCAGGGCGTCGCCATCCTCTACGAGGTGCTCAACGAGCGCGACTGGATCCTCGCCGAGCGCACCTACGCCGTGTGGCCGGACATGGAGAAGGAGCTGCGCGAGGCGCGCGTCAGCCAGTTCACGCTCGACGCGCACCGCCCCGTCGGGATCTTCGACGTGCTGGGCGTGTCATTCTCCACCGAGTTGGGCTACACCAACCTGCTGAGCATCCTCGACCTGTCGGGGATCCCGCTGCACTCCGAGGACCGCGGCGACGGGCACCCGATCGTGGTGGCCGGCGGGCACGCGGCCTTCAACCCGGAGCCCATCTCCGACTTCATCGACGTGGCGGTGCTCGGCGACGGCGAGGAGGCCTCGCTGCTGATCTCCGACATCGTCCGCGAATGGAAGGAGGACGGCTGCGAGGGCGGCCGCGACGGACTGTTGATGCGGCTGGCGTTGACCGGCTCCTTCTACGTCCCCCGGTTCTACGACGTGGACTACCTCGACGACGGCCGCATCCAGCGGGTCGCGCCGAACCGGCCCGGCGTGCCGTTCCAGGTCCGCAAGCACACGCTGATGGACCTGGACCTCTGGCCGTACCCGAAGAAGCCCATCGTGCCGATGGCGGAGACGGTGCACGAGCGCTACTCCGTCGAGATCTTCCGCGGCTGCACCCGCGGCTGCCGCTTCTGCCAGGCCGGCATGATCACCCGCCCCGTCCGCGAGCGCAACATCGAGACCATCGGCGCCATGGTCGCCAGTGGCCTGAAGGCCACCGGGCTGGAGGAGATCGGCCTGCTGTCGCTCAGCTCGGCCGACCACTCCGAGATCGCCGAGGTCACGAAAGAGTTGGCCGACCGCTACGAGGGCAGCAACGTGTCCCTCTCCCTGCCGTCCACCCGCGTCGACGCCTTCAACATCGACCTGGCGAACGAGCTCAGCCGCAACGGCCGCCGCTCCGGCCTGACCTTCGCCCCCGAGGGCGGCTCGGAGCGCATGCGCAAGGTCATCAACAAGATGGTCAGCGAGGACGATCTGATCGACACGGTCGCCGCCGCGTTCTCGTCGGGCTGGCGCCAGGTCAAGCTCTATTTCATGTGCGGGCTGCCGACCGAGACCGACGAGGACGTGCTGGCCATCGCGAAGATGGCCACCCGCGTCATCGACACCGGTCGCAAGGCCGCCGGCACGCGCGACGTCCGCTGCACCATCTCCATCGGCGGCTTCGTGCCGAAGGCCCACACCCCGTTCCAGTGGGCGGGCCAGGCGACGGCCGAGACGATCGACCACCGTCTGCAGATCCTCCGCGACGCGATCCGCGAGGACCGCAACTACGGCAAGGCCATCGGCATGCGCTACCACGACGGCAAGCCCGGCGTGATCGAGGGCCTGCTTTCCCGCGGCGACCGCCGCATCGGCCGCGTCATCGAGCGGGTGTGGCGCGAGGGCGGCAAGTTCGACGGCTGGAGCGAGCACTTCAGCTTCGAGCGCTGGACGAATGCGGCGGCCGAGGAGCTCGCGCCCTTCGGCGTCGACCTGGCCTGGTACACCACCCGCGAGCGGGGCTACGAGGAGGTCCTGCCCTGGGACCACCTCGACGCCGGCCTCGACCGCGACTGGATGTGGGAGGACTGGCAGGACGCCCTCGACGGCCGCGAGGTCGAGGACTGCCGGTGGACCCCCTGCTACGACTGCGGCGTGTGCCCGCAGATGGACACCGAGATCCAGATCGGCCCCACCGGCCGCACGCTGCTGCCGCTCACCGTCGTGAAGCCGGACCTCTCGGCCGGTCAGAGCCCCGCGAGGAAGCCCTCGACGGCGGCGTAGTACGCCTCGGGCCGGTCGCGGCGCACGCAGTGGCCCGCGCCCGGCACCTCGGTGACCCGCACGAGGTCGCCGGGGATCAGGTCCGGATCCGGGGCCATCGGTCCGTCGACGGGCACCAGGACGAGGGTGGGCGTGGTCAGCCGGTCGAAAAGGCCCGTCTCCCAGCCCATCCGGCCGAGCGTCAGCCCGCCCGCGAGGTAGCCGAGGTCGACGCGCTCCTTCGACTTGGCCCAGGCCAGCAGCTCCGGTCCGCTCCACGTGGACTCCGCGGCCTGCCGGGCGATCGCCGCGCCAGGGTTGGCGACGACCGATTCCACGAAGGGGAGGAACTCCGTGTCCTCGCCGGGTCGCGGTTTCGCGGGATCCTCCAGCACCAGCGCCCGGACCTTCTCCGGCACCCGGAGGGCGGCGCGGGCGGCCATCAGGCCGCCGAGCGAGTGCCCGACCAGCACGACGGGGGAGTCCTGCTCCTCCAGCACGGCGACGAGGTCGTCCTCCAGGATCTCCGCGGTGCGGGACAGCTCGTCGGGCCGGAAGCGCGGCGAGGCGCCGTGGCCGCGCTGGTCGACGGCCAGCAGCCGCCAGTGGCGGCCCCAGCGTTCGACGGCGTCCGGCCAGGCCGTGCCGTCGTCCGAGAGTCCGTGCACGAGGATCATCGTCGGCGCGTCGTCGCGGCCGAACGTGTGGACGGTGAGTTCGCTCATGCGCCCCAACGTAGCTGGTCCTCGATGACGATCGGCCGGCAGGCGTAGAGCCCGGCGATCACCATGGGGATGCAGAGTGCCAACTGCAGGCCGATCGGCGCGACCCAGCCCCCGGTGACCTGGTGCAGGATGCCGAAGGACAGCGGCCCGACAGTCGCGATGGCGTAGCCGACGGCCTGCGCGAAGCCGCTCAGCGCGGCGGTCGCGGCCGGGGTGGTGGCGCGGGTGCCGAACAGCGCCAGGATCAGCGGGAACGACGTGGTGCCGAGCGCCAGGAATACCGCCCACAGCCAGGGGACTGTCGTCGGCGCGCTCAGCAGCCCGACGTAGCCCACCACCAGGAAGCACATGATGACCAGGAAGAGTCGCCCGGGGTTCCTGGCGCGCGCCACGTAGGCCGGGATGAGGAACGCCGGGATCACGCCGACGCCCGTGGCGATGCCGAGCATCAGCCCGGCCTCGACCTCGCTCAGGCCCGCGCCGCGGTAGACCGACGGCAGCCACCCGAAGATCGAGTAGGCCTGCGCCGACTGGATGCCGAAGAACACCGCCATGGCCCAGCCGAGCGGCGTGCGGGCCACGCGGGCCAGCGACACCGGCTTCCCCGTCGACCCGGTCGCGGAGCGCCCGCGCAACAGCAGCGGCAGCCAGCACAGCAGGGCGAGGGCGGCGGCCACGATGCCCGCCGACAGGGCGGCACGCCAGCCGCCCAGCGCGTTCGCCAGCGGCACCGTCACGCTGCTCGCGGCGGTCAGGCCCAGCGACAGGGTGAGCGAGTAGAGCGACGTCGCCAGCGCGATCCGGTCAGGGTAGTGCAGGCGCACCAGCGTCGGCATCAGTACGTTGGCCAGCGCCATGCCTGCCAGCGCCAGCATCGACCAGCCGAGGAAGAGCGTCCCCGAGGGGGCCAGCACGCGCCCCGTCTGGCCCACGATGAGGGCCACCAGCGCGAGCGCGATCGTCCACGACAGGCCGAGCCGCTGGGAGATCCACGGCGCGGTGGCGCCGAAGACGGCGAAGCAGATGGTCGGCAGCGACGTGAGCAGCCCGGCGGTGGCGCCGCTGAGGCCGAGGTCGACGGTGATCTCGGTCAGCACCGGGCCGATCGAGGAGGCGACCGGGCGCAGGTTGAAGGCCAACGCCAGGATCGCCACCAGGGGCCACCACCGTCTGAGCCAGGTCATCGTCTCGGGTCTCTTCTCGTCGGGGGAAGGGGAACCACGTCACCCTATCCTCGTCGTCGGGCAGCGCCCAGTTACACTTCACGCCGTGGGAAATCGACAGCCGCCGGTCCAGCAGGCCCCGCCTGCACAGAAGCTCCGCCTCCGCTACGCCAAGCGCGGGCCCGGCCGGTTCACGTCTCACCGCGACTTCGGGCGCGCCCTCGAGCGTGCCCTCCGGCGCGCCGAGATCCCGATGGCCTACTCGTCCGGCTTCAACCCGCATCCCCGCATCTCCTACGCCAACGCAGCGCCCACGTCCGCCGCGTCGGAGGCCGAGTACGTCGAGCTGGGGCTGAGGGAGGTCTGCGACCCGGCGAAGATCATCGCGGCCCTCAACGAGGTGCTCCCCACGGGGTTCGTCGTGCTGGCCGCGACCGACGCTGTCAAGGCTTCCCTCGGCGACCTCCTGCAGGCCTCCGACTGGGTGCTGAAGGTCGCCGGGGCCGAGCCCGGCGTGCTCGCCGGGGCCGTGGCAGGGCTCCTGGCGCGGGACGAGTTCCCCGTCGAGCGCATGACGAAGAACGGCCTGCGCAGCTTCGACGTGCGGTCGGCCATCATCTCGCTCGAGGCGACGGACGACGAGACGCTCCGGCTCCGCTCGATCCATCAGACGCCGCTGGTGCGGCCCGACGACGTCATGACGGCGCTCAGGATGATCGACGACCGGGTGCCGCAGCAGGCCCTGCTGACCCGCCTGGTGCAGGGGCCGCTCCGCGACGGGGAGATCGGCGACCCGCTCAGCTGACGGGTGAAATCCGCGGACCCGCCGGGCGCAGATGGCGCCTTTTTGGTGACCTGTGAGAGAATGACCCGTAGGTCAGGGCACCTCCCGGTGCCACCAGGGGCGGCGGGAACCGCACCGCGGCAAGCGTGCCGCGACTCTTCACCCGCTCCGGTCGACCGTCAGTCTTAGCGCACAGCCCGCTGTGCCAGGTCCGCGCGTTCGCGCGTTAAGGAGCCGCATGCTCGACACGGAAAACGGTCCGGAAAACACAACACCGACCACCCCCACCCGTCGCCGCAGGGCAGCCGCCCGCCCGGCCGGGGCCCCCGTCAAGGTCGAGGCCCCCGCCCAGCCAGAGGTCACCGTGCAGCCCGAGATCGCGCAGGCCGAGGTCCCGGCACAGCCCGAGGCCCCCGCGGTCGAGGCGTCCGCCGCGGCCCCCGAGGAGGACCTCACCCCGAAGCGTCGCCGCGCCAGCACCCGGGTCGCCGAGCCCGCCGGCCGCCGTCGTCGCGTGCAGGTCGCCGACGAGACCCCTGCCGCAGATCAGGCCGAGGCCCCCGCGGACACGGCGCCCGAGGCCCCGGCCGACGACGCCCCCGCCGAGCCCGTGAAGAAGCCCGCGCGTCGTCGCGCCACCCGCCAGAGCGCCCCCGCCGAGAAGGCGCCTGCACCGGAAACCCCCGCCGCCGTCGAGGCGCCGGCCCCCGAGGTCGTGGCCGAGCCTGTCGTGGAGGAGGCCCCCGCTGTCGTCGCCGAGCCCGCGGAGACGAAGCCGGCCCGTCGCCGTCGCGCCGCTTCCCGCCCCGCCGCGGCCCCGGAGCCCGCCGCGGCCCCGGAGCCCGTCGAGGCACCCGCCGTCGACGAGGCCGCCGCGGCGCCCGAGGCCGCCGTCACCCCGGAGCCCGAGGTCGCCCCCGAGCCGGTGCCCGAGGCCGAACCCACCCGCGAGGCGCCCCGCGCCCGGCGTCGCCGCGCGGCGCGACCCGCCGCAGCCCCCGAGCCCGCCTCCGACGCGGACGAGTCCGATCCCATCGGCGCCGCGCTGCGCGAGGCCGAGAAGCTCGCCGAGGCGCGCAAGGCCGTGCTCGCCGACCCGTTCATGACGGCCGAGGCCCGCGCGGCCGAGCTGGCCGCGCTCGCCGGGGCCATCGCCGGCGACGACGATGAGGACGAGGACGAGGAGGCCGCCGAGGCCGACACCGACGAGGAGTCCACGGACGCCGAGGAGGCGGATGACTCCGAGGAGAACGAGGACGAGGACGCCGACGCCGAGGAGTCGGACGCGCGCCCGTCGCGCCGTCGCCGCCGCCGTGGCGGCCGCCGTCGCCGCCGCTCCGACTCCCGCGACGACAGCGAGGGCGAGCAGGGCGACGACGCGGACGAGAACGGCGAGTCCTCCGACGAGCAGGGCGCCGACACCGACGCCGAGGGCGAGCCCGACGGCGAGGCCGAGTCTTCCGATGAGGGCGGCTCGACCACGCGTCGCCGTCGCCGCCGTCGCCGTCGTGGCGAGGGTGAGTCCCACGGCACCGGCGACGACGAGATCACCGGCATCGAGGGATCGACCCGCATGGAGGCCAAGCGGCAGCGCCGCAAGGAGTCCCGCGCCGCCGGCCGACGCCGCGCCCCGATCCTCAGCGAGGCCGAGTTCCTGGCCCGACGCGAGTCCGTCGACCGTCGCCTCCTCATCCGCCAGAAGGAGGAGTACACCCAGCTGGCGGTCATCGAGGACGACATCCTGGTGGAGCACTACGTCGACAAGGCGTCTGCCACGTCGCTGATCGGCAACATCTACCTCGGCAAGGTGCAGAACGTGCTGCCGAGCATGGAGGCCGCCTTCATCGACATCGGCCGCGGCCGTAACGCCGTGCTGTACGCGGGCGAGGTCGACTGGGCCTCCTTCAACGTCTCCGGCGAGGACCGCAAGGTCGAGAAGGTCCTCAAGTCCGGCCAGAGCGTCCTCGTGCAGGTCACGAAGGACCCCGTCGGCGCGAAGGGTGCCCGCCTCACGGCGCACATCTCCCTGCCCGGCCGCTACATCGTCTACTCGCCGGGCGGCCACCTGTCCGGCATCTCCCGCAAGCTGCCCGACACCGAGCGCCACCGCCTGCGCACGGTGCTCGGCAACCTGATCTCCGACGAGGAGTCCGTGATCGTGCGGACGGCCGCCGAGGGCGTCAGCGAGGACGAGCTGGTACGCGACGTCAACCGGCTCAAGGCCCAGTGGGAGGTCATCGAGAAGAAGTCCAAGCAGGGCGGCGCCCCGGAGGCCCTCTACTCGGAGCCCGACCTCACCCTGCGGATCGTCCGTGACCTGTTCACGGAGGACTTCGGGCACCTGATCGTCCAGGGCAACGGCTCGCAGGAGGACTCCTACGAGGCCATCGCCGCCTACGTGGACCATGTCGCCCCGCACCTGAAGGACCGCCTCGAGCAGTTCGAGGTCGGCGACGACGGCCGCGACCTGTTCGCGCAGTACAAGGTCGACGACCAGATCGCCAAGGCGCTCGACCGCAAGGTCTACCTCCCGTCGGGCGGCTCGCTGGTCATCGACCGCACCGAGGCCATGACCGTCATCGACGTCAACACCGGCCGCTTCACCGGCTCGGCTGGCAATCTCGAGGCCACCGTCACCTCCAACAACCTGGAGGCGGCCGAGGAGATCGTCCGACAGCTGAGGCTCCGCGACATCGGCGGCATCATCGTGATCGACTTCATCGACATGGTGCTCCCGAGCAACCGTGACCTGCTGCTGCGTCGTCTCGTCGAGTGCCTCGGCCGCGACCGGACCCGCCACCAGGTCGCCGAGGTCACGAGCCTCGGTCTGGTCCAGCTGACCCGCAAGAAGATCGGCACGGGGCTGGCGGAGGCCTTCACCGAGCCGTGCGAGCACTGCCACGGGGCCGGGTACCTGCGCTTCGACGAGCCCGTCGACTCGCAGGCCCCCGCAGACGGTGGCGAGCGCAAGCCCCGTCGCCGCAGGAAGTGAGCGTCGCGCCCGGTTTGGTCCAGACCGGCCGGGCGCGTTAGAATCTACAGGTTGCCTTCTCCGGAGGGCGCCGAATCCAATCCAGGCCGTGGCCTGGGCACGAGCAAATCAAGGAGAATCCAGTGGCTGCCAAGTGTGACGTTTGCGCCAAGGGACCCGGCTTCGGTCACAACGTGCCTTGGTCGAAGAAGAAGACCAACCGCCGCTGGAACCCGAACATTCAGCGCGTGCGCGCCGTCGTGAACGGTGCGCCGCAGCGCCTCAACGTGTGCACCTCCTGCCTGAAGGCCGGCAAGGTCTCTCGCTGAGCACCAGGTTCTGAGGAACTGGCGGTCCGCTTCTGCGGGCCGCCAGTTTCGTGTCGTGTGCCCTTGTCAGGTGGCCGGGCCTCGGGGCCTTCGCTGTGGGTCCGTCGGCGGGGGTCGGTAAGGTCGTGTCATGGCGAACTGGCGCACCCCGATCTACCGCGAGCTGTCGCGCAGGCTCGCCGACGTGCTGGGGGGCAGGACAGCGACCGCGTTCGCCAAGCTCGGCATCGTCACGGTCGACGATCTGGTCCGGCACGTCCCGCGTCGCTACATCTCCGGCACCGGGATGAGCGACTTCGCCAATCTCCGCCCAGGCGATGAGGCCGCCGTCATCGCGGAGGTCCGGCGGTCCGCGGTGGGTCCCGGCCGACTGGCGGCGTCCATCGGGGACGGATCCGGTCGGACGCTGTCACTCACGTTCTTCGCCAAGAACGTCCACCACCTCAACCACTGGAAGCTGCTGCTGGACCCCGGCAAGCGCGGCATCTTCGTCGGGAAGGTGGGGGAGTTCAAGGGAGAACTCCAGCTGACGAACCCCGATTTCGTCATGCTGGACGGTGTCCGCACCGGGGGCGGAAAGCGCAGGGGAGAGAACGAGAAGCAGCGCCTCGGCCGCGAGTCGCGTGAAGCGATGTCGCGGGCCGTCCAGCGCGCCACGATGATCGGCCTCTACCCCGCGACGAAGGCGCTGCCCACCTGGAGCATCGCCGAGTCCATCGAGCTCGTGCTGCCCATGCTCGAGGGCGACACGCTGCCAGGGTGGGTCGTGGACGCGGCGGGCGTGCTGCCGTTCGAGGAGGCGCTCACCGCCGTGCACGAGCCCACCTCGGAGGCGCAGGCCTCGGTCGGCGTCGATCGGCTCCGCTTCGACGAGGCCTTCGGCATCCAGCTCGCCATGGCCGCGCGGCGCCGAGAGCTCGCCAAGGACCCGGCGACACCCCGGCCGCGCCGCGCGGGCGGCCTGCTCGACGCCTTCGACGCGGCCCTGCCCTTTGTGCTCACCGCCGGGCAGCAGGAGATCGGGGAGACCATCTTCGGCGAGTTGGCGCGGTCGGTGCCGATGAACCGGCTGCTGCAGGGAGAGGTGGGCTCCGGCAAGACGGTCGTGGCGCTGCGCGGCATGCTCAATGTCGTGGACAACGGAGGTCAGGCCGTCCTGCTGGCCCCGACGGAGGTGCTCGCCAAGCAGCACCACCGCTCCATCTCGGCGCTGATGGGGGACCTGGCCGAGGGCGGGCAGCTCGGCGCGCCCGAGGCGGCCACCGGCGTGGTCCTGCTCACCGGATCGCGGTCGAGCGCCATCAAGCGAGAGACGCTCGCCTCGATCGCGAGCGGCGAGGCCGGGATCGTCGTGGGAACGCATGCGCTGCTCAGCGACCCCGTCGAGTTCGACGACCTCGGCCTGGTGGTCGTCGACGAGCAGCACCGCTTCGGCGTGGAGCAGCGGGCCGCACTGGCGGCCAAGGCCAGGCAGCGCCCGCACACGCTGATCATGACGGCCACCCCCATCCCCAGGTCGATCGCCATGACAGTGTTCGGTGACCTCGAGGTCTCCGAGTTGCGCGAGCTGCCGCGCGGGCGCAAGCCGATCCAGACGGTCTTCGTCAACATGCTGACTCATCCCGCGTGGGTGCCGCGGGCCTGGGAACGGATCCGCGAGGAGATCGCCGCAGGGCGGCAGGCGTTCATCGTCTGCCCGGCCATCACCGGCACGCAGCTGGAGGGCGGCGGGAAGGCCGACGACCAGCGCGCACTGGCCGCCGTCGAGGAACTCGCCCCGCAGCTGGCCTCCGGGCCGCTCCGCGGGCTGAAGATCGGCATGGTGCACGGGAAGCAGGCGGTCGCGGAGCGGGACGACACCATGGCCGCCTTCGTGGCGGGCGAGGTCGACGTGCTCGTGGCCACCACCGTGATCGAGGTCGGCGTCGACGTGCCGAACGCCTCCATGATGGTCGTGCTCGACGCCGACCGGTTCGGCCTGAGCCAGCTGCACCAGCTCCGCGGTCGCGTGGGCCGCGGCGAGCACCCGGGGCTCTGCCTGCTGCTGGCCCCCGTCGCCGACAACGAGCACGCGCTCGCCAGGCTGGAGGCCATGGCCACGACCACCGACGGCTTCGAGCTGGCCGACCTCGACCTGACGCTGCGCCGCGAGGGCAATGTGCTGGGGGAGGCGCAGAGCGGGGCAGGGACGCTGAAGCTGCTGCGGGCACTGGAGAACGCCGACGTCATCGGCGAGGCCAAGGTGCTCGCCGAACGCGTGATCTCCGACGAGCGGGCGGCCACCGACCCGCTGCTCACGGACCTGATGACCAAGGCCGAGCTGATGGCCGCCGGAGAGTGGATGGAGAAGTCGTGAGCCGCATCATCGCCGGCCGAGCCAAGGGCCGCCGCCTGGCCGCGCCCAAGGGGGCCAACACCCGTCCCACCACCGACCGCACCCGCGAGGCCCTGTTCTCGGCTCTCGCCAGTTGGTTCGACGCCGCCGACGCCGCCGCCGAGGAGCAACTCGCCGGCTACTCGATGCTCGACCTGTTCGCGGGCACCGGCGCCGTCGGTCTCGAGGCGGCCAGCCGTGGCGCGTCGCCCGTGGTGCTCGTCGAGGCCGACCGACCCACCGCGAAGCTCATCGCGGCCAACGCCGCGTCGGCCGGGCTGCAGGCCGACGTCCGGACCGGTAAGGCCGAGACGTTCGCCGCCGCCCCCGGGCGCTCCTTCGACCTGATCTTCATCGACCCTCCCTACGCGGTGCCCACCGAGCAGGTCGAGGCGCTGCTCGCCCAGCTGGCCGACGGCGCCGTGGCCCCCCGCGGGCTGGTGGTCGTCGAGCGGTCGGTGCGCGACCGTGAGCCCGCCTGGCCGCCGGCCTTCACCGAGACCTGGCGCCGCGACTACGGCGAGACCTGCCTGCTGTTCGGCACGGTCGACTAGGTTGTCGCACACACGGCCAACCCAAGGAGAGACGTGAAGGTACTGGTCCCAGGCTCCTTCGACCCCATCACCGTCGGGCACCTCGACATCGTGAGGCGAGCCCATGCCCTGTTCGGCGAGGTCCTGGTCGCCATCGGCAACAACTCGACGAAGGACTACATGTTCACGTTCGAGGAGCGGGTCGGGCTCGTCCACGGGGCCACCGCGGACCTTTCAGGGATCACGGTCGAGGCCATGGACGGCCTGCTCGTCGACTTCTGCCGGGACCGCGGGATCCCGGCGGTGGTGAAGGGGCTGCGCTTCGGCGCCGACTTCGATTTCGAGCTGCAGATGGCGCACATGAACGTCGAGATGGGCGACATCGAGACCGTGCTGCTGCCCGCGGCGCGTGACCACGCGACCCTCAGCTCCACCATCATCCGGCAGGTCATCCGGCTGGGCGGCGACGTGTCGCGCTACGTGCCGCAGAACGTGGCGGACGCTCTGGCGGTGAAGTTCCCGCGCTCCTGACCCGCGCCTCCGGATTTGGTCCCCGTCGGGCCCCGGGGTAAGGTAGGTCGTCGGTCATGACGATGTCATGGACGGTCAAGGAAGGGGAATAGCCGTGTCGCCCACGCATGCCCAACCGGATCGCCGCTCGCCCCTCGTTTTCGAGGTGCACGAGCTGGGACGCCGGGCTGGGGCCATGAAGAGGATCGACGCGACGGTTCCCGCTCCTGCCGAACTTGTCGTCGGAGTGATCGGAGTGCCGGAGGGTTCCGACATCGAGCTTGAACTCACGCTCCAGTCGGTCACCGAAGGTGTCCTGGTGTCGGGGACGGCGACCGCGCAGCTGCGCGGCCAGTGCTCCCGCTGCCTGACGGGTATCGAGGGAACGGATTCCTTCGACATCCAGGAGCTCTACTTCTACCCCGGCAACGAGGTGGACGAGGAGGAGAGTCTCGTCGTCGACGAGACGATCGACCTCGAGGAGGTCCTGCGGGACACCGTGGTGCTCGAGTTGCCGTTCACCCCCTTGTGCGAGGATGATTGTCTGGGCCTGTGCCCGGACTGCGGCTTCAACCGCAACCTCGACCCCACGCACACGCATGGTGACCGCATCGACCCCCGGTGGTCGAAGCTCACCGGGCTGACCGGGGACACCCCCAACTGACTTTTTGTCTGTAGACCAAGGAGAAGATCGTGGCCGTTCCGAAGCGGAAGATGTCGCGCAGCAACACCCGTTCGCGTCGGGCCCAGTGGAAGACGACCGTGGTTCCCACCGTCGTGTGCGCCAACCCGGCGTGCCGTGAGCCCCACCTTCAGCACACCGCGTGCCCGAGCTGCGGCCAGTACGGTCCGCGTGGCGCGCGTCGTCAGGTCCTCGAGGCCTGAGTCGAGTCCCGCGAGTCACGCGGGTGAGTCGACTGCTTGACAGACTGCAGGAGCTGGGCATCGAGGTCGATGCCCAGCTCTTTGAGCTGTCCTTCACGCACCGGAGCTACGCCTACGAGCACCCCGGCCTCGCGTCCAACGAGCGGCTGGAGTTCCTCGGCGACGCCGTGCTGGAGATCGTCGTCACCGAGCACATCTTCCGCACCTACCCAGAGCTCCCCGAGGGACACCTGGCCAAGCTCAGGGCAAGTGTCGTGAGCTCCGTCGCGCTCGCTGAGGTGGCCAGGTCGCTCGACCTGGGCGGCCACATCCTGCTCGGCAAGGGCGAGATCGCCACGCACGGCAACACCAAGACCTCGATCCTGGCCGACACGATGGAGGCCGTCATCGGCGCCATCCACATCTCGGCCGGCTCCGCGGCGGCGTCGCGGTTCATCCACGCGACCTTCGACGACCTCATCGCCGCCTCCGAGGCGGCCGGCGACTACGCCGACTACAAGACGGTCCTGCAGGAGATCTGCGCCGCCCGCGGCTGGGACCTGCCCCGCTACGACGTCGTGGGCGAGGGCCCCGACCACGAGCGCACCTTCACCGCGGTGGTCGTCGTCGACGCCCGCGAGATGGGCACCGGCACGGCCGGGAGCAAGAAGCGCGCCGAACAGATCGCTGCACGGATTGCCGTGAAGGATCTGGGCGTTGCCTGAACTGCCCGAGGTGGAGGTCGTCAGGCGGGGGCTGACAGCGCACGTGCAGGGGCGCACCCTCGAGCGCGTGACGGTCCTCCACCCGCGGCCCGTCCGCAGCCACCCCTTCGGCGCCGACGGCTTCGCCGCTGACCTGGGCGGCCGCACGGTCGACGCGGTCCACCGCCGCGGCAAGTACCTGTGGCTCTCCCTGGCCGACGACGCGCTGGTCATCCATCTCGGCATGAGCGGCCAGTTCCGCGTCAACGCGCCGTCGGACCCGCTGCAACGCAACACCCGCGTCACCTTCCTCCTCGACGACGGCTCCGAGCTCCGCTTCGTCGACCAGCGCATGTTCGGCGGCCTCGAGTGGCGCCCCGGCCTGGCCTCCTCCCCGGTCCCGCACATCGCCGCGGACCCCTTCGATCCCGGCTTCGACGCCGCGGCCGTCGCCGCGCGGATGCGTGGCCGACGCACGACGGTCAAGCGCGCCCTGCTCGACCAGGGGTTGGTCAGCGGCATCGGCAACATCTACGCCGACGAGACGCTCTGGCGCACGGCCACGCACTTCGAACTGCCGACCGGCGAGCTCGGGCCACGCCGCGCGGTGACTCTGCTGACCACCGCCCGCGACGTCATGGCCGACGCGCTGGCCGAGGGCGGCACCTCCTTCGACTCCCTCTACGTCAACGTCAACGGCGAGTCCGGGTACTTCTCCCGGTCGCTGGAGGCGTACGGCCGGGAGGGGCAGCCATGCAGCCGCTGCGGGACGCCGATCGTGCGCCGCAGCTTCATGAACCGCAGCTCGTACCTCTGCCCGAGATGCCAGCGTGCTCCGAAGGGAACCAGATGACCGAGCTCTACCAGCGCTACCGCCACTCGATGCGGCAGTTCGTGAAGTTCGCGGTCGTCGGTGGCACCGGCGTGCTCGTCAACATGCTGGTGGCGGTCGTGATGAACCGCCTCAACGGCGGCTCCGCCAACGCGCAGAACATCGTCTGGGCCATCCCCGGCACCCCGTTCAACATCCGCTTCACGGCCCTGGTCTGGATCGGCGGGTTCCTGGTCGCCAACCTCTACAACTTCCAGCTCAACCGCTGGTGGACCTTCAAGTCCGCAGCCGCAGCGGGGTGGTGGAAGGAGTTCTGGCCCTTCCTCGCCGTCGGCAGCGCCGCCGCAGCCGTCGGTCTGGTGATCAAGATCGCGCTGACCAACCCGAGCAGCCCCGTCTTCCTGCCCGAGCCGTGGTTCCACGAGGAGGCGGGCATCCACTCCCGCGAGTACTGGTCGCAGCTGATCGCCATCGTCATCACCATGCCCATCAACTTCGTCGTGAACAAGCTCTGGACCTTCCGCTCCGTGCGCCGCGCCTGACCCTCGAACCGGACGCCACTAGGCTGAACGCGCCATGTATCTGAAGAAGCTCACACTGCGCGGGTTCAAGTCGTTCGCCTCCGCGACGACTCTCGTCTTCGAGCCCGGGATCACGTGCGTCGTCGGCCCGAACGGGTCGGGCAAGTCCAACGTGGTCGACGCGCTGAGCTGGGTCATGGGGGAGCAGGGCGCCAAGAGCCTGCGCGGCGGCAAGATGGAGGACGTCATCTTCGCCGGCACCAGCAGGCGGGCGCCGCTCGGCCGCGCCGAGGTTGAGCTGACCATCGACAACTCGGACGGGGCGCTGCCGATCGAGTACACCGAGGTCACCATCACCCGCACGATGTTCCGCAGCGGGGGATCCGAGTACGCCATCAACGGCGCCTCAGCCCGACTCCTCGACGTGCAGGAGCTGCTCAGCGACTCCGGCATCGGCCGCGAGATGCACGTGATCGTCGGCCAGGGCCAGCTCGACGCGATCCTGCAGGCGACCCCGGAGTCGCGCCGCGGGTTCATCGAGGAGGCCGCGGGGGTCCTCAAGCACCGCAAACGCAAGGAGAAGGCGCTGCGGAAGCTGGAGGCGACCCGCCAGAATCTCGACCGCCTTCAGGACCTGGTCGCGGAACTCCAGCGCCAGCTGGGGCCGCTCGGGAGGCAGGCGCAGACGGCCCGTCGCGCCGCCGTCATCCAGGCCGAGCTCCGCGACTCGAAGGCGCGGCTACTGGCCGACGACCTCGCCGCCGCCCGCCGGGAGCTGACCGCCGAACTCGCCGACGAGGCGGCCGCGAACGAGGCCCGCGTCGCCGCCGAGAGCGCGGTGACCGCGGCGCAGGCCGATGAGGAGGCAGCCGAGCGGAGGCTGCGCGCCGCCGCCCAGGACTTCGACGCCGCCCAGGAGCAGTGGTACACGCTGGCCGCGCTGCGTGAGCGGGTCGCGACGACGGTGTCGATCTCCGCCGAGCGCATGCGCGCCCGCGACAACCAGCCGACCCTCGACGTGGGTGGCCGCGACCCGGAGGCCCTCGAACGCGAGGCGGCGGAGTTCCGACGCCGCGAGGAGGAGCTCCGCGAGCGCGGTGCCGAGGCCGAGGAGGCGCTCGCCGCCGCCACGTCGGCCCGCAACGAGGCCGAACGCGTGCACGCGTTCGCCGAGCAGGCCTACGGCGCCGCACTGCGGGCCATCGCCGACCGGCGCGAGGGCCTCGCACGCCTGAACGGCAGGCTCGCCAGCGTCACCTCCCGCATCGGGGCCTCCGAGGAGGAGGTCGCCCGGCTTGTCGCCCGGCGCGAGGAGGCGCTCGCCCGCACCGCCGCGGCGGCGGCCCAGTATCACGCGGGGGAGGCGGAGCTCGCGGGGCTCGGCGCCTCCGAGACGGACCTGGACGCCGTCTTCGAGAGCTCCGCCTCCGCCGTGGACGCGGCCGAGGCCGAGGCGGCGTCGGTAGCGGAGCGGGCGGCCGACAACTCGCGGACCCGCGCCGCGCTCGGCGCGCGCGTCGACGCGCTCACCCTGATGGCGGAGCGCAGGGACGGCTCTGCCGACCTGCTCGGCTCCGGACGGCCGGAGGTGGTCGGTCGCCTCAGCGACCTGCTGACGGTCGAACCGGGCTGGGAGTCGGCCGTCGACGCCGCCCTGCGCGGGGCGACGGAGGCCGTCGTCGTTGCGGGGCTCGACGGGGCGCTCGCCGCCACCGCGCATCTCGCCGACGCCGATCCCGGGCCGCTCGTCATCGCCGACGCGCCGCTCACCCGGCCCGGCGCGGGCGCCCGGTCCGCCCGCGCGCTCGTCGACGGCCCGGCCGAGCTCGACGGCGCACTCGACGCGCTGCTCGGCGCCTGCGTCGCCGTGGAGACCCTCGCGGAGGCCGCGGACCTCGTCGCCGGCGATCCGACGCTCAGCGCTGTCACCCGCGCGGGCGAGTGGGTGTCTGCCTGGCTCGTCACGGGCGGCGCGTCCTCAGCGCCCTCGCTGCTGGAGGTGCAGGCGCAGCTGGCCGAGGCGCGGCACGAACTCGCCGAGGCCGTCGCCGAGGGCGAGCGGCTGCGGTTCGCCGCAGAGCAGGCCGGGGACTGCGTCGCCGAGGCCCGGGCGGGGCACGACGCGGCGCTGTCCGCGCTGAACGAGTCGGACGCGCGGCTGGCCGCCATCACGGACCGGCTGGGCGCGGCCAGGCAGGCGCAGGCCGCCGCCATCCGCGAGGCCGAGAGGCTGGCCGAGGCCATCGAGGCCGCCGTCGCCACCCGGGCCGCCGACGAGGCCCAGCGCGACGAGCTGGCCGCACGGCTCGCCGCGGCCGGGGCCGAGGACGAGGCCGCCGAACCCGACCCCGCGGACCGCGACTCGAAGGCCGCCGAGGCCCGGGCCGCCAGGCAGACCGACATGGACGCGCGGCTGGCCGTCCGGTCGCTCGAGGAACAGCTCAAGGCCGTCGCGGGCCGTGCCGACGGCCTGCTCCGAGCGGCGCAGCACGAGCGCCAGTCGCGGGCAAAGGCCCAGGCCAGGGCCGAACAGCTCCGCCGCGAGGCCGAGGTCGCCGCCGTCGTCAACGCCGCAGCCGCCCAGCTTGCCGAGCACGTCGACGCCGCCCGACGCCGGGCCACTGCGGAGCGGGACGCCGCCGACACCGCCCGCCGCGAGGCCGAGGCGGGCACCACGGCCGCGCGGCACCGCGCGAAGGCGGCCGCCGCCCGACTCGAGGAGATCGTCCGCGGTGCGCACCGCGACGAGATGGTCCGCATCGAGCTGCGCATGCGCGTCGAGCAACTCTCCGAGAAGGCGCTCGGCGAGCTCGGCCTCGAGCCCGACGATCTCGTCGCCCAGTACGGCACGACCGAGCCCGTCCCCGTCCTGACGAGGCCCGACGGATCGGCGTTGACCGACGACGACGAGGTCCCGGCCCCCGTGCCCTACGACAGGGCCGCCCAGAGCACCCGCCTGCGCTCCGCAGAACGCAGCCTCGCGGCCCTCGGCCGGGTCAACCCGCTCGCGCTCGAGGAGTTCGACGCGATGACGGCCCGACACCGCTTCCTCGCGGAACAGCTCGACGACCTGAAGCAGACCCGCAGCGACCTGCTCGGCATCGTCGAGGAGGTCGACCGTCGGGTGCAGGAGGTGTTCGAGGCGGCCTACCGCGACGTCGAACGGAGCTTCGTTGACGTCTTCTCGCGGCTCTTTCCCGGCGGCGAGGGGAAGCTGGTGCTCACCGAGCCGGGGGACTGGCTCACCACCGGCGTCGACGTGGAGGCCCGGCCCGCCGGCAAGCAGGTCAAGAGGCTCTCCCTGCTGTCGGGTGGCGAGCGCTCGCTGGTGGCCGTGGCCTTCCTCGTCGCGCTGTTCATCGCGAGGCCCAGCCCGTTCTACATCCTCGACGAGGTGGAGGCGGCCCTCGACGACGCCAACCTCGGCCGCCTGCTCGGCATCTACGAGGAGCTCCGCGCGAACTCCCAGCTGCTGATCATCACGCATCAGAAGCGCACCATGGAGATCGCGGACTCGCTCTACGGCGTCACCATGCGAGGAGACGGCATCTCCACCGTCGTCAGCCAGCGGTTGCACTCCGAGTGACGAAATGTGCGACGACGGTCTCGAAAGCGGAGCGCCGCGCGCAGTGACCACGGCCGATCGGCACCCGGCTGGCACACTGGAGGTGCTTCCGCTTCTCCTGAAAGGCGACGGTCATGCCGTTTCCCTACGTCCTCGCGATCCTCGCTGCCGTGCTGCTGGCCGGCGCCGTCGTGGCTGTCGTGGCCATTGCCTCCGGCAAGCTCCAGACCAACCGCCCCCGGCTCCAGCAGTTTGCCGAGCGCACCGAGGAGGTCCTCGAGGGTCAGGGCGACATGCCGCGGTTCCTCGAGCGGCTCGACGACCTCGGGGACCAGGACTCCCGACCCCGCGTGGGCTGAGAATCGGGGGCCAGCTCCACAGACACTAGGATGGCGGCGTGTGGATCTTCTGGGTAATGCTCGCCGTCGTCTCAGTCGCGCTGATCGTGGGCGGCATCGTCGTCCACCGCGAGCAGCGCAGGCAGGAGCTCGAGGGCTCATCCCGCGGTGAGCTGACGCCGACCGCGGACGACGAGCCTGTGGTCGTGGCCCCCACCGTCGAGACGCCCGCCGTCCCGGCGCCCGAGCTCGTCGCGCCCGCGGAGCCGGTCACCCCGACCTCCCCCGACGTGGTCGTCGAGCCCGAGGCCGAGGCCGAGCCTGAGACTCCCGCCCTCGAGACCCCGGAGGCGCCCGTCAGCCGCTGGGCGCGCCTGCGTCGTCGGCTGGCCGGCAGCAACAACGCGCTGGCCAGGGCCCTGTCCGACCTGCTGAGCGTCGACCGCCTCGACGCGGACGTGTGGGACGACTTCGAGTCGACGCTCATCACCTCCGACCTGGGCGTCGGACCCGCCACCGAGCTCACCGAGGCGCTCCGCTCGCAGCTGGCGATCGACGGCGTCGCCGACCCGGAGCGCGCCCGCGAGATCCTGCGCGCCGAACTCATCAAGCTCGTCGACCCCACGCTCGACCGTTCCCTCAACCTGACCCCGGCGGCCGAGGGCGACCCCGCCGTCGTGATGGTCGTCGGCGTCAACGGCACCGGCAAGACCACCACCGTCGGCAAGCTTGCCCGCGTGCTCGTCGCGGAGGGGAAGACGGTCGTGCTCGGCGCGGCCGACACCTTCCGCGCCGCCGCCGCCGAGCAGCTCGCCACCTGGGGCGAGCGCGTCGGCGTCGAGACCGTCCGCAGCGACGTCGACGGGGCCGACCCCGCCTCCGTCGCCTTCGACGCGGTCGCGAAGGGCGCCGCCGACGGCACCGATGTCGTCCTGGTCGACACCGCCGGTCGCCTGCACACCAAGACCGGCCTGATGGACGAGCTCGGCAAGGTCAAGCGCGTCATCGAGAAGAAGGCGCCAGTCACCGAGGTGCTGCTCGTCCTCGACGCGACCACCGGCCAGAACGGCATGACGCAGGCCCGCATCTTCGCCGAGGTGGTCGACGTCACCGGCATCGTGCTGACCAAGCTCGACGGCTCCGCCAAGGGCGGCATCGTCGTGCAGGTGCAGCGCGAGCTCGGCGTCCCCGTCAAGCTCGTCGGGCTCGGCGAGGGCGTCGACGACCTCGCGCCCTTCGACGCCGAGGGATTCGTCGCAGGCATCCTCGGGGAGTGAGGTCGGCGGAGCCTTCCGCCGCCTCCTCAACTATCCTTTCCGCGTAGCACCTCCCATCCACGAAGGACTCCCCACGTGTTCGACACTCTGCAGGACCGGCTCTCGACGGTGTTCAAGGGGCTCCGCTCCAAGGGGCGGCTGACCGAGGCCGACCTCGACGCCACGATGCGCGAGATCCGCATCGCGCTGCTCGAGGCAGACGTCAACCTCGGCGTGGTCAAGGAGTTCGTCGCGGCGGTCAAGGAACGCTCGCTCGGCGCGGAGCTCTCCAAGGCGCTCAACCCGTCGCAGCAGATCATCAAGATCGTCAACGAGGAGCTCGTCTCCATCCTGGGCGGCGAGGCCCGCACCATCCGCTTCGCGAAGCGGCCCCCGACGGTCATCATGCTCGCCGGCCTGCAGGGCGCGGGTAAGACGACGCTGGCCGGCAAGCTCGCCAAGTGGTTGGCCGGCTCGCAGCACTCCCCGCTGCTGGTGGCCGCCGACCTGCAGCGCCCCAACGCCGTCAACCAGCTGCAGATCGTCGGCCAGCGCGCCGGCGTGCAGGTCTTCGCGCCCGAACCCGGCAACGGCGTCGGCGACCCCGTCGACGTGGCCCGTCGGGCCATCGAGCACGCCCGCACCAAGCTGCACGACGTCGTGATCGTCGACACCGCGGGCCGGCTGGGCGTCGACGCCGAGCTGATGCAGCAGGCCGCCGACATCAAGGCCGCCGTCAACCCCGACGAGACCCTGTTCGTCGTCGACGCGATGATCGGCCAGGACGCCGTCAACACCGCCAAGGCCTTCGACGAGGGCGTCGGCATCGACGGCGTCGTGCTGACCAAGCTCGACGGCGACGCCCGCGGCGGCGCGGCCCTGTCGATCGCCCGCGTGCTCGGCAAGCCGATCATGTTCGCGAGCAACGGCGAGGCGCTGGCCGACTTCGACATGTTCCACCCCGACCGGATGGCCTCGCGCATCCTCGGGATGGGCGACGTCCTCACCCTGATCGAGCAGGCGGAGAAGACCTTCGACGCCGAGCAGTCGCGCGCCGCTGCCGAGAAGCTGATGGGCCGGGGCAAGTTCGGCCTGCAGGACTTCCTCTCGCAGATGCAGCAGCTGCGCAAGATGGGCCCGATGAGCAAGATCCTCGGCATGCTGCCGGGCGCCGGGCAGTTCAAGGACGCCATCAACGAGATCGACGAGAAGGAGATCGACCGCGTCGAGGCGATCATCTACTCGATGACGCCCAAGGAGCGCGACGACGTCTCGATCCTCAACGGCTCGCGCCGCGCCCGCATCGCCAAGGGCGCCGGCGTGCAGGTCTCGGACGTCAACAAGCTGGTCACGCGCTTCGTCGAGGCCCGCAAGATGATGGAGTCCATGGCCGGCGGCGGCATGCCCGGCATGCCCGGGATGCCCGGCATGGGCAGGACCCGCGGGGCCAGCGCAACGAAGAAGGCCCCCGGCAAGGCCCGCAAGGGCAAGAAGGCCCGTCCCGCGAAGGGTCGCCAGCTCCCGCAGCAGCGCCCGCAGGCCGCCCCCGAGGCGCCGCAGAGCATGGACGACTTCCAGCTGCCGCCGGATCTGGCGAAGATGTTCGAGCAGAACAAGCCCAAGTTCTAGCCGGAGACGGCGCGCCGCCGGGCGGCGCTAGTGTGGCACCCATGAGCAATGCGCTGCACATCGACGGAGTTGTCCTTCCCGACGGCGAACGACGGGAACTGTGGATCGCCGACGGCGTCATCTCCCCGGAGCCGGTCGCCGGCGCCGAGACCGTCGCGACGGGCTGCTGGGTCGTGCCGGGACTCGTCGACGCGCACTGCCACATCGGCCTCGGACCCGACGGCGCCGTGACCGACGAGGTCGCGGCGCAGCAGGCGCAGGACGACCTGATGTCCGGCACCATGCTGATCCGCGACGCCGGGTCCGCCTCCGACACCCGGTGGCTGCAGGGCCGCGCGGAGCAGCCGCGCCTCATCCGAGCCGGCCGCCACATCGCAAGGCCGAAGCGCTACATCCGCAACCTGGCCGCGGAGGTCGAGCCCGCCGAGCTGGTCGCAGAGGTCCGCCGCCAGGCGCGCGCCGGCGACGGCTGGGTCAAGCTCGTCGGCGACTGGATCGACCGTTCGGTCGGCGACCTGACACCCCTGTGGCCCGCAGACGTCGCCGAGCAGGCCATCGCCGCCGCGCACGAGGAGGGCGCGCGCGTCACGGCCCACTGCTTCGCCGAGCAGTCCGTCGCGGAACTCGTCGCCGCGGGTATCGACTGCATCGAGCACGGCACCGGCATGTCGGACGAGGTCATCGCGCAGATGGCCGCGCGCGGCACTGCGCTGGTCCCCACCATGATCAACCTGGACCGCTTCCCCATCTACGCCGCTCCCGCCGAGGCGCGGTTCCCGACGTACTTCGCGCACATGCACCACCTCTACGACCGCCGCCAAGAGACCATCGGCAAGGCCGTCGACGCGGGCATCACCGTCTTCTCCGGCACGGACGCGGGCACCGTCGTGCGGCACGGCAGGGTCCGCGACGAGATCGACGAGCTCTCGAAGATCGCCGGCAACGAGTACGCGCTGGGAGCGGCCAGCTGGAACGCCCGGCCCTGGCTCGGCGCCGACATCCTCACCGACGGTGCGAGCGCGGACCTCATCGTGCTGGACGCCGACCCCCGCGAGGACCTGACGACGCTGCGCCGCCCAGTCGCGCTGATCCTGCGCGGCAGGCGCGTCGCCTGAGCCTGCGGCCGCCTGGGTACCCTTGCCGGATGGACATCACCGCCGACGCCTTCGAGGCACTCGTCGAGGAGGCGCTGGGCCAGCTGCCCGAGCGCCTCACCGACGGCCTCGACAACCTCATCTTCGTCATCGAGGACGAGCCGGAGGACGGCTCGGACACGCTCGGCTGGTACGAGGGCACCGCGCTGACCGAACGTGACCAGTACGGGTTCGGACAGCTGCCCGACCGCGTCGTGCTGTTCCGCGGGCCGCTCACCCGCATGTGTACCGACGAGGACCACCTCTACGACGAGATCTGGGTCACCCTGCTCCACGAGCTCGGGCACTACCACGGCATCGAGGAGGACGCGCTGCACGACCTGGGCTGGGGCTGATCCCTGACCACGGCGTTTGGGGGAGCGGGGCGGAATCTGGCACAATGTCGGGTGCAGCTTTTTGTCCGCGCCCTCTCACGTGGACTCAAGGCCCCACAGGTTTGCGTGGAGTGTGCCCCACACGCGAAGCGCGTCCATCCGGCTCGCCTGCCCAGCAGGCACTTTGAGTAAACAGGAGAAACCACACTCGTGGCTACCAAGATTCGTCTGAAGCGTCTCGGCAAGATTCGCTCGCCCCACTACCGCATCATCGTGATCGACTCCCGCGCGAAGCGCGACGGTCAGGCCATCGAGGAGATCGGTCTGTACCACCCGAAGAACGATCCCAGCGTGATCCGCGTCGACTCCGAGCGCGCCCAGTACTGGCTGTCCGTCGGCGCCCAGCCGACCGAGGCCGTCGTCGCGATCCTCAAGCGGACCGGTGACTGGCAGAAGTTCTCCGGCGACACCACGCCGTCGGGCGTCGACCCGCAGCCCGAGCGTCGCGACCGCGAGGCCGAGTTCGCCAAGGCCCTGGCCGAGGACGCCGGCGCCACCGCCCCGGCCATCTCCAAGGCCAAGAAGAAGGCCGACGAGGACGCTGCCAAGAAGGCCTCAGAGGCCGTTGCCGAGGACGCCTCCGCTGAGGCTCCCGCCGAGGGCGAGTGACCATGCTTGCCGACGCCCTTGAGCACCTCGTCGCGGGGATCGTGTCGAACCCCGACGACGTGAACGTCAAGGACAAGGACCTGCGTCGCGGCCGGCTGCTCGAGGTGCGCGTGCACCCCGACGATGTCGGCAAGGTGATCGGCCGCCAGGGCCGCACCGCCCAGGCGCTGCGCACGGTCATCGGCGCGCTGGCCGGCAAGGAGAGCGTCCGCGTGGACTTCGTCGACGTGGACCGTCCCCGCCGCCGCTGAGCACACCACACGTCGACGCCGACCGGAGGGGCTTTCGAGCCTGATCCGGTCGGCGTCGCCGCATTCCCCCGACTCTCCAGGAGCAAGCACGTGTCAGAGCAGGTTGAGGTGACGGTGGGCCGCTTCGGGCGCGCCGTCGGCATCCGAGGTGAGATCGCCGTCGAGCTGCGCACCGACGAGCCCGCGCGCCGGTTCCGGCCGGGCGTCTCGCTGCGCCTCGGCGACACGGGCCGCAGCGTCGAGATCGATCAGGTGCGCTGGAATCGCGGCCGGCTGGCGGTCACGCTGGTGGGCTACCCCGACCGCACCGCCGTCGAGGCGCTGACCGGTCTCCTACTCCACGCCCTGGTGCCGTCGGACGAACGCCCGAGCGAGCCGGAGGAGTACTTCGACCGGCAACTCGTCGGGCTGAAGGTCCTCGACCACCGCGGCGCCCAGGTGGGCACCGTCACCGAGGTCCTGCACCTTCCCGCGCAGGAGGTCCTCCAGGTCGACGTCGCCGGCGAGGACCGCCTGGTGCCCTTCGTCAGCGCGCTGGTCCCCGTCGTGGATCTGGCCGCGGGACACGTGCAGCTGGCCGACGTCCCCGGCCTGCTGGAGGACGTCGAATGAGGATCGACGTCGTCAGCATCTTCCCCGACTACTTCGCCCCGCTGCACCTGAGCCTCGTCGGCAAGGCCATCTCCTCGGGGATCGTCGAGCTGGGGGTCCACGACCTGCGAGGCTGGACGCACGACCGGCACAACACCACCGACGACACCCCCTACGGCGGGGGAGCCGGCATGGTCATGAAGCCCGAGCCGTGGGGCGAGGCGCTCGACGCGCTCGAGGAGCTCGACCCCGCGCCCATGACGATCGTTGTGCCGACGCCGGCCGGTCGCCCCTTCACGCAGGAGCTCGCCTACGAACTGGCCGCGAAGCAGCGGCTCGTGTTCGCGTGCGGCCGCTACGAGGGCATCGACCAGCGCGTCATCGACCACTGCGTCGAACACTACGAGGTCATCGAGGTGTCCCTGGGCGACTACGTCCTCAACGGGGGAGAGGTGGCCTCGCTGGCTGTCATCGAGGCCGTCGTGCGCCTCCTGCCCGGCGTGATCGGGAACCCGGAGTCGCTGACGGAGGAGTCGCACTCGGCCGGGAACGGGTCCCTGCTCGAGTACCCGAACTACACCAAGCCGCCGGTGTGGAGGGGGCGCGAGGTGCCCCAGGTGCTGCTGAGCGGCAACCATGGCCTCGTCGCGAAGTGGCGCCGGGAGCAGGCCGTCGAGCGCACGCGCAGCCGTCGACCGGATCTGCTGGCACCGGACGGGCGTGACTGATTTACGAAACTACATTCACGCCTAAATTGAGCATTTAGACGACGGGAAAGTTAAAGTCCCCCTCTTAGGGACAGCGCGTAACGCGTTGGCTAGAGTGAGGCGCGTGGCAACAACTCTCACTATTCATCAACGAGCGTTGAGAAGCACGGTCGTCAAGAAGGTCATCATGGCGGTGTCCGGCTTGATCATGATCGTGTTCCTCCTCGTGCACATGTACGGCAACCTGAAGATGTTCGTCAGCCCCGAGGCTTACGATCACTACGCGCACTGGCTCAAGGGCCTCGCGGAGAACGGCATCGACCATGAGGGCGGCATCATGTACCCGCTCATGCCTGCCGGTCAGTTCATCATCGTCTTCCGCGCAGTGATGCTCGTCGCGGTCGGTGCGCACGTCTGGGCCGCGGCGACGCTGTCGCGCCAGACCATCGCGAACCGTGGTGACAAGTACGTCAACTACAAGCGTCAGGCCTCGACCTACTCCGTGCGCACCATGCGCTGGGGCGGCGTCATCGTGCTGGCCTTCATCATCTTCCACCTGCTCCAGTTCACGATCATCCCGGCGCAGTTCGGCGAGACCGACCCGGCCAAGCCGAGCGTCATGGTCCACTACGCGTTCGAGCAGTGGTGGATGGTGCTGATCTACGCGATCTGCATGGTGCTGATCTGCATGCACGTGCGGCACGGGTTCTTCAGCGCGTTCAACACGCTCGGTGGCAACACCAGCCCGAACGCGCGCAAGGTCCTCAACGTCCTCGGCATCATCGTCGCTGTCGCCCTGTTCGTCGGCTTCATGAGCATGCCCTTCGCAATTCTGATCGGAGTGATCTGATGACCGACGCCATCACCACCGCACCGCTGACCGGCCAGTTCTGGACCGAGGGCGAGGACATCTGTGACACCAAGGCGCCGCAGGTTGCCATCGACAAGGTGTGGCAGACCCGCCAGTTCCAGGCCCGCCTGGTCAACCCGGCCAACCGCCGCAAGCTGAGCGTCATCATCGTCGGCACCGGCCTTGCCGGCGGCGCCGCCGCCGCGACCCTGGGTGAGGCCGGCTACAACGTCCTCAACTTCTGCTACCAGGACAGCCCGCGACGCGCCCACTCGATCGCCGCCCAGGGCGGCATCAACGCTGCGAAGAACTACCGCAACGACAACGACTCGACGCACCGTCTGTTCTACGACACGGTCAAGGGCGGCGACTACCGCGCGCGCGAGACGAACGTCTACCGCCTCGCCGAGGTCTCCGCGAACATCATCGACCAGTGCGTCGCCCAGGGTGTCCCGTTCGCCCGCGAGTACGGCGGCCTGCTGGATACCCGTTCGTTCGGTGGCGTCCAGGTGCAGCGCACCTTCTACGCGCGTGGCCAGACGGGTCAGCAGCTGCTGATCGGCTGCTACCAGCAGCTCGAGCGTCAGGTCGCCGCCGGCACCGTCAAGATGTACACCCGCCACGAGATGGTCGAGCTGATCGTCGTCGACGGCAAGGCCCGCGGCATCGTGACCCGCAACATGATCAACGGCAAGGTCGAGACCTACACCGCTGACGCCGTCGTGCTTGCCACGGGTGGCTACGGCAACGTGTTCTTCCTGTCCACCAACGCGATGGGCTGCAACGTCACCGCCAACTGGCGCGCGCACCGCAAGGGCGCCTACTTCGGCAACCCCTGCTACACGCAGATCCACCCGACCTGCATCCCGGTGCACGGCGAGACCCAGTCGAAGCTGACCCTGATGTCGGAGTCGCTGCGTAACGACGGCCGCATCTGGGTGCCCAAGAAGGCCGAGGACTGCGCCAAGGATCCGCGCGAGATCGCCGAGGAGGATCGCGACTACTACCTGGAGCGCATCTACCCGGCGTTCGGCAACCTGGTTCCCCGCGACATCGCGTCGCGTCAGGCGAAGAACATGTGCGACGAGGGCCGCGGTGTCGGGCCCGCCGTCAAGGAGGTCACCGAGGGCGGCGAGGAGCGCATGATGCGCCGCGGCGTCTACCTCGACTTCTCCGACGCCATCAACCGCCTCGGTCAGAAGGCTGTCGAGAACAAGTACGGCAACCTCTTCGACATGTACCAGCAGATCACCGGTGAGAACCCCTACGAGGTGCCGATGCGCATCTACCCGGCGGTGCACTACACCATGGGCGGCCTCTGGGTCGACTACGACCTGCAGTCCACCATCCCCGGCCTGTACGTGACCGGTGAGGCGAACTTCTCCGACCACGGTGCGAACCGCCTCGGCGCCTCCGCGCTGATGCAGGGCCTCGCCGACGGCTACTTCGTTCTGCCGAACACCATCAACGACTACCTCGCTGATGCCCCGTTCGACAAGCTCGCCGACGACCACCCGGCCGTCGTCGAGGCCCGCGATGCCGCCCAGGCCCGTATCGACGCGCTGCTCGCCGTGCAGGGCACCCGCTCGGTCGACTCCTTCCACAAGGAGCTCGGCCACATCATGTGGGAGTACTGCGGCATGAATCGGACCGAGGAGGGCCTCAAGAAGGCCATCGGCCTCATCCACGAGCTGAAGGAGGAGTTCTGGAAGAACGTCCGCGTCACGGGCGTCAACGAGGACTTCAACCAGGCCCTGGAGCGCGCCGGCCGTCTCGTCGACTTCTTCGAGCTCGGTGAGCTCATGTGCGTCGACGCGCTGCACCGCCGCGAGTCCTGTGGCGGTCACTTCCGCGCCGAGTCGCAGACCGAGGACGGCGAGGCCCTCCGCCACGACGACGAGTTCTGCTACGTCGCCGCGTGGGAGTGGGCAGGCGACAACGCCAAGCCCGTGCTGCACCGCGAGCCGCTCGTCTACAAGGCAATCGAACTGAAGCAACGGAGTTACAAGTGAAGCTCAAGCTACGTATCTGGCGTCAGGCCGGCGCCAACGCCGCCGGCAAGATGGTCGAGTACGACCTGGATGGCGTGTCCGAGGACATGTCGTTCCTGGAGATGCTTGACCTTCTCAACGAGCAGCTCACGAACGCGAACCAGGAGCCGGTGGCCTTCGACCACGACTGCCGCGAGGGCATCTGCGGCATGTGCGGCGTCGTCATCAACGGCGTCGCGCACGGCGGATCCGCCACCACCACCTGCCAGCTGCACATGCGTTCGTTCGCCGATGGCGCGACCATCGACATCGAGCCGTGGCACGCGGGCGCGTTCCCGGTGATCAAGGACCTCGTCGTGGACCGCACTGCCCTGGATCACATCATCCAGGCCGGCGGCTTCATCTCGAGCAACACCGGGTCGGCCCCCGACGCCCACGCCACCCCGGCGCCGAAGCGGGAGTCGGACGTCGCGTTCGACAACGCGACGTGCATCGGCTGTGGTGCGTGTGTCGCCGCCTGCCCGAACAGCTCCGCCATGCTGTTCACATCGGCGAAGATCACGCACCTCGCGATGCTGCCGCAGGGCCAGCCCGAGCGCTACCGTCGCGTCAAGGCCATGGTCGCGCAGCACGACGAGGAGGGCTTCGGCAACTGCACCAACATCGGTGAGTGCGCCGCGGTCTGCCCCAAGGGCATCCCGCTCGAGTCCATCGCCCACCTCAACCGCGACCTCATCAAGTCGCTGTTCAAGGGCGACGGCAAGCAGTAGTCATCAGAGACTGAGCCACATCGCAGGGGCGGCACTTCGGTGCCGCCCCTGACGTGTCCCCTGGGGATTTTCCCCTCTGGCGCCCCTCTGCCATAATGGAGAGTCGTTGCTCCCTGCCAGGGGGTGACAGCGGCGCGCCCGGGCTCCTGCCATGGGGGGTCCGTCCCGGACGAGTCGCATCGAAACGAATGGCCGCGGTGACCTATGGCACTGACGGAAAAGGTGAGAACCATGACCAATCCCCTGATCCAGGAGATCAACAAGGCCGCGCTCCGCGACGACGTCCCGGAGTTCCGCGCCGGCGACTCCGTCAAGGTGCACGTGCGCGTCGTCGAGGGCACCCGGTCGCGTGTGCAGGTGTTCGCGGGCGTCGTCATCGCGCGCAACGCTGCCGGCGTGCAGGAGGCATTCACGGTCCGCAAGGTGTCCTTCGGTGTCGGAGTCGAGCGCACCTTCCCGGTGAACTCCCCGATCATCGAGAAGATCGAGGTCGAGCGTCGCGGTGACGTCCGTCGCGCCAAGCTCTACTACCTGCGTGGGCTGCGCGGCAAGGCCGCCAAGATCAAGGAGAAGCGCTGATCGTCCAGCGTCACCGACGCTGAACCTTCATCTCCCACGAGCCGCCGGGTCGAATCCGACCCGGCGGCTCGTGTCGTCGTGACCCCGGTTCGCGGCGGTATGCTCAGACCCGACACCCGAAGAAGGACGATCCGTGGAATCAGGCACAACCTCCGGCGAGACTGACGCGCCCGAGCCGAAGGCCCCGTCCGTCGGGCGTCGGCTGCTCGGCTGGCTGCTGGAGGGCGTGCTCGTCGTCGTCGGCGCCATCGTGATCGCGACGCTGATCCGCACGTTCGTGGGGCAGATGTTCGTGATCCCGTCCGGGTCGATGGAGAACACGCTGCAGGTCAACGACCGTGTCCTGGTGGCGAAGTTCGGCGGCTTCCAGCGCGGCGACGTCGTCGTGTTCGAGGACCCCGGCAACTGGCTGACCCCCGTGACCGAGGAGCCCAACGCGATCAAGCAGGCCCTCGAGTTCGTCGGCGTGCTGCCGAACTCCGGGACCGAGCACCTCATCAAGCGCGTCATCGGGATGCCGGGCGACCACGTCCGTACCACCGACGACGGCAGCATCGAGGTCAACGGCCAGGTCCTCGACGAGACCTCGTACCTGTACGCGCAGGACGGCGTGCAGGTGGCCCCGAGCACCGTGCCGTTCGACATCGTCGTGCCGGCCGACCACATCTTCGTCATGGGCGACCACCGCAACGCGTCCAACGACTCGCGCTGCCGCCTGGCGGACGTGTCCCAGAACCCCGGCGAGAGCGCCTTCGTCCCGATCGAGAACGTCGTCGGTGCTTCCGTGGCCATCGTCGCGCCGCTGGACCGCCTCGCGACCTTCCAGCTGCCCTCGACCTACGAGACGGTGCCCGACGCGACCGAACCCGCCCCGGAGGATCCGGAGCTCATCCACGTGGAGTCCGGCTGCTGATGATCCGCCTCGGGCGTGGCGCCTACAGCTATGAGCGGGCGCTGGACCGCGCCGGCCTCGGCCCCGTCGCCGGAGCGGACGAGGCAGGGCGCGGCGCCTGCGCCGGGCCACTGGTCGCTGCCGCGGCCATCCTCGACCCGCGTCGGCCCATCGAGGGGCTCGACGACTCCAAGGCCATCACCGCCAGGGCGCGCGACCGGCTCTACGACGTCATCCGTCGGGAGGCCGTCGCCGTCGCCGTCGCCGTCGTCGAGCCGGGGGAGTGCGACGAACTGGGCATGCACCAGGCCGACCTGCACGGCCTGCGACGCGCCGTCCTGCGCCTGGACGTGGCCCCGAGCTTCGTCATCACCGACGGCTTCGCCGTCGACGGCCTCGGCGTGCCCGCCGTGTCGATGTGGAAGGGCGACAAGGTCGCCGCCTGCGTCAGCGCCGCCTCGATCATCGCGAAGGTCACCCGGGACCGCATCATGGTCGACTACGACGCCCTCTACCCGGAGTACGGCTTCGCGGTGCACAAGGGCTACTGCACGGCCGTGCACCAACGCGCCCTCGACGAGCACGGCCCCTCCGCTATCCACCGGTGGTGCTTCGACAACGTCGTGCGGAGCGCTAGAGTGGTCCAATCATGAGCGCCGAAGACCTGGAGCAGTACGAGAGCAAGCTGGAGCTTGACCTGTACCGCGAGTACAAGGACGTCGTCGGCATCTTCACCTACGCGGTGGAGACCGAACGCCGGTTCTACCTGTGCAACGCCGTCGACCTGAAGGTCCGCACCGAGGGCGGTGACGTGTACTACGAGGTGTCCATGGGCGACGCCTGGGTGTGGGACATGTACCGACCCGCGCGCTTCGTGAAGTCCGCCAAGGTCCTGACGTTCCGAGACGTCTCCATCGAGGAGATCGTCCACTCGGACCTGCAGGTGCCCGACCAGGACTCCCCGGCCTCCTGACCCTGGATCTGTCCACAGCCGCGTAGCCGGCTGGCATTTGCGCGCCCGGATCCGCCATCACTGAGGTGGAGGTGGATGCGATGAGCAACGCGCGGGCCGAGTTCGGCCGTAGAGGGGAGGACCTCGCCGCAGCGTATGTGGCGGGGCTCGGGTGGACGATTCTGACCCGCAACTGGCGCTGCCCGGAGGGCGAGGCGGACATCGTCGCGCTCGACCACGAGGCCGGGGCGTTGGTGGTCGTGGAGGTGAAGTCACGCTCGGGCCTGGGCTACGGTCATCCGCTCGACGCGATCACCTTCGAGAAGGCCAGGCGGCTGCGGCGGCTCGCGGCGATCTACGCGAAGGGCGCCCGGGCTCATGTGCGCCTGCTGCGGGTCGACGCGATCGGCGTCCTGTGGCCGCCGGGCAAGGACCCGGAGCTGATCCACGCCCGCGGGATCGAGGAGCGGTGAGGCCATCGGCATGGTCCGTCGCGCTGTCCGGCATCGACGGCGTGCCCGTGGAGGTGGAGGCGGCCAAAGGCGGCGGGCTACCCCGGACGCTGCTGGTCGGGCTGCCGGACAAGGCGCTGTCCGAGGCCAAGGACCGGGTCAAGGCCGCCGTCGCAGCCGAGGGGCTGCCGTACCCGCCCCAGCTGGTCACCATCAACCTGTCGCCGGCCAGCCTACCGAAGATGGGCTCGCACTACGACGTGGCCATCGCCGTGGCGGCCATGGCCGCGGAGGGCGGCGTCAGGCCCGGGCTGCTGTCGCGGACGGTGCTGCTGGGGGAGCTCAGCCTCGACGGGCGCGTGCGCCGCGTGCGCGGGGTGCTTCCCGCGCTGCTCGCCGCGGCCAGGGCGGGGTTCGACCACGCCATCGTGCCGACAGGCCAGCAGGACGAGGCCTCGCTGGTGCCTGGCCTGACCGTGTGGGGAGCCGGACGGCTGCAGGAGGTGGCGCTGATCCTCAACGGGAAGCCGGTGGACAACCCGACGGAGTCGGCGGACCCGTCCTGGCTGCCGGCCGAGGACCGCGCCGACGGGCACGCGGACCTGTCCGACGTCATCGGCCACGCGGACGGGCGCTTCGCGCTGGAGGTCGCCGCGTCGGGCAGGCACCACCTGTTCCTGCACGGCGCGCCAGGCGTCGGAAAGACGATGCTGGCCGCCAACCCCTGTCCCTGCGGCATGCACGGCGTGGCCGGGGCGGAGTGCCGCTGCGACGCCGTCAAGGTGCGCAGATACTGAGCGGCCCCATCATGGACCGGATCGATCTGCGGCACCACATGACCGGGGTCAACCGGGTGTTGGCCGACCTGGGGGAGTCCGCTCCCGAGCCCAGCTCCACGGTGCTGCAGCGGGTCCTGGAGGCCAGGGACCGGCAGGCGCGGCGACTCCGCGGCACCCCGTGGAGCACCAACGGCGAGATTCCCGGGCCGTACCTGCGCAGACACCTCCCGCTGCCGCAGGATCTCGGCGCCCTCAACAACGCCCTTGAGCGCGGCCAGCTGAGCATGCGCGGCGTCGACAAGGTCCTGAAGGTCGCCTGGACCCTGACCGACATGTCCGGCCGCGACGTGCCCGGCGGGCGCGAGGTGCGGGCGGCGCTCCAGCTACGGCTGGGCAGCGCGCGGAGCGCGGCGTGAACCGCGAACGGACGGCCCGGATGGGGCTCTGTGCCCTGAAGGCATGGAGTTCCCCGGCGCTGGCCAGGGCCTGGCAGGACTTCGGAGCGGCCGAGCTCTGGGAGGCGCTCGTCGCGGAGGGCGAGTCGTCGACGTTCGGGCGCCGGGCCGCGGTGGTCGATCCGGCGGCCGTCGCCGCGGCGGGAGAGGCGTGCGGGGCCCGGTTCATCATGCCGGGTGACGAGGAGTGGCCCGCGCCGCTGGCCGACCTGGAACACGTAGAGGTGGCGGGCATGGGAGGGACGCCGGCGGGGCTCTGGCTGCGGGGCGAACCCCTGGGCGCCGTGGACCGCGCCGTCGCGTTGGTCGGCGCCAGGGCCTGCTCGAGCTACGGAGAGCACACGGCAGTCGGGCTGGCCGCCGACCTAGCCTCGGCGGGGCACCCGGTCGTCTCGGGGCTGGCCTTCGGGATCGACGCTGCCGCTCACCGCGGCGCGCTCGGCGCCGGCGGGGTCACGCACGCGGTGCTGGCGGGAGGCCTCGACGAGCCCTACCCCAGCGCCCACGCGCGCCTCGCCACGTCGGTGGCGGCCTCCGGGACCCTGATCAGCGAGCTGCCGCCGGGGGAGCGTCCGAGCAGGCACGCCTTCCTCGCGAGGAACCGGATCATCGCCGCGCTGTCGGGCATCGTCGTGGTGGTGGAGGCCGCCGCGCGGTCGGGGGCGAAGAACACGGCCTCCTGGGCCGCCGCACTGGGCCGACCTGTCGCGGCCGTGCCCGGCCCCGTCACGTCATCGCTGTCGGTCACCCCGCACCGGCTGATCCGCGACGCGGAGGCCACGCTCGTGACCACCGCCGACGAGGTCCGGGTGCTGCTCGCCCCCGTGGGCACGCTGCCCGAGCAGCCCTCGAGGGGGGAGTCCGTGCCCATCGACCGGTTGCCAGGACCGCTGCGCGAACTGCGGGAGGCGGTCGGCAGCGGGGAGCGGGTGACGGCGGCGCAGCTGTCGTCGCGGACGGGGCAGCGCATCATCGACGTGCTGGACGGGGCCCAGCAGTTGATCGAGAGCGGCTGGCTGCAGCTCAGCGGGGACGGGGAGTTCTCCCTCCCGTCCCGGCGGCTAGGCTGAGGCGCATGGCTGCGATCATCTTCGACCTCGACGGCACCCTGATCGACACGGAGGAGAGCTGGGACATCGTCCGGCGCGGACTGGCCCGCGACGCGGGGCTGGCCTGGCCGGATGGGGCCACGCAGGCGATGATGGGCATGAGCACGCAGGAATGGAGCGCCTACCTCGTCGACGCTGTGGGCCTCCCCGGGACGCCCGATGAGGCGGCCCGGCTGACCATCGAGGCGATGGCCGCGCACCACCGCGCCGGCGTCGACGTCCTCCCCGGCGCCGTCGAGGCGGTGCGGCGGATGGCGGACCGTTACCCGGTGGCGATCGCCAGCTCGTCGCCGCGGGTCCTGATCGACGCGGCCGTCGAGGCGCTCGGCATCGGCGACCTGCTGCAGGCCACCGTCTCGACCGAGGAGGTCGAGCGGGGCAAGCCCGCACCGGACGGCTACCTGAGGGCGTGCGAGCTGCTGGGCGTCGCGCCCGGCGAGGCCGTCGCCGTCGAGGACGCCCCCAACGGCATCCGCTCGGCGCTGGCCGCAGGCATGGCGGTCGTGGCCGTCCCCCCGCACTTCCACCCGCCGGGCGCCGAACTGCTGGCCGAGGCCACCGTGGTGGAGAGCCTCGACCAGCTCACGCTCGACGTCGTGGCGGAGGCGCTCAGCCGAGCCGCCAGCTGACCTGCCTGCCCAGCGTTCCCGTCAGGCGCTCCGGCGCCTCGGGGGAACTGGCGTCGGCCAGCGCCGACTGCATCGCCGAGATCTTCTCCACGATCCCGAGCCGCGCGGCCGCGGCCGCGTTGGTCGGCTCCTCCACGAACCGCTTCATCGCACCCACGGCCCGCTCCGCGTGCAGGGCCATCTGGTTCGCCTGCGTCAGCAGCCGCTCGGCGTACCAGGCGGACGCCAGCACGGTCTCGCGGTCGAACAGCGCCCGGAACTCCGGGTCCGCCAGCGTCCACCCCTCCGACGAGGCGCCGTGGGCCATGATCTCCAGCAGCGCCTTCAGCGGCGGGATGGCCAGGGCGATGGTGCCGTCGTCGAAGTAGGACTGGGCCACCCGCTGATGCGTCGTGACGATCGTGCGGACGGACTCGGCGTACGCGGCCTCGTCCTGCAGCTCCGGGCGCAGCATGTTCTCCGTGAACACCACGTGCGGGTGCATGAAGATGCGGCCGAAGTACTTCGTCTGGAACCGCTCCGTGATGCGGTACCCGAGCCGGCTCGCCTCGATCAGCTCGTCGCCGACGCGGAAGTCGCCGATGCGCTCGAGCGCGCCCTCCTCGATCAGGTGGGCCGCGCTGCGCTCTGCGGGGGACATGCGCGAGAACAGCTCCGGGATCAGCAGCGAGATGTCGTGGTCGACACGCACGCTGGGGCCGATCACGCCGGCGGACGACAGCCAGCCGTCGTAGCCGGTCAGCGCGAAGGACAGGAAGGCCGCGTTGAGGTCGACGACCGACGGCAGCGCGTTGAAGGGCCCCTTCGTCATGGCGCCCTCGGAGCCGGCCCCGGTCGTCGACGGCGACTTGCCCGTCATCGACGAGATGAACTCCATGAAGAGCTCCGGCAGCTCCAGGTAGTGCAGCGGCGCGTAGCAGCACAGCGGCGGCACGCCCTCCTCCGCCGCGTTGTTGCGGCGGCCCGCCGCAACAACGTCGACGGGGAGCCGAAGATCCGCCGACACGGGCAGCCTGCGGAACATGTGGGCCGCGAGTTCCGCCCGCGCGGTCTCGTCGGGGCGGGAATGGTCGGGGCGCACCTGCAGGTATCGCGGGTTCTTCGACCTGGCGCCGTTCACGATGCGCGGGTTCGCGGAGCTGACGAAGAACGGGGCCTTCGCGTGGCCGTCGGCGACCTGGCGGATGAGGTCCTGCATCGGACGCGTGAACTGCGAGAACGCGATGGCGTCGTCCACGAGGGCCCGGGCGTCCTTGGTGGTCAGCGGCTCGAAGTTGCTGAGGAACGGGCCGCCGGCGATGTCCGCCTCCGCCTGCTTGTCGTAGCCGCGGTGGATGGCGTCGTCGGGGCGCTGGAACAGCAGCTGCTCGCAGTTGGTGACGTACTTGCGGGAGAGACCGTCCTCGCGCCCGGCCACCTCACCAGGCACCACGATGCTGGCGGTGATGTCGTCCTCGGTCTGCACCTTGGCCGCGGGGTGGAAGTCATGCCGCAGGCCGAACAGGCGCCACGAGCCGTCGGGGGCGAAGCCGACGCGCAGCATGTTCACGACGATCTTGTCGCCGTCGAGGCGGAGCGCGTGCCCGGCGCGGCCGTTGATGCGGCCGACGGAGAAGTGGCTGGCCCAGTCGCCGCCCCACTCGGGGCGGTAGAACCGCTTGACGACGAAGACCAGTTCCTTGATGTGATGCTCGATGCTCTCGAGCCACGCGTTGTACTCCTGCGTGTACTCGTCCGACGGGGTCAGCAGCTTGATGACGGACCCGACGCTGCGGTGGTCGGACAGCAGCGGACGGCTGTCCTTGTCAGGCGGCTGGATGAACCGGGTGGAGTAGTCGCGGTCGATGATGTCGGCGACTTTGACCATGTCGTCGGCGAAGTCCGCGATGTATGCGTTGCCCTGCACGAACGCGTCGGTGATGGACTTGGAGATCTCCGACTTGCCGCCGCCCGAGACCGTGGCGGGCTTGTGGCACGAGGTGGCGACGGGGGAGGTGCCGACCAGGGTCCACTGCTCTCCGTCGGCCGCCAGGTGTGTCAGCTCGACGATGTACCCGTCAGGGCCGATGTAGTGGGTCGCGGCGCGCAGCGGGATGCTGAACTGCTCGCCGCCCCGCTCCCAGGTGACCGAGAGGTCGCGCAGCGAGAAGGTCGAGCGCTCGGGGACCAGCACGACGTCGGGGTGCTCGAGGTCGACGGCGTGGCCCTCGGCCTGCTGCTCGAACCGGTCGGCGTCGCGGGCGATGACCTCGTCGATGGTGTAGGTGGGGTCGGCGTACTTGTCGGTGAACGTCTGGCCGAGGTTGTAGCGGGGGAAGGCGATGGCGCCGCCCGAGTGCTCCTCCTCGACGCGACCCAGCAGGTTGGCCGAGTAGCTGATCTGTGCCTTGACCTCCTTCTTGCAGTAGCCGAAGTAGTTGTCCGCGATCACGGTGACGATCACGCCGCGCTCGTCACGCGCGCACGCCTTGAACGCGGAGCCGCCGTTGTAGCGCTCCTCGGGGTCGCTCCAGCACATGCCGTCGCGCTTCTGGCGCTCGGTGGCGTCGTCGACGTGGGGGAGCCCGAGCTCCTTCTTCGTGAGCTTCGTGAGGTGCGGCGCCAGCACGACCAGGCCCGAGTGGCCCGTCCACGTCTCGGGGTTCAGGGAAGCGTCGTTCTCGGGCAGGTAGGGGTCTCCGCCGTTGCGGAAGATCCCCTCGACGAAGTCGAGGTTGGCCATCAGGGTCGCGGGCGCGAAGAAGCGCGTCTCCATCGACACCTCGTCGGTGTAGCCCGGCACGTTGGGCACGACGACGGGGCGCAGCAGCAGCGAGACCCAGCAGCGAGGCTGGGGTTCCTGCGCGGAGGTGTAGGGCAGGACCATGGAGTCCGCGGGCGGGTTGAAGGCGTGCTCCAGGAGCCGCCCGAACACGGCGCGGGGGACGGCGAGCTTGTCGTCCTGGATGGGCAGGCCGCCCTCGGCGATGTGGAAGACGCCCTTGGTGGTGCGGCGGTCGTTGGCCGGGTTGTGCAGGATGCCGTTGACCAGCCGGTAGCTCGACAGGGTCTCCGAGGTGAAGGTGTCCCCGTCGACGGGGAGGCTCATCTGCCGGGCGAGGCCGGCCTGGTCGAGCACGAGCGTCTGGCGCGGGAGCGCCGGCGCGGTGCCGGTGCCCTCCAGGTACGCGTCGAGGAACGTCTGGATCCGGGCGTCGACGGCGGGCAGCCGGTTCTGCAGCCGGCGACTGAGCTCACGCTGTCGGGCAAGGATGGGCCGCACCAGATCGGCGGCCTGCCCGGCCAGCCCCTCGTCCGGCAGGGGGATGCCGAGGAGGCCGAGGCGGAGGTTGATAGCAGCGGTGTCCGCGAAATTCGCCATGCTCCACTATGGCGCGTAGGAGAAGCGCAGACCAGGGGTGCCCGTCGTTCGGTCAGACCAGTTGCGTGACCTCCCAGGGGTGCCGGACCGGCCGGCATGTGAACTCGTCCCACATCGCGTAGGCTGGGCCCGAGAGCCGCTCGCGATCATCAATGGAGCTGCGACCATGAAGACCCGTCGGCGCAAAGCCCGCCACATTCCTCGAGCAACAGTGTGTCTGCCACGCGCGCTTCGGCTGCGCCTTCTGGCTGTGGCGGCTGCCGTCGCGGTCGTCCTCGGTGGCTGCGTCCCCAACGCAGAGAGTCGGGGCAGGCTCGATCTGGTCGAGGCATACACCACCCAGACTGACCCTGACTGGCCCTATCTGGATGCCTCCGACGAGACTTCGAGCGTCTGCGGGAACGTGACCAACTGCGTTCAGGCGGTTGGAAATCAGTACCTGGTCTTGCTGAAATTTGGAACGGTTGCTGAAGCGGCAGAGTATGCCGCCACGTTGGGGGATGCTGGCTATCAAGTGGACCCTCTTGTGATCCACTTCAACGGAACTCAGCTTCCGGTCGACGTTCGACGGGACGTCATCAGTTCCGTCGAGCAGATCAATGCCGACAGTCCTGACTGATCCTGGCTCCTGACGGCTAGGTTCAACTAGACGGCGACCCGGGAGGCGGCGTGCACATCCTCGATCGCGTCCACGACCTCTTGGTTCAGGTGGTGCAGATGCTCGACGTGCTGTGTCGGCACGCCCCGGTAGAGGGGGCGTACGGTCGAGAGGACCTCGAACAGGTCATCCTTCTCGAAGCCGGGGGTGCGGACCAGGAGCGAGAGGGATCCGGAGGAGCCGCGGAGATCCTTGATGCGCCCCTGCCAGCCCGGGTTGTGCAGCTTCAAGACGTCGCTCTTCATCTCGGCGGTCAAGGCGTCGAGAGCGGCGATGAGCCGCTCAACCGGCTCGCGCACGGCGTCGCGGTTGAACGCCGTCGTCGATGTCGTGGCTGCCTCCTCGCCGCCGAAGAGCTTGCTGAACAGTCCCATGTGCGTACTCCCTCGTCGCTGTCAGGGGTCAACAGTACGCGGTCGTGGAGAACCTCCGTCGATGTGCGTAGCAACGGCAGCCGACCTGCGCGACGCCCAACTCGATCTGAACCGTCCCAGGTTCGTTGCCGCTTCAATGCGGGGTTCGATGCTCGGGTGAGCGCCGCGCGGTAGATTGCCTCGTGTTCGTCGGGCTGATCATTCCGAGCCAACCGAGGAGGCAATCCCGCAACCGGCACCTCCGTCTCGACCAGCGCGGGCTTCTGGTGTTGCGATCAGAACCAGCTGGAGACTGACCCTCCCTCGATGCCCCAGGCATCGAATGCGGCCTTCAAGTCGAGGCTCGACGCGAAACGGCTCCCGACAGCCTCAACGAGGTGCTTGCGGGTGACGCTGAGCCCAGCGCACATCTTGTCGACCTGATCTGGGGTGAAGGCCTCTGTGGACTCGTACTCATCTGCGCCTGCGAGACCGAGGGCGTCGATGTCATGAATCTCGATGGCCGCTGTCCCGTCCTCCCGCAGCGTGAAAGCGCTGTAACGAAGAACGCCGTCGCGACTCGAGTTCTCGAACACATGCACGTCGTCCGCCACAGCCCCAGACCTCGCTTCCTGCAGTCGCTAGCCTCCCTCCCCAGGGTACGGCGAACTCCTGTCGGGTGTCAGAGTCCGAGGGGTTGTAGGTGCGGAGGCAGTACGCTTCCCGGACCGTCTGCGGGGACCGCCGCAGTGGCGGCGTGACTACATACCTGTCACCTATCCGTGCAGCGGTCCCTCGTCACAGCTCACACCCCTATCCGTGAGTTGTCGGGACACCCGGTGGCTGGCGGCGCGTTCCAGGGCAAGCGTTCCTGTGCCCCGTTGATCTCTGGTGCCGGAAGGCTGCCTGACTGTCGCCTTGGCGCGGCCGGCCGTGAGGACGACCGTCGCTCCATCGAGGGACAGATGGACATTGCCCCCGTCGTCCATGAAGTTCACGCCCATATCCGTGAGCTGTCGGGACTGGTGGCGTCGAACCGGCTGTCCACGACAAGCACGGTCCAGCCCGGTTCTGTGGAGGGGCCCTCGGTGTGCCCGGCGGCCGGCCGGACCTCCAACCGGTACAGGTGGGGACCACGGCACAGGATGAGTCGCCGTCCCGCCTGGGGGGCGACCTACAGCGCGGTGACATCCTTGAGCCCGGCGCGGACCAGACCCCGCTGTACGTCGCGTGCCAGCTGGCCGCCCTCGGTGTTCAAGAGACTCATGCGTTCGAAGAATAGAACAAGACTCGAGATTGATCAGAACCGTGGGTGCCGTCGGTGCGCTCTGAACGGGTGTAGAGCAAGCCCCCTGGCGTGAGCGCGGCTAGGGCGGGCGTCAACGGCGTCGCGACGTCCCAGAGCGTCCTGGAGTGATCCGATGGCCGATCCAGGCATGAGAAAACCCCAGCTGGCGAGCCGCAAAGCCTTGTCAACTGGGACTTCGATCTGTGTCCGAGAGAGGACTTGAACCTCCATGCCCTTAACGGGCACTAGCACCTCAAGCTAGCGCGTCTACCTATTCCGCCACCCGGACGAGTGGTGCATCCCCTTTCGGGGCGCGACACGAAACACTAGCAGGTCTGGGGACGCGATGCACAATCGAGGCTCCCGCGGCGGGGCTCGGCGGCCTACGCTGGGGGCAGGACCCTGGTCGAGGAGGACCGATGACTGTCGTCGCAACATTCGAGATCGAGATCACCCCCGCCGAGGGACTGCTGCCCGGTACCGGGCGCTTCGACTTCACCAAGCGCTGGTCCGGCGACGCGGAGGGCGTCAGCACCGGGCTGATGATGTCGGCCGGCGCCCCGGTCGACGGCACCGCGGGCTACGTCGCCCTCGAGGTGTTCGACGGCGTGCTCGCCGGCCGCCGCGGCACAGTGACCTTCCACCAGTTCGGATCCATGCGGGGCGGGGTGCAGGACCTGCGCTACGAGATCGTGCCCGGTTCCGGTACCGGCGAGCTGGCCGAGGTCGGAGGAGTGCTCCGCCTGGAGATCGACGACGACGGCCTGCATCACGTGACGTTCGACCTCTCCTGACGCGACGCCGGCCTGGGGCGCGCATCGGTTCTCCCGGCCTGGGCTGGCACCTACGGCGCTCGGCTCCCGCAGCCCGATTTCGCGATTCGTTGAACACATCGCAACGTGACTGTTACACGCACGTTCCCTACCGGTCACCTCTGGTTCGCTAACTTGTGCTCGCCGCCCTGCTTCGAGGAGCAGGGCAGTGAGGAGAACACATGTCAGCCGACACAGCGCGCGCCGCCGAGGCGTCCGATCCCGTTGCGGATGCCCGCGACGGAGCGGTGGCCATCGCAGGCCGTACGCCGTGGCAGATCGTGCGGACCAGGCTGGTCCGGGACAAGGTCACCATGGTGGCCTTCGGCGTGGCGGTGCTGTTCGTCCTGCTTGCGCTCACCGCACCCCTGATGACCCGCTTCGGGATCATCAACCCCTACCTGAACAACAGCGACCTGGTCGGCGGGCTCGGGTCGCTGCCGATCGGGGATTTCGGCGGCGTCTCGTGGGAGCACCCGATGGGCGTGGAGCCTGGCACCGGCCGCGACCTGCTCTCGCGGGTGCTGTCCGGGCTCACCGTCTCGCTCGTGGTCTCGACCTCCGCCGTCGCGATCTCCGTGGTGCTCGGCACGATCATCGGCATCGTCTCTGGCACGGCGGGCGGAAAGGTCGACTGGTTCTTCTCTCGGCTCATCGACTTCGTGCTGAGCTTCCCGCAGACCCTGATGCTCATCGCCCTGTCCACCATCACGATCGACCTCCTCCAGTCGGCCCTCGGCGTGGGGCGCACGCCTGCGTCGATGCTGTTCATGATCGCGGTGATGGGTTTCTTCGGGTGGCCCTACTTCGCCCGCATCATCCGCGGCCAGGTCCTCTCGCTCAAGGAGCGCGAGTTCGTCGAGGCGGCCCGCTCGTTGGGTGCCGGGCGCGGACGCATCTACTTCAAGGAACTGCTGCCGCACCTCTGGGCCCCGATCCTCGTGTACACGACGCTCGTGATGCCGCAGAACATCGCGACCGAGGCCGCGCTCGGGTTCCTGGGCGTCGGGATCCAGGCGCCGACGCCGTCGTTCGGGTCGATCCTCAACGACTCGGTGCATTACGCGACGTCCGACCCCGCGTACTTCATCTTCCCTGGCCTGACCCTGTTCCTGGTCGTCCTCGCGTTCAACCTCCTCGGCGACGGGCTGCGTGACGCGCTCGACCCCAAGGCGGATCGTCAGTGACGCCGCCCACCTGTGACTTCCCATCCCCAACCACTAGTGAAGGAGAGCGCCCATGAGGCGTAGCAAGATCGCCGCGGTCGCGGCACTGATGGCCGTAGGCCTGGTCTCGGCCTGCGGGTCCACCACGTCTTCGGAAAGCCCCTCCGGCGCGGCGGCAGCCGAGGCGGAACCCACCGCGGGCGGCACCCTGAACCTGCTGATCGGCACTGCCACCGAACACTGGGACCCTCAGCGCACCTACGTGGGCACCGCCATCGAGTTCGGCAACCGCGCCTTCGCACGCACGCTGACCACCTGGTCCGCCGTCGACTCAAACACGGAGCAGGCGACGCTGGTCGCCGACGCCGCGACCGACACCGGCACCGTGAGTGACGACGGCAAGACCTGGACGTTCACGCTCAAGGACGGCATCAAGTGGGAGGACGGCAAGGACGTCACCTGCGAGGACTACAAGTACGGCATCTCCCGCACCTATGCCGTCGACGTCATCACCGGCGGCCCCAACTACGCCATCCAGTTCCTGGACATCCCCAAGAATGACGACGGCTCGTCGCAGTACGCCGGCCCCTACAGCGGTGAGGGCCAGGACCTCTACGACAAGGCCGTCAGCTGCGACGACAACGTCATCACGTTCAAGCTGAACCAGCCCGTCATGGACTTCAACAGCACCATCACGATGACGGCCTTCGGCGCCTTCCGGGAGGACAAGGACCAGGGCGACAAGTCGAACTACCAGATCTTCTCCAACGGCCCCTACAAGCTCGACGGCACCTGGTCGCCGAACAGCGGCGGCACCTTCGTGCGCAACGAGTACTGGGACGCCTCCACCGATGAGGTCCGCAAGGCCTACCCCGACCAGATCGCCTGGGACGAGTCTCTGACCCAGGAGGTCGTCTACGAGCGCCTGATCGCCGACCAGGGCGACGACAAGAACGCCATCTCGTTCGACCAGGCCCCCGTCACCGCGCTCGCGAACACCACGTCGGCCTCGGACCGAACCGACATCGTCGCCTCGCCCTACACGCGCTACCTCGTGCCGAACTTCAAGTCGAAGGTCATGAGCGACGAGGTGGCCCGCGAGGCCCTCGCGCTCTCCGCCGACCGCTCGGCCTACGTCACGGCCAGTGGCGGTGAGGAGGTCGCCAACCCGACCAACTCGCTGATCAACCCCGCGCTCCCGGCCTTCCCGGACACCCCGCTGCTCGCCGGTGAGTCCGGCGATCCGGCCGCCGCGAAGAAGCTCCTCGAGGACGCCGGCTACACCCTGCCGGTGTCGATCAACGTGGCGTACCGCAAGAACGACACGATGGACAAGATCTTCGCGGGCCTCAAGGAGGGTTGGGACGCCGCCGGCTTCGAGACCAACCTGATCGGCATTCCCGCCGAGCAGTACTACGGCACGCTGCAGTCCCCGGACTCGGCCGACAAGTACGACGTCTACTGGGCCGGCTGGGGCGCGGACTACCCGTCGGCGTCCACTGTCATCCCGCAGCTCCTCGACAGCCGCTCGCAGATCAGCGAGGGTGGCCCCGGCCAGGACTACGGCTACTTCGACAACGACGAGTTCAACGCCGGCATCGACAAGGCCTACGCCATCGCCGACGCCACCGAGCGTGAGGCTGCCTGGGCCGCGCTCGACACCGACGCCGTCACGAAGTACTACGCAGTGATCCCGATGATCGTCGACCAGTTCGTCTTCGTGCGTGGCAGCAACGTGCAGGGTGCCTACGTCAACGGCACCTTCACCGGCTACTACGACATCGCGACCGTCTCGGTCAAGAGCTGATCTGACAGACAAACCGGGTGGGGGTGCGCCTTCGGGCGCGCCCCCATCTGCCAAGGAGCGGGCGTGTTCTACTACATTCTCAGGCGGATGATCTCCGTCGTCGTGATGCTGTTTCTCATCACGGCAACCACCTTCATGCTGTTCTACGCATCGCCGATCGACCCGGCAAGATACACCTGCGGCAAGAACTGCACGCCCACCATCCTCGAGGGCAACCGCGTCGCCCTCGGCTACGACCAGCCGGTCGCCGTCCAGTACGGCAAGTTCGTCGCCGGCCTCGTCGTGGGCCGCGACTTCCCCGACAACGAGGCCCTCCGCGAGGCCAACCCCGAGCAGGTCGTGCACTGCGCCGCCCCCTGCCTCGGCTACTCGCCGAGCCAGCACCGCACCATCAACGAGATGGTCGGCGAGGCCTGGCCCGTGTCCGTCTCCATCGCCGTGGGCGCCTTCGTCCTGTGGATCCTCGTCGGCGTCGGCGGCGGCATCATCGCGGCGCTCACCAAGGGCCGATGGCCCGACCGCGCCATCGTCGGCGCGGCACTCACGGGCTTCTCGCTGCCCACCTTCTTCGTCGGCCTCATCCTGCTGACCTTCCCGGCCATCAAGTGGGGCTGGGTCCCCATCCCTGACTACGTGCCATTCCACGAGAGTCCGATCGCCTGGGCCCAGAACCTGGTCCTGCCCTGGATCACGCTCGCCTTCTTCTACGCCGCCAGCTATGTGCGCCTGACGAGGGCCTACATGATCGAGACCCTCAGCGAGGACTACATCCGCACGGCCAAGGCGAAGGGCGTGCGCAGGTCCCGCGTCGTGTTCCGCCACGGGCTGAGGGCCACGACGACGCCGCTGGTGACCGCGGCCGGCCTCGACCTCGGCGGCCTGCTCGGCGGCGCCATCATCACCGAGTCGGTGTTCTCGATGCACGGCCTCGGCTTCCTGGCCGTCCGCTCCGTCACCAACATGGACCTGCCGACCATCGTCGCGATGGTGATGATCGTCTCCGCCTTCGTCGTCATCGCCAACATGATCGTCGACGTCCTGTACGGCTTCATCGACCCGAGAGTGAAGGTTGCCTGATGAGCGAACCGTTCCTGCAGGTCAACGATCTGACCGTGCACTTCCCGACCGATGACGGCGTCGTCCGCGCCGTCGACGGCCTCAGCTTCACGCTGCGCAAGGGCGAGACGCTGGGCATCGTCGGCGAGTCGGGGTCCGGGAAGTCGGTCACCTCGCTCGCGATCATGGGTCTGCACCGCGGCACCCGCGCCGAGGTCAGCGGCTCCGTGATGCTCGACGGCACCGACCTGCTGGCCATCGGCGACGAAGAACTCCGCCGACTCCGCGGCCGCAAGCTCGCGATGATCTTCCAGGATCCGCTCTCGGCGATGCACCCGTACTACACGGTCGGAAAGCAGCTCACCGAGGCCATCCGCGTCCACGAGAAGGTGTCGAGGAAGGCTGCCCGCGCCACCGTCGTCGACATGCTCGGCCGCGTCGGCATCCCGAACCCGTCGCGCCGCTTCGACCAGTACCCGCACGAGTTCTCCGGCGGCATGAGGCAGCGGGCCATGATCGCCATGGCGCTGATCAACAACCCCGAGCTGCTGATCGCCGACGAGCCGACCACCGCGCTCGACGTCACCGTCCAGGCCCAGATCCTCGACCTGATGCGCGACCTCCAGCAGGAGTTCGGCTCTGCCATCATCATGATCACGCACGACCTCGGAGTCGTCGCCGAGATCGCCGACGACGTCATGGTCATGTACGGCGGCAAGGCCGTGGAGTACGCCGAGGTCGACGACCTCTTCCACCAGCCCGACCACCCCTACACCTGGGGCCTGCTGACCTCCATGCCGCGGCTCGACCGGGCGAAGTCGGAGCGGCTGCTGCCGGTCGTCGGCAACCCGCCGTCGCTGATCAACGTGCCGCCGGGCTGCGCCTTCAATCCGCGCTGCGCATTCACCGAGTTCGGCTCGCGTCCCTGCGACGTGGCCGTGCCCGAGCTGGCCGAGTCGTACCCGAAGCACGACTCGCGCTGCCACATCCCGGTGCCCCTGCGCGCCGAGCTCTTCGCCGAGCAGATCGCCCCGAGGCTGTAGGAGACACCATGAGCCTGCTTGCAGTGCACGACCTGAAGAAGCACTTCCCGACCTATCAGCAGAAGCTGATCCGCAGGGAGGGCGATCCGGTCAAGGCCGTCGACGGACTGAGCTTCAGCCTCGACTCCGGCGAGACGCTCGGCGTCGTGGGGGAGTCCGGCTGCGGCAAGTCGACCGCCGGCCGCACGGTCCTGCGCCTCCTGGAGCCCACCGGCGGCCGGATCGAGTTCCAGGGCAAGGACGTCACCGACGTCAAGGGCGAGGAGTTGCGCCACCTTCGCCGCGAGATGCAGATGGTCTTCCAGGACCCGTTCGGCTCGCTGAACCCCCGCCACCCGATCGGCGCCATCATCGCCGCACCGTTCCAGATCCAGGGCATCAGACCAGAGGGCGGCGTCCGCCGCACAGTGCAGGAACTGATGGAGCGCGTCGGCCTCAACCCCGAACACTACAACCGCTACCCGCACGAGTTCTCCGGCGGCCAGCGCCAGCGCATCGGCGTCGCGCGGGCCATCGCACTGAAGCCCAAGCTCATTGTCTGCGACGAGCCGGTCTCCGCGCTCGACGTGTCTATCCAGGCGCAGGTCATCAACCTGCTGGAGGACCTGCAGGAGGAGCGCGACCTGGCCTACGTCTTCATCGCGCACGACCTGTCCGTGGTGCGCCACATCTCCGACCGGGTCATGGTGATGTACCTCGGCAAGACGATGGAGATCGCCGACCGCGACGCGCTGTACGAGCGGCCCATGCACCCCTACACACAGGCGCTGCTGTCCGCGGTTCCGGTGCCGGAGCCGCGCCGCGACCGGGAGCGGATCCTGCTCCAGGGTGACCTGCCCAGCCCCCAGAACCCGCCGTCGGGCTGCGTGTTCCGCACGCGGTGCCCCATGGCGACCGAGAGGTGCGCCGTAGAGGTCCCGCTGCCCGTCGAGATCGAGCCCGGCCACGTGGTGGCCTGTCACTTCCCGACGGTGCGTGACGTCGTGTAGACATCAGCTCAAGCCCGGATGACGGTCCGGGCGATCGCTGCGACAGCCGGGTTCACCCCCGTGGGTCGCCAGTTCGCGCGCGTCGCGCCCGCAAGGAGGCGGAGCGCGTCGAGCGTTGGGCTGTCGGATGAGGGCGCGCGGTAGGGATCGTCACGGTCGCACCAGCCGAGGCCGGACAGGAGCTCGCTGATGCTTGCTTCCCACAGCTCAGCGGGTGTCTCTTTCGCGACGACGGCGAGCGCCATCCATCCGGCATGTCGCTCGGCGCGGGTTGTTCCGAGTGGGAGTCGGCCGGTGATGTGGCGCAGGATCGCCTGCGGATCGTCCCGGCGTGCCGCTATCGTCCGAGTCGGAGCGATGCGGCCTTTTCGCACCGAGACGAGTCCCAGTGCTCGTGCTGTGGCGCGGAGCTCCCAGACGGGCCAGGTGAGGTCCTCGCGGTTGGCCTTGCCGATCCACCATCCGGTGATGCCCGTGCGATGTGCGATCTGTTCGACGACGACGGGCTTCAGATACCCGGCGCCGGTGAGGGCCGCGCCCTCCCCGACGACGTCGAGGAGCACACGGAACGGTTCGGTGAGAACGGCAGCATCGTCTGCGTCGACATCAGTGGCACCGGAAGCGGAGGGATGCGCGAGAGCGCTGCGCAGGCCGCGCGCGCCGCGGTTGAGTGACAGTTCGAGCAGCGACGCGAGCTCCTCGACGACCGGGATCGGTTCGGCGGTCACGGCGGTGATGAGTTCGTTCGTCTCATCCATGTCGAAGGCGTCGGGATGCCAGCCGTCGGGCAGCCAGGCGCGACCTTCCGCAGTGCTGTCGAACACCTCGGGGCGGAGTGCGTCGTCGTAGTCGCTGCGCACCCAGTCAGCGAGCTCGCCGTAGCCCCAGATGCCGCCGCAGTCCTCCGGCGGGCAGGCGAGCTTCCCGCCGACGCACGTCGGAGCCGGAGAAGGGCCGTCGAGCACCTTCTCGACGCGGAGCACGTGTTTCCAGTCATCGCCGAAGTCGTAGTCGTACCAGAGCCGATCACCCTCGGCAGAGAGGACCTGATCGAGACGCACGTCGTCTTCGAGCATCCCCTCGTCACCCTCATCGAGGTCGAACTGGGTGAGGAACTCGGGAGGGTTTCGGTCGTTGCTCGTGCGGAAGCGGTGCAGGTGGCTGTCGGTCCATCCCATCGCCGCCTGGATCACCTCGTGCAACCGGGGGAGGAGGATGTCGCCGGGGACCTCTATCCGTCGCCACACCGGCGGCTTCGTACGCTGCAGGTCGATACGGATGCGGAAACCTCGCACCGTTGCGGGGATAGGGAGGAGCTGCGGCTCGGGACGACGCCAGATGTTGTCCAGGCCTCCCGTGTCGAACCAATCACCAGGCTGAACCGACATCGTGCTCGTGCGGATGTGGTCGATGAACTTACGAATCTCCGCCGCGTCGAAGCCCTGAGCCGCCATACGTTCTCTCCCCGGTTCGTGCGCCTCGATTGACAGCGCAGCATCAAGGACAATCCTGGCTCAGCGGATGCTCTCCCCCAAGTGATGGGCATGGAAATCTCCACCGGGTCCCATCCCGCCCCATAGGGAGGGTCCCGGCGCCGTAACCCTGGCCTCGTCAGCGGTAGGCGTTCGGCCCGCCGGAGATGTCGTCGAGCGCCGAGACGATGGGCGCGACGAGCTCCTTGCCGTCGGTCTCGAGCAGCTCCGCGAGCTGGTCCACGGTGCGCGGACCGATGAGGGCGGAGGCGACCTGCGGCGCGTCGCGCACCCACAGCATCGCGACCTGTGATGGGGTCAGGCCCAGACCCTGCGCGGCGTGTGCGACGGCGTCGACGATGGCCGCCGAGCGGGGTTGCAGGTACGGCTCGACGAACCAGCCGAAGTGCTCCGACGCGCCGCGGGAGCCTCCCGGGAGGCGGTTCCCCCGGTACTTGCCGGTCAGCACGCCGCGGCCCAGCGACGACCAGGCGAGCACGCCCATCCCGTGGTGGCGGGCCGAGCCGATGACCTCGACCTCCGCCCGGCGGGCCAGGAGCGAGTACTCGACCTGCACGCTGCTGAGCTTCGTGCGGGAGCGGTCCGCCTCCTGCCAGGTGGCGGCGGTGGCGCTCTGCCAGCCGACGAAGTTCGACACGCCGACGTAGCGGGCCATGCCCCGGGCGACGGCGGTGTCGAGCGCCGAGAGCGTCTCCTCGATGGGAGCGTCGCCCCAGGCGTGCACCTGCCACAGGTCCACGTGGTCGGTCCGCAGCCGCGCCAGGGATGCCGCCAGGTCATCGAGCAGCGCACCGCGAGAGGTGTCGATCACGCGGTGACCGCCGCGCACGACGAACCCCGCCTTCGACGCGATCACCAGCGACTCGCGGGGCAGGCCGGCCGCGATCGCCTTGCCGATCATCTTCTCCGCGACACCGGCCCCATACGCAGGCGCCGTGTCGACGAGGTTGCCGCCGGCGGCCACGAACTCGGTGAGCATGTCGCGCGCGACGGGCCACTCGACGTCGCGGCCCCAGGCCATGGTGCCAAGCCCGAGGGCCGACACCTGCAGCCCGGATGATCCCAGCGGTCGTGTCAGCATTCCCCGACCCTATAGCTCGCGACTCAGGCGACGAGCACGCCGGACCAGATGAGGCCCGCGACGACCGCGGCGACCGCGAGGCGGTAGACGACGAAGATCGTGAAGTTGTGCGTCGAGATGTAGCGCAGCAGCCAGGCGATGACGGCGTAGCCGACGAAGAACGCGATCAGCGTCGCGACGATCGTCGGACCCCACGACACGTGCGGGTCGCCGGGGATGTCCTTCAACTTGTACAGGCCGGACCCGAACACGGCGGGGACGGCGAGCAGGAACGCGTAGCGGGCCGCGGCCTCGCGGGAGTAGCCGAGGAAGAGGCCACCGGAGATCGTCGCGCCCGAGCGGGACACGCCGGGGATCAGGGCGCACGCCTGGAACAGGCCGAACAGGATGCCGTGCGGCCAGGTGAGCTCCTTCATGGTGCGCGTGTTGTTCGCGCCGAAGCGGTCGGCGATGGCAAGGATGATCGCCACGCCGGCCAGCATCGCCACGGTGATCCACAGGTTGCGCAGCGTCGCGTCGATGGCGTCCTCGAAGATCACACCGAGCAGCACGATCGGGACGGAGCCGATGATCACCAGCCAGCCCATCCGGGCGTCGGGGTCCTTCCGGTCGACGCTGCCTCGGAGGCTGCCGATCCACTGCGTGATGATGCGGGCGATGTCCCGCCGGAAGTAGACCAGCACTGCGGTCTCGGTGCCCAGCTGGGTCACGGCCGTGAAGGCCGCGCCCGGGTCGTCGCCGCCGAAGAACAGCTGGCCGACGATCGAGACGTGGGCGCTTGAGCTGACGGGCAGGAACTCGGTGAGACCCTGCACGAGGCCGAGCACGATGGCCTGCAACCAGTCCATGGGCGATTCCCCTCGGGAGAAGACAAAACAGCGTCACTGTACCCCGCCCGGCCAGCGCATAGGCTGGCGGCATGACCAGGGTCGTGCTCATCCGCCACGGACGCTCCACCGCGAACGCGGACGGGGTGCTTGCGGGAAGGGCTGCCGGGATCCGCCTCGACGAGGCCGGGCGCGACCAGGCGACGCGACTCCGCGAGGCGCTGGCCTCCGCGCCGGTCGCGGCGGCCTACAGCTCGCCGATCGAGCGCTGCCTGGAGACCGCTCAGCTCGCGGGGTTCCCGGACGCGATGGTCGTCGAGGGGCTGACCGAATGCGACTACGGACGGTGGACCGGGCTCCGGCTCGACGAGTTGCGCTCCGAGGCCGTCTGGGACACGATCCAGGCCGATCCGGGGAGCGTCACCTTCCCCGACGGCGAGTCGATGCGCGACATGTTCGACCGGGTCACGGGCGTCGTCGGCGATCTGGCGGCGCGGCACGCCGACGACGAGACCATCGTGGTCTTCTCGCACGGCGACCCCATCAAGGCGGTGCTGGCGCACGCCTTCGGCATCGGCATTGACCGGTTCCAGCGTGTGCACGTCAACCCCGCCGGGGTGAGCGTCATCGAGATGCGCGATGACCGCACCCTGGTGCTGTGCGTCAACGCGGGCGGCGACCTGTCAGACCTGATCGGCTCACGTCCCGGGCACGTCGTCGGCGGCGGCGACGTGGCACGGGCCAAGTAGGGTGGGCGCCATGTTCTGGGAGTTCAAGCGACCCGACCGCTGCGTGGTCGGCACCGTGGGCCAGCCGGGGAGCCGGCTGTTCCTCATCCAGGTCGCGCAGGGCAACGAACTGGCAGCCGTGGCGCTGGAGAAGCAGCAGACTCTGCTGCTCAGCATGCGCGTCACCGAGGTCCTCGACCAGCTGAGCGAACTGGGGCACGATGTGCCGCCCGCGCATCAGCCCTTCGACATGGGCCCCCTCGACGCGCCCCTCGAGGTCAACTTCCGGGCGTCGGCCATCGGGCTGGCCTGGGACCAGGAGACCGAGCGGCTCGTCCTCGAACTCATCTCGGTCGAACTCGACGAGGACTCCGGCGACAGCTCGCTCCTCCAGATCCGCATGACCCCTGCGATGGCGCGCGAGTTCGCGGCCAGGGCGCAGGTCTTCGTCGCGTCCGGCAGGCCCGCCTGCCCGGCCTGCGGTCAGCCCCTCGACCCGGGCGGTCACATCTGCCCGCGGGCGAACGGGTACCGGGGCCCGTTGTTCCCGTGACCGGGCCGCGTGGCGCGCTGAGGCTGGTGGGGCGACTCACCGACGCCTCGAACGCCACCTTCCTCGCCTCCGACGAGGCGGGGGACCGCTGGGTCTACAAGCCCGTGGCGGGGGAGGCGCCCCTGTGGGACTTCCCCGAGGCGACGCTGAGCCGTCGCGAGGTCGCAGCGTTCGAGCTGTCCGAGGCACTCGGGCTGGGCATCGTGCCCACCACGGTGTGGTGCGACGGGCCGCTGGGCGAGGGATCGGCCCAGGCATGGATCGAGGGGCAGCCGACCGACCTGATCGACCTGCTGCCGCCCGAGGACCTCACAGAGGAATGGCTGCCGATCCTCGCCGTCGAGACCGAGGACGGCAGCCCCCTGCTGCTGGCCCACCGCGACGATGCCCGGCTGCGGAGCGTCGCGCTCTTCGACGCGCTCCTCAACAACGCCGACCGCAAGGCCAGCCACCTCATCGCGGACGGGGACGCCGTCCGTGGTGTGGACCACGGGGTGAGCCTGCATGTCGAGCCGAAGCTCCGCACCGTCCTGTGGGGGTGGGCGGACGACCCGTTCACCGAGCCGGAGCAGCGGCTGCTGGAGCGCCTGATGGCGCTCCACGCCCCGCTCGCGCCCGGCCTGGCCGATGAGGAATGGGAGGCGCTGGCCGACCGGGCCGCGGCCCTGTTCGCGGCGGGCGAGATGCCCCGTCCCGGCCAGGGACGTCCGGCGATCCCGTGGCCCCCGCTGTAGCCGCTAGATTTGGGGCCATGTTTGCGTGGGCTCCCGTCGCCATTCCCAGTCTTCCTCCGTCGGAACAGGTGCCCGAGGCACTCAGCCTCTTTGACACGGCAACCGGCACGATCGCCCCCGTCACGCCGGTCGACGACGACGCTCGGCTGTACGTGTGCGGCATCACCCCCTACGACGCGACGCACCTCGGTCACGCCAACACCTACGTCACGTTCGACCTCGTCGGCCGCGTGTGGCGCGACCTGGGGCTGAGCGTCACCTACACCCAGAACGTCACCGACGTCGACGACCCGCTGCTGGAGCGGGCCGCCGAGACAGGCCAGGACTGGGAGGAACTCGCGGAGGGGCAGATCGAGCTGTTCCGCTCCGACATGACCGACCTGCGCGTCATTCCTCCGGACCACTACATCGGCGCCGTCGAGTCCATCTCCTACGTGCTCGACCTCATCGAGGTGCTCAAGGACAGCGGGCTGGTCTACCAGGTCGACGACGACGAGTACCCGGACTGGTACTTCAACACCGTCGGCGCGCCGGGCTTCGGATCGGTCAGCCACCTGGACGAGCAGGCGATGACCGAGCGGTTCGCGGCCAACGGCGGCGACCCCGACCGCCCCGGCAAGCGGCACCCGCTCGACTGTCTCGTGTGGCGCTTCTCCCGCCCTGGCGAGCCGAGTTGGGCCTCCGACCTCGGCGCGGGGCGGCCAGGCTGGCACATCGAGTGCACCGCCATCGCGCTGCGCTGGCTCGGCCCCGACTTCGACGTGCAGGGCGGAGGCTCCGACCTCGTCTTCCCGCACCACGAGATGTGCGCAGCCGAGGGCATCGCCGCGACGGGGCGGCCGCTGGCCGGCACCTTCGTCCACTCCGGGATGGTCGCGCTCGACGGCGAGAAGATGAGCAAGTCCAAGGGGAACCTGGAGCTCGTCAGCCGGCTACGCCACCAGGGGGCCGACCCGATGGCCATCCGGCTGGCGCTGCTCGCGCACCACTACCGCAGCGACTGGGAGTGGACCCCGGACCAGCTCGAGGTGGCCACCGCCCGCCTGGCCCGCTGGCGCGCCGTGGTCGACTCCGGGGTCGTCGCCCCAGTCGACGAGCTGCTCGCCGCCCTCCGCTCGGCGCTCCGCACGGACCTCGACGCCCCGGCGGCGCTGGCCGCCGTCGACGCCTGGGTCGAGGCCTCGGCGGAGCGCGGGGTCGCGAACCAGGCCGAGGCGGACGCCACGCGTGACGCGCTCGACGCGCTGCTCGGCATCCGGCTCTAGAGGGTAGGCTGCCCCCCGTGAAGTCCTTTGAGCAGCTCTTCGAGCAGTTGACCGAGACCGCCAGCGCGCGACCCGAGGGGTCCGGCACCGTGAGGAAGCTCGACGAAGGCGTCCATGCCATCGGCAAGAAGATCGTCGAGGAGGCCTCCGAGGTCTGGATGGCCTCCGAGTACCAGTCGAAGGAAGAGGCGGCCGAGGAGATGAGCCAGCTCATCTACTGGACCCAGGTCATGATGATCAAGCTCGGCCTCGACATCGACGACATCAACCGCTACCTCTGACAAGGGCTTTCACGTGAGCAACGACCGACTCCTCCGCATCGCCGTCCCGAACAAGGGCGCGCTGGCCGAGCCAGCCGCCGCCATGCTGCGCGCCGCCGGCTACCGCCAGCGCACCGACGCCAAGGACCTGACGCTGATCGACGCCGACCACAACGTCGAGTTCTACTACCTGCGCCCCCGCGACATCGCCGTCTACATCGGCCGCGGCGACCTCGACCTCGGCATCACCGGCCGCGACATGCTGATCGACTCGGCCGCGGACGCCACCGAGATCATGCAGCTCGGCTTCGCCGGGTCGCGCTTCCGGTTCGCCGCCCTGGGCGGCTCGACGATGACCGTCGCCGACGTCGCTGGCAAGCGCATCGCCACGTCGTACCCCGGCCTGCTGCGCGCCTTCCTCGACGAGCAGGGCATCTCCGCCGAGCTGGTGAAGCTCGACGGGGCCGTGGAGTCGGCCATCCGCCTCGGCGTCGCGGACGTCGTCGCGGACGTCGTCGACACGGGAACCACGCTCCGCCGCGCCGGCCTCGAGCTGTTCGGTGACTCGATCTGCAGCTCCGAGGCCGTGCTGATCCAGCGCAACGGAGCCGAGGAGCTGCCGGCCAGCGCCGACGCGCTCCGCACGCGCCTCACGTCCGTGCTCGTCGCCCAGAACTACCTGATGATGGACTACAACGTCGAGCAGTCGAGCTTCGACGCGACTCTCGCCCTGGCGCCGGGCGTCGAGGGGCCGACGGTCTCCACGCTGGCCAAGGAGGGCTGGTACGCCGTCCGCGTGCTCGTGCCCCGCAAGGGCGCGCACCTGCTGATGGACCAGCTCTACGAGGCCGGTGCCCGCGGCATCCTGCTCACCGAGCTCACGGCGTGCCGCCTGTGAGCGACGCCGCACCCGAGGCGGCGCCCGTTCCCGAGCGTCTGTCCTACACGAGCCCGCCGGCCCTGATGACCGCTGTCGTGCTGTCCATCGTCCTGCTGAGCGTCTCGATGTTCGGCTGGTGGGCGATCGGCGAGGAGATCCGCGACAAGATCACCTGGCCCCAGGCGGGCACGCTGCTGTTCTTCGTGTTCCTGATGATCGGGATCATGCTCAGCATCGGCTATTCGCGGCTGTGGGCCGACGAACGCGGCGTCATCGTCCGCAACGGGCCCTTCATCCGCCGCTTCACCATCGCCCAGATCGCCGGCGTGCGGCTGCGCCCCGGCGACGCCTGGACGTCGCTGCTGCTGAAGACCGGCGACGGTGAGGAGCCGAAGCGCCAGCCCGTGCTGGCGATCCAGTTCCTCGAGGGGGAGGCCGGCCGCCGCAAGGTCGTCGACCTGCGCCGTTGGCTCGTCGCCCGGGGTGCCGGCGCCGCCCCGTCGACTGGTGCGCAGCCCACCGGTGACACCCCGTCGGCTGGTGGGGCGGTTCCGCAGTCGTCGCCGACTGACGGCCCCATCGCCTGACGCCACCCTTATCGACGGACGCCACCCTTACCAACCGACGCTACCCTTCGTGACCGATGCCACCGCCATGGCGGTGGCATGTGCTGAAACGGGTGGTGCCTGTCGGTAAGGGTGGCGTCTGAGGTGGCGTGTCGACGGTGTGGTTGCGACGGCGTGCTGCCGGCCTCCCGCCTCGACGCAGTCGGCCTCAGGCGGATCGACTGGCCGACGCGGCCATCGCGTTGTGGATGAGCCGGGCGAGCGACGCGCCCTGCAACGCGGTTGACCAGTCCCATCGGACGATCCAGAACCCGGCCTGCCGGATGGCCTCCTCCCGTCGCTTCTCACGCATGATCGCCTCCTCGGGCGACTGGCCGGGCTTCAGCAGCTCTCCGTACTTCCACTTCCCATCCACCTCGCCGACGAGGCCGAGTTCCGGCCAGCCGAAGTCGGTGCGGGCCACGACCACACCGTCGGCGTCGACCACCTCGAACTGCACCACAGGTGCCGGCACGCCGAAGCGGGCGAACTGCACCCGGCTGATCGACTCGGCCGGAGACTCTGCCTGCCCGTCCGCGAACGCGAGGGCGCGACGGGCGGTCCCCAGCCCGGCCAGGCGCGGATGCCGGTTCAGGGCAGAGCCCAACTCCGCGCGTTCCAGTCCGGTCCCGAGCGCGGCATCGAGGGTGGCCACGGCCCACTCGAAAGGCATGGTCCTGGCGAGGTCGGCGGCTGTGCGGGCAAGGGTGGTTACCCGGAATCCGGCGCGATCCTCGTACTCGTCCGGGTCGATGGCTGTCTGGCGGACTCGAAGCAGTGGGCTGCCCTTGCCGTGGCCCGCCGTGAGCCGGGCCATCGTCACCAGAGACAGCCCATCGGATGGGACAGGGAGCCCGTGCACGACGCCAGCGGACTGGTGGCTGATCACGTTGGAGTCGTGCACGCATGGGAGCGCGCTGAGGATCAGCAGCCGATGCTCATCGACGGCGCTCTGCGGGCCCGACGCGTGGTACACGCCGCGCCTCGGCCTGGTCAGCTGCCCCGCCCGGAGCCGCTGGCGGACCTCGCGATCGGTGAGCCCCGTTGAGAGCAGCTGGGCGTGCGTGAAGACGTCGTGTCGTGTCATGCGACGAGTTCAGTCCGGTGAGGGTCAACTCACCGTGTCACGCCTCCGCCTGTGGACAACTCTCCCACTGGCATCCACAGCCCGATGCGCCGTGACGCCCGTCACCCCTACGTGCAGACGCCACCCTTGCCGACACACGCCACCCGTTTCAACACATGCCACCGCCAGGGCGGTGGCATCGGTCACGAAGGGTGGCGTCCGTTGGTAAGGGTGGTGTCACATGATGCCGCGCTTGCGCAGCAGCTCCTCGATCTCGGCGTCCTCGGGGTCCAGGCCCGTGGGCTGGGCGCCCTTCTGGACCTGGGGCGTCGACTTCTGGCGCGTCGGTACGGGCACCGCGCCGGCACCCGGCGCCGCCTTCGTGGCCGCGCCCGGACCCCCCGTCGCGGCCCGCGGACCCGATCCGGCCGTGGCCGAGGGGGTCTTCGGCGGCTGGCCGGAGCCCTTCGGCAGCAGCGTACCGACGACGGCGACGATGAGGCCACCGACCAGCAGGCCGGTACCCCAGGCGACAGGCGTCGTCAGCGCCGTGCGCTGGAACCAGTCGACGAGCGAGGCGATGCCGTTGATCGTCAACTGCGTCCACCCCGTCAGCCAGTAGCCGACCACCAGCGCGGCAAGGCCGGCGCCGATGACGGCGGGGCGCGCGGCCCGTGTCCGGGCGGTCATCCCCGCGGCGACCGCGAGGATGACGACGGCCAGCCCGAGGGTGATCAGGAACGACAGTGACATCATGAGTCCAGTCTGTCACAGGCCCACAGTCCCTCCGGTGCGGCTACCCTCGCTGACATGGATCTGCGAACCCTCGCCCAGCCCAGCTCGCGCTTCGCCGGCGACCACGGCGAGGCCGACCCCCTCACGCGCGAGGCGCTCGCCCGCGTCGAGGACCCGACAAGCTACATCCGTGCGCTGGTCGCGCTCTGTTCCAGCCGGCTGCTGCTCCCCATCGTGGCGAGCGGCGACGACGGGGGGACCGAACCTGACCCTGACAGGCATGCCGAGATGGCCGCCGTCACGTTGACCGACGAGTCGGGCAGCCACCTGCTCGCCTTCACCGGCGTCGACTCCCTGCGGGCCTGGCAGGCCACCGCTCGTCCGGTGCCCTGCCTGCTCGACGAACTCTGCGCGACGGTCGGGCCCGCAGGGGCGGGCGCGTTGCTCATCGACGTGGCCGGCCCCCATCCGCTCGTCATCTCCGGCGAGGCGCTGGAGTTCCTTGCCTCCGGCATGGCGGTCGTGGAGTTCGAGGACGGTGAGTTCGGCTGGGTCCGCTACGCCGACGACAGGGCGGAGGATGAGTCGTCGCAGGGGTGACCGGGACCCGATTAGCGTTTCGTTCCTGCGCCGCGTAGACTTCCGTGAGTTACCGGCAGCATCATGCTGCCCGCTCAAGTGGAGTCACCTCCCACCTAGGCTGCCCAGGCGGCCGGGTCATCGGTAACCGGGACGCCGGCGTGCGTCCGGGTTCGATGTCAGTGGCCTCCGCACGTGCGGGGGCCATTCTGCTTGCCCGGCGACACACGACTCAACCTTGGAGGACCCATCAGCACTGAACCGCGGATCAATGATCGCATCCGAGTACCCGAAGTCCGGCTCGTCGGCCCTAACGGCGAGCAGGTAGGCATCGTGCGCGTCGAGGACGCCCTGCGTCTCGCCGCGGAGAACGATCTGGATCTTGTCGAAGTGGCGCCGATGGCGCGGCCCCCGGTCGCCAAGCTCATGGACTACGGCAAGTTCAAGTACGAGGCCGCGCAGAAGGTGCGCGACGCCCGTCGCAACCAGTCGAACGTCGACACCAAGGAGATGAAGCTCCGCCTCAAGATCGACAAGCACGATTACGAGACGAAGAAGGGCCACGTCGTCCGGTTCCTGAAGGCCGGCGACAAGGTCAAGATCACCATCATGTTCCGAGGCCGCGAGCAGTCGCGCCCCGAGCTCGGCATGGACCTGCTGCGTCGCCTGGCTGAGGATGTGACCGAGTTCGGTTACGTCGAGTCCGCGCCCAAGCAGGACGGCCGCAACATGCTGATGGTCCTCGGCCCGACCAAGAAGAAGACCGAGGCCCGCGCCGACCAGGCAGCGGACCGGGACCGTCGGATGGCGGAGCGACGCGAGAACGCCGAGCAGGACAAGGTCGCTGAGGCCGAGCTCCGCGCGGCGGCCGGTGGCACCACCTCGACGAAGAAGAGGCGCGGTCCCGCCGACAACATGGACCCAGACATCGATCTCTGACGAGATCGGCCACGAAGAAGAAAGCGAGGCACGGACATGCCCAAGATGAAGTCGCACTCCGGCGCGAAGAAGCGGTTCAAGACCACCGGCACCGGCAAGCTGGTGCGCCGTCAGGCCAACCTGGGTCACCTCAACGAGCACAAGGCCTCGACGCGCATCCGCCGTCTGCAGGCCGCGGAGTCCGTCTCGGCTCCCGACGCCAAGAAGATCCGCAAGCTCCTTGGTAAGCACAAGGGCCGCTGAGCCTAACCCCCCTCTCGTCAACGAACCCACCGTCGGCTAGGCCGACCAATCCTCAAGGAGTGATCCCATGGCACGCGTGAAGCGTTCTGTGAATGCGAAGAAGAAGCGTCGCGAAGTTCTCGAGCTGGCCTCCGGCTACCGCGGCCAGCGTTCCCGCCTGTACCGCAAGGCCAAGGAGCAGATGCTCCACTCGGCCACCTACAGCTACCGCGACCGTCGCGCCAAGAAGGGCGACTTCCGTGGGCTGTGGATCCAGCGCATCAACGCTGCCGCCCGCGCCGAGGGCATGACCTACAACCGCCTGATCTCCGGTCTGAAGAACGCGGGCGTCGAGGTCGATCGCAAGATCCTCGCCGATCTGGCCGTCAACGACACCGCTGCCTTCAACGCCCTGGTTGCTGTCGCGAAGGACAACCAGAGCGTCGCGGCCGCCTGAGGGGCGGTCCAGTGACTCACGAACCGAACGCCGCGCCAGGCATGCCCGCCTCGGTGCTGCGTTCGGTTCGTCGTCTGACCCAGCGCAGGGGCCGGGACCTCACCGGCACCTTCCTGGCGGAGGGCCGGCAGGCAGTGCGCGAGGCGCTCGCGGCCAAGGGCCTCGTCCAGGAGCTGATCGTCGACGACGTGGACAAGCACGCGGACCTCATCGAGGGGACCGACGTGCCGATCTGGCATGCCACCGTCGCCCAGATGCGGCAGCTCAGCGACACCGTCACGCCGCAGGGCATCATCGCCGTGTGTCGGCAGCTGGAGTTCGGCTGGGAGGACATCGCCGACGCCCGGCTCGTCGTGATCTGCGCGCAGGTGCGGGACCCGGGCAACGCCGGCACGGTGATCCGGTGCGCCGACGCGTTCGGGGCCGACGGCGTGATCCTCACGACCGGCTCCGTCGAGATCTACAACCCCAAGACCGTCCGCTCCACGGTCGGGAGCCTCTTCCACATGCCGATCCTCACAGGCGTGCCGCTCACCGACGCCGTCGCCCGGGTCAAGGCCCAGGGCATGACCGTGCTCGCCGCCGACGGTGAGGGCGACGCCCTCGACCTCAAGGCGGCCGCGGGCGAGCTGAGCGGCCCGATCGCCTGGATCATGGGCAACGAGGCGTGGGGCCTGCCCGAGGAGGACGCGCGCCTGGCCGACGAGGTCGTGGCCGTCCCGATGTGGGGGCAGGCCGAGAGCCTGAACCTTTCCAGCGCCGCAGCGGTGTGCCTGTACGCCACCGCCTCGGCGCAACGACGCGAAGGAGGGTCCCATGTCAGGGCCTAACGACAACTTCGATCCCAAGCAGGTCGCCGCACTCGACCCGTCGGCGATCGACGGCTACGTGGCAGCAGCACTCGCGGCGGTCGAGGCCGCGACAGACTCCGCCCAGCTGAAGCAGGCGCGTCTCGACCACGCGGGCGACGCGTCCCCGCTCGCTCTGGCGAACCGGGAGATCGGTGCGCTGCCTCCGCAGGCCCGCAAGGAGGCCGGCCAGCGCGTCGGCAAGGCCCGCGGCGAGGTCTCCCGCGCCGTCGCTGCCCGCCAGGCGGAGTTGAGCGCGGCCGAGGAGGCCGCGGCTCTGGTAGCCGAGCGCATCGACATGACGCTGCCCGTCGACGTCGCGCCCCAGGGGGCGCTGCACCCCGTCACCACGCTCATCGACGAGATGATCGACGTGTTCGTCGCGATGGGCTACCAGGTCGCCGACGGCCCCCAGCTCGAGGCCGAGTGGTACAACTTCGACGCCCTCAATCTCGCCCCCGACCACCCGGCCCGCGCCCTGCAGGACACCCTCTGGGTCGATCCGCCGTCGGCCGGCCGGCTGCTGCGCACGCAGACGTCGCCGGTGCAGGCCCGCGCGCTGCTGACGCGTGGCGTCCCGCTGTACGTCATCAGCCCCGGCAAGGTGTTCCGCGCCGACGAGTACGACGCGACGCACCTGCCCGTGTTCCACCAGTTGGAGGGTCTCGTCGTCGACAAGGGCATCTCCATGGCGGACCTGCGCGGCACGCTCGACCACCTCGCGCAGGCGATGTTCGGCGACGACGTGATCACGCGCATGCGCCCGCACTACTTCCCGTTCACCGAGCCGTCCGGTGAGGTCGACCTGCGCTGCTTCGTGTGCCACGGAGACTCCGTCGGCAACCCCGACCGCCCGTGCCGCACCTGCCGGTCCGAGGGCTGGATCGAGTGGGGCGGCTGCGGCATCGTCAACCCGCGCGTGCTCGCCGCCTGCGGCATCGACCCCGACGTGTACTCCGGCTTCGCGTTCGGCATGGGCGTCGACCGCACCGTCATGTTCCGCACCGGCGCCCCCGACCTGCGTGACTTCGTCGAGGGCGACATCCGATTCAGCCGTTCCATCCTGGGAGGAGCCCGATGAAGGCCCCTATCTCCTGGCTGCGTGACCTCGTCGCGCTGCCCTCCGACGTCACGACCGCGCACCTGGCCGAGCAGTTCATCAAGGTCGGCCTCACCGTCGAGCACATCGAGCAGCTCGGCTCCCCGGTCACCGGTCCGCTGACCGTCGGCCGCGTACTCAGCTTCGTCGACGAGCCGCAGAAGAACGGCAAGGTCATCCGCTACTGCCGCGTCGACGTCGCCCAGCTGAACGACGAGGCCACCGACGAGTTCCCGGCCAGCCGCGGCATCGTGTGCGGCGCCAGCAACTTCGAGGTCGGCGACCTCGTGGTCGTCGCGCTGCCCGGCACCGTGCTGCCCGGCGACTTCGCCATCGCCGCCCGCAAGACCTACGGCCACGTCTCCGACGGCATGATGTGCGCCGTCGACGAGCTGGGCCTGGGGGAGGACCACAGCGGCATCATCGTGCTTCCCGCCGACTCCGCGGAGCCCGGCGCCGACGCGATCGACCTGCTGTGGACGGCCGACGAGGTCCTCGACATCGACGTGACCCCCGACCTTTCCTACTGCCTCTCCATGCGCGGCCTGGCCCGCGAGGCAGCCATCGCGAACCAGGTCAGCTACGAGGACCGGTACCGCACGCGGCTGCCCGAGCCCGTCGAGGGCGGGCACCCGATCGTGCTGGACTCCGACCGCTGTTCCTCCTTCGTCGCGCTGACCATCGACGAGATCGACCCGTCGCAGCCGTCCCCGGACTGGATGGTGGCCCGGCTGCGGGCCTCCGGAGTCCGCTCCATCTCGCTCGCCGTCGACGTCACCAACTACGTGATGCTCGAGTCCGGGCAACCGCTGCACGCGTACGACGCCGCGAAGCTGGCCGGCCCGATCCGTGTCCGTCTCGCCGAGGCGGGGGAGAAGCTGCGCACACTCGACGGCCAGGACCGCGACCTCGACGCGGACGACCTCCTCATCACCGACGACTCCGGCCCGATCGGGCTGGCCGGCGTGATGGGCGGGGAGACCACCGAGGTGTCGGACTCCACCACGACCATCGTCCTGGAGGCCGCGAGCTTCGCGTCCTCCTCGGTCTCGCGGACCTTCCGTCGCCACGGCCTGCCGTCCGAGGCATCCAAGCGCTTCGAGCGCGGCGTCGACCCGCAGCTGCCCTACGCGGCCGCGAAGCGCGCGGCGAAGCTGCTCGCCGCCCACGGCGGCGGCCGCGTCACCGCCGAGACGGTCGTCGGCGGCGCCCCCGAGGCGCACCACATCAAGCTGCGCTCCGGGCTCATCCCCGCCATCCTCGGCGCCCCCGTCGAGCAGGAGCGCGTGCTCAAGCTCCTGCGCGCCTCCGGCGTTGAGGCCACCGCGCTGGGCGACTCCCTGACCGTCACCGCGCCCAGCTGGCGCGGCGACCTCATCGATCCGTACGACGTCGTCGAGGAGGTCGGCCGGCACGTCGGGTACGACGCCATCGGCCGCCGCCTCCCCGCGCCCGCCGAGTCCGCAGGGCTCGACCCGGCGATCCGCGACCGCCGCGCCGCGCTGCGGGCCGTGGCCGACCTCGGCTTCACCGAGGTGCTGACGCTGCCCTTCGCGTCCACGGCCGAGCTGGACCAGCTCGGACTCGGCGCCGAGGACGGTCGCCGCGCGCTGGTCAAGCTCGCCAACCCGCTCTCCGAGACCCACGGGTACCTGCGCAGCACCCTGCTGCCGGGCCTGTTCGCCGCGGTGGCGCGCAACACGTCCCGGTCCCTGACCGACCTTGCCCTGTTCGAGCAGGGACGGGTGTTCATCGATGGCTCCGAGCCCGCGGCCCCGCGCCCCGGCGTCACCCACCGGCCCACCGACGAGGAGCTCGCCGCGCTCGACGCGGCGCTGCCCGCGCAGCCCCACCACCTTGCCGCCGTCGTGACCGGCCAGTGGCGCGCCGCCGGCTGGCAGGGCCCGGCAGTTCCCGCGGACTGGACGCACGTCGTCGCGTTCGCCGAGCGGGCCGCCGTGGCGGTCGGCGTCACCGCGGAACGCCGCAACGCCGAGGAGGCCCCGTGGCACCCCGGCCGGTGCGCGGAGCTCAGCATCGACGGTGTCGCCATCGGGTACGCAGGCGAGCTGCATCCCGCCGTCGTCAAGGCCTACCGGCTGCCGGAGCGCACCTGCGCGGTCGAACTCGACCTCGACGCGCTGCTCGCCGCGGCCCGCCACGGCGGGAGTATCGGCACGCTGCACAGCTTCCCGCTGGCCAAGGAGGATGTCGCGTTGATCGTCGACGAGTCCGTCGCATCGGCCGACGTCGCGGCCGCCCTCACCGAGGGTGCCGGCGAGCTGCTGGAGTCCGTGTCGCTGTTCGACGTCTACACCGGCGACCAGGTGGGCGATGGCCGCAAGTCCCTCGCGTTTGCCCTGCGTTTCCGCGGGGACAGGACGCTGACCGACAAGGATGCCGCAGAGGCCCGCCAGCGCGCGGTCGCGGTCGCCGTCGAGAGATTCGCCGCCGTCCAGCGCGCCTGACGCCACACAGCACGAGACCCCGGCCGCGATGGCCGGGGTCTCGTGCTGTCCGCGTCGGTGTCAGTGGCGACGCTCGCGCAGCTTCAGCAGCTCGGCGCGCTCGGACTTGGACAGCGCATGGATGCCCTGCGCGTTGATCTTGTCCAGCAGCTCGTCCATCCGCTCGTCGTCGCTGAGCCGCCGGTTGTGGGCCCGCTGCTGCGCCCGCGACGGGCGGTGCGCCTTCGCCTGCCTGGGCCGCGAGGAGCCCGCCCCGGGGATCCAGCTGTAGGACTCGAGCAGGCCGAGCGCGCGTGCCACGATCGCCACGAGGATCAGGGACAGCAGGAGGTTCACCAGCATGGGCCACATGCGGTAGCCGATGTACTGCAGCACCTGCAGGCCCACGATCACGGCGCCGAAGACCCAGGCCGGGATGTTGAAGAAGAAGCGGCGCGTCGGGTACTCCGCGATCCAGACCAGGAGGATGACGAACTCGACCATCTGCAGGCCGGCCGCGTAGGCGCCGGTCAGCAGGAAGCCGGTCACGGACGTGGCGAGCGTGAGCGCCAGCCAGATTCCCCCGTACAGCCAGGCCATCTTGACCTTGCCGAGGCGGGACTCGAGGTCGCGGCCGAAGTACCACAGCAGGACGAGGTTCAGGATGCTCCACAGCGAGATCCCGTCGGCCAGCGGCCAGGTGAAGACCCGCCAGACCTGGCCGGAGGACAACAGCTGCGGCGCGTACAGCAGGTAGTTCGGCAGGCTGGTGTTGAACACCCAGGCAAGCATGCCGACGGCACCGAGCAGCACCACCGCGATCGTGGAGGTGACCTGCAGTCGGCCGATGCGGAACCAGGTGTCTTCTGTCGCGTAAGGACTCACCTCTCTAGCGTGCCAGAGAGGCGCAAGTCCGCGCATCGCCTAGGGTGCACCTCATGCCCCGTGTCATCCACACCGGTCAGGCCCTCGTCGATGCCACCGCCACCGTCCCCGCGCTGCCGGAGCGCGGCCAGAACGTGATGGGCGAGCGGTGGAGCCGGTCCGCGGGCGGGGCCGTCAACATCCTCGCGGCGGCCGCCCGATCCGGAGCGGCGTGCGTGCACGCCGGGGCGATCGGGACGGGTCCGAACGGCGACCTCGTGCGCGCCGCTCTGGCGGCGGAGGGCGTCATCTGGTCCGCAGATCCTGTGGAGGAGCTCGATACCGCCCTGTGCGTCGTGCTGGTCGAGCCGACGGGGGAGCGGACGTTCGTCACGCTGCAGGGCGCGGAGCGGAGGCTCACCGTCGAGGCACTGACGTCTGCGCGCCCTCGCCCCGATGACCTGGTGTGCGTCACGGGCTACACGCTCGCGGTCGACTCGACGCGCGACCCTCTGCTCACCTGGCTCCCATCGCTGCCGACGGGGGCTCCGGTCGTGCTCGACCCGGGGGCCGCGTTCGCCGGCCTCCCGGCTGTGATCCGCGACGAGATGCTGTCGGCGACCAGCGTGTGGACGTCGAACCTCGAGGAGGCGCGGGCGCTGGTCGGCGACCTCGACATGGCAGCCGCCGCGGCCGCGATGTCCGGACTCCTGCCGGACGGGTCCGTCAGCATCGTGCGCGACGGGCCGGCCGGCTGCGCCGTACACGCCGGCGGCGTGGTCACCAGCGTGCCCGGCTACCCGCGCAGCCCCGTCGACACGAACGGCGCCGGCGACGCCCACACGGGCGTGCTGCTGGCGGAGCGCGCGGCGGGCACAGGCTGGGTCGAGGCATGCCGGCGCGCGAACATCGCCGGGGCGATCACCGTGACGCGGCTGGGACCGGCCACCTGCCCGACGCGCGCCGAGATCGACGCGTTCGACGCCGCCCTGCTGCAACACTCTGCGCATGACTGACAACGCCTGGCTCGTGGTGATCGACGGGCAGCGGATCTTCGCGGACCCGGCGAGCGAGTGGGGTTCGCCCCTGTGGCCTGGGGCACTCGAGGTGATCTCCACGCTGCTGCCGCGGTTCCCCGGTCGCACGCTGCTGACCCGCTGGGTGCCGCCCGCACCGGAGAAGAGGGTCGGGTCGTGGCGCGACTACATGTCGGCCTGGCCGTTCGCCGACCGTGCCTCCGACGACCCCTACCTCGCGCTGGTCGACGAGCTCGCCACCGTCGACGCGGCCGTCGTGGACGCCCCGACGTTCGGCAAGTGGGAGGCGCTGGCCCCGCTGGTCGGCGAGGCCCCGGACCTCGTGGTCGTCGGGGTGGCGACCGACTGCTGCGTGATCTCGACGGTGCTCCCGGCAGCCGACGCGGGTGCGCGCATCACGGTGGTCACGGACGGCTGCGCGGGCTCGACGCCGGAGAACCAGGCGGCCGCTCTGCAGGTGATGGGGCTGTTCCCGCCGCAGGTGCGCCTGTGCACCGCGGCCGAACTGGGCTGAAGGCCGGACCGCGGAACGCCTCTCGGCGTGTGGCCGCTCGAGGCGGCAAATAGTGGAGCCCGGGGTTACCGCGGCCCGGCGATGCCCACTCTACCGTTGCTGCCAAACGCGTGGGTCAATCCAGCCGATCCGCGCGCCACAGGCGGGCGGCCTCGGCCAGCTCCTGAGACATCTTCGCCAGCCCGGTTGCCAGCCGCGTCTCAGACTCGGAGTCCGCTGAATCGGAGCCGGCCAACTCGTTCGAGCCGACCGCCAGCACGCGGGCGAAGCCCGAGGCCCTGTCGAGGGCGACGTCGAAGTCGCCGCTGAAGGCGCCGCGCAGGATCTCGGTGGCCAGGTCGACGACCTCCTCGGGGGTGGGCATATTGCCGGCGCCGGCCAGCGCCTGGCCGACGGTGTCGAGCATCAGGCCGCTGCGGAAGCGGTACCCGGCCCCGGCGGGGTTGTCGGCGACCGTGAAGCGCAGCAGATAGAGGCGCCACAGCGCGCCGGGGAGGGTGTCGGCCTCCGCTCCTGACCACAGCTCCGCCACGTCGTCGATCCCGTGCTCGTCGGCGTACGCGATCACGGCCTCGACCAGCTGAGGATCGGAGGATCCGCGCACCCGACTCAGCAACGCGTGCGCAGTGTCGTGTGCGAGGGCCGTCACGTCGGCCGGGTCGCCGGACCCGCTGAGAACCTCGATCACGTCGCCGGGACGCCTGACTGGCTTGTGGTAGCTGCCCATGCTCCGATCCTATGCCGAGGGTCGCGAAGTAGGGTGGGGCCCGTGGAGATCACGCGCCTGCCTCGCCCGACGGACCCCGCGGGCCCCGACTTCGCGCCCTTCGAGCTGGACGCCCGGCTGTGGGACGAGGTCCTCGCCGAGACGGCCGGTGACGCCGACCTCGGCCAGTCGGCGCTGCGGCGGTGGGCCGAGTGCGATCCCAACCCGCACACCAGCACCCACTGGTTCGGGGCGTCGGTCGACTCGCGCCTGGTCGGGGTCGCGACGCTGGATCTGCCGCAGCAGGACAACCGGCGCATCGCGTACGTGTCGGTGGCCGTCGAGCACGACAGCAGGGGTCGCGGCATCGGCGGCGCGCTGCTGGAGGCCGCGCTCGAGACCGCGCAGGCCGACGGCCGCACGAACTTCCAGGCCTGGACCTGGGAGACGCGCCGGGACCCGGCCGAGGGGGGCCTCAGCGCGCGCGACGGGGACGGCGTCATCGACCCGGCCTCCCCGCGCGCCGGGTTCCTGCTCGCCCACGGATTCCGCCTCGCCCAGGTCGAGACCATGTCCCGGCTCATGCTGCCCGACCGCAACCGGCTGCTCGGCATGCTGGGCGATGCGGCGGACGCGGCCGGCGACGACTACGAACTGGTGAGCTGGGTCGGAGCGACTCCGCCCGGCCACCTGGACGACGTCGCCCGCCTCATGGAGGCCATGAGCACCGACGTTCCGACGGGGGAGGCGGAGCTGGAGGCCGAGGCCTACGACGCGGCGCGCGTGCGGCTGGCCGACGCCCGGCTCGACCTCGCCGGTGCCACGCAGATCGTCACCGCCGCCCGGCACCGTCGCACGGGAGCCCTGGTCGGCTTCACACGGCTGATCCACGACCCGGCCCGCCCCGAGGTCGGCGACCAGTGGGACACGCTCGTGGTGGGGCCGCACCGCGGCCACGGCCTCGGGCTGTGGATGAAGTGCCGCAACCTCATCGAGCTCAGCGACGCCCGGCCTGCGGCCCGCCGGGTCGTGACGGGTAACGCGTCGGAGAACGCCCACATGCTCGCCATCAACACGCGACTCGGATTCGTGCCCGTGGCGGCCTCAGGCTGGTTCGAGCGGCGGGAGCCGACCGATGGCGCTCAGTAGGGCGGCGATCACGGGGGCCGGACTCGAGATCCTCGACACCTACGGCCTCGGCGACCTGAGCATGCGGCGCGTCGCGGACACGCTCGGCGTCCAGGCCGGGGCGCTGTACTACCACGTCCCCAACAAGCAGAGCCTGCTCGCGGCCCTCGCGGACGAGGTGCTCGACGCCGTGGACGTCCCCGAGGCGGGGCTGCCCCTCGAGGAATGGCTCGTCGCGTGGGCCTCGGCGCTGAGAGCTGCGCTACTGGCCCGTCGCGACGGCGCGGAGCTGGTCGCCTCCTCACTCGCGCTGGGGCTGGGCGGCATCGACCCGACGGTGCCGGCCGTCGACAGGCTGGCCGAGGCCGGCGTGGCGATGCCGGGGCCGACAGCCCGGGCGCTGCTGCACCTCGTCCTGGGTCAGGCGGTCACGGAGCAGACGCAGTCGCAGATGCACGCCCTCGGGGTGCTGACGAGCTTCGACGCCCGACGTGCGGAGCAGGACTTCGCCTGCGGCGTCGGCATCTTCGTCGACGGGGTCAGCTCGCGGGCGCCCGTCGCCCGATGACGGACACCACGATCAGCGCGACCAGCGCGAAGGCGGCCACGCCCAGGGATCCGTAGGTCACGGGGAACAGCCATGCCGACAGCGACGTCAGCGCCCCGTCGGCGAGCGACCCGACGAGAGCGGCAGCGAGCGTCGAGCCGGACGGCAACGGGATGAACTCCATCCCCCATGCGGCCAGGGTCGTGGCGGCCGCCGTGAGCAGGGAGGCGATGAGCAGGCAGACCCAGCGCGCCCGGCGGGTGCCGACAGCCAGGCCGACCAGCGCGAGCACCGCGCCCGCCGCATAGAACCAGCGCCACTGCGCGCTGACCTCCAGCGCCTGCGTCGCGCCGTCGAGTTGGGAGGCGTCGGGGCGGCCCAGCGGCACGCGCACCTCGTCGGTCCAGTCCATCTCCGTGATGAAGACCTCCACGCGCTGGTCGTTCGTGAGCGCCCCGAGCTTGGCGGCCAGCACGTCGACGAAGGGCGTGAGGTCGAACCACAGCGTGGGGGTCTGGCTGGGGTCGTCGGCGTACGCGTCGAGCTCCGAGACGATGCCCGCGCGCGTCGTGTCGATCGAGGTCACCCACGCCTGGTCGATGCCCTCGTCGGCCAGCGTGGCCTCGACGGCCTGGCCGATCAGGGTCTCCAGGTGTGCCGCGATTCCGGGCACCGCGGCGCTGATGGTGGGGATCTTGTCTGTCGCGACGCGGGTCAGCGTCGACGACAGGGCGGCCTGCACCCCCGCGTCCCGGGACACAGGGCCGACGATCTCCTGCAGCGGGCCGGAGGTTCTCGCGGCGTTGTCGGCCCACTGGGCGACCGACCCGGTCAGCACGGACAGCCCGGCCGCCACGAGCAGCAGGAACGACAGGATCGATCGCAGGACGGCCACGGCGCCTCCTCGGAGTAGAAGTCTGATGGAATCGTACCGGCCCGCCTGTTGAATATCTATCGATTGCGTGGAATACTCACGCCCATGACCTACTCAGTCGCAGTGGCAGGCTGCACCGGCTACGCGGGGGGCGAGCTCCTGCGGCTCCTCCTTGCCCATCCCGACGTGAGCATCGGTGCGCTGACCGGGAACTCCAGCGTCGGCGATCTGCTCGGCCAGCATCAGCCGCACCTCGCGCCGCTCGCCGACCGCGTCGTGCAGGAGACGAGCGCCCAGGTGCTCGCCGGGCACGACGTCGTGTTCCTCGCGCTGCCGCACGGCACCTCTGCGGCGATTGCCGAGCAGCTGGGCGACGATGTCGTCGTCATCGACGCGGGCGCGGACTTCCGGCTGAACGACGCCACGCAGTGGAAGAAGTTCTACGGAACGCCCCACGCGGGCACCTGGCCCTACGGGCTGCCCGAGCTCCCCGGTGCGCGCGAGGCGCTGGCCGGCAGCCGTCGCGTCGCCGTCCCCGGCTGCTATCCGACGGCGTGCACACTGGCACTGCTGCCCGCGGTCGCCGGCTCGCTCGTCGACCCGTCGCAGATCGTCATCGTCGCCGCCAGCGGCACCTCCGGCGCCGGCAAGTCCCTGAAGCCGAACCTGCTCGGCTCCGAGGTGATGGGCTCCATGAGCCCCTACGGCGTCGGCGGCGTCCACCGGCACACGCCCGAGATCACCCAGAACCTCGCAGGTGTCACCGACGAGCGGGTGGTCGTCAGCTTCACCCCGACCCTGGCGCCCATGCCGCGCGGCATCCTCGCGACCTGCTCCGCCCCCGTCGCGCCCGGCGTGACCACCGACGTGGCGCGCGCCACCTACGAGGCCTTCTACGCCGACGAGCCCTTCGTCGACCTGCTGGCCGAGGGCGTGTGGCCCCAGACGGCCTCGATCGTCGGCTCGAACCGCGTCATCGTCCAGGTGGTCGTCGACGAGACGGCCGGACGGCTCATCGCCATCAGCGCGATCGACAACCTGACGAAGGGCACCGCCGGCGGCGCGGTGCAGTCCATGAACCTTGCCCTCGGGCTCCCCGAGGGCACCGGCCTCAGCACGGTAGGAGTGGCCCCGTGAGCATCACCGCACCCCAGGGATTCGTCGCGGCCGGCGTCACGGCCGGCCTCAAGCCGAGCGGCCGCGCCGACGTCGCACTGGTCCGCAACCTCGGCCCGTCCATGTCGGCCGCCGCGGTCTTCACCAGCAACCGCGTCTTCGCCGCACCCGTGAAGTGGTCCCGGCAGGCCGTCGCGGACGGCCAGCTGCAGGCCGTCATCCTCAACTCCGGCGGCGCCAACGCCTGCACGGGGCCGGAGGGCTTCGCCGACTCGGCGGCCACGGCCTCGCGGGTCGCGGACCGACTCGGCCTCATCACGGACAACGTCGCGGTGTGCTCCACCGGCCTCATCGGCGTCCGTCTGCCCATGGACCTGCTGCTCGCAGGCGTCGACGACGCGGCCGCCAGCCTGGCTCCCGACGGCGGCCCCGACGCCGCCAGGGCCATCATGACCACCGACACCGTCCCGAAGGAGGCCGTGGCCGAGGGCGCCGGCTGGAGCATCGGCGGGATGGCCAAGGGCGCCGGCATGCTGGCCCCCGGGCTCGCGACCATGCTCGTGGTGCTGACGACCGATGCCGAGCTGCCCGCGGACGCTCTGCAGGGGGCGCTGCGGGAGGCCACCCGGCTGAGCTTCGACCGCGCCGACTCCGACGGGTGCATGTCCACCAACGACACGGTCATCCTGATGTCGTCTGGTGCCTCGGGCGTCACCCCCGGGGTGGCTGAGTTCACGGCATCCCTGACCGCGCTGTGCCAGGACCTCGCCCGCCATCTGATCGCCGACGCCGAGGGCGCTGCGCACGAGATCGCCATCGAGGTGACGGGGGCGGCGAGCGAACGCGACGCAGAGCTCGTCGGCCGCGAGATCGCGCGGTCGAACCTGTTCAAGTGCGCGATCTTTGGCGGCGACCCCAACTGGGGTCGCGTGCTGTCCGCCATCGGCGTCACCGACGCCGCCTTCGACGCCGACGACCTCGACGTCTCCTTCAACGGCGTCATGGTCTGCCGCGCCGGGCAGATCGGCGAACCGCGCGACCTGGTCGACCTCAGCGGCCGCCACGTCCGCGTCACCGTCGACCTGCACGCAGGCGACCGGAGCGCCACCATCCTCACCAACGACCTCACCTATGACTACGTCAAGGAGAACGCGGAGTACTCGACATGAGCCCGAAGACCCTGGTGCAGCGGCACCCTGAGCTCCTCACCAAGGCATCCACGCTCATCGAGGCGCTGCCCTGGCTCGCGCAGTACGCGGGGGAGACGGTCGTCATCAAGTACGGCGGCAACGCGATGATCGACGACGACCTCAAGCGGGCGTTCGCCGAGGACATCGTCTTCCTCAAGCGCGTCGGCGTGAAGCCCGTCGTCGTGCACGGCGGTGGGCCGCAGATCACCGAGATGCTCGACAGGCTCGGCATCGTCTCGGAGTTCCGCGGCGGGCTGCGCGTCACGACCCCGGAGGCGATGGACGTCGTGCGGATGGTGCTCGTCGGCCAGGTCGGCCGCGAGCTCGTCAACCTGATCAACCAGCACGGCAACTTCGCCGTCGGCATGTCGGGCGAGGACGGCGGACTGTTCAGCGCCACCCGGCGCGGGCTGCAGGTCGGCGACGAGGAGATCGACCTGGGGCTGGTCGGTGACGTCGACGCGGTGGACCCGAGCTCGCTGATCGACCTGATCGACGCAGGGCGCATTCCCGTCGTCGCGACGGTCGCACCCGACAAGCAGGGCAACGCGCTCAACATCAACGGCGACACCTCGGCGGCGGCGCTCGCCGTGGCGCTCGGGGCGAAGCGGCTCGTGATGCTGACGAACGTTGCGGGGGTCTACGCGAACTGGCCCGACGAGGAGTCGATCATCACACAGATCGGCACCGACGAGGTCCGGGCGATGCTGCCGTCGCTCGATGCGGGCATGATCCCCAAGATGGAGGCCTGCCTGCGTGCGGTCGAGGGCGGCGTCACGTCCGCGACGGTGATCGACGGACGCGTCAAACACTGCCTGCTGCTCGAGATCTTCACGAACGAGGGCGTTGGCACCATGGTCACGAACGAGGAGCCGGGAGCATGACACAGGATCAGCTGATCCACCGCTACGACGCGGTCATGATGAACGCCTTCGGCGCGCCCAAGCGGGTCTTCGCCCGCGGCGAGGGAGTCCACGTCTGGGACGCCGACGGTCGCCGCTACACCGACCTGCTCTCCGGCATCGCGGTGCTCGCGCTCGGCCATGCCAACCCCGCGGTGACGCGGGCGATCACGGACCAGCTCCACCAGCTGGGCCACGTCTCGAACTTCTTCGCCAGCGAGCCGCAGGTGCGCCTCGCCGAGCGGCTCGCCGCGCTGACGGGCGCCGACGACACGCGCGTGTTCTTCGCGAACTCCGGAACGGAGGCGAACGAGGCGGCCTTCAAGATCACGAGGCTGACCGGGCGCACCCGGATCATCGCGATGGAGGGCTCCTTCCACGGCCGCACCATGGGGGCGCTGGCCCTGACCTCCTCCGAGAAGTACCGCGCGCCGTTCGAGCCGCTGCCCGGAGACGTGACCTTCGTGCCGTTCGGCGACGCCACGGCCTTGGCCGATGCCGTCGATGAGACCGTGGCCGCCGTCGTCCTCGAGACGGTGCAGGGGGAGAACGGCGTCGTGCCCGTGCCCGCCGGCTTCCTCGCGGAGGCGCGGCGGATCACCCGCGAGGCGGGCGCGCTGCTCTGGATCGACGAGGTCCAGACCGGCATGGGGCGCAGCGGTGAGTATCTCGCCCACCGGGCCGACGGCATCGTCGCGGATCTCGTGACGCTGGCCAAGGGGCTGGGCAACGGCTTCCCCATCGGGGCGTGCCTCGCCTCGGGGCCCGCGGCAGGGCTGATCACCCCCGGCCTCCACGGCACCACCTTCGGCGGCAACCCCGTCGCCGCTGCCGCTGGCAACGCCGTCCTCGACCAGCTCGAGGGGGGCGTGCTGGAGAACGCGCGCGCCGTCGGCGCCTGGCTGGCCGACGCGATCCGCGGGCTGGGCCACCCGAAGATCGCCGAGGTCCGGGGCCGCGGCCTGCTGCTCGGCGTCGTCCTGACCGAGGACATCGCCCCCCGGGTGGCAGACGCCGCGCTGGAGGCGGGCTGGATCATCAACGCACCGCGCCCCGGGGTGCTGCGCGTCGCCCCGCCCCTGATCTCGACGCGCGAGGACCTCGAGGGCTTCGTCGCCGTGCTGCCCGGACTGCTGGACGCCCATGGCTAACCCGACCCGCACCGGGCGCCTCGCGGTGCTGCGGCAACTCCTGCAGGAGGCGCGCTACACGTCGCAGGGGGAACTCATCGACGCGCTGGGCGAGCACGGCATCGTCGTCAGCCAGCCGACGCTGTCCAAGGACCTCCTCGAGCTCGGCGCCGTCAGGCAACGCGCCGTCGGCGGTGCCCTCGTGTACGCAGCGGCACTGGAGGAGGGGGAGGACGCCGTCCTCGAGAAGCTGGCCCGGCTGTGTGCCGAGCTGCTGCAGTCCATCCGGCACGCCGGAACCCAGATCCTCATCAAGACGCCGCCCGGGGCGGCGCAGTACTTCGCGTCGTACCTCGACCAGGCCTGCCTCCACGGCGTCCTCGGTACGATCGCAGGCGACGACACCCTCCTGGTGATCGCCACGGACGACGAGGCCGCAGAGTCGACGGTCGGACAGATCTCGGAGATGACCCGGACCGGAAGGCCGGCGGAGAGGGAGCAGTTGTGAGCACAGATCAGGGACGGCTCTGGGGCGGCCGGTTCGCCGGTGGGCCGAGCGACGCGATGTTCGCGCTGTCGAAATCGACGCAGTTCGACTGGCGGCTGGCGCTGCACGACATCGCCGGCTCGCGCGCGCACGCGAAGGCCCTGCGGGCGGCGGGCCTGCTGGACGACGGGCAGGCCGAGGCCATGGACGCGGGCCTGGCGGAGCTGGCCCGGCGGGTCGAGGCGGGCGAGTTCGTCGCGGCGGACTCCGACGAGGACGTACACGGGGCCCTGGAGCGCGGGCTCAAGGAGATCGTCGGACCGGAGCTGGGGGGCCGCATCCGCGCAGGCCGGTCCCGCAACGACCAGATCGCGACGCTCATCCGCAGCTACCTCCGCCACGAGATCCGACTCATCGCTCAGGACGTCGACGGCGTCATCGCGGCGCTGGCGGCGCAGGCGACGACGTACCTCGGCGCCGTGATGCCCGGGCGCACGCACCTGCAGTCGGCGCAGCCCATCCTGCTCAGCCACCACCTCCTCGCCCACGCCTGGCCCCTCGTGCGCGACATCGACCGGCTCCGCGACCTCGACAGGCGTCTCGCGGTCAGCCCCTACGGCTCCGCAGCGCTCGCCGGCACGTCGCTGGGGCTGGACCCGGAGCTCGTCGCGCGGGAGCTGGGCTTCGACTCGTCGGTCCCCAACTCCATCGACGGCACCGCTGCGCGCGACCTGACTGCGGAGGCGGCCTACGTCCTCGCGCAGATCGGCGTCGACCTGTCGCGGCTGAGCGAGGACGTGATCCTCTGGTGCACGGCGGAGTTCGGGTTCGCGACGCTGGACGACGCCTGGTCGACGGGGTCGTCGATCATGCCCCAGAAGAAGAACCCGGACGTCGCCGAGCTGGCGCGCGGCAAAGCCGGTCGACTCATCGGGAACCTGGCCGGGCTGCTGGCGACGTTCAAGGGGCTGCCGCTCGCCTACAACCGCGACCTGCAGGAGGACAAGGAGCCCATCTTCGACGGCTTGGACCAGCTGCACGTGCTGGTGCCCGCCGTCGCGGGGATGGTCGGGACGCTGACGTTCCACCCGGAGCGGATGGCGGAGGTCGCGCCGAAGGGCTTCTCGCTGGCGACCGATGTGGCGGACCACCTGGTCCGCTCCGGCGTCCCCTTCGCCGTCGCGCACGAGGTGGCCGGCGAGACCGTCCGGTACTGCGAGGCCGGTGGCATCACGCTGCAGGACCTGTCCAGGGAGGATCTGCCGAAGATCTCCGAACACCTGGACGAGGGCGTCCTCGACGTGCTCACGGTCGAGGGCTCCGTCGCCTCGCGCAACGGACGCGGCGGCACAGCCCCCGACCGCGTCAGGGACCAGCTCGGCGAACTGGACGCCGCGCGAGCGGAGCTCGGCGCCTGGGCGGCGACCGCCTGAGGTCACGGACAGCCGGGGTTCGAACAGGACCCCGGCTGCGTCATGTCCTAGGCTTGGGCCTCGTGAACGCAACTCTTGACGACCTTGCCTGGCGTGGGCTCATCGCCCACTCGACCGACCGCGACGCCCTGGCGGCGCACCTGGACGAGGGCCCCGTCAAGTTCTATGTGGGCTTCGACCCCACGGCGCAGAGCGTCCACACCGGAAACCTCGTCCAGCTCCTCCTCGCCCGCCGCCTCCAGCAGGCAGGCCACAGGCCCTTCATGCTCGTCGGCGGCGCCACCGGATTGATCGGCGACCCCAAGGAGGCGGGGGAGCGGGTGATGAACTCCGTTGACGTCGTGCACGGGTGGGTCGACAAGATCCGCGCCCAGGTCGAGCGGTTCGTCTCCTTCGAGGGTGACAACGCCGCCACGATGGTCAACAACTACGACTGGACGAGCCAGATGTCCGTGCTGGACTTCCTACGCGACGTCGGCAAGCACTTCCCGGTCAACCGCATGCTGGCGCGCGACGTCGTGGCCCGACGCCTCGAGTCCGGCATCTCCTACACGGAGTTCTCGTACGTGCTGCTGCAGTCGATGGACTACCGCGAGCTCAACAGGCGCCACGGCGTGACGCTGCAGACGGGCGGCTCCGACCAGTGGGGCAACCTCACGGCGGGAGTCGAGCTCATCCGCAGGAGCGACCAGGGCAAGGTGCACGCGATGGCGACGCCCCTTCTCACGAAGGCCGACGGCACCAAGTTCGGCAAGACGGAGTCCGGGACCGTGTGGCTCGACGAGAACCTGACGTCCGTGTATGCCTTCCACCAGTTCTTCCTGAACGCGGAGGACGCGAAGGTCATCGACTACCTGAAGGTCTTCTCCTTCCGTAGCAGGGAGGAGATCGAGACGCTCGAGCAGGCCACGATCGACGCTCCGTACAAGCGGGAGGCCCAGCGCGCCCTGGCCGACGACGTGACCGATCTGGTGCACGGCCGGGCGGAGCGGGAGGCAGCCGCCGCGGCCGCCCAGGCCCTGTTCGGCAGAGGAGAGCTCCAGGAGCTGTCCGCGCACACGCTCGACGGTGTGGTGCGTGAGGTCAAGGGTGCCGAGGTCGACGGCGACGTGACGATCGTCGACGCGCTCGTCGCCGCCGGCCTCGTGGACTCCAAGGGGGCGGCGCGTCGCGCAGTCGCCGAGGGAGGCGCCTACCTGAACAACGAGAAGGTGACCGACCCCGAACTCCTGCTGACGGGGGAGCTCCTGCTGCACGGTCGCTACGCGATCCTGCGGCGGGGACGCAAGACGGTGGGAGCCGTGGTTCGAGGCTGACCAGGCACCCCGGCAGGCGCGGCCGGCACCCCCCCGGGGAGCCGGCCGCGCGTGCATCACCCGTGAGTTGCGAACAGGCCAACGACCCCGTATAGTTCACCGAGCCCCGTTGGTGCACCGGACTGGAAACAGGACGGACCCGGGGTCACCATCCCAGACTCAACGTTGACCGGGCGAGTGTGCGTTCGCATGGAACCCACTTGGTCCGTCGGCAGAGCCTGGTCCCGTGAGGGAAGTGGTGGTCCGCCTCGGCGGACAGAACCGACAAATCAACAGCGCAATTACCCCGCAGGCCAATTTGACGGCCTAGGAAATAGGGGAGTAAAGTTCAACGGGTCGCAAACGCGACGTGAACGAATGGATCGGCCGGGAACGGTTGATCAGCTCCTTCGTATTCCGCCTGAATCGAGTTCCGCTCGATTTGACGGGGTGAATGTGAAAGAGTAAAGTCGGACAGGTCGCTACGGCGGCCGAAACAACTCGATACGATCTGGTTCGAAATGCTGGTTTGACAGTGTGGAGATTTGGGGAGTAGAGTTGGTGGAGTTGCCCCGGGGTTGATTCGGACAGGTTTTTGTCTGGGTTGGCGCGGTGTGTACCCGAAACTTGAGAACTCAACAGCGTGCTTTAAGTCAATGCCATTTTTATTGATGCACCAAGCAATTCAGTTTTCTGGGTTGTTTGTCGCGTTTTTACCCCGTCGGCATGATCCTTTGTGGTTGTGTCGCGGTTTTTTCTTTGAGATTGATTGATTGATTCAGCCAGTTTTGGTTGTTTCTGTTTGTCAGTGTCTTCTTTTTGTTGACAGTGTTTTCCTGCTGGCCTGGTGGTTGGTGGGTGCTGAAATGTTTTCAACGGAGAGTTTGATCCTGGCTCAGGACGAACGCTGGCGGCGTGCTTAACACATGCAAGTCGAACGGTAAGGCCCTTTCGGGGGTACACGAGTGGCGAACGGGTGAGTAACACGTGAGTAACCTGCCCTTGACTCTGGGATAACATCTGGAAACAGGTGCTAATACTGGATATTCTGCGATGCCTGCATGGGTGTTGTTGGAAAGTTCCGGCGGTCAGGGATGGACTCGCGGCCTATCAGCTTGTTGGTGAGGTAGTGGCTCACCAAGGCTTCGACGGGTAGCCGGACTGAGAGGTTGACCGGCCACATTGGGACTGAGATACGGCCCAAACTCCTACGGGAGGCAGCAGTGGGGAATATTGCACAATGGACGGAAGTCTGATGCAGCAACGCCGCGTGCGGGATGACGGCCTTCGGGTTGTAAACCGCTTTCATCCATGACGAAGCGAGAGTGACGGTAGTGGGAGAAGAAGCACCGGCTAACTACGTGCCAGCAGCCGCGGTGATACGTAGGGTGCGAGCGTTGTCCGGATTTATTGGGCGTAAAGAGCTTGTAGGCGGTTTGTTGCGTCGGGAGTGAAAACTCAGGGCTTAACCCTGAGCCTGCTTTCGATACGGGCAGACTTGAGGAAGGTAGGGGAGAATGGAATTCCTGGTGAAGCGGTGGAATGCGTAGATATCAGGAGGAACACCAGTGGCGAAGGCGGTTCTCTGGACCTTTCCTGACGCTGAGAAGCGAAAGCGTGGGGAGCAAACAGGCTTAGATACCCTGGTAGTCCACGCCGTAAACGGTGGGTACTAGGTGTGGGGGACATTCCACGTTCTCCGTGCCGCAGCTAACGCATTAAGTACCCCGCCTGGGGAGTACGGCCGCAAGGCTAAAACTCAAAGGAATTGACGGGGCCCCGCACAAGCGGCGGAGCATGCGGATTAATTCGATGCAACGCGAAGAACCTTACCTGGGTTTGACATATGCCGGAAACATCTAGAGATAGGTGCCCCTTTTTGGTCGGTATACAGGTGGTGCATGGCTGTCGTCAGCTCGTGTCGTGAGATGTTGGGTTAAGTCCCGCAACGAGCGCAACCCTCGTCCTATGTTGCCAGCGGGTCATGCCGGGGACTCATAGGAGACCGCCGGGGTCAACTCGGAGGAAGGTGGGGATGACGTCAAGTCATCATGCCCCTTATGTCCAGGGCTTCACGCATGCTACAATGGCCGGTACAAAGAGCTGCGAGCCTGTGAGGGTGAGCGAATCTCAAAAAGCCGGTCTCAGTTCGGATTGGGGTCTGCAACTCGACCCCATGAAGTCGGAGTCGCTAGTAATCGCAGATCAGCAACGCTGCGGTGAATACGTTCCCGGGGCTTGTACACACCGCCCGTCAAGTCATGAAAGTCGGTAACACCCGAAGCCGGTGGCCTAACCCTTTTTGGGAGGGAGCTGTCGAAGGTGGGACCGGTAATTAGGACTAAGTCGTAACAAGGTAGCCGTACCGGAAGGTGCGGCTGGATCACCTCCTTTCTAAGGAGCTTTTGGCAGGCCGGCCCGTGTGGTTGGTTTGTTCAATTCACTTCAGTTCCGGGGCGTGTGTTCCCGGCTGGAGGGTTCTGGTTGGTGGAACATTGACTGAGAGTCGTCCCTCGCGAGTACAACCCAGGTTTCTGGGAGTGGGAAGTGGTGGGGTGGCTTGTTTGCACGTTGTTGGGTCCTGAAGGGTCGGTTGCCTGTTGGTGGCGCCTTCTTGCGGACTGCTTGCCGGCCTGGTCATCTGTTGGTGGTTGGTGTCTGGTGGTGGGCTCGCTCGTTTTTTGAGAATTTCACAGTGGACGCGAGCATCTTTGCAGATTATTGACAAGCTACTAAGTGCGATCGGTGGATGCCTTGGCACCAAGAGCCGATGAAGGACGTTGTAACCTGCGATAAGCCTCGGGGAGTTGGTAAACAAGCTTTGATCCGAGGATGTCCGAATAGGGAAACCTTGAAATACCGGAGTCATGTCCGGCGACCTCTGCCTGAATGTATAGGGCAGTTGGAGGGAACGGGGGGAAGTGAAACATCTCAGTACCCTCAGGAAGAGAAAACAATAGTGATTCCGTGAGTAGTGGCGAGCGAAAGCGGAAGAGGCCAAACCTCAGTTGTGTGATAGCTGACAGGCGTTGCAGCTGGGGGGTTGTGGGGTCTCTCGGACCGTGCTGTTGAACGGTCGAAGAGTTAGAAATGGTTAGTGAAGTTGAAGTGTGCTGCGAAGGCCACAGCAGAGAAGGTAATACTCCTGTAGACGTAAGCTTTCCACTCTTGAGAGTGTCCCCAAGTAGGGCGGAACCCCTGAAATTCCGCTTGAATCTGGCAGGACCATCTGCTAAGCCTAAATACTCCTTGGTGACCGATAGCGGACAAGTACCGTGAGGGAAAGGTGAAAAGTACCCCGGGAGGGGAGTGAAATAGTACCTGAAACCGATCGCATACAATCCGTCGGAGCCCTTCGGGGTGACGGCGTGCCTTTTGAAGAATGAGCCTGCGAGTTAGTGGTACGTGGCGAGGTTAACCCGTGTGGGGTAGCCGTAGCGAAAGCGAGTCCTAATAGGGCGTTTGAGTCGCGTGCTCTAGACCCGAAGCGGAGTGATCTATCCATGGCCAGGTTGAAGCGACGGTAAGACGTCGTGGAGGACCGAACTCACTTGGGTTGAAAACCGAGGAGATGAGCTGTGGATAGGGGTGAAAGGCCAATCAAACTCCGTGATAGCTGGTTCTCCCCGAAATGCATTTAGGTGCAGCGTCGCATGTTTCTTACCGGAGGTAGAGCACTGAATGGTCTAGGGGGCCCAACAGCTTACCGAAATCAGTCAAACTCCGAATGCCGGTAAGTGAGAGTGCGGCAGTGAGACAGTGGGGGATAAGCTTCATTGTCGAGAGGGAAACAGCCCAGATCATCAGCTAAGGCCCCTAAGCGGTAACTAAGTGGAAAAGGATGTGGAGTTGCGGAGACAACCAGGAGGTTGGCTTGGAAGCAGCCACCCTTGAAAGAGTGCGTAATAGCTCACTGGTCAAGTGATTCTGCGCCGACAATTTAGCGGGGCTCAAGTTATCCGCCGAAGCTATGGCATTCAAACGTATAGGCCGTAAGGTTGTTTGGATGGGTAGGGGAGCGTCGTGTGCGCGTTGAAGCGGCGGGGTGACCCAGTCGTGGAGAGCACACGAGTGAGAATGCAGGCATGAGTAGCGAATGACGGGTGAGAAACCCGTCCGCCGAATATCCAAGGGTTCCAGGGTCAAGCTAATCTGCCCTGGGTTAGTCGGGACCTAAGGCGAGGCCGACAGGCGTAGTCGATGGACAACGGGTTGATATTCCCGTGACCGGCGAAATATCGCCCCTGCCGAGGTGAGTGATGCTAAGCATGCAAGACACTTCTCCTGATGGCCTTCGGGTTGTCGGGGTTGTGTTGAGTCTGTGATCCGATCTTATAGTAGGCAAGCTGCGGAGGGACGCAGGAAGGTAGCTCCTCCCGGGTATGGCTATACCGGGTCAAGTGTGTAGGGTGAGACGTAGGCAAATCCGCGTCTCATTAGAGCCTGAGACATGATGTGTCCACACCTTTTGGTGTGGTTGGAGTGATCCTATGCTGCCTAGAAAAGCTTCGTGAGCGAGATATGAGCCGCCCGTACCCTAAACCGACACAGGTGGATAGGTAGAGAATACCAAGGCGATCGAGATAATCGTGGTGAAGGAACTCGGCAAAATACCCCCGTAACTTCGGGATAAGGGGGACCTGATACGTAGTAGAACTTGCTTCGAAAGCGTTGAGGGTCGCAGAGACCAGGCCCAAGCGACTGTTTACTAAAAACACAGGTCCGTGCCAAGTCGAAAGACGATGTATACGGACTGACTCCTGCCCGGTGCTGGAAGGTTAAGGGGAAGGGTCAACACTTCGGTGTGAAGCCTTGAACTTAAGCCCCAGTAAACGGCGGTGGTAACTATAACCATCCTAAGGTAGCGAAATTCCTTGTCGGGTAAGTTCCGACCTGCACGAATGGAGTAACGATTTGGGCGCTGTCTCCACCACGAACTCGGCGAAATTGCATTACGAGTAAAGATGCTCGTTACGCGCAGCAGGACGGAAAGACCCCGGGACCTTTACTATAGTTTGGTATTGGTGATCGGTGTGACTTGTGTAGGATAGGTGGGAGACTGTGAAGCCCGGACGCCAGTTCGGGTGGAGTCATCGTTGAAATACCACTCTGGTCACTCTGGTTATCTAACCTAGGTCCATTATCTGGATCAGGGACAGTGCCTGATGGGTAGTTTGACTGGGGCGGTCGCCTCCTAAAAGGTAACGGAGGCGCCCAAAGGTTCCCTCAGCCTGGTTGGCAATCAGGTTTCGAGTGTAAGTGCACAAGGGAGCTTGACTGCGAGAGAGACATCTCGAGCAGGGACGAAAGTCGGGACTAGTGATCTTCTGGTGGCACATGGAAGCGCCAGGACTCAACGGATAAAAGGTACCCCGGGGATAACAGGCTGATCTTGCCCGAGCGTCCATAGCGACGGCATGGTTTGGCACCTCGATGTCGGCTCGTCGCATCCTGGGGCTGGAGTCGGTCCCAAGGGTTGGGCTGTTCGCCCATTAAAGCGGCACGCGAGCTGGGTTTAGAACGTCGTGAGACAGTTCGGTCCCTATCCGCTGCGCGCGTAGGAGTCTTGAGAAGAGCTGTCCTTAGTACGAGAGGACCGGGACGGACTAACCTCTGGTGTGCCAGTTGTTCCACCAGGAGCACGGCTGGTTGGCTACGTTGGGAAGTGATAACCGCTGAAAGCATCTAAGCGGGAAGCACGCTTCAAGATGAGGGCTCCCACAGAATAATCTGGTAAGGCCCCCTGTAGACCACAGGGTTGATAGGTCGGACGTGGAAGCACAGTAATGTGTGGAGCTGACCGATACTAATAGGCCGAGGGCTTGTCTTCTACAAAGATGCTACGCGTCCACTGTGTAATGTCTCGAACAACGATCGAGACAACCCCCCACGCGATCCTTGCGGGTTGTGAGTGTGAGGGTTGTTCGTGGTAGAGTTCAATAACTGTTTCGGTGGTCATAGCGAGAAGGAAACACCCGGTCCCATCCCGAACCCGGAAGTTAAGCTTCTCAGCGCCGATGGTACTGCAGCGGGGACGCTGTGGGAGACTAGGACGCCGCCGGACCAACACTTACAAGAGAGAGCACCCACCCCCATGCCGGGTCGGGTGCTCTCTCTTTTTTCATCCCCACACCCCCCATCCAGTTCACTGCGACCCACACACACCGACCACACACTGCGACCCAGCCCCCGCACGCCCCGGGCCTCGTCGCCCGAGAATCGTGCAGTGCCCGATTCTGGTCGGTCCCGGCACGAAAACCGCACACCACCCCACCCCACATGCACTGGCCTCGTCGCCCCAGAATCGTGCAGTGCCCGATTCTCCCCGGTCCGGTCACGAAAAACGCACAACAACCTGGCGAGCTTCTTGTCCGGACCCGGTGAGCAAATCCTCCTGTCCACCGACGATGTCAGCGGTCACACCCCCGGAATCCCTCCATGACAAGTGCGTCGTACTCTCACACCCCCGACGGTGGGGGAGGGGACCGTGGTCGAGGGTGCGGACCGGCTCTTCCCCGGTCCGGAACTCACGAGCGCACATCGCCACGAGAAGCACCGGCACGCCCGCGGTCATCAGGGCGAGAGACGGCACCGTCGCGCTGGACATCACTGGCGTGGGTGGATCGGTCGCGAGCCTCCACCTCACGACCGCGGCGTTGCCACAGACGCAGACGTCGACCCCGAGAATGGTTCAGTGCCCGATTCGCCCTGGTCGTGTGACGAGAACCGCACACGACCTCCGGACCCCTCGGCCCGGTCACGTCCCGACCTCCGTGAGGCATGAGCCCGGTCCATCATTCGTCGACGACAGGACGCCGTGGCCTTGCGGTGAGCAGATCCTCCTGCCCACCAACGGTGTCAACGTTCACACTCCCAGAATCCCTCCATGACAAGTGTGTCGTGCTCATGCAGCCGAGGGGCCGGCCAGACGGGGAGAGGTTGCGAGGAGCGCGCGCGTGAGTGGCTCTGGGAGGGGGCCCGCAGGAAAGGTGTGCGCGTTCTGGTGAAACGTGCTCTTTTTGTCGGCGGGGTGCGTCATAGTGAGTGCCGTGGCCGAGTACGCCACGCTTCGAACCCTTTCGGGAAGGGGAAGGGTGCTCCAGGTGGGCACCCGGATCCCGGACGTGAGCGGTGCCTGTGACTGGGGGGACACAGCTGGCGCTCAGGGGGAGACGGGGGCCCGGCCCACTCGTGACGAGTGGGCCGGGAACCTCCACAGCGACCCGCCTAGTCTCCAGCGCGCCGCTCTTGCCGTTCTTTCAGCCTCACCCCGGCGATAGTCGGGGAATGCTCGGCCAACCCCCATCCCGCGACATGCACCCATCCCGCCCAGGTGCGCACGTTGGTGAAGTCCGTCACCCAGGTGTGATCCGGCCGGGGTGCGGTGAAGTCCCGGTTCAGCAGGTCCCCGGCACGGATCCCGTCCTTGGCCGGGATCGTGGTGCGGATGCCCTTGGCCCTCGTGATGCCTGAGAGGCCAAGCGTCCGCATCGTACGGTCCACCGCGCCTCGGGACGCGTTACAGATGGCGGTGCGGCGGATCAGTGCGGTCATCCTCTTGCGCCCATAGAGGCCCTCCGGGGTCATCCGCCGACGGGTGGTCCCGTCGGGCAGCGTCTCGACCCGCCAGGCGGCGTCACGGACCGCGTCGGTGACCATCGCATCGGTGACCGTCCTGGCCGCGACTCGGGGACGTAGCCAGACCCGGTAGGTGCGCGCGGCGATCGTGACGTCCTGCTCTCGCAGGACGCGGATGATCGACTCGACCGCGTGCCCCTCCGACCTCGTCTGGTCGATGAAGCCCAGTATCAGCGGTTGCGGGGGTCGAGTTCCCCCGCGAAGAGAGTCGCCGCGGCTTTCAGGATCGCGACGTCTTCCTGGAGCCGCTTGTCCTCCGCCTTCAGCCGGCGGATCTCGGCGTGTTCTTCGCTGGTCTGGCCCTCACGGTCGCTCGCATCGATCTCGGCCTGCACAACCCACCGTCGAAGGGACTCCGCACCCACACCCTCCTGGCGGGCGACAGCCGCGATCGCTTTCGCGTTCGAGGGATACTCGGACCGGTGCTCGAGCACCAGCCGGATGGCCCGCTCACGGACCTCTGGATCAATCAACTTCGGCATGACGCCATCCTCTCAACTCAAAAAGACAGCGGCATCAAACCATGGGCCTACCCTGGATTTGTGGACACCTGAGTAAGCGGGATCGTGGGTTCCGCGGGAGGGTGCCTGATGGCAGCAGAGAAGAAGAGTCGTCGGAGGTACACGGCGGAGTATCGGGCCGAGGCGGCTCGGTTGGTGATCGACACCGGGCGGCCGATCGCGCATGTGGCCCAGGAGTTGGGTATCGGGTCCCAGCTGTTGGGGCGGTGGGTCCAGGCGGAGCGTGATCGGGACGCTGGCGAGCCCGACGGCGATCTGAGCTTGGACGAGCGGGCCGAGTTGAAGCGGTTGCGTCGGGAAGTCAGCGAGCTACGCAAGGACAACGAGTTCCTGGGAAAAGCAGCTGCCTTCTTCGCGTCGAAGCCACCACGATCGAACGGTTCGAACTGATGGCGGCGGAGAAGGCCAACTTTGAGGTGGCCCGGATGGCGCGGCTGTTGCGGGTGTCCAGGTCGGGTTACTACCAGTGGGCCCAGCGCCGCGTGGCTGGTCCGAGCAGCCGGGCTCGCCGGCAGGCGAGCTTGGATGAACGGGTCCGTGCTCTGCATGAGGCCTCTGACCAGGTCTACGGCGCGCCGAGGATCACCGCTGATCTCCACCAGGAGGGCACGGCAGTCAACGTGAAGACGGTCGCTTCGTCGTTGCGTCGGCAGGGTCTGGAGGGGATCTCCCCGCGCTCGTTCTCGCCGGTGACCACGATCCCGGGGGTCCCGACTCACCACATTCCCGACCGGGTCAGCCGCGAGTGGGACACGGGAGAGTTGAACAGGGTGTGGGTCTCGGACATCACCTACCTGCGGACCGGGGAGGGCTGGCTCTACCTGTGTGTGGTGCGTGACGGGTGTTCCCGGCGGGTGCTGGGCTGGGCGATGGACTCCCACCAGGACAGTGACCTGGTCGAACGCGCGTTGACTATGGCGAGAACCCTCCGTGGTGACGTCCCGGGGCAGGTCGTGTTCCATGCCGACCGCGGCACGCAGTACACCTCCGACCAACTGCACCGCGCCGCGAAACGCCTCGGGGTGGAGCAGTCGATGGGACGCACCGGGGTGTGCTTCGACAACGCGATGGCTGAGTCGTTCTGGTCCACGCTGAAGCACGAGTTCTACCACCGGCACACCTGGCCGACCCGGGCCCAAGCCCGACGGGAGGTCGCCCGCTGGATCGAGGTCGTCTACAACCGACGACGACGTCACTCAGCCCTGGGCTACCAACGCCCCGTCGAGTTCGAAACCACCAAGACCCAGACCGACACCGGCCGGGTCACCAAGGATCAAGCCGCGTAAGCGGCACGTGTCCACAATTTGCGGAGAACCCCAACCAGGGATGGTTCAGCATGCCGTGGAGTTGGGCGAGAGGTCTGGGTGAGGGAAGCGCCGGATCGCCGCAAGGGTGGTTCAGCCGCTTGTCGAAGTGGGCTCGAGTGGCGAGTGACACGAGGGGTGCGTAGGTTGGGAGGATGGACAAGGCATCGGGTCAGGACGTCGTTCGGCTTGAGAAGGAGCTACTGACCTCGCCCACCCGCGCGAACGCCGCACGGCTGGAGCTGCTGTTCCATCCGGAGTTCACCGAGGTCGGTCGCTCGGGGCACCTCTGGTCCCGGAAGCAGATCATCGCTGGTCTCCTCAGCGAGGAGGACTGGCCGAAGGTCGCGACGGAGGACTGGAACGTCCAGGAACTGAGCAACAAGGTGATCATGGTCACCTACCAGGCACGACAGGGGTTGCGCGTGTCGAGGCACGTCTCCATCTGGATACGCGGCAAGACGGGCCTCCAGCTGCGCTACCACCAGGCGACGATCGTGCCCGACGTCGCGCTCTCTCGCTGAAGCGCGCCGGACCGCAGCTCGGTTGGCACCTGCCCATTCCCGTGGATGTTGACAGCTGTCAGAGACCGCGCAGGCATCGGCGGCTAGTCCCCACCGGTCCCGTCGCAACCACCCCTCCGGTTAGGGGTTGCGCGCCGAAGCTGGGATGATAGAGGTTATGTCGACTGAAAACTCCACGCCGGACGGCGAGCAGCGTCCCCACAACTCGGGACACGGATCCTCCGGAGGCGATCGAGGTCCGCGCCGTGAAGGTGACGGGGAGCGTCGCCAGTGGAACAACAGCCGCGATGACAACCGTTCCGGCGGATATCGCGGGAGCCGCGACGACAACCGTGGCGGATATCAGGGGAACCGTTCCGGCGGCGATCGTGGTGGGTACCAGGGCAACCGGTCGGGCGGCTACAACCGCGACGACCGTGGTCCGCGTCGTGAAGGCGACGGGGAGCGTCGCCAGTGGAACAACAACCGCGATGACAACCGCAGCGGCTACCAGGGCAACCGCTCCGGCGGCTACAACCGCGATGACAACCGCTCAGGCGGGTACCGCGGGAACCGTGACGACAACCGCTCGGGCGGGTACCAGGGCAACCGATCCGGTGGTGACCGTGGTGGGTACCAGGGCAACCGCTCCGGTGGTGACCGTGGTGGGTACCAGGGCAACCGCTCCGGTGGTGACCGTGGTGGGTACCAGGGCAACCGCTCCGGTGGTGACCGTGGTGGGTACCAGGGCAACCGCTCCGGTGGCGATCGTGGTGGGTACCAGGGCAACCGCTCCGGTGGCGATCGTGGTGGGTACCAGGGCAACCGGTCGGGCGGCTACAACCGCGACGACCGTGGTCCGCGTCGTGAGGGCGACGGGGAGCGTCGCCAGTGGAACAACAACCGCGATGACAACCGCTCCGGAGGGTACCGCGGGAACCGTGACGACAACCGCTCCGGTGGGTACCAGGGCAACCGGTCCGGTGGTGACCGTGGTGAGTACCAGGGCAACCGGTCCGGTGGTGACCGTGGTGGGTACCAGGGCAACCGCTCCGGTGGTGACCGTGGTGGGTACCAGGGCAACCGCTCCGGTGGCGATCGTGGTGGCTACCAGGGCAACCGGTCGGGCGGCTACAACCGCGACGACCGTGGTCCGCGTCGTGAAGGCGACGGGGAGCGTCGCCAGTGGAACAACAACCGCGACGACAACCGCTCCGGCGGGTACCAGGGCAACCGCTCCGGCGGCTACAACCGCGATGACAACCGCTCCGGCGGGTACCGCGGGAACCGTGGTGGCTACCAGGGCAACCGGTCCGGCGGGTACAACCGCGACGATCGTGGTCCGCGTCGTGAAGGCGACGGGGAGCGTCGCCAGTGGAACAGCAACCGCGACGACAACCGCTCCGGCGGGTACCAGGGCAACCGTTCGGGCGGTTACCAGGGCAACCGCTCCGGCGGTGGTTACAACCGTGATGACCGGAGTCCGCGCCGTGAGGGCGACGGGGAGCGTCGCCAGTGGAGCAACGACCGCGACGACGACAGGCAAGACACGCGCAAGCCGTGGCACCGCGCCCCGCAGGACCGCGAGGAGTACCAGGCACACCCCGGCACCACGGCACGCGCCGACGAGCCGGGCGCGCCGGAGGCCTTCGACGCCAACGAGCTGCCGATGGGCGTCCGCGCCGAGCTCAAGGGCCTACCCAAGGACCTCGCCGAGACCGTCGGCGCCCACATCTGGGCCGCCGGCAGGCTCATCGACGAGGACCCTGAGCTGGCCTTCCGTCACGCGGAGGCAGCCCGTCGCCGCGCAGGCCGGCTCCCGGTCGTCCGTGAGGCGGCAGCGCTGACCGCCTACGCGGCGGGCGAGTACGCCGTGGCCCTGCGCGAGTTCCGGGCCCTGCGGCGGATGAACGGTGGCGACGAACTGCTGCCCGTCATCGCCGACTGCGAGCGCGCCCTCGGCCGCCCGCGCGACGCCCTCGAGGTCCTCGCCGAGCTCGACCCGCAGACCCGCGATATCGCGCTGCGGATCGAGGCACTGCTCGTCGAGTCGGGCATCCGGGACCAGCTCGGCCAGCGCGCCGAGGCGCTTCGCCTGCTGAAGGCGGCGATCGGTCGCAAGATCGGCAGCCCCTACCACCAGGCCCGCCTGCGCTACGCCTACGCGAACCTGCTCGAGGAGTCCGGTGACAAGGCCGGCGCCCGCCAGTGGTTCACCGCGGCCGCCCAGCTCGACTACAACAGCGAGCTCGACACCTCCGACCGCATCGCGACCCTCGACGGGGTCGTGCTGCCCGACGACTTCTCCCTTGAGGAGGATGCCGAGGAGACGGAGGACGACGCCGCGGAGGAGCTCGTCGACGAATCCGAAGCCGTCGACGAGGAGTTGGAGGACCTCGGCCCCGACGCGGAAGAGTCCGCGCTCGAGGAGACGGACGAGGCGGCCGAGGAGATGGAGGAGACTGACGACGAGGCCATCGCCCCCTCGGACCGGGTCGAGCTGCCGACGGACGACGGACCGGTCGGGCCTGAGGTCTTCGAGGCCGATGAGGAGCCCGAGGAGGACGGGAAGTGACGGTGCGCGCGTTGGCCGAGTCGTACGACGCCGCCCTGTTCGACCTCGACGGTGTCATCTATCTGGGCCCGAAGGCGGTCGACGGGGTCCCCGAGGCGCTGGAGGAGCTGCGCTCGCGCGGCACCCACCTGGGGTTCGTGACGAATAACGCGGCCCGCACGCCCGCCACCGTCGCCGAGCACCTCACGAGCCTCGGGATCAGGGCCTCGCAGGACGACGTCGTGAACTCGACGCAGGCCACGCTGCGCATGCTGGCGGCCGACCTGCCGGCGGGCTCCCGACTGCTGGCCGTCGGCACCGACGCGTTGCGGCAGCAGCTCACCGGAGCGGGCTTCGTCGTCGTCGACTCCCTCGACGACGACCCCGTCGCGGTCGTGCAGGGCTACCACCCGCAGCTGGTGTGGTCGCAGATCGAGCAGGCCGCACTGGCCGTCCAGCGCGGCGCTGCCTGGTATGCGACGAACCCCGACCTGACCCGCCCCACCGACCGGGGCATCGTCCCCGGCCTCGGGTCCCAGATCGCGATCGTGCGGGTCTGCGTCGACGTCGACCCGTTGATCGCCGGCAAGCCGTTCCGGCCACTGCTCGACGAGACCGTCCTGAGGATCGGCGCGCAGCACCCGATCTTCGTCGGCGACCGGACCGACACGGACATCCTCGGCGCGAACAACGTCGGCATGGACTCGCTCTTCGTCTTCACGGGGGCGCACGGCAAGGCCGACCTCGCCGACGCGGCCCCGGAGTTCCGGCCCACCTGGATCGGCTTCGACGCCGCAGCCCTGCTGGAGCCGCCGCGGGAGGCATTCCTCGAGGGCCAGCGGTACACCTGCGGCTACCAGGAGGTCGATTTCACCGACGGTCTGGGCTGGCTGTCGACCCGCCCCGTCACGCGCGACGAGCAGCTCGACGCGCTGTGGGCCGCGCTGCAGGCCCGGTGGCGCTTCGGCATCGACATCTCCGCGGTCCTGAACTCGCTGGATCTCCTGCGATGACCCAGCTCACGCCGCGCAGCGCCGCTCCGGCCGACGTGCGGCGTGTCGAGCTGGTTGCGGAGACCATGGACGGGCTCGTGGGCGTCGACCGGCTCCCGCTGGCGGAGCAGGCGGCCCGCCTCGACGTCGCCCAGCGCACGCTGGCTGCGGTGCTGAGCAACGATCCCTCCGTCGCGCAGCCAGGCATCCCGGGGGTGCCGCGATGAGGCTCGACGTCGCCCTCGTCTCCCAGGGGCTCGCCAGGTCCCGGACGCAGGCAGCCGCCCTGATCCGGGCCGGTCACGTCACGGTGGACGGCCGCACGATCACCAAGCCGTCGTGGCCCGTGACCGACGAGCAGACCATCGCTGCAGAGGCGGAGAAGTGGGTCTCCCGTGCGGCGCACAAGCTGATCGGCGCACTCGACGACAGCGGCGTGCAGGTGCCGCGCCGGGTGCTGGACGCCGGCGCGTCCACCGGAGGCTTCACGCAGGTCTGCCTGGAGCGTGGCGCGGAGGCCGTGTACGCGGTCGACGTCGGCCACGGCCAGCTCGCCGACCTCATTCGCGACGACCCGCGCGTGCGGGTCTACGAGGGGCTCAACCTGCGCGACCTGACGCTGGAGCACCTCGACGGCGAGCCCGTCGACCTCATCGTGGGAGACGTGTCCTTCATCTCACTGACGATCCTGCTGCCGCGTCTGCTGGGCGCGCTGAGCGCGGACGGCGAGGCGCTGCTCCTTGTCAAGCCGCAGTTTGAGGTCGGCCGCGAACGCCTCGGCAGGGGTGGCATCGTCCACGACCCGCGGCTGCGCAGGAAGGCCGTCGACGGTGTCGTCGCCGCCGCAGCGGAGCTCGGCTGGCGCGAGAGGTGGCGGGGGGAGTCGAGGTTGCCGGGGACGTCTGGCAATGTCGAGTTCTTCGTTAGGCTGTGCCCGTGAAGCAGCGAACGGTGGCGGTCCTCATCCACTCGACACGCGAGGACGCCGTCGGCAAGGCGGTCTCGTTCATCGCCGCGCTGCATGACATGGGCTTCGACTTCCTGATCCAGGACCAGCACATCGACGCCATCCGCCGGGCCGTCCCGGGCGCGGACATCCGGCAGCTGAACGGCGATCCTGCCGAGATCTGCGTCGTGTTCGGCGGAGACGGCACCATTCTGCGCGCCGCCGAGTGGGCCAAGCCGCTCGGAGTTCCGCTGCTGGGGGTGAACCTCGGCCACGTCGGATTCCTCGCGGAACTCGAGCCCTCCGACATCGACGAGCTGCCGTCGGTCGTCGCGGAGCGCCGCTACCACGTGGAGGAGCGGCTCACGCTGCAGGTCAGCGTGCTCGACGCCGACGGCATCGAGGCCTGGCGCTCGCCCGCCGTCAACGAGGTCTCGCTCGAGAAGGTGGCCCGCGAGCGCATGCTGAGCGTGATGGTCAGCATCGACGAACGCCCCCTGTCCCTGTGGGGATGCGACGGAGTGCTCGTCGCGACCCCGACCGGCTCCACCGCCTACGGCTTCTCGGCCGGCGGCCCCATCGTGTGGCCCGACGTCCAGGCGATCGTCGTCGTGCCGCTGGCCGCCCACGCGCTCTTCAACCGGCCCATGGTGCTGAGCCCCTCGTCCCAGGTGAGTCTCGACGTGCCTGCCGACGCCACCACCGCCGGCATCCTGTGGTGCGACGGGCGACGGAGCCACGACCTCGACCCCGGCGAGCGGGTCCGTGTGACGGCCGACGCCGAGCCGCTGCGCATCGCGCGGCTGGGGGAGCAGCCCTTCACGACGCGGCTCGTCAAGAAGTTCGCCCTGCCGGTGGACGGCTGGCGGAGGAAGAACGCCTGATGCTCACCGCACTGAAGCTGACCGCCTTCGGGGTGGTCGACGAGTCGACCCTGGAACTCGGCCCCGGCCTGACCGCACTCACAGGTGAGACGGGCGCCGGCAAGACGATGATCGTCTCCGGCCTCGGGCACCTCCTCGGTGCGAGGGCGGACGCGGGCATCGTCCGCCGCGGGGCCCCGCGCGCCGTCGTCGAGGGCCGCTGGGAGGTCGGCGACGGCATCGCCGGGCGCGTGCTCGAGTTCGGCGGGGACGTCGACGACGGCGAGCTCGTCACGCTGCGGCAGGTGTCTGCCCAGGGCCGCTCCCGGGCGGTCGTCGGCGGGGCCGGGGTGCCTGTGTCCACGCTGGCTGACCTCATCGGGGAGTTCGCCACCATCCACGGGCAGTCCGGGCAGATCCGGCTGTCGAACCCCGACCGGCAGCGTGAGCTGCTCGACGAGCACGCCCGGCCAGCCGAGCTCGCGCGGTACCGCGCCGACTTCGCCGAGCGGCGCACCGCCGCCCACGAGCTCGCCGAGCTGGAGTCCGAGGCCATGGCCCGCGCCCGCGAGGCCGACCTGCTGCGGTTCGGTCTCGACGAGATCGCCGCGGTCGACCCCCGGCCGGGCGAGGACGACGCGCTGGCCGCCGAGCAGGCGAAGCTCATGGACCTCGACGAGCTGCGCGAGTTGGCCGCCGCTGCGCACGAGGCCCTGTCCGGCAGCGAGGCGGACTTCGACGCCATGGGCGTCGTCGGCCTCACCGGGACGGCCCGCAAGTCGATGACCCGGCTCTCCGACCGGGACGAGGCGGCCGCCCAACTGACGGCACGCGCGACCGAGCTCGCGATGCTCGCGGCCGACCTCGCGGCCGATGTTGCCGGCTACATCGACGACCTGGTGGCCGACCCCCTGCGCCTCGAGGCCGTCTCCGAGCGCCGCGCGGCGCTGGCCACCCTCACCCGCAAGTACGGCGCGACCGTCGACGAGGTGCTCGCCTGGGCCGCGTCAGGGGCCGCGCGCCTCGCCGAGCTCGACGGGTCCGACAGTCGCATCGCCGAGCTGCGCGACCGCATCGCCGGGCTCGACTCGTCGCTCGCCGCCGACGCCGCCGCGATCAGTGCGGCGCGGCACCGGGCGGCCGGCGAACTGGCGGCCGCGGTGCAGACCGAACTGGCCGCACTGGCGATGCCGCACGCGGAGCTGCGCTTCGACGTGACGGACGCGCACCTCGGTCCGCACGGCGCGGACCGCATCGAGCTGCTGTTCTCGGCCAACCCCGGCTCCGAGCCCGCCCCCCTCGGCAAGGTGGCCTCCGGCGGCGAGCTGTCGCGCGTCAGGCTGGCTCTCGAGGTGGTGCTCGCCACGGGGGGCGAGGGGCACACGTTCGTCTTCGACGAGGTCGACGCCGGCGTCGGCGGCGCCGTCGGACTGGAGATCGGGCGCAGGCTGCAGCGGCTGGCCGAGAAGAGCCAGGTGATCGTCGTGACGCACCTCGCGCAGGTCGCGGCCTTCGCCGACGCGCACTTCGTCGTCGCCAAGGCCAGCGACGGCCAGGTCACCACCTCCGGGGTTCGGCTGCTGACGGACGACGAGAGGGCCGCGGAGCTCGCCCGGATGATGGGCGGCGAGTCGGACTCCGACTCCGGACTCAGCCACGCGCGCGACCTCCTGGCCCGCGCCGGACGAGGGTGACGCGCGGGGTTTTCACGAGATGGGCCCGCAGGCGGTACGCTGAAGTTCCGTGGATAGCTCCAAGGTCACCAAGCACATCTTCGTCACCGGCGGCGTCGTCAGCTCCCTGGGTAAGGGACTCACGGCCTCAAGCCTCGGCAGCCTGCTTATCGCTCGAGGCCTGAGGGTCACGATGCAGAAGCTGGACCCGTACCTCAACGTGGATCCCGGCACCATGAACCCCTTCCAGCACGGCGAGGTGTTCGTGACGGAGGACGGCGCAGAGACCGACCTCGACATCGGCCACTATGAGCGGTTCCTCGACGTGAACCTCTCCGCCAATGCCAACGTCACCACCGGTCAGGTGTACTCGACCGTCATCGCGAAGGAGCGCCGCGGCGAGTTCCTCGGCGACACCGTCCAGGTCATCCCGCACATCACGGGCGAGATCCGCGACCGGATGCTCGCGATGGGTACCGACGACGTCGACATCGTCATCCACGAGATCGGCGGCACCGTCGGCGACATCGAGTCGCTGCCCTTCCTCGAGGCCGCGCGCCAGGTGCGCCACGAGATCGGCCGCGAGAACGTCTTCTTCCTGCACGTCTCGCTCGTGCCGTTCATCAAGCCGTCCGGCGAGATGAAGACCAAGCCCACGCAGCACTCGGTGGCCGCCCTCCGCCAGGTCGGCATCCAGCCCGACGCGCTGGTGTGTCGCTCCGCGTTCGAGGTCAGCGCCTCCCTGAAGAAGAAGATCGCGCTGATGTGCGACGTCGACGTCGAGGCCGTCGTCTCCTGCGCCGACGCGCCCAGCATCTACGCCATCCCGAAGGTGCTGCACGCCGAGGGACTCGACGCCTACGTCGTGCGCCGCCTCGGCGTCCCGTTCCGCGACGTCAACTGGGACTCGTGGGACGACCTGCTCGAGCGCGTCGACTACCCGCGCGCCCAGGTCACCGTCGCGCTGGTCGGCAAGTACATCGACCTGCCCGACGCCTACCTGTCCGTCTCCGAGGCGCTGCGTGCCGGCGGCTTCGCGCACCGCGCCCGCGTCACGATCAAGTGGGTCCGCTCCGACGACTGCGACACCCCCGAGGGCGCGGCGCGCGAGCTGGGAGAGGTCGACGCCGTCTGCGTGCCCGGAGGCTTCGGCATCCGCGGCGTGGAGGGCAAGCTCGGCGCGCTGCGCTACGCCCGCGAGCACAGGATCCCGACTCTCGGACTCTGCCTCGGCCTGCAGTGCATGGTGATCGAGGCCGCCCGCAACCTCGCGGGCATCGAGGGAGCCGCCTCCAGCGAGTTCGACCCCGAGACCCCCGACCCCGTGATCGCGACCATGGCCGAGCAGGTCGAGATCGTCTCCGGCGGGGGAGACCTCGGCGGCTCGATGCGTCTCGGGTCCTACCCGGCCGAGCTCGTGCCCGGCTCCCAGGTCGCCCGCGCCTACGGTGCGACGACCGTCGAAGAACGCCACCGTCACCGCTACGAGGTCAACAACGCCTACCGTGGCCGCCTCGAGGAGGCCGGGCTGGTCATCTCCGGCACATCGCCCGACTCGTCGCTTGTCGAGTTCGTCGAGCTGCCCGCCGACGTCCACCCGTACTACGTCGCGACGCAGGCGCACCCCGAGCTGAAGTCGCGCCCGACCCGTCCGCACCCGCTGTTCGCCGGCCTGATCGGCGCCGCGCTGCAGCGCCGCGAGGGCAACTGACGTGCACGGCGACGACCTCGTCTCCTGGCCCGTCACCTCGCACGAGGTGCTCGCCACCGGCGCCGTGTCCAGCTTCGTCGAGGACGAGGTGACCACCCCCTCGGGCGAGTCGATGCGCCGCCAGTACCTCACCCACCCCGGCGCGGTCGCGATCGTCGCGTGGGACGAGAAGTCCGACGAGGTCGCCATCGTCCGCCAGTACCGCCACCCGGTCCGCATGGAGATGGTGGAGATCCCCGCCGGCCTGCTCGACGTCGACGGCGAGGACCACCTCGCCGCCGCGGCGCGCGAGCTGGCGGAGGAGGCAGAGCTGGCCGCCGACACCTGGAACGTGCTGGTCGACGTGTGCACCAGCCCGGGCGGCCTGGCGGAGAACCTGCGCGTCTACCTCGCGCGGGGCCTGCGGCCGGCCGAGCGGCCGGACGGGTTCGAGCTCGAGGGCGAGGAGGCGCACATGCTGCACACCTTCGTCCCGCGCGCCGAGCTGCTCGACGCCATCTTCGAGGGACGCTGCGGATCGCCCAGCCTCGCCGCCGGGCTGCTGTCGCTGGAGGCGGCCCGCCTCGGCGGCAGGCTCGAGACGCTCCGCCCCGGCGACGCCGACTGGCCGGCCCGCCGGGCATGAGCCAGGGGATCGGCGAGTCGATCGCCGACTACCTCAACCACGCCCGCGCCGAGCGGGGCCTCTCTGCCAACACCGTCGCGGCCTACCGACGCGACCTCGGCCGCTACCGCGACTTCCTCGCCTCCCGCGGCATCGGAACCCTCGCCGAGGTCACGCCCGTCGAGGTGACCGAGTTCGTGCGCGAGCTCGCGGTCGGGCGGGCCCCGGCCTCGGTCGCCCGGCACGTCGTCAGCGTCCGCAACCTCCACCAGTTCGTCGCGGAGGAGGGGCTCACGCCCACGGACCCGGCCGCCGACGTGTCGCCGCCCCGCCTGGAGCGACGCCTGCCGAAGGCGCTACCCGTCGACGTGGTGGCCGCGATCCTCGAGGCCCCGGACACCGACACCGTCGAGGGTCTCCGCGATGCCGCCCTGCTGGAGCTCCTCTACGGTACGGGCGCCCGCGTCTCGGAGGTCTGCGGACTCGACGTCGACGACCTCACCGACGCGCTCGACGGCCGCGACTCGGGGCTCAGGCTGCTCGGCAAGGGCGGTAAGGAACGCGCCGTGCCGCTGGGCAGCTACGCGGCCGCCGCCGTGCAGGCGTACCTCGTACGCGCCCGCCCGCAGCTCGCCGCGCACGCCGTCCGGCCGTCGCCTGCGCTGCTGCTCAACAGCCTGGGGCGCAGGCTCAGCCGGCAGAGCGCCTGGGCCGTCATCCAGCGGGCAGCGGCCGGCGCGGGGGTCACGCAGGACGTGTCGCCGCACTCGCTCAGGCACTCGTTCGCGACGCACCTGCTCGACGGGGGGGCCGACCTGCGCGTCGTGCAGGAGCTGCTCGGGCATTCGTCGGTCGCCACGACGCAGATCTACACGCTGGTCACGATCGAGCACCTGCGCGAGGTGCACGCGGCCGCGCACCCGCGGGCCCGCTGAGCTCTCAGAACCAGGACAGGTTCCTCGGCTGCCCGGTGCTGGAGAAGATCGTCGAGAACACCGCGAGGGCCTCGTCGTCGCCTGCCACGCGCCCCGCATCGACCATCGTCGACGGTGCCGTGCCGCCCAGCCAGAGGCCGGCCAGCGTGTCGACGCCGACCCTCACCTCGGGGGCCGCCGGATCGTCGGGCTCCGCCCGTGTGCAGACCGCGCGACCGTCGGCGACCTCCAGCAGCCAGCTGCCCGCGCAGAACCCCAGTTTGTCGTCCACCGTCAGGGTGATCGATCCGGCGCCCGCGAAGGAACGTCCGGCCGCGGCCGTCGGGAGGTCCAGGATCCGCAGCCACATGTGGTCGTGGGAACGGGTCATCCTGACCGCGCGTCGGTCGACCAGCGACCAGTCGAGCGAGTCGTCCGCGTTGGGCTGGTCATAGCTGAGCACGTCGATCAGGTCGATGCTGGCGAGCCCGCGCCACAGCGCCCTCTCCACGGCGGGATCCGCGGCGAGCACCATCCCGACCTCGGCAGTCATCGGAGGGTCGTCAAGCTGCCGAGGCGTGAAGGTGGCCAGCCCGTCGAGGGTGCCGTCGTCGTCGAAGTGCGCCAGGTGCCGCAGGGTGCTGGACGGGCCCTGGGCAGATGCGTCCCACTGGCCGGAGATGACCAGCACGTCGCCGTGCCCCGGAGCGACGGAGCCGTGGTGCCGGGCGCGGTGGGCCGCGAACAGGCCCGCCACCTGCTCCTTCACCGAGTTGGGCGCCACCAGCTCGAGCGTCCCGCCCGCCACCTCGACGCCCGGCCGGAACGCCAGCCGCCGGGTGTCCACGTCGATGTGCCGCCAGGAGTCGGCCGGGGCGAAGCCGAAGCGCCCGTAGATGCCGGCCTCGGAGGCGCTGAGCGCCGCCAGCGGCAGCCCGCGCTCGCGGGCCTCTCCGAGCGCCTCGACCATCAGGACCGTCAGGAGGCCGCGGCGACGGTGGCTGGCCCGCACGCCGATGGTCTCGATCGCCAGCACGCCGAGCTCGGCAGTGCCGGTGTTGACGACCCGGTCGGAGCTGTTGAACCCCGCGACCGGCACGCGCCCCTCCAGGCCGGGGCCCTCGGCCGTCACCATCCTGAGCCGCGCGCCGCCCGCCCGGCGGTGGTCGCGGAACACCCGCTGGCCGGCGTCGCCGGCGCGCGCGGCGAGCAGCGGCGAGCGGATCGTGTCGAGGAACTGCGCCCAGCGTGGGTCGTCGTCGGGAGTGTCGAGGGGCAGCGACTCGAGTCGGTACGGCTCATTCAGGGGGCTCGTCATGGCGCTCAGGCTACCGGCGGCACGCGCGGGCGCGCAGCACGGCATACTAAGGTCGGTGTGTTGCTGAGGCACGAGGAGGCATGGCTGTGGCGGAGGACTCATTGTTCGAGACCCCGAGGTTCGAGGTACCCGAGAACGGATCGACGACGCTGGTGGAGACCGGCGACCTCGGGCCCACCGGACGTCCCCTGCCAACCTTCCCCCAGCCCGGCCCGCCCGCCCCGGGGCCGAAGCGCGCCGTCATCATCTCGATGTGCAACCAGAAGGGCGGCGTCGGCAAGACGACCACCACCATCAACCTGGGCGCCGCGATCGCCGAGACCGGCCGCCGGGTCCTGCTGGTGGACTTCGACCCCCAGGGCTCGCTGTCGGTCGGCCTGGGCGTCAACCCCCACACGCTCGAGAAGTCCATCTACAACCTGCTGCTGAGCCGTGACTACACGCCGCAGGAGGTCATCCGGCACTCCAACGTCGATGGCCTCGACATCCTGCCGAGCAACATCGACCTGTCCGCCGCCGAGGTGCAGCTCGTCAGCGAGGTGGCCCGCGAGCAGACCCTGACCCGCGTGCTGAAGCAGCTGCGCGGCGACTACGACTACATCCTCGTCGACTGCGCGCCGAGCCTCGGCCTGCTGACCATCAACGCGCTGACTGCCAGCGACTACGTGATCATGCCGCTCGAGTGCGAGTTCTTCGCCCTGCGCGGCATCGCCCTGCTGACCGACACCATCTCCAAGGTTCAGGACCGGCTCAACCCCGACCTGATGACCCTCGGCATCCTCGGCACCATGTACGACGCCCGGACGCTGCACACGCGAGAGGTCCTCGAGCGTGTCGTGCAGGCCTTCGGCGACGACGTGTTCCACACCGTCATCCGCCGCACCATCAAGTTCCCCGAGACCACCGTCGCCGGGGAGCCGATCACCACCTACGCCACCTCCTCCCCGGGCGCCGACGCCTACCGTCAGCTCGCCCGCGAGGTGCTCCTGCGGGTCGGCGACCAGTGAACCGACGCGCCTCGTTGCCCGGAGCCAACGAGCTGTTCCGGCCGACGAAGAACCCCGCGCCCATCCCGGAGCCGGCCGTCGAGCCGGGGCCCGACAACGCTGCGGCGTCCTCCGCCGGGCGCGGCGCGGCCGGCAACGGTCCGGCGTCCGGCCGGGTCAGGCACGACCACAAGATCACCGTGTACTTCAGCGAGGAGGAACTTCTCGCGCTGGAGGACGCCAACCTCGAGCTGCGGCGTACGCACGGCATCCGCGTCGACAGGGGCCGGATCGTGCGGGTCGCCGTGGCGCAGGCGCTCGCCGACCTGCAGGCCAACGGCGCCGCCGCCTTCCTCGTGAGCGAGCTCGACGAGCAGTGAGCGAGTTCGCGGTCCGGCTGAGCAACTTCGAGGGCCCCTTCGACCTGCTGCTCACCCTGATCTCGCGCCGGGAACTCGACGTGACCGAGGTCGCGCTCAGCCAGGTCACCGACGAGTTCATCGCCTTTGTCCGCGCCGGCGGTGAGGTGTGGGACCTTGAGAAGACCAGCTCCTTCCTCGTCGTCGCCGCCACCCTGCTCGACCTGAAGGCCGCCAGGCTGCTGCCGGGGGGAGAGGTCGACGACGCGGAGGACGTGGCGGCCCTCGAGGCCCGCGACCTGCTTTTCGCCCGGCTGCTGCAGTACCGCGCCTTCAAGGAGGTCGCCGCCTGGCTGCAGGCGACGATCGAGGACGCCTCCTCGACCCACTGGCGCCCCGGCGGCCTCGAGGAGCAGTTCGCCTCCGTCATGCCCGAGGTCGAGTTGCGCATCACGCCCGCCGACCTCGCACGCCTCGCCGCCGCCGCGATGGCCCCGCCGCCCGCCGTGGAACTGACGCACCTGCATGGCAGCACGGTGTCCCTGAGCGAGCAGGTCGGCCTCGTCGCCGAGCGGCTCCGACGCGACGGCACCAGCACCTTCCGCGCGCTGATCACCGGCTGCGACCGGCTCACGACAGTCGTCAGGTTCCTGGCGATCCTGGAGCTGTTCCGCGCCCAGCAGATCTCGCTGGACCAGGTCGAGCCGCTGGCCGACCTCACCGTCGCGTGGACGGCCGGCGACGCCGACACCGCCGACGTGACAGACGACTACGACGCAGCCCCGAGCGAGGACCCATGAGCATCACCCCAGCGCTGGAGGCCATGCTGCTCATGGCCACGGACTCCGTCACCGTCGCCGACCTCGCCGCCGCACTCGACGTCCCCGAGGCGGAGGTCACCGCGGCCCTGGATGACAGCGCGGCCTTCTACGAGGAGCACGGCAGGGGCATCCGGCTGCTGCGGGTCGCCGGCGGCTGGCGCTTCGCCGCCGACCCGTCGCTCGCGCCCGTTCTCGAGAGCTGGCTCGTCGCCGACCAGCGCAGCCGGCTGAGCCAGGCCGCCCTCGAGACGCTCGCCGTCATCGCCTACCTGCAGCCGGTCTCGCGGGGCCGGGTGGCAGGGGTGCGCGGCGTCAACGTCGACGGCGTGGTCCGGACGCTGCTGCTCCGCGGCCTCATCAGCGAGCAGGGCGAGGATCCCGTGACCGGGGCCATGACGTTCGTCACCACGCCGCTGTTCCTGCAGAAGCTCGGGCTCGACTCGCTGTCCGAACTGCCCGATCTGGCGCCACTGCTCCCCGACGCCGTAGCCTTGGAGGCTGAGCTGGGCCAGCTCGCCGCCGAGAGGGCGCCGGGAACCCCGGCCGAGGAGGACACCCATGAGTGAAGAGACAGAGGGCGTGCGCCTGCAGAAGGTGCTAGCCGCCGCCGGCGTCGCGTCCCGACGCGCCAGCGAGATCCTGATCGAGGAAGGCCGGGTCGAGGTCAACGGCCAGGTCGTCACGGAGCAGGGCCGCCGCGTCAACCCCGACCGCGACCAGATCCGCGTCGACGGATCCCGCATCCCGCCGCCGCGCCGCCACCAGTACCTGGTGCTCAACAAGCCCCGCGGCGTCGTGTCGACCATGGACGACCCCGAGGGCCGCCCCACACTGTCCGAGTACCTGCCCCGGACCGCGCAGCGACTGTTCCACGTCGGACGACTCGACACTGACACCGAGGGCATCATCATCCTCACCAACGACGGCGAGTTCGCGCACCGCCTGGCCCACCCCAGCTACGAGGTGCCGAAGACCTACTTCGTGCAGGCGGCCGGCGTGATGGACAACCACGCCGTCAAGCGACTCGCCAAGGGGGTCCGCCTCGACGACGGACCCGTCAAGCCCGACAAGGTCAAGCTGATCAGCCGCGGCAAGGACGCCACCCTGCTGGAGATCACCATCCACTCCGGCCGCAACCGCGTGGTGCGCCGCATGATGGACACCGTCGGCCACCCCGTCGACCGGCTCGGCCGCACCGGCATCGGACCCGTCCGGCTGGGCAACCTGCCCGCCGGGGAGGTCCGCGAACTGACCCGCGAGGAGCTCGGCGCCCTGCTGGACGTGGTGGGCCTGTGACGGGCCCCACAGGTCGCTGGGCTACCATTCCCCGCGTGACTGTTTCCCCCGCCACGCTGCGTCGCGCCCTGCTGGGCGTCACCGCGGCCTCCATGATCGCCCTGTCCGCCTGCTCGACGACGACCACGGACTCGACGTCCTCCGCCTCGCCCAGCGTGTCGGAGAGCGCGAGCGCGAGCGCCAGCCCCAGCGAGTCGGCCAGCCCCACGGTCTCCGTCAGCCCGTCCGCGGACCTGAGCGCCATCACCGTCAGCGACGAGGACACGCCCGTCATCACGTTCGACGCCCCGTGGGCCATCAGCTCCACGCAGACGAAGGTGCTGCGCGAGGGCGGCTCGCAGATCGTCGGAGACACGGCGACCGTCACCGTCAACTACGTCGGCGTCAACGGCCGCACGGGCGAGATCTTCGACAGCTCCTACGAGCGCGGCGAGAGCACCTCGTTCCCGCTCGACCAGGTCATCACCGGCTTCAAGACCGGCCTGGCCGGCCAGACCGTCGGATCCCGCGTCCTGATCGGCATCCCCAGCGAGGACGGCTACCCGGACGGCACCTCGACCGGCACCATCGAGGCCGGCGACTCGCTGCTGTTCGTCGTCGACATCCTGAGCTCCAGCTTCGACGAGGCCACCGGCACCGCCGTCGACCCGGTCGACGGCCTCCCGACGGTCACCATGACCGACGACGGCCCGACGATCGCCATCGCGGACGGCGACAAGGCGCCCTCCAAGCTCGTCTCCCAGAACCTGATCAAGGGCCCCGGTGCCAAGGTGAAGGAGGACTCGACCGTCACGGTCAAGTACCGCTCGTGGAACTACGCCGACCCCGACACGATCTTCGAGGACGCGTGGACCTCTCAGACCGGTGAGCTCGCGAACCTGATCGACGGCTGGAAGGAGGGCCTGGTGGGTAAGACCGCCGGCTCCCGCGTCCTGCTCGTCGTGCCGCCGGCGCAGGCCTACCCTGACGGCCTGCCGAGCGCCACCCCGTCGCTCGCGGCCGGCCAGACGCTGGTCTACGTCATCGACATCCTGGATGTCGCCGAGACGGCGACGAGCTGACCCCCGTCCCACATCGCACCGGAGAAGAAGCGCTGATCGCCAGGCATGGCGGCCAGCGCTTCTTCCGTCGTGCGGCAGGGGCCCAGCCCGAGCGAGGCGGTGAGCATCGCGAGCACGTCCTCAGAGGTGCGGGGCGAGAGGTCGCCGAGCGTCACCGACCCGTCGCGCTTGGCCAGCCGCTCGCCGCGGGCGTTGGTCACGAGCCCGACGTGCGCGTAGGCGGCCGGGGTGCCGCCCAGCGCCCGCGTCAGCCAGGCCTGCCGAGGGGCGGAGCTGAGGAGGTCGGCCCCGCGGGTGATGTGCGTGACGCCCATCGCGATGTCGTCGACAACGACCGCCAGGTTGTAGGCGTACTGCCCGTCGCCGCGCACGAGCACGAAGTCGTCGACGGTGCCCGTCACCTCCCCGGCGTGCGCGTCCAGCACGGTGCAGGTGGCTCCGCCGGCGTCGACGCGCAGCGCAGCGGGCCGGGTCGCGCGCTTCGCCGCCCATTGTGCCTCAGTCAGGTCCCGGCACGTCCCGGGATAGGGGCGGTACCCGTCGCCATGCGGGGCGGAGGCCGCCTCCGCGATCTCCCGGCGAGTGCAGTAGCACTCGTAGGTCGGCAGCCGTGCCACCGCGTCGCGGTAGGCCGCCAGGCGCTCCGACTGGCGCACGACTCCGCCATCCCAGTCGAGCCCCAGGGAGTGGAGGTCGGCCAGCTGACGCTCCTCGACCCCCTCGGCGGCGCGGACGCGTGCAGTGTCGAGGTCCTCGACCCGCATGAGCCACTGCCCGCCGGCCGCCTTCGCCAGCAGCCAGCCCGCGAGCGCCGTGCGGAGGTTGCCGAGGTGCAGATCGGAGGTCGGGCTCGGCGCGTAGCGGTCCACATGCATGGCCCCCATCATGCCGTCACACGGCACCCGCTACCCTGAGCCCCATGTCAGCTAGGAAGTCGGAGCGGCTGGTCAATCTGCTCATCGCGCTGCTCAGCACCCGCCGCTACCTCACCCGCGCGGAGCTGCGCAGCATGGTCGAGGCGTACCGGGACAGCACAGATCAGGCCTTCGAGCGCCAGTTCGAGAGGGACAAGCAGGAGCTGCGCGGTCTGGGCATCGAGATCGAGACCGGCTCCAACGAGGTCTTCTTCGAGGACGAGGAGCACGGTTACCGCATCAACCGGGCGACGTTCGAGCTCCCCGAGATCTCCTTCACGCCCGAGGAGCTGGCGGCGCTGGCGCTCGCCGGCCAGGTGTGGCAGGACACGCTGGCGGCCGACCACACCGCACGCGCCTTCGAGGCGCTGCGGGCCGGGGGAGCCGACCCCGACCCCTCGCTCGTGCCGTCGGTCCGCCCGCACCTCGACGTCCGCGAGCGGGACTTCGAGGTCGTCTACGGCGCCGCGCTCGACCGCAGGGAGGTCACGTTCGGCTACGGGGGGCGGGACCGCAGGCTGCAGCCCTGGATGCTGCTGCAGCGCCGCGGGCGCTGGTATGTCTTCGGCTACGACCTCGACAAGGAGGCGGACCGGTTCTTCAAGCTCGCCCGCTTCACGAGCCCGGCCGTGGCCGTCGGCAAGGCCGGAGCCTTCGACGTGCCCACGGACGCCCGGGAGCAATCCGCCCGACTCACTCCCGTCGATGCGGCGGCCGCACTGGTCGCCGTGCGCGACGGTGCGGCCGCCCCGCCGGGGGCCGAGCCGGCGGACGGCGCCGCGGCGCCCGAGGGGTACTCCGCGTGGCGGATGCGTGGCATCGACGGGCGGGCGCTGGTGGGGGAGATCCTCGCCGCCGCTCCCGACGTGCTGGTCCTCGACCCGCCCGACCTGAGGGATCAGGTCATCGTGGCGCTGACGAGGGCCGCGGCATGAGGGCACAGGCGCAGCTGTCGCGGCTGCTCAGGCTGGTGCCGTACCTGGCCGCGCATCAGGGCATCGAGGTCGCGGCCGTCGCCCTGGCCTTCGACACGACCGAGAAGCAGATCATCAACGACCTCGAGGTGCTGCAGTTCTGCGGCCTGCCGGGAGGCTACTGGGATGACCTCTTCGACGTCGACATCGAGACCGTCCGCGACGAGGGGCACATCGAGTTCCGCAACGCCGACGTGCTCTCCCGGCCGTTGCGGCTGCGGCCCGACGAGGCCGCCAGCCTGCTGGCGGCGATGCAGCTCGTGGTGGACGTGGCCGGCACATCGGACGCGGCGAGCAGCGCGCTCGCGAAGCTGCGCGCCGCCGTCGGGCATGAGGCCGAGAGGGTGAGCGTGACCGTCGCGCCGACGGACCCCGGGCAGCGCGCGGCCCTGGCCGCCGCCATCGACGCACGAAGAGTCGTCCAGGTGGAGTACCTCACGTTCGGCAGGCCGGGCACGAGCGTCGCCTCGGTCGAACCCGTCGAGCTGCGCCTGGTCGACGGCTACCCGTACCTGGAGGCGTGGAGCCGCCTGCGCGGGGCGTGGCGGAGCTTCCGGCTCGACCGGCTGGTCAGCGTCACGGTCACGGACGAGAGCTACACGCCGCGTGAGGATCCCCGGCCCGCGTGGTTCGACGGCGCCCGCGAGTTGACGCTCACCGTCACTCCGGCCGCCGCCTGGATCGCGGAATACTACCCCACGACGCGCGTGGCGGCACTCGAGGGTGGGCTTCTCAGCATCACCTTCCCTGTCGCCTCGCCCGCCTGGGCCTCGGCGCTGCTGCTGCGGCTGGGCGACGACGTCGTCGACGTGTCGGACCCCGACGCCAGGGCCGCAGCTGCGGACCGGGCGCGTCTTGCGCTCGACGCCTACCGCACTGTGCTGGGGTAGGGTGACGCCGTGGTGTGGATCGTGATCGTCGCTCTCCTGGCAGTGGCCGGGGCCGTCGTGCTCGTCGTGTACGCGCTGGGGCTCCGGCACCGCGCCGAGGGCCTGAAGGCGGAGATCGACGTCACCTCGGGCCGGATCCGCGAGATCGCGGGGCTGCTCGGCTCCGTCGAGATCGCCTCTCTGCGCCGCGACTAGACTTGGCCCGCCACCGAACGCGACGGTATCGGCCGTCGGACGAGAAGGGACGCCCGCACATGCGCGCAACGACGAAGACAGGGGAACGCTGATGCCCGGCGGTTGGGAATGGATCATCATCCTGGTGGTGGCGCTGCTGCTGTTCGGCGGCTCGCGGCTGGCGGGCCTCGGCAAGGGGGTCGGCCGCTCGATCCGGGAGTTCAAGGAGGAGGTCAAGTCCTCCGACGCGGAGCAGAAGCCCGAGGTCGTCGACGCGGAGATCGTGCAGCCGGAGATCGACGACAAGGACGAGCGCAAGGATCAGAACTGATCCATGGCTGGGACGCAGGCGACGACCTCTGAGGAGGCGGGCGGGTCCCGTCGACTCGGGTGGCTGCGCCCGCCGGACGGCGGCCCCGAGGGGAGGATGTCGCTCTACGACCACCTGCGCGAGCTCCGCTACCGCGTGACGATCTCGATCGGCGGGATCGTGCTCGGCGCTCTGCTTTGCATCTTCTTCTACGAGGCGCTCATCGACTTCTTCCTCGCGCCCTGGAACAAGGCCCGCGCGGTGCTCGAGGCGAACGGAGCGACCACCGAGATCGTGAACACCGGCGTCACCCAGCCGTTCACGCTCGCCGTGCTCGTCTGCGTCCTCGGCGGCGTGGCCATCTCCGCGCCCATCTGGCTGTGGCAGATCTGGGCCTTCGTCGCGCCCGGTCTGGTTGCCAAGGAGAAGAAGTACGCCCTTGCCTTCGTCGGGGTGTCGCTTCCGCTGTTCTTCGCGGGGGCCGCGCTCGGCTACTACATCTGGCCGACCGGCATCCAGGTCCTGCTCGGCTTCACTCCCGAGAACCAGGGCATCACGAACCTGCTCGACATGGCGAACTTCCTCGCCATGGAGATCAAGGTCATGCTCGTGTTCGGCGCGGCCTTCCTGCTTCCCGTCGTGGTCGTCGGGCTGAACCTCGCCGGTGTCGTGCGTGGCTACATGCTCAAGAAGGCGCGCAAGATGGTGGTCTTCGGCTCTGTCGTGCTGGCCGCCGTCGCCACGCCGACGACCGACCCGTTCTCGATGCTGGCGCTGGCGGTGCCCGTGACGGTCATGTTCCTGATCGCCGAGGCCATCTGCCGCGTATGGGACAGGAAGCGCGGCATCACCGAGGAGACCGCCACGGAGTTCTCGGTCGACCTTGAGGACGGCAGGTGAGCGGAACCGTCGCCAGGCGACGGCTGATCACGGTCGTCTGCAACAGGGAGTCCGGCGGTGGCCGCGCCGGGCGCGTGCTGCCGAAGGTCGTCGCCCGGCTGCACGAGGGCATCACCGACGCCGAACTGCACGTCGTGGCCTCCAGCACCTACGAGGAGGCCCGCGACCTGACGCGGGCCGCCGCGCTGACCGCGCAGCCCGGCGATGTCGTCGCCGTGATGGGCGGCGACGGCATGGCCCACCTCGGGTTGAACGCCTGTGCCCGCACCGACGCGACCCTGGCCGTCATCCCCGCGGGCACCGGCAACGACTTCGCCCGCGGGGCCGGGATCCCCGGCTCGATCCGCGAGGCGGTCGAGGCGCTGGTTCGAGGCCGCACGCGCGTGATCGACCTCTCCCACCTGACCAACGCCGAGGGGGACCGCTACATCGGAGCGGTGGTCTCCAGCGGCTACGACGCCCGCGTCAACCGGGCCACCAACGACATCCGGCTGCGGCTCGGCGCGCTGAGCTACGGCTACATCGCGCTGCGTGAGCTCGCCGCCTTCTCGCCCCTGTCCTACCGCGTCACCATCGACGGCGAGCCCCGCGAGTTCGAGGCGATGCTCGTGGCGGTGGCGAACCTCGGACTGTTCGGCGGGGGGATGCGGGTCGCGCCCGACTTCGACGCGGAGGACGGCCTGCTCGACGTCACGATCATCCATGCGGCGTCTCGCGCCAAGCTGCTGCGCCTGCTGCCCACCATGTACTCCGGGAAGTTCGTCACCGATCCCGTCGTCGAGAGGCTCCGCGCCCGCCGGGTCGAGGTCGACGGCGACGGCCTGTTCGTCATGGGCGACGGCGAGGAGATGGGCAGCGTGCCGGCCGTCGTGAAGATCGCGCCCCGGGCGCTGCGCGTCCTCGTCGCCTGATCCGCCCCCTGCCCCGCCTCGTCGTACTCCCCGGGGTGAACCCGGCGGCGGGTAGCGTGCATCGCAAGCCCTGGGGAGGTGAGCGTGATGACGATTCCAGGCACGCAAGTCGGCGTGAACCGGAGGACGATGCTCGGTGCGGTCTGGGCGGCCCCCGTCGTGGTGGCCGTGAGCACGCTACCCGCATTCGCCGCGAGTGGTGACTACCTGTCGGATGTCACCATCGTGATCGACGGTCTCTCCGACCTCAGAGAGGGTGGCACGGCCGGCCCGCTCGAGAGTTCGGGCGGGCATTTCCTCTACACCGGGCCCCCCGGCGACAGCGTCACGGTCTACTACAGCATCTCACTCAAGGCACCAAACGGCGACGTCACGATCTACGCTGAGGACGTGGAAGCCGTCCTGCTCGCCAACACGAACTACCCGTTCGACAAGCAACTCCTGGTCTCGAAGGAGGACATCCAGCTCGGCACCTACACGCTGACCGTCGAGCTGACCGACGAGACCGGAACGCAATCGATCTCCAACTCGCGCGACATCACGATCGTTGCCTGACGGGGCGCTGCTACGTTGAAGGTGTGACTGAGCTGCCTGAAGGGGTGCGTGAGTTCGCTGCGCTCTACCCCTACCACCTGGACGACTACCAGCTGGAGGCATGCCGGGAACTCGACGAGGGCAGGGGCGTGCTCGTTGCGGCCCCCACCGGGGCCGGAAAGACCGTGGTGGGCGAGTTCGCGGTCCACCTGGCGGTGCAGGACTCGCGCAAGTGCTTCTACACCACGCCCATCAAGGCGCTGTCGAACCAGAAGTACCACGACCTCGTCGAGCGGTACGGCCCCGACCGTGTCGGCCTGCTGACCGGCGACACCTCGGTCAACGCCGAGGCCCAGGTCGTCGTCATGACCACCGAGGTGCTGCGCAACATGATCTACGCGCAGTCTCCGACCCTGAACAACCTCGGCTTCGTGGTGATGGACGAGGTGCACTACCTCGCCGACCGCTTCCGCGGCCCCGTGTGGGAGGAGGTCATTCTCGGACTCGCCGAGTCGGTGGCCATCGTCGCGCTGTCTGCGACCGTGAGCAACGTCGAAGACTTCGGCGAGTGGCTGCGCACGGTCAGGGGCGACTTCGCCGTCGTCGTCTCGGAGCGTCGCCCCGTGCCGCTGTTCCAGCACGTGCTCGTGGGGCGGCGGCTGGTCGACCTGTTCGACGGCGTGGCCCCCACCGCGAGCGAGCTGCCCGCGGAGCGCGCGGCCCGTGTGAACCGGGAGCTGCTGAAGGTCTCGCGGGAGGAGTCCGGCCGGGTGCGCGACGACTCGCGCCGCGCCCGGGGGCGCTCCGGCAGGGGGAGGCCGGGGCAGCGGTCCAGCTACGGGGACCAGCCAGCCCAACGGTTCGCCGCTCGCCAGCCCGGCCGCGGAGAGGTCGCCATCGTGCTCGAGCGGGCGCGCCTGCTCCCCGCGATCTACTTCATCTTCTCCCGCGTCGGGTGCGACGCCGCGGTGCGCCAGGTGGCCGACGCCGGCACTGTGCTGACGAACAGGGCGGAGGCGGTGCTGCTGGGCGACATCGCCGACCGGCATGTCGCCGGGCTCGGCGAGGCGGACCTCCGCGCACTGGACTACGAGCGGTTCCGCGACGCCCTGATGGCCGGCGTCGCAGCCCACCACGCCGGACAGCTGCCCGCCTTCAAGGCGATCATCGAGGAGGGTTTCGCCACCGGCGCCCTCAAGCTCGTCTTCGCCACCGAGACCCTGGCACTCGGCATCAACATGCCGGCACGCACCGTCGTGCTGGAGAAGCTCGTGAAGTTCAACGGCGAGGCCCACGTCGACATCACGCCGGGGGAGTACACGCAGTTCACCGGCCGGGCCGGTCGCCGGGGCATCGACGTCGAGGGCCACGCCGTCGTCCTGTGGCGCTCCGGCATGGACCCCCGCGCCGTCGCCGGCCTGGCCTCGCGGCGCACCTACCCGCTGCGCTCCAGCTTCGCGCCCAGCTACAACATGGCCGTCAACCTGATGGCCACGCTCGGTCGGGACCGGGCGCGGGAGCTTCTCAACCAGTCCTTCGCGCAGTTCCAGACGGACAAGTCCGTCGTCCAGGCGGCACGCGCGGGACGCGGCCTCAAGGTGGACCTGGCCGGCGAGTACGCGGCGGTCGAGTGCCACCTCGGCGACTTCATGGAGTACGCCCGCCTGCGCGACGAGGTCTCCCGGCTGGAGGCCGCGGCGTCGAAGGACCGGCGTCGCGAGCAGGCCGAGCAGGTCTCCGACTCGATGACGAAGCTGCTCCCCGGCGACATCGTGCACCTGGACCGGCAGGGTTGGTCCGTCGTCCTGCGCGTCGGCCAGAAGGCGCAGCGTGGGGCCGAGCCGTGGGTCCAGACCATCTCGGCCGACCACACGGTCCTCAAGCTGCAGCCGCACGACCTGCGCGGCCCACTGACGCCCGTCGGCCGGGTCCGGGTGCCGCGCGACTTCTCGCTGCGCGACCGGAAGTCGCGCCGGTCGCTGCTCCAGTCGATGTCGGAGCGGATCGAGGAGAGGGACCCGCAGGTCCCGGACGTCGCGGCCCCGTCGGACGAGGCCGTCGCGCGCAGGATCGCCGAGCTGCGGCGCGAGCTGAAGCGCCACCCGTGTCACGACTGCCCGGACCGGGAGACGCACGCCGTGCACGCGGCCCGCATCATCCGGCTCGAGCGGGAGGCTGAGCGCGTCGAGCGGGAGACGACCGGCCGGGCCAACTCCCTGGCCGTGCAGTTCGACCGCGTGTGCGCCGTGCTCGACGAGCTCGGCTATCTCGACGGCGACGACCTCACGGACGCCGGCCGCATGCTGAGGCGCATCTACAACGAGCTCGACCTCGTCGCCGCGGAGTGCGTCCGCCGCGATGTCTTCACCGGCCTCGATGCCCCGCAGCTCGCAGCCGTCCTCTCGACGCTGCTCTACGAGTCGAGGCCCAGCCGAGATTCGGTGCCGCCCCGGATGCCGGACCGGCCGAGCGAGCAGGCCCAGTCCGCGCTCCGGGCGACCTGGCGGGAGGTGGGTCAGGTCGAGCGCAGCCACCGACGCGACCGTGGGCGCGAGCCCGATATCGGCTTCGCCGAGGCCGCGTGGCGCTGGGCGAGCGGGCAGGAATTGGCGAAGGTGCTCGCCACCACCGACCTGTCCGCCGGCGACTTCGTCCGCTGGGTACGGCAGGTCATCGATCTGGCCGGCCAGCTCGCCAGCGCCGCCGGTCCGGGCGACCTGCGGCGGACGGCCCACGCGGTGCAGGACGCCATGCGCCGTGGCGTCGTCGCGGTGGAGCTGGAGGAGGACTGAGGGGCGCTAGCCTGAGCATGTGAGTGTTGCGCTGCGTGTCATCCCCTGCCTCGACGTCCACGACGGCCGCGTCGTCAAGGGGGTCAACTTCACGAACCTGCGCGATGCCGGCGACCCGGTCGAGCTGGCCGCCCGGTACTCGGCCGAGGGGGCCGACGAGCTGACGTTCCTCGACATCTCCGCCTCCTCGGACGGCCGGGCCACCACGCGCGAGATGGTCGCGCGCTGCGCCGAGACCGTCTTCATCCCGCTGACGGTCGGCGGAGGTGTCCGGTCCGTGGCCGATGTCGACCTGCTGCTGCGCTCCGGCGCGGACAAGGTGGGCATCAACACCGGCGCGCTGGCGCGGCCCGCGGCCATCGACGAGATCTCGCGCGCCTTCGGCGACCAGGTGCTCGTCCTCTCGGTCGACGCGCGCCGCGAGCCGGGCATGCCGTCAGGCTTCGGGGTCACGACTCACGGCGGGCGCCGCTCGGCCGGCCTCGACGCGCTGGCGTGGGTGCGGGAAGCGTGTGACCGCGGCGTGGGGGAGATCCTGCTGAACTCCATGGACGCCGACGGCACCACCGACGGGTTCGACATCGAGATGATCTCCGCCGTGCGCGCGATCGCCGACGTCCCTCTGATCGCGTCGGGGGGCGCGGGCACCGTCGAGCACTTCGTGGCCGCGGCCGCCGCCGGCGCCGACGCGGTGCTCGCCGCCAGCGTATTCCACTACGGCACACTCACGATCGACCAGGTCAAGGCCGGGCTGCGCGACGCCGGCTTCACCGTCCGCTGACAGAAGGAGAACCATGGACTGCCTGTTCTGCGCCATCGTCGCCGGAGACATCGGCTCGAAGCGCGTCTACGAGGATGAGGCGTGCTTCGCCTTCCTCGACATCAACCCCTGGCAGGTCGGGCACACGCTGGTGATCCCGCGGAGGCACGTCGTCGACGCGCTCGCCGACGATGAGGTGCTCGTCGAACTTGGCCCGTCCGTGGCCCGCGTCGGCAGGCTGCTGAAGGAACGGCTCGGCGCGGACGCGGTCAACATCGTGTCCAACGCGGGCGCCGCCTCCGGGCAGGAGGTGTTCCACGCCCACGTGCACGTCCTGCCGCGCTGGGCGGACAACCCCGGCGTGGCACACATGAAGACCGAGGTGACAGAACCCCTCGACGAGGTCTGGCGTCGCATCGTCGGGTGACGTATTTCGAAGCTCACCGAAATTGGTGCCGCGTTTCAGTTCCCCAGGAGCCCGAGACCGTCTACATTGTCTCCTACGAGAGGTAGGACAGCCTCACCGAAGAAAGGGACCCTCACCATGAAGGCCACCAAGACCGTCGGCATCATCTCGATCGTCGCCGGCATCGTTCTGCTTATCGCCGGCGCCCTGACGTACGGCATGGTCAGCTCCCAGCTGGCCGCAGAGAAGATCACCGTCCCCGCCGACGCCACGTTCATGGGCGGCGCCTTCGCCGGCAAGCCGGTCTCCGGGCCGCTCTCGGCGTACGCGCAGGCTGACATCATCAACCACCACGCCATGGCCGCCTCCGAAGGCAAGACCTACTCGGAGCTCGGGGCCCTGGCCACCGCGGCCAAGGAGGCCGGTGACACCGAGCTGGCGGACCAGTACACCGCCACCCGTACGACGGTCATGAATGCCTCCTTCCTCCGTGCGTCGCTGTTCACCTCCGTGGTCGCCTTCGGCGTCGCGGCGCTCGTCATGGGTCTCGGCATCCTGTTCGGCCTCATCGGCTGGGCCCTGACCCGCGTCGGTGCCCCCGTTGCGGCCGTCGTCGAGCGTGACGTGGTCGTCGACCGTTCGTGACTCCTCGCATCTGAGACGGCGCCCGGGTTCCCCGCCCGGGCGCCGTCTTACATTTCGGATGAGGCCTCGCAAGTGCTTGACACCCGGTTCGTGCCAAGGGAAGGTGGACCCATGTTCACCGGACGACTCGTAGTCATCAGGTAGCGCTTCGCGAAGCACATCACGAAGCGCACCCTCGTCTGCCTTGAAGGCAACGAGGGTTTTTTCTTGACAAGCACAATGGGTCGCAGCCAGGAGAAGGGAGAGGCAATGGCGCAGGACAGTGGTCAACTCTTGACGGGGGCCCAGGCACTCGTCGCATCGCTCGAGAAGATGGGCGTCGACGTAGCGTTCGGGATCCCGGGGGGCGCGATCCTGCCGGCCTACGACCCGCTCTTCGACTCCAGCATCCGGCACATCCTCGTGCGGCACGAGCAGGGCGCCGGGCACGCGGCCGAGGGCTACGCGATGAGCTCCGGGCGGGTCGGCGTCTGCATAGCGACCTCCGGTCCCGGTGCGACGAATCTCGTCACCCCGCTGGCGAACGCCTACATGGACTCGACCCCGCTCGTGGCGATCACCGGCCAGGTGAACAGCACCTCCATCGGCACGGACGCCTTCCAGGAGGCCGACATCCGCGGCATCACGATGCCGATCACCAAGCACAGCTTCCTGATCAAGGAGACCGCGGACATCCCGCTGGCCGTCAAGGAGGCGTTCCACATCGCCGCCACAGGACGGCCCGGACCGGTGCTCGTCGACATCGCCAAGGACGCTCTGGTGGCCAAGGCGCCCTTCGTCTGGCCCACCGAACTCGACCTGCCCGGCTACAAGCCGACGTTTCGACCCCATACGCGCCAGATCCGCGCCGCTGCGCGGATGATCGCTCAGGCCGAGCGCCCCGTGCTGTACGTCGGAGGCGGAGTCGCCTCCTCGCGCTCACAGGACGAGCTGGCCGAGTTCGTCGAGAAGACGCGCATCCCCGTCGTCACTACGCTGATGGCGCGCGGCGTCTTCCCCGACAGCCACGAGCTGAACCTCGGGATGCCGGGCATGCACGGCACGGTCGCCGCGGTGGGAGCTCTCCAGAAGGCGGACCTGATCATCGCCCTGGCGACGCGCTTCGACGACCGGGTCACCGGCAGGCTCGACAGCTTCGCGCCGCTGGCCAAGATCATCCACGCTGACGTCGACCCGGCCGAGATCGGCAAGAACGTCGCCGTCGACATCCCCATCGTGGGCGACATCAAGGAGACGCTGCGGCAGCTCATCGTCGCGATCGAGGCCTACGACGCCCCCGACTGCGACGCGTGGCGCCGCCTGCTTACCGGGATGAAGGATCGCTACCAGCCGCGTTGGGAGGAGATCCCGGACGGCAGGCTCTCCCCGCAGGAGGTCATCCAGCGGATCGGGCAGCTCAGCCCCGCCGACACCATCTACGCGGCGGGTGTCGGCCAGCACCAGATGTGGGCAGCTCACTTCCTGCCCCACGAGAGGCCGGGTCGCTGGCTCAACTCCGGCGGCGCGGGGACCATGGGGTTCTGCGTCCCGGCCGCGATGGGTGCGAAGGTGGCAAACCCTGACTCCACGGTGTGGGGGATCGACGGTGACGGCTGCTTCCAGATGACGAACCAGGAGCTCGTCACCTGCGCGCTCAACAACATCCCGATCAAGATCGCCGTGATCAACAACAATGCGCTCGGCATGGTCCGGCAGTGGCAGTCCCTCTTCTATGAGGGCCGCTATTCGAACACCGACCTGATGACCGAGAACCTCCCCAACTTCCCGATGCTGGCCGAGGCGATGGGCTGTGTCGGCCTCCGCGCCACCAACGAGGAGGAGATGGACGAGGCGATCGGTCGGGCGCTCGAGATCGACGACCGTCCGGTCGTCATCGAGTTCGTCGTCCACAAGGACGCGATGGTGTGGCCGATGGTGGCCGCAGGCGTCAGCAACGACGAGATCCGCGTGGCCAGGGACATGGCCCCGCAGTGGGAGGAGGAGGACCTGTGACCGCTACCCATACCCTGTCCATCCTGGTCGCGGACCATCCTGGAGTCCTGACCCGCATCGCAGCGCTGTTCTCGCGTCGCGGGTTCAACATCCAGTCGCTGGCCGTCGGACCGACCGAGCGGGAGGGGGTCTCCCGCATGACTGTGGTCGCCCAGGTGGCCGACGACGCGGCCCTCGAGCAGATCGTCAAGCAGCTGAACAAGCTGATCGAGGTCCGCAAGGTGCTCGAGCTCGGCACCCAGGCCGTGCACCGCGAGATGGTGCTCGTCAAGGTCCACGCGGACGTGCACACCCGATCCCAGGTGATCGACGTCGTGAGCCTGTTCCGCGGCAAGGCCGTGGATGTGTCCTCGGAGACCATCACGATCGAGGCGACGGGCAGCGACGACAAGTTGGCGGCGTTGCTGGAGATGCTCCGCCCCCACGGGATCATCGAACTCGTCCAGTCCGGCCAGGTCGCCCTGGGCCGCGGCACCAAGACCCTCACCGAAAAAGCCAAGTAACCCAACCAAGGAAGACCACACCCATGGCAGAAATGTTCTACGACAACGACGCAGACCTCTCGATCATCCAGGGCCGCTCCGTCGCCGTCATCGGCTACGGGTCGCAGGGTCACGCGCACGCTCTCAGCCTGCGCGACTCGGGCGTCGACGTCCGCGTCGGCCTGCGTCCGGGCTCGAAGTCGGTCGCGAAGGCCGAGGCCGAGGGCCTGCGCGTCCTCCCCGTCGCCGAGGCCGTCGAAGAGGCCGACCTCATCATGATCCTCGCCCCCGACCAGGTGCAGCGGACCCTCTACACGGAGGAGATCGAGCCCCACCTCGCCCCCGGCGACGCGCTGTTCTTCGCGCACGGCTTCAACATCCGCTTCGGCTACATCACCCCGCCCGAGGGCGTCGACGTCTGCATGGTCGCCCCCAAGGGTCCCGGCCACCTCGTCCGTCGCGAGTACGAGAACGGCCGCGGGGTCCCCGCGATCGTCGCCGTCGAGGTCGACGCGACCGGCAACGCCTGGCCGCTGGTCCTCTCCTACGCCAAGGCCATCGGCGCCCTGCGCGCCGGCGGCATCAAGTCCACCTTCACCGAGGAGACCGAGACCGACCTGTTCGGCGAGCAGGCCGTGCTCTGCGGCGGCGTCTCCGCGCTGATCCAGTCGGGCTTCGAGACCCTGACCGAGGCCGGCTACCAGCCGGAGGTCGCCTACTTCGAGTGCCTCCACGAGCTCAAGCTCATCGTCGACCTGATGTACGAGGGCGGCATCGCCAAGCAGCGCTGGTCGATCTCCGACACCGCGGAGTTCGGCGACTACGTCTCCGGCCCGCGCGTCATCGACGCCCAGGTCAAGGCCCACATGAAGGACGTCCTCACCGACATCCAGACCGGCGCCTTTGCGACCCGCTTCATCGAGGACCAGGACGCCGGCGCGCCCGAGTTCAAGCGGCTCCGCGCCGAAGGCGAGGCGCACCCGATCGAGGCCACCGGCCGCGAGCTCCGCAAGCTCATGAGCTGGGTCGAGACCAGGGACGCCGACTACACCGAGGGCTCCGTCGGTCGCTGAGCGAACCCCCGACCAACTGCGACGGCCGGGCCGGTCCCTGAGGGGGCCGGCCCGGCCGTTTCGCGTGGAGGGGATCAGCGAAGCAGGCCCTCGGCCACCTCGCGGGCCTCGACGTCGCTGCGCGCCTCGACGACGCGGGCGGCGGCGCTTCGGCACTGCTCGAGCGTGACCTTGCCGAGGCGCACCCCGACCGTGGGGATCGCCGAGTAGGCCATGGACAGCGACGTGATCCCCATGCCGGTCAGGACGCAGGCCAGCAGGGGGTCGGCCGCGGCCTCGCCGCAGACCCCGACCGGCTTCCCGGCCCTCATGCCGGCCGCCGAGGTGCGGGCGATCAGCCGGAGCACGGCCGGCTGCCAGGCCGTGGTGAGCGACGCCAGGTCGCCGGAGGTCCGGTCGGCGGCCATGGTGTACTGCGTCAGGTCGTTGGTGCCGATCGAGAAGAAGTCGACCACCTGGAGGAACTCCTCGGCCATCAGCGCGACCGCCGGCACCTCGACCATGATCCCGGGCACCAGGCCACGCTCCCGGCACTGCGCGGCGAACTCCGCGGCCTCGTCGACGGTGGCGACCATGGGGGCCATCACGTGCGGATCGACGGCTCCGGCGTCGTGGGCGGCGCGGGCGATCGCGTCGAGCTGGCGCGTCATCAACTCTGGGTTGTGCGAAGCGAGCCGGATGCCCCGCACGCCGAGCGCCGGGTTGTCCTCCTGCGCGTGGTGCACGAAGGGAACAGGCTTGTCGGAGCCGGCGTCGAGCGTGCGGACAACCACCTTGCGGCCGGCGAAGGCGGCGAACACCTCGGCGTACAGGCCGGCCTGCTCCTCGAGCGTCGGCTGGGTCTGCGCGGTGAGGAAGCAGAGCTCCGTACGGAACAGCCCGACCCCCTCCGCTGCGGACTCGGCGGCCGCGGCGCGGGCGCCGGCCCCGTCCTGCACGTTGGCCAGCAGGCGGATCGCCGCTCCGTCGCGAGTGGCCGCCGGGCCGCGCCAGGCGCGGATCTCGGCTCTCAACGCGCCGTCCTGTGCGACGAGCTCCGCCGCCTCGTCGGGGTCGGGGGAGCGGGTAACGACACCGTGGGCACCGTCGACGAGCACCTGTTCCCCGTCGCCGATGTCGCCGAGCGACCCGGCCGCGACGATGCAGGGGATGCCGAGCTGGCGGGCGATGATCGCCGTGTGGCTGGTGGGGCCCCCGCGGCGGGTGACGATCGCCAGCACCACCGACGGGTCCAGCCCCGCGGTGTCGGCGGGGGCGAGGTCGTCGGCCAGCAGCACGACGGGGTGCGTCGGCCGGGGGACGCCGGGCTCGGGGAGGCCCATCAGCTCCGCGACGACGCGGGCACGGATGTCCGCGAGGTCGGTCGTCCGCTCGGCCATCCGTCCGCCGAGCTGAGCGAGCTGCTCGATGAAGCCGCCGATGGCGACGGTGGTGGCCGTCTCGGCGGTGGCTCCCTGCCGGATGCCACGGGCGGCCGGCCGGACCCAGCCGCGGTCCCTCGCGAGGGCGGCCGAGGCCTCCATCACCTCCGCCGCGGCACCCTCGGCGGCCTCGGCGCGGGCGGCGAACCGGCCGGCGACGACCTCGACGGCCGCCTGGAACCGTGCCTCCTCGGCCCCGCGGCCGTCCTCGGGGACGATGCCCCCGGCCGGGGGAGCGACGGGGGCGGGGCGCGTCCAGGCCACCTGCCCGTAGGCGAATCCTTCGACGACGCCTGTTCCGTGCACCGTGTTGGCGACCATCTGACCTCCTGAGAGCGCTCTAGTCCATCGTCGCGACTGGGACCACGCTAGTCAACGTAGGGGGAGATCGGGTACCTGGGCCGCTCAGTACACTTCTCGGCGAAACCGGGAGGAGTGCCGATGAGCGAGGTACCACTGCAGGAGACCTACAAGATCGCCGACCGGATCGGCCGTCTTGACGATGTCGACGCCGCCCTCGAGTTCAGACAGCTGCCCAAGGATCTGGCGATCGACGTGTTCGAGGAACTCGACGCGTTCGACCAGCAGCGCGTCCTCCACGGGATGCGCGGCGAGACCTACCAGCACCTCATCGAGGAGATGGAGCCCGACGAGCGCTCCCTCATGTTGCAGGAGGCGCCCGCCGCCGTCGTGAAGCGCGTGCTCGCCGGGCTGAGCCCGCAGGAGCGGGCGATGACCGCGATGCTGCTCGGCTACCCGAGGGACTCCGTCGGCCGCGCCATGACCCCCGAGGTCGTGACGATCCGGGAGAACCTGACGGTGGGGGAGGCGTTGGCGACCATCCGCACCAAGGCGCCGTCGGCGGAGGCGACGTACACGCTGGCCGTCACCGACGCCAAGCGCCGCCTGGCCGGCATCGTGCGCCTGTCCGACCTCGTGCTGGCCGACCCCGCGGCGCCCATCCAGGACGTGTTCGACCGTGACGCCTACACCGTCGCGGCCACCTCGCCGGCGGAGCAGGCCGCGCGCCTGATGCAGGAGACCAACGACATCGACCTGCTGGTCGTCGACTCGGAGTCGCGGCTCGTCGGCCGCCTCAGCTACGACGACGCGATGGAGGTCCTCGAGGACGCCGACTCTGAGGACGTCGCGCGCCAGTCGGGCGCCTCCCCCTGGGCCGGCCACTACATGCGCGTCGGCGTGATCCGGCTGGCCCGCTACCGGGCGCTGTGGCTCAGCCTCCTGCTCGTCGCCGCGACGCTGACCGTCTCGGTCACGCAGGCGTTCGAGGCGACCCTCGAGCAGGTCGCGTCGCTGGCGCTGTTCATCCCCATGCTGATCGGCGCGGGCGGCAACGCCGGCTCGCAGGCGGCGACGGCGTCGGTGCGCGCGCTGGCCGTCGGCGAGGTGCGCTTCAGCGACATCTGGCGCGTCGTGTGGCGTGAGCTGCGGGTCGGGCTGCTGCTCGGCCTGATGCTGGCCCTGCTCGGGTTGCTGGTCGGGTCGTTGTTCGTCGGCTGGGAGGTCGCGAGCGTCGTCGCTGCCAGCCTGGTGCTGATCTGCGCGTGGGCCGCCACCATCGGGGGAGCGATGCCGCTCCTCGCCAAGCGCGTCGGCATCGACCCCGCCGTGGTGTCCGCCCCGATGGTGACGACTCTCGTCGACGCCACCGGGCTCGTCATCTACTTCATGATGGCGAAGACGATCCTCGGCATCTGAGCCTCAGGCCACGCGGGCTGCGATCCGGTCACCGATCTGCGTGGTGCCGAGCTTCTCGCTCCCGCGCTCGGCGATGTCCGCCGAGACGGCCTCGTCGATCCGGCGCGCGAGCTCCGGCCGGCCGAGGTGGTCGAGCAGCAGCGCCATGGACGAGATGGCGGCCGTCGGGTCGGCGATGCCCTTGCCCGCGATGTCGGGCGCGGAACCGTGCACCGGCTCGAACATCGACGGGTACTCGCCCGTCGGGTTGATGTTCGCCGAGGCCGCGAGCCCGATGCCGCCGGTGACGGCCGCAGCCAGGTCGGTGACGATGTCGCCGAACAGGTTGTCGGTCACGATGACGTCGAACTGCGACGGGTCGACGACCATCGCGATCATGGCGGCGTCGATGTGCAGGTAGTTGGTCGCCACATCCGGGAACTCGGCGGCGATCTCGGTGAATGCGCGGTTCCACAGCCGGCCGGCGTTGACCAGCACGTTGTGCTTGTGAAGCAGGGTCAGCTTTCCGCGACGCGCCCGGGCGCGGCCGAAGGCGTCGCGGACGACGCGCTCCACGCCGAAGAAGGTATTGACGGAGACCTCGGTGGCGAGCTCCTGGGCGGTGCCGACGCGCACGGCGCCGCCGTTGCCGCAGTACAGGCCCTCGGTGCCCTCGCGGACGACGACGAAGTCGACCGTGCGACCCTCGAGGACGGCGGGCGCCAGCGGCGTCGGGACGCCCGGGTACAGGATCGACGGGCGCAGGTTGATGGCGTGGTCGAAGGCGAAGCGCAGCTTCAGCAGCAGGCCGCGCTCGAGGAGTCCGCTGGGGATCGCCTTCGAGCCGGGGGCCGCCCCCACGGCGCCGAGAGCGATGGCGTCGACGTGCTTCAGCTCCTCGAGCACCGAGTCCGGCAGGACCTCGCCGGTGCGCTGCCAGCGCTCGGCCCCCAGGTCGTAGTCGACGAACTCGAACGTGTCGGGCGCGACCGCGGTGAGGACCTTGATGGCCTCCGCAGTCACCTCGGGGCCGATGCCGTCGCCGCCGATGACGGCAATCTTCGCTGAAGTCATGGCGGGAACCCTACGCGAGCGCGCCTCGGGCCCGCCCCGGTCTCAGAGTGTCCGTCCACTGGGTGAGACATCCCCGGGCGGGATCTTCGGCGTACTCTGTCCGAGGCCCACGAACCGATGGAGTGATCAGATGCCGCTTCTTCCCCAACGTCCCGCCGAGTTCCACGTCTTCGACACCTCCCTGCGCGACGGCGCGCAGCAGGAGGGTCTGCGCCTCTCCGTCGCGGACAAGCTGAAGATCGCCGGATACCTCGACGAGCTGGGCGTCGGCTACATCGAGGGCGGCTGGCCGGGAGCCAACCCCAGCGACACCGAGTTCTTCCGGCTGGCCCGCGACCTGGAGCTGGACACGTCGACGCTCGTTGCCTTCGGCGCGACCCGCAAGGCGGGGGCGAAGGCCGCCGACGACCCGCTGACGCGGGCCCTGGTCGAGGCCGGCACCGACGTCGTGTGCATCGTCGCCAAGTCCCACGACGAGCACGTCGCAAGGGCGCTGCGCTGCTCGCTCGAGGAGAACCTCGAGATGATCACCGACACCGTGCAGTACCTCATCTCCGAGGGTCGGCGCGTCTTCGTCGACTGCGAGCACTTCTTCGACGGCTACCGCGCCAACCCGGACTACGCGCTCAAGGTGGTCGCCACCGCCCACGAGGCCGGCGCCGAGGTCGTCGTGCTGTGCGACACCAACGGCGGCATGCTGCCGAGCTGGATGGGGGAGGTTGTCGAGGCGGCCGCCGCCACCGGCGCGAACCTCGGCATCCACTGCCACAACGACACGGGCTGCGCGGTGGCGAACACCATGGCCGCCGTCGAGGCCGGCGTCATGCACGTGCAGGGCACCTTCAACGGCTACGGGGAGCGGACCGGCAACGCCGACCTGAGCGCCGTCATCCCGAACCTGGAGCTCAAGTACGGCTGGTCCGTGCTGCCCACCGGCCGGCTGACAGAACTCAGCCGCGTCGCCCACGCCATCGCGCAGGTGGCGAACCAGCCCGTGATCGGCCGCCAGCCCTACGTCGGTGCCTCCAGCTTTGCGCACAAGGCCGGCCTGCACGCCTCCGCGATCAAGGTGGACGCCAACCTGTACCAGCACATCGATCCCGAGCTGGTCGGCAACAGCATGCGCATGCTCATCTCCGACATGGCCGGCCGCGCCAACATCCAGATCAAGGGCTCGCAGCTGGGCTTCGATCTGGATGACCGCGAGCTCGCCGCGCGCGTCACCGCGGTGGTGAAGGACCGCGAGGCGCAGGGCTACTCCTACGAGTCCGCCGACGCCAGTTTCGAGATGCTTCTCCGCGACGAGCTCGGCTTGCTCAGGCTGCCGTTCGAGGTGCAGTCCTGGCGCGTCTTCACCGAGGAGCGCGACGGCCTCAACACATCGGAGGCCACCGTGAAGCTGACGGCCAAGGAGCGCCGTCAGATGGTCGTCGGCGAGGGCAACGGCCCGGTCAACGCGCTCGATGCGGCCCTGCGTGCGGCGCTGATCCCCGCGTACCCCGAGGTCGCCGACTTCGACCTGCGCGACTACCGCGTCCGCATCCTCGACGAGGGCCACGGCACCGACGCGACCGTCCGGACGCTGATCGACACCGCCTACGAGGGCAACAGCTGGACGACGGTCGGCGTCGGCACCAACGTCGTCGAGGCCTCCTGGGAGGCGCTGTCCGACGCCCTGGCCTACGGGATCATCACGCACCTGGCCTGAGCACTACCCTTGGGGTCATGCGCATTGCACGTTTCGCCACCGCAGGACAGGACCCCGCCTACGGGATCATCGAACTCGCCGTCGACGGGGGAGAGCACCCCGACACCATCTCGACGCTGACCGGGGACCCGCTCGCCGGCGTGCCGGTCAACTACACCGGCGAGCGGCACGACCTGGCCGCGGTGCGCCTGCTCGCGCCGGTGATCCCACGCTCCAAGGTGGTGGGCGTCGGCCGCAACTACGCCGAGCACGCCGCAGAGATGGGCAACGAGCTGCCCGCCGCGCCGCTGCTGTTCTTCAAGCCGAACACGACCGTCATCGGGCCCGACGAGACCATCCTCCGGCCAGAGGGCTGCACGGACCTGCACTTCGAGGGCGAACTGGCCGTCGTCATCGGGTCGAGGCGCACCAGCAGCGGCCGCGACGTGTACTGCAAGCGGGTCCCCGTGGAGCAGGCCGCCGAATGGGTCTTCGGCTACACCATCGCCAACGACGTGACAGCCCGCGACTGGCAGGCCGCCGACGACCAGTGGGCCCGGGCGAAGGGGTCCGACACCTTCCTGCCGCTGGGACCCTGGATCAACACTCACGTCCCGCTGGAGGAGGCCGCCTCGCTGTCGATCGAGACCCGCGTCGGCGACGAGGTGAAGCAGTCCGGCAGCACGTCGCAGATGGTGCACGGCATCGCCGAGCTGATCTCCTACATCAGCGCGTCCATCACCCTCCTGCCCGGCGACGTCATCCTGACCGGCACGCCCGCCGGCGTCGGGCCGATGGTCGCCGGCGACGAGGTGCACGTCTCCATCGACGGTCTCGGCACCCTGTCGAACCCGGTCGCCGAGGCATGAGCCAGCCGCCTGCGCCGATGCAGCTGTTCGTCCCGGGGGAGCCGAGCGATCCCCCCGCGGGACTCAGCTACCCGGAGGCGCTGACGCGGCCCGGGCAGTCTCCGGCGCAGCCGGTCTTCGGCCTCCTGCTCGCCTTCTCGGCGTTCGCGCTCATCACCCCGCTGTTCGCGCAGCTGATCCTGCGCGTCGGCCATCTGTTCAGAGGTGGGGAGTGGGCGGACTACCTCGAGGCGGCCAACTCGTACCTCGTGGTGGAGGGGCCGGTCTCGGGACTGCTCGCGCTCGCACTGCTCACCCCGATCTGCATGCTGCTGGTGCGCTACGTCAACGGGATCCGGCCCAGGTGGCTCTTCTCCGTGCAGCCGGGGCCGCGCTGGCGCTACCTGCTGATGTGCCTCGTGGTCGCGGCGGTGATCCTCAACGCCGTCCTGTGGGTCGGCTACGCGGTCAAGGGCGTGCCGGAGTTCCACGGCGGCGACGCCGGCTGGCTCGTGTACCTCGTCGCGCTGAGCATCACCTCCCCGCTGCAGGCCGTCGCGGAGGAGGTCTTCTTCCGCGGCTACCTGCTGCAGGGCATCGGCACCGCCGTCGGCCACGGCGCCTGGGGCACCTGGGCGGGAGTCGTCGGCTCCGCGGTGGTCTTCGCGCTGCTGCACGGCACGCAGAACCCCGCGCTGTTCGCGCACCGCCTGTCGTTCGGGCTCATCATGGGCGCCCTGGTCGTCGTCACCGGCGGTCTCGAGGCCGGCATCGCCGCGCACGTGGTCAACAACCTCGGCGCCTACGCCTACGCGCTGTTCACCAGCTCCATCGCAGAACTCAAGTCCACCACCGCCATCACGTGGACCGACGCGGCCTTCGACATCGCCGGCTTCGCCCTCTTCGCGGTCGTCGCGTGGTGGCTGGGGAGGCGGCTCAAGGTGGCCGTCACCACCCCCTGAGTGCCGATTTGGCAGGCCCTCGAGAGGTGGTGTAGTGTTCTTTCTCGTGCCCCGGGAATCCGGGACACGCTAGAGATCAAGACATTGATCCCTAGGGGTATGGGGTAATTGGCAGCCCGACGGTTTCTGGTTCCGTTAGTTCAGGTTCGAGTCCTGGTACCCCTGCGGAAGGTGTTACGCTCTCTAAGCGCTCTTGGCCCCGTTGTGTAGCGGCCTAGCACGCCGCCCTCTCAAGGCGGTAGCGCGGGTTCGAATCCCGTCGGGGCTACCAGGAGCAGATGGCCTGGTCAGACTGAGTCTGACCAGGCCATCTGTCATTCCCCGCGCATCGGTGCTCCCCGCCCATCCACGGGAGTACGTTGGGCCGATGACGACCGTCCGGCTGCGCCCGTCGGCGCTCCACCCCCAGCTGCGGAGCTTCTTCCGGTTTGTGCCGAACCCGCCGATCACCCGACCCTGGCTCCTGCGGCTGATGCAGGCCGGCTCGACCAGGGCGAGCCGTCCGAAGCTGCCCGCATCGATGACGCACCGGTTCGTGCCGCTCGGCGACGGGGCCGGGGTGCACGTCTACCGCCCGGAGGGCGATCGGCCTCGTGCGGGCGTGCTGTGGATCCACGGCGGCGGGTTCGTCGTCGGGAGCGCGTCGCAGGACCATGCCCGCTGCGTGCGCCTGGCCACGGACTTGGACGTCCTTGTGGTCTCCGCCGAGTACCGCACGGCCCCCGGCAGCCCGTTCCCGGCCGCCCTCGACGACGTGCACGCGGCCTGGACGTGGCTGGTCGGCCACGTCGACGAGCTGGGGATCGATCCCGGCAGGCTGGCGATCGGCGGCCAGAGCGCCGGCGGCGGCCTCGCCGCCGCCCTCGTGCAGCGCGTCCACGACGCCCCCGGGGTGCAGCCCGTCGCCCAGTGGCTGTTCTGCCCGATGCTGGACGACCGCACCGCGGCGGACCGGTCCCTCGACCCGGTCCGGCACTACCTGTGGAACAACCGCTCGAACCGCGTCGGCTGGCGCTCGTATCTGGGCGTCGAACCGGGAGCCCCCGTCGTGCCCCGCTACGCGGTTCCGGCCCGCCGCGAGAACCTCGCCGGGCTGCCGCCCACCTGGATCGGGTGCGGAGACATCGAGCTGTTCCACGGTGAGGACCGCCGCTACGCGGAGGCCCTCACCGCAGCCGGCGTCCCTACCGTCCTCGACGTCGTCCAGGGCGCCCCCCACGCCTTCGAGTCAATCAGCGGCGGGGCCGCCGTCTCCACGGCCTACCTCCGACGCGCTGAGGGGTGGCTCCGCGGCCACCTCGCCGTTGGCCTGTAGCAGCCGACCGTCGATCAGGGCCAGGGCGCGCCCGACCGCAACGGGCACGTCGGCGGGGTCCGTCTGAGCCTGGGCGACTCCGTGCAGCATGTGGATGACGAGGACGACGTCGCCTACGGTCCATGTCGGGTCCGCGAGCCCTGCCTCCCGGGCGCGTGCGAGGGGCTCGCCGATGAGGGCGGAGAGTCGCTCGAGACCGATGTCGCTGGGGTACTCGGTCTGGGCGTCGAGCACCATGTCGATGAAGGCTGTGGAGTCGATGGTGAAGTCGACCAGGAGCGAGAACAGGTCGCCGAAGGCGCCAGGCCCGTCGGCCGAGGCCGCCAGCTCCTCCAACGCCACGAAGTTCTCCTCGAAGACGGCAAGCGCCAGATCGAACCGACGCGGGAAGTGCCGGTAGAGGACCCCCTGGCCGACTCCGGCCTCGCGTGCGATGGCGCTGAGCGCGACGTGATAGCCGTCGCGGGAGAAGAGCCTGCGTGCCGCCTTCAGCAGGGCGGCCCGGTTGGCTGGCGCCGCCGCCGGCCCCCTATTGCGGGCGCGCTTGGATGGAGGCATGCTGGGATCCTACTTCCGGACAGCGTTGTCCGGTAGGGAGGGGAACAATCATGAAGACCGACATCGACGTGGATGTCGTCGTGGCAGGAACCGGCGTCGCGGCATTCTCCGCGGCCATCACCGCCGCAGACCAGGGGCTGACGGTGTTGATGCTCGAGAGCACGGAGAAGTGGGGCGGCAGCAGCGCCATGTCCGGCGGCGGCCTCTGGCTGCCCAACAACCCCCTGATGGGCCGCGCCGGGGTCGATGACTCCCGCGACGCGGCACTCACCTACCTGGAGGAGACCGTCGGGGACGCGGGGCCGGCCACCTCCCGGGAACGCAAGGAGGCCTTCGTCGACGGCATCGCGTCCTTCGTGGAACTGGCGGAGAAGCACGGCGTCACCTTCGCGCGCTCGACGGACTACCCGGACTACTACCCCGAGCTGCCGGGCGGCCGGATCGGGCGCGCCCTCGAGGTCGAGCCCTTCGACGTGAAGCGGATCGATGGCTGGTGGGACAGTTCCCGTGGCCAGGACGGCGTTCCTGCCCCGGTGAAGACCGACGACTTCTGGCTGCTGTCCCGCGCCTGGTCGACGCCGGGCGGCTTCGTCCGGGGCGCGAGGGTCGTGTTCCGGGTGATCGGCTCGGCCGTCCGCGGCCGTAAGGCCGTCGGCATGGGGGCGGCCATCACGGCCGCGTTCATGGACGTCGCCCAGCGGCTCGGCGTCGAGGTCCGTCTCAGCTCCCCGGTCGATGAGGTTGTTGTCGAGGACGGCCGCGCCGTCGCCGTCCGGACGACGTCCGGCGGCACCACCCAGCTGGTCGGCGCGCGCAAGGGCGTCGTGCTCGCGGGCGGTGGCTTCGACCACAACGCCGAGCTCCGCGAGCAGTACCAGGGTGTCAGCGGCGTCGACTCGTCCGGTTCCAAGGGCAACCTCGGCTCCGCCATCGCGGCCGGACGCAAGGCGGGCGCCGCCGTCGACCTCATGGAGGACGCGTGGTGGGGAGGCTCCATCCCTCCCGCGACGCCCGGCGGCTCCGCGGCGTTCCTCGTCAGCGAGCGGTCGATGCCGCACTCGATCATCGTCGACGGGGCGGGGAACCGGTTCGCCAACGAGTCAGAGTCCTATGTCGACCTGGGCCACCACATGCTCGAGCGCCGCAAGACGGTGCCGGGACGCTTCTGGATGGTGACCGACGTCCGGCACGCCCGCAGGTACCTGCGCTCCTACGCCCTCGACCCGCGGACGGTCAAGGCGTGGACCCAGTCCGGCGTGCTGGTCAAGGACTCCACCATCGCGGGGCTGGCCAAGAAGATGGGCGTCGACGCGCAGGCGCTCGAGGCGACCGTCTCGCGGTTCAACTCGTTCACGCGTTCCGGGATCGACGCGGACTTCGCCCGCGGCAACTCCGCCTACGACCGCTACTACGGCGACCCGCTTGTCCGGCCGAATCCGAACCTCGGCCCGCTGGAGAAGGGCCCGTTCACGGCCGTCGAGATCGTGCCGGGCGACCTCGGCACCAAGGGCGGCCTGATGACCGACGAGTTCGCGCGCGTGCTGCGCGAGGACGGCACGATCATCGACGGGCTCTACGCGGCGGGCAACACGTCCGCCTCGGTGATGGGCCACACGTACCCGGGCCCGGGGTCGACGCTCGGCCCCGCCGCCGTGTTCGGCCACATCGCCGGCCTGCACCTCGCAGGCAGGGCGCTGGCGGGCCGGGAGCTGTCGGGAGCCCGGTCATGAAGGTCGCGGGCAAGGTCTTCGTCGTCACCGGCGGAGGAAGCGGCATCGGGCGGGAGGTCGTGCTCGGCCTCCTGCGCCGCGGCGGCCGCGTGGCGGCGGTCGACCTGAGCGCCGCCGGGCTGGCCGGCACGGTGGAGCGGGCGGGCCGTGACGCGGACCGGCTGACGACGCACGTCGTCAACGTGACGGACACCGAGGCGGTCAAGGCGCTGCCGGAGGCGGTGCTGGCCGCTCACGGGCAGATCGACGGGGTCCTCAACATCGCCGGCATCATCCAGAAGTTCGTGCCGTTCGCCGACCTCGACCAGGCCGAGATCGAGCGGGTGCTGACCGTCAACTTCTGGGGCGTGGTCAACATGGTCCGGGCGTTCCTGCCGCACCTGATGATCCGCCCGGCGGCCGCCCTGGTGAACGTCTCCAGCATGGGGGCGTTCATCCCCGTGCCGGGACAGACGATCTACGGTGCCTCGAAGGCCGCGGTCAAGCTGCTCACGGAGGGGCTCCACGCCGAGCTGCGGGGCACCCCGGTCCGCGTGACCGTGGTGTTCCCGGGCGCGGTCGCGACCAGCATCACCGAGAACAGCGGGGTGCGGGCGCCCGCCGTCGCAGGCGCGAACGACAACGCCGCGAACCAGAAGGTGCTGGCTCCCGACAAGGCGGCCGACATCATCATCGCCGGCATGGAGAAGGGCTCCTACCGGGTGCTGGTGGGCCGCGACGCGCGGGTGATGGACTGGTTCACCCGGCTCGTGCCCGAGCGGGCGATGACGCAGATCGCCGACCGGATGGCGGGCCTGATGCAACGCTGAGCCTCGGCTCAGGCCTCGTCGGGCTGGGGCATCCGCCGTCGCAGGGCAGCGGACGCCACGGCGACGACCGTGCCGACCGTCACGCCGACGAACGTGTCGAGGACCCGGTCGCGCACCAGCGCGGCCGGGTCCGCCGCGACCGCCATCTGCACCATGATCAGCGCGATCGTCGTCGCGAACAGCATGGCCAGCGCGTAGTTGTGGTCCATCAGGATCTCGACGATGCCCTGGAAGACCATCGCCAGGATCACCAGCGCCCAGTGGGGGAGACCCAGCGCCATGACGCCCGCGGCGAGCAGCACGCCGACCAGCGTGCCGACGAGGCGCTGCAGGCCGCGCGCGACGCGGGCCGTGACGTACGCGCCCGAGAGCGCGGCCACGGAGGCGACCATCGCCCAGTACCAGTGCCCGGCGGCGACGACGAGCCCGGCGCAGCCGGCGAGCGTCGACCCGACGAGGATGGTCAGCGCGACCGGGACCGCCTGCGGGTTCGGCGTCGGCCTCGGGGCCGGGCCCCTGAGGTCCCGCCAGCGACCCCGCACGACGCCGAGGCCCGCGGTGACGAGCAGGCTGAACAGCACGGTGCAGCCGCCCACCACGATCACGTGGCTGAACGAGACGAGCGTCGCGGGCAGGGCCGCCGTCGTGCCGGAGGCGAAGGCCGAGAACAGGCCACCCGGCGGGTGCCACTTCATGACGGCGGCCACCCAGGTGACCACCGAGGCGATGACCGCCACCCCCAGGACGCGCATGGGAGCGGGCGCGTCCAGGTATGACATCCAGGTGCCGAGCAGCATCGCCGAGACCAGCATGACGCCGGCGCTGGCCTGCATCCAGAGCCGCTCGCCGTAGCGGTCATGGCGCCCGTACACGGAGGTGAAGGCCGCGAACGACGCGTACATGCCGAGGTCGAGCCGCCCGACCAGCAGCAGCACGATCAGGGGCACGCCCAGGCATACCGCCGAGCGGACGGCGACGCGAACGCCGCCCTTGTAGGGGCCGATGCGGACCGCGTGGTCGAACACCTCACGGGCGCTGTCCCGCAGGGCCATGGGGGTTCTACTCCGGCGCGCCGCTGCGGCGCAGGACCTCGCTGAGTCGCTCGGCCGCCGCGAGCACGGCGGGCGCGTGCAGTCGGCCGGGGGAGCGGGTGAGGCGCTCGATCGGACCGGAGACGGAGACGGCGGCGATGAGCTTGCCCGACGGGGCCAGGACCGGCGCCGACACCGACGCCACACCGGTCTCGCGCTCGGCCACCGACTGGGCCCAGCCTCGACGGCGAACGGCCTGCAGCGTCGCCAGGGAGAACGAGGCGTGGTCGAGCAGCTTCTCGATCTTGTCCGGCTCCTCCCAGGCCAGCAGCACCTGGGCGGCGGAACCGGCATTCATGGGTAGCTGGGCGCCGATCGGGACGGTGTCGCGCAGGCCGTGGGGGCGCTCGACGGCGGCGACGCAGATGCGCTGGTCGCCCTGCCGGCGGAACAGCTGCACCGACTCGCCGGTGATGTCGCGCAGCCTGCCGAGGATCGGGCCGGCGGTGGCCAGCAGCGGATCCTCGCCTGCGGACTCCGCCAGCTCGATCAGGCGGGGGCCGAGCACGAAGCGGCCCTGGAGGTCGCGCCCGACGAAGCGGTGGTGCTCGAGCGCCACGGCCAGGCGGTGGGCCGTCGGCCGGGCCAGTCCGGTGGCCGTCACGAGGCCGGCGAGGGTCAGGGGATTGTGTTCGAGGGCAGACAGCACGGCGGCCGCCTTGTCGAGTACTCCGACGCCAGAAGAATCGTCCATATAACGAGAATATCCATCCGCATTGTGGACACGCAACCTCGGGGCAGCAGCCGCCCGACGCATACTGGACCCCGTCAATCAGCCATCAGATGAGCGAGGAGCCATGGGCAGAACCCTGAGCGAGAAGGTGTGGGACGATCACGTCGTCCGGTCGGCCGAAGGAGAGCCTGATCTCCTCTACATCGACCTCCAGCTCGTGCATGAGGTCACCAGCCCCCAGGCCTTCGAGGGCCTGCGGATGGCGGGGCGGAAGGTGCGCCGCACCGAGCTGACCCTGGCGACGGAGGATCACAACACCCCGACGCTCAACATCCTCGCCCCCATCGCCGACCCGGTATCCCGCAAGCAGGTCGACACGCTGCGCGCCAACGCCGCCGAGTTCGGCGTGCGCATCCACTCGCTGGGCGACAAGGACCAGGGCGTCGTGCACATCATCGGCCCCCAGCTCGGCGTCACCCAACCGGGCATGACGATCGTGTGCGGCGACTCGCACACCTCGACGCACGGCGCGTTCGGTGCGCTGGCCTACGGCATCGGTACCTCCGAGGTCGAGCACGTGCTCGCCACGCAGACCCTGCCTCAGGCGAAGCCGAAGACCATGGCCGTCAACATCAACGGCGAGCTGGCCGACGGCGTCACCGCCAAGGACGTCGTGCTGGCGCTGATCGCGAAGGTCGGCACCGGCGGCGGCCAGGGCTACATCGTCGAGTACCGCGGCACGACCATCGAGAACCTCTCGATGGAGGGCCGCATGACGATCTGCAACATGTCGATCGAGTGGGGCGCCAAGGCGGGCATGATCGCGCCCGACGACACGACGTTCGCCTACCTGAAGGGCCGCCCGCACGCGCCCGAGGGCGAGGACTGGGACGCCGCCGTCGAGTACTGGCGCACCCTGAAGACCGACGACGACGCCACGTTCGACGTCGAGGTCGACATCGACGCCGCCGCGCTGACCCCCTTCGTCACCTGGGGCACCAACCCCGGCCACGGCGTGCCGCTCGGCGGCGTCGTGCCCAGCCCGGAGGACTTCGACTCCGAGGTCGAGCAGGCGACCGCAGCCCGCGCGCTGGAGTACATGGCCCTGACGCCCGGCACCCCGATGCGCGACATCGCCGTCGACACCGTCTTCCTCGGCTCCTGCACCAACGGCCGCATCGAGGACCTGCGGCTCGCCGCGTCTGTCCTGAAGGGGCGCAAGAAGGCCGACAGCATCCGCATGCTCGTGGTCCCCGGCTCCGCCCGGGTCCGCCTGCAGGCCGAGACGGAGGGCCTCGACGAGGTCTTCAAGGAGTTCGGCGCCGAGTGGCGCGCGGCCGGCTGCTCGATGTGCCTCGGCATGAACCCCGACCAGCTCGCCCCGGGAGAGCGTTCGGCCTCCACCTCGAACCGCAACTTCGAGGGCCGCCAGGGCAAGGGCGGACGCACCCACCTGGTGTCTCCCGCCGTCGCAGCCGCCACCGCCGTCGCCGGCCATCTGGCCGCCCCCGCCGACCTCTGATCCAGGAAGAGAACATGGAAGCGTTCATCAACCACACCGGCATCGCGGTCCCGCTGCAGCGCAGCAACGTCGACACCGACCAGATCATCCCCGCCGTCTACCTGAAGCGCATCACGCGCACGGGCTTCGAGGACGGGCTGTTCGCCGCCTGGCGCAACGATCCCGAGTTCGTGCTCAACCGGGAGCCGTTCACCACCGGCACCATCCTGGTGCCGGGCCCCGACTTCGGGACCGGCTCCTCGCGCGAGCACGCCGTCTGGGCGCTGCAGAACTACGGCTTCAAGGTCGTCATCGGGTCGCGCTTCGGCGACATCTTCCGCTCCAACTCCGGCAAGGCCGGGCTCCTGGTCGCGCTCGTCACCGAGGAACAGGTCCGCGAGCTCTGGGCGGCCATCGAGGCCGACCCGGACGTCGAGACCACCGTCGACCTGCCGAGCCAGACCATCACGCGCGGCGACCTGACACTGAGCTTCACGATCGACGACTACACGAAGCACCGTCTCCTCAACGGCCTCGACGACGTCTCCATGACGCTGCAGCACGAGGACGAGATCGCGGCCTACGAGGCGCGTCGCCCGAGCTGGAAGCCGAAGACGATCCCGGCGCGCACCGCCGGCTGACAACCCTTCGTCGGCCCCGCTCCCCGGACGATCCCGGGTGGCGGGGCCGAATCACGCACACGCTGCGGCGCGGGCAGATACGGTGGGCCGGGATTGATTCCGGGGAGGCGAGATGGATCCGCATCAGTGGCTCGAGGACGTGGTCGGCGACGACGCGCTCGACTGGGTGAGGGAGCGTAACGCGCTGACCGTGGGCGAGTACGGCTCGAGCGACGACTTCGTCTCCCTCCGCGACGACCTGCTCGCGATCTACGACGCCGACGACCGGATCCCCGTCGTCAGGGCGCGCGGCGACCTGCTCTACAACTTCTGGCGCGACGGGGAACACCCACGCGGGCTGTGGCGCCGCACGACGCTCGACGAGTACCGAGGCCCCTCCCCGAAGTGGGAGACGGTCCTCGACCTCGACGCCCTGTGCGAGGCCGAGAACGAGAACTGGGTCTGGCACGGAGCCGACGTGCTGCGGCCCGGTAACCGGCGCGCGCTGATCTCGCTGTCGAGGGGCGGCGCCGACGCCGACGTCACCCGCGAGTTCGACCTGGAGACGCTCGGATTCGTCGAGGACGGGTTCCTCCGCCCGGAGTCGAAGGGCGGGCTCTCCTGGATCGACGACGACACGGTGTTCCTCGTGTCCGCCGACGGGCCGGAGACGGTGAACCTCGCGGGCTACGGGCGACTCGTCCGCCAGTGGCGCCGCGGGACGCCCATCGATTCGGCGGAGGTGGTCTTCGCGGGCCCCGCCGACAACAACGGCTACGGCATCTACCCGGGCCGCGACCATGCCGAGGGGTTCGAGCGCGACCTGCTCGTCCACTACCTCGACAGCCGCGACACCGCGCTGTACGTGCGGGCCATCGGCGAGGACGGGTTCACGAAGGTCGAGGCGCCCGACAGCGCCTCCAAGGACGTCCACCGGCAGTGGCTCACGATCGAGTTGCGCGAGCCGTGGACCGTCGAGGGCGTCACGTACCCGGCGGGAGCGCTGCTGGTCGCGCGGTTCGACGAGTGGCTCGCCGGGGACCGGCGCAGCCTCGAGATGGTCTTCGAGCCGACGGACACCACGTCGCTGGTCGGGGTGACCTACACCCGCGGCCACCTGGTCCTCAACGTGCTCGACGACGTGAAGAACGCGCTCGTGGTCCTCACACACGGCGGTGACGGATGGTCGAGGCGCCCGCTGGGCGGTGTGCCGGAGTTCGGCACCATCGCGGTCAGCGCCGTCGACGGGGATGAGAGCGACGGGCTGTGGCTCAGCGTCAACGACTACCTGACGCCGCCCTCCCTCCTGCTCGGCAGCGCCGACGCGGTGGCTCCTGCGCCGGAGGTCCTGAAGTCGCAGCCGGCCATGTTCGACGCGTCGCGGCACCTGGCCGAGCAGCGTTTCGTGGTCTCTCCCGACGGCACCCGCGTTCCGTACTTCGTGGTGCGTCCGAAGGATGCCCCCTTCGACGGCTCCACACCCACGCTGCTCTACGGCTACGGGGGCTTCGAGATCCCGCTGCTGCCGGGCTATTCCGGCGGTATCGGCAAGGGGTGGCTGGAGAAGGGCGGCGCCTACGTGGTCGCCAACATCCGGGGCGGCAGCGAGTACGGGCCGCGATGGCACCAGGCGGCTCTACGGGAGAACCGGCACCGCGCCTACGAGGACTTCGCCGCGGTCGCGCGGGACCTGGTGGCCACCGGCCTCACGTCGCCGGAGCACCTCGGCATGATGGGCGGCAGCAACGGCGGCCTGCTGGCCGGCAACATGCTCACGCAGTACCCGGAGCTGTTCGGCGCCATCGTCATCCGGGTCCCGCTGCTCGACATGCAGAGGTATCACACGCTGCTCGCCGGGGCGTCCTGGATGGCGGAGTATGGCGACCCGGACGACCCCGCCGACTGGGAGTTCATCCAGGGCTTCTCGCCGTACCACCTGTTCGACGCGGACCGCGAGTACCCGCCGACCCTCATCATGACCTCGACGCGCGACGACCGCGTCCATCCCGGGCATGCGCGCAAGTTCATGGCGAAGATGCTCGAGGCGGGCAAGGACGTGCGGTACTTCGAGAACATCGAGGGCGGGCACGGCGGGGCGGCCGACAACAGCCAGGCCGCCCGGATGGATGCCCTGTATCTCACGTTCCTCTGGCGTCAGCTGGCGGGCTGAGGTCGTCGGGCGGCCCGTCGCGGCTGGTGCCCTCTCGCGTGACGCGGTAGCGGTAGCCGAGGGGGCTGGTCCACAGGATCTCCCATGACCCGCCCTTGGCCGGCTCCCAGTGCTGCGTCACCTGCCAGAGGTCTGCGCTCTTGGCCCGGTGGAGGGTCCTGCCGAACGGGGCGAGGTTGCCCAGTCGCGTCTGCCCGCGCCGACCGTCGATGTAGGCGACGTTGTGGTCCACGTCGAGCCCGGCGCTGGAGCGGTTGGAGAAGGGGAACGGCTCGACGGGGAACGTCAGCTGCACGGCCCGCCGCATGCGGGGCGTGGGGTCGTGCCGGTCCTCCGGGGCCATCGCCACGGCGTCGATCACCGGCTGCACCGTGATCCGCGTGCCGGAGCCGTTGATGCCCTCGCCGAGGAACTGAGCCAGCAGGCGCGTGGTGATGTGCCCGGCCGCCTCGACGCGCGCGGCCGGGTCCAGCGTGCCGAGCGAGTCGCCGCTGATGTGCACCGCGATCCCCAGCCGCGGCGCAGCGAGCCTGAGGTCGGCCTCGGGTTCCCTGAGCTCGCATCCCGGTTCCCTGAGCTCGCATCCCGGTTCCCTGAGCTCGCATCCCGGTTCCCTGAGCTCGTCGAAGGGCATTGAGCTTGTCGAAACGTCCATGCCCGCGACGCCGGATATCAGCTCGCCGGCCGTCTCCCCACCGAGCGCGGAGGTCACCTCCACCAACGGTGCCTGACCGCTGGCGCGCTGCAGCAGCGCCAGCGCCATGGCCGGATGAGCCAGGATGCCGAGCGCCTTCGCGCGGAGTTCCGCGACGTCAGCTCGGGGTTGGTCGGGAGCAGGATCTCCGCCAGCCGGTTGACCGTGGCCATGAGGTACTTCGCGTCGAGGACGCCCATGACGGCCGACAGGTTGACGGCGCCCTCGAAGAAGCCCCACACGTACACGCCTCGGGTGGTGCGACGCTCCCGCTCGCGCTCGTACGCGGCTACGGGGTCGGCCTCGATGATGAGCCTGTCCAGCAGCTTCATAGCGCCCGAGTAGGAGAGCCTCAGCTGCCGCGGGAGCCACCGCTCGGTCACCTGCTCGGCCACCGTCGCGTCCAGAGCCGCGCAGCGGTGGGCGGCCGCTACCGCCCTGTGCACCTCGATCTCGTCGGCCTCGACAGCGGCCAGCACCGACGGGTGGCGGTACTTGAGGCGGACCGCGTCGATGACCTTCGACGCGGCCGCGTGGGCGGAGATGCCCAGCAGCCCGGCGACCTCCAGCGCGAGGTACTGCGACGCGCCGATCTCCTCGACGGTGCCCTGCACGATGCGCTGCCGGTCGGCGAGCGCCTCGATCATCTCCACGTCGTCGAAGCGGTACTCCTCGGCGAGTTCGATAAGCATCAGCAGGACCCCGGCCTCGTCCCGGCGGCGCGCACGATCGAAGCTGACAAGCCTGTCGGCCGCCCTCTTCACGCGCTCAACGTCCATGAACCCATGCTAGGTACACCCACCGACAATTTAGAACGGGCGAGTGATTCCGTGACAACACCTGTCAGTCTCCGGACAGCACCTGGATGCCGCGCGGCCGTCACTGGGAGCCGCTGGCTACGCTGATTGCGGGCCGTCCGGACGAGGAGTGATACAGATGGTGCTGATGACCGCTGACGGGTACCGGGTTCCGACGCTGACCGTGCGGGGGGCGGCGTGAGCGGGAAGCACATTGAACTGTTCCTGGTGGACGGTGAGCCTGGTGGGATCACCACCGCGGAGATCGCAGGCTGGACGGGGCATGTGCTCGCGGGTGCACGGTCCGACCTGGCACGCATCCTCAGACGCGACGAGGCGAACCGCAACGGCGCCTATCTACTGATCGGTGAGGACGAGGACGCGGTCGGCGGCATCCAGTGCTACATCGGTCGCACGGAGAACTTCGCGCAGCGGATCAGGAATCACGACGCCAACAAGGACTTCTGGGACCGCGTCGTGCTGATCAGCGCCAAGGACGATGTCTTCAACGAGGGGCACTGGGGTTACCTCGAGGCCCGCCTCGTGGAGCTGGCGCGGCTCGCGGAGCGGTCCACTCTGCCGAATATCCAGACACCGCAGGGCAGGAGGCTCTCCGAGGCACAGCAGTCGGACATGAATGCCTTCCTCTCCCAGTTGGAGATCGTGCTGCCAGTGCTGGGGGTGAACGTGCTCCGCATCCGACCTTCGAAGAAGGCAGCCGCGGCCCCTGTCGAGCCGGAGACGGCGGAGTCGCCGGTGTTCACCCTCGCCGATGCCAGGCACGGGGTGTCAGCCCGGGCCCAGGTCGATGGAGACGAGTTCACGATGCTGGCCGGATCGGTCATCGTCGGCACATGGTCGCGGGTGGGCAAGTCGGAGAGCACACGGAGGTCGTACGCGTCCCTTGCCCAGCGGCACGCCAAACTCGTCGCTGATGGTTCGATCCGCGTGGTGGGCGACACAGGCACCCTGACCCGCGACGTGGCCTTCAGCTCGCCCTCGACTGCGGGTGCAGTCGCACTGGGTCGCTCGTGCAACGGACGTATCAGCTGGCTCTGGGAAGAGGGCACGTATGCCCAGTGGGAAGCCAGGGGGCTCTGACCCGACACTCCACACGGGCCGGGGTCCCGATCGCCGACCGGGCGCAACTACGCTTGTCCCCATGCATCACCGTTGGCTTCCCCCGTCGATCCTCGGCCTCGCCGCGCTCTGCGCCGCCGTCATCGGGGGCTGGGCCGTCGTCGAGGGGGCAACGATCCTCGTGCTGCTCCCGGCCGTCGTGCTCGTCGCGGCCCTCGCCACGTGGCGGACCAAGGTCGGCGTGTGGGTGGCGTTCGGCGGGGCGGCGCTCGCGCTGATCGTCGGGATGGTGCTGGGCGACCTCGTCGAGGCGTACCTCCTGCCCGCGGCGCTGTTCGCCGCGATGGCCGCCGCGCTGAAGCTGGCGCCCCGCCGGGCGGAGGTCCGGGCATGAGCCGCGACCTGGCGACCCAGCCCTGGAAACGGCCGCTCTCGCAGGTCATCACCGAACCTGCCAGCCGCACGTTCCGCGGGCTCGCCCGGTTCGTCAACGCCGTCGTGCCGCTCGTGGCCAGGCGCCACTGGGAGGGCCAGGATCACATCCCGCAGACCGGCCCCGTGATCGTCGTCGCGACGCACATCTCCAATGCCGATCCCGTCCTGCTCGGCGAGTACCTCATCTGGTCCGGCCGCTGGGTCCACTACCTCGGCAAGTCGGACATCTGGAAGGTGCCCGTGCTCGGCTGGCTCGGCCGAGCCTGCGAGCAGATCCCCGTCTACCGCAACACCGAGCGGGCCTCGGAGTCGCTCGTGCACGCCCGCGAGGCGCTCGCGAAGGGGCAGCTCGTCGCGATCTACCCTGAGGGCACCATCACCCGCGACCCCGAGGGCTGGCCCATGACGGGCCGCCGGGGCGCCGCGCAGCTCGCCCTCATGACGGGAGCCCCTGTGGTTCCCGTGGTCCAGGTCGGCTCGGACAAGATCCTCGGCGGCCACCGGATCGAGCTGCGTCGCCTCTTCTCGGGCCGCCACGACGTGTACCTCAAGGCCGGCCCGGCCATCGACCTCGGCGGGTACGAGGGAAGAGAGCTGACCAAGGAGCTCGCCGACGAGGTCACCGACCGTTTCCTCGAGACTCTGACCGCAATGCGGGCCGAACTGACCGGCCTCACGCCGCCGGATGGCCGGTGGGACATGCGTGTCGGGGGCCGGGTGGCGGCGCAGTAGAGTGAGCCGCGCACTGAACCTAGGAGGACCCGTGACGGACCGGACCCACGTAGCGCTGATCTTCGGAGGGCAGTCGTCGGAGCACGGCATCTCCTGCCTGACCGCCGCCTCGGTGCTCGGCGCGCTGGACCCGGAACGCTTCGACGTCGTCGGCGTCGGCATCTCCAGGACCGGCAGGTGGACCCAGGTCCCGCTGGAGACCATCCGCGACTACCGCATCATCGACGGTGTCGCTCCCGAGGTCGCCGAGCCCGAGCACGTCGCCGTGTGGATGGTGGGGGAGGACGGCTGTCAGGTCGCGACCCGCGACACCAGCGAACACCTCGCCGACATCCACGACGTCGACGTCGCCTTCGCGCTGCTGCACGGCCCCTTCGGGGAGGACGGCACCATCCAGGGCATGTTCGAGATGATGGGCATCCGCTACGTCGGCAGCGGCGTGACGTCGTCGGCCATCGGCATGGACAAGCACTACATGAAGGTCGCCTTCGAGGCTGCCGGGCTGCCCGTGTGGCCGTACGTCGTCGCCACCGCGCACCGCCTGCGCCACCACCGCGAGCAGGTGCACGCCGAGGTAGCCGAGAAGCTGACCTATCCGCTCTTCGTCAAGCCCGCCCGCGGCGGCTCGTCCATCGGCATCAGCCGCGTCACGGACCCGGCCCAGCTCGACGAGGCCATTGACGAGGCGCAGAAGTTCGACCCGAAGGTCGTCATCGAGCAGGGCTTCACCGGCGCCCGCGAACTGGAGTGCGCGGTGCTCGGCGACCCCGACTCGCCCGACGGGTGCCACGCCTCCGTCATCGGCGAGATCCGGGTGAAGGCCGACGACGGCTTCTACGATTACGAGGCCAAGTACTTCGACGAGGACGGCGCCGCGCTCGACGCGCCCGCCGACGTCACGCCGGAACTCACCGCCACGCTGCAGGAGCTTGCGAAGCGCTCCTTCCTCGCGGTCGATGCCGAGGGTCTCGTGCGCGCCGACTTCTTCGTGACCCCCGAGGGCGACGCGTTCATCAACGAGGTCAACACCATGCCGGGCTTCACTCAGATCTCCATGTGGCCGACGCTGTGGCAGGTCTCCGGTCACACGTACCCGGAGCTCGTCGGGCGCCTGGTGCAGCTCGCACTCGACCGCCCCGTCGGCCTGCGCTGATGCACGAGTTCGAGCTGATCTCCTCCATCACCTCCGATGTGAGTGTCGGCGACGACGTGACGCTCGGCATCGGCGACGACGCAGCCGCGCTGCGCCTCACGGGGGACACTGTCGTGACGACCGACATCCTCGTCGAGGGTGTGCACTTCAAGCGCCAGTGGTCGCCCGCCCGCTCGGTCGGTCGCAAGGCCATCGCGGTCAACGTCTCCGACGTCGAGGCCATGGGCGCCAGGCCCAGCGCCATCGTCGTGGCGCTCGCCTTCCCGAAGGACCTTGACCAGGTGTGGGTCGCCGAGTTCGAGGCGGGCGTCAAGGAGGAGTGCGCGCGCGCGGGCGTGAGCCTCGTCGGCGGCGACCTCAGCAGCTCGCCGACGGTCACCGTCTGCGTCACCGCCATCGGCGACCTCGAGGGACGCCTCCCCGTGACCCGCTCCGGCGCCCGCGTCGGGCATGTCGTCGCCGTGACGGGCAACCTCGGCTGGGCCGGGGCCGGCCTCGTGACCCTGCAGCGGGGCTTCGCGTCGCCGAAGGAACCGGTCGCGGAGCAGCTCACCCCGAGCGTGCCGTACGGCCAGGGCGTCATCGCGTCCGACCGCGGCGCCACCTCGATGCTCGACATCTCGGACGGGCTGCTGGGCGACCTCGGCCACATCTGCGAGCGCAGCGGCGTCGGAATCGACATCGACACCTCGCTCATCGAGATCCCCGACCCCGTGGCCCGCGTGGCGGCGGCCACGGGCAGGAACGCGCTGGCCTTCGTGCTGGCGGGAGGCGAGGACCACGCGCTGGCCGCGACGTTCCCGACCGAGGTGCTGCCCGAGGGGTGGCGCAGGGTCGGCGTCGTCGTCAGCGGCGACGCGGTCAGCGTCGACGGACACCCGTGGGACGGCGCGGCCGGCTGGGATCACTTCGCCTGACGGCTCTGCCTACTGGGGCGCGCGGCCGCTCTGGTTTACGCTGTGGACCATGGCGTCCCGCGGTACTTCCTCCCCAGCGCGGAACACCAGCACCAAGACCCGCTCATCGGGCGCGTCCGGAGCTGCTCGTTCCACGACCAAGAAAACGACCTCCAGGTCCTCGTCGTCCTCCAGGGCCTCGTCGACCGCGAAGACGAAGCGCCAGCCCGCGGCGAAGTCCTCCCAGGGCTCCGGCTTCGGGATGAGCATCCTGCGCGGCATCGGCAGGGCCTTCTCCGGCCTCGCGGCGGGCGTCGGCTGGATCGCGCGCAGCTTCGGCGGCGCGGCGAAGGACGTCGACCCCAAGCTCCGCCGCGACGGCTGGGGTCTCCTGCTGCTGAGCATCGGCATCGTGGTGGCGGCACGCTTCTGGTTCGCGCTGCCCGGGCCGGTCGGCGAGTTCCTCGACCTGACCATCAGCACCGTCTTCGGGTCGCTGTCTCCTGTCGTGCCCGCGGTGCTGCTGTACGGTGCCTGGCGGGTGCTGCGGCACCCGCGCGACGTGGAGGCCGCCCCCCGCACCGGGCTCGGCTGGCTACTGATCACCTTCGGCGTCCTCGGCCTCGTGCACATCTCCCGCGGCCTCCCACTGCCCGCCGACATGGACGCCGTGCGGCAGGCCGGAGGCGTGATCGGCTACGTGGCCTCCAGCATCCTGACCGACCTCCTGACCGTCTGGGTCAGCGTCCCGATCCTCGTCATCGTGACGCTGTTCGGCATCCTGGTCGTCATCGGCCGCCCGCTGCACGAGATCGTCGCGGGGCTCGGGCGGGTCTTCGGGGCCCTCGTGGAGTCCGACAAGGACGGCAAGGAGGACGGCGAGAAGCTGAAGTACGGCGTCGACGTCCCCTACGACACCCCGCTGATCGAGGAGAAGAAGCCCGAACCGGAGCTCGAGCCGGTGAGCACCTTCCTCGACGACGAGGTAGACCACTTCTTCAACATCGAAGAGGAGGACGACCTCACGCTGCGGCCCGCCCCGAAGCTCGCCGCCAAGGCGGAGAAGGCGCCGAAGACGGAGCCCGTCGCGCCGAAGCCGCTCGACCCGCCGCAGCACACGCCCGCCCCCGCCGGGGCCCAGCAGCTGCAGCTCAGCGGCGACATCGCCTACCTCCTGCCCGACGACCAGACGCTCTCCCCGGGCACGAAGCCGAAGACGCGCACCGAGGCCTCCGACAAGGTCGTGCGCCAGCTGGCGTCCGTCCTGACGGAGTTCGAGATCGACGCGCGGGTCACCGGCTACACGCGCGGCCCGACGGTCACGCGCTACGAGGTCGAGCTGGGCTCGGCCATCAAGGTCTCCAAGGTGACGGGCCTGGCGGACAACATCGCCTACGCCGTCGGCTCCAACGAGATCCGCATCCTGACCCCGATCCCCGGCAAGTCCGCCATCGGCATCGAGATCCCGAACCTCGACAAGGAGGTCGTCTCGCTGGGCGACGTGCTGCGCTCCGCGGCCGCCAAGAACGACCACCACCCCATGACCATGGGGCTGGGCAAGGACGTCGAGGGCGGCTTCGTGCTCGCGAACATGGCGAAGATGCCGCACCTGCTCGTGGCGGGCGCCACCGGCTCCGGCAAGTCCAGCTTCGTGAACTCGCTCATCACGTCGATCATGATGCGCGCCACGCCTGACGAGGTGCGCATGCTGCTTGTGGACCCCAAGCGGGTCGAGCTCAACCAGTACGAGGGCATCCCGCACCTGGTCACGCCCATCATCACGAGCCCGAAGAAGGCGGCCGAGGCGCTCGCCTGGGTCGTGCGCGAGATGGACATGCGCTACGACGACCTGGCGTTCTACGGCTTCCGGCACGTCGACGACTTCAACAAGGCCGTGCGTGCGGGCCAGGTCAAGGCGCCGGAAGGGTCCGAGCGGGTGCTCTCGCCGTACCCCTACCTGCTGGTGGTCGTGGACGAGCTTGCCGACCTCATGATGGTCGCGCCGCGCGACGTGGAGGAGTCCATCGTCCGCATCACGCAGCTGGCGCGCGCCGCAGGCATCCACCTGGTGCTCGCGACGCAGCGTCCCTCCACCGACGTCGTGACCGGCCTGATCAAGGCCAACGTGCCCTCCCGGCTCGCCTTCGCCACCTCGTCGATGACCGACTCCCGGGTCATCCTCGACCAGCCGGGAGCCGAGAAGCTCGTGGGCAAGGGCGACGGCCTCTTCCTCCCGATGGGCGCCTCCAAGCCGGTCCGCGTGCAGGGCGCCTGGGTCAACGAGCACGAGATCCGTGACGTCGTCGAGTTCATCACCGGCCAGCTGCAGCCCAACTACCGGGAGGACGTCACGGCGGGGGCGGGCGCCGAGAAGAAGGTCGTCGACGACATCGGCGACGACCTCGAACTCGTGCTGGACGCCTGCCGACTCGTCGTCGAGCTCCAGCTGGGATCGACCTCGATGCTGCAGCGCAAGCTGCGCGTCGGTTTCGCGAAGGCCGGCAGGCTCATGGACATCCTGGAGTCCAGGGGCGTGGTCGGGCCGTCCGAGGGCTCGAAGGCCCGCGACGTGCTGGTCAAGCCCGAGGACCTCGACGACGTCCTGGCAAGCCTGGCTGCGGGCTGACGACCGGCGGGGCGGATAATGGACGGGATATGACTCAGCATCTCGTCCACATCGCCTCCCTCGGGTGCGCCCGTAACGACGTCGACTCCGAGGAACTCGCCGCCCGTCTCGAACTCGGCGGGTTCACCCTCACCGACGACCCGACGAGCGCCGAGACCGTCGTCGTCAACACATGCGGGTTCGTCGAGCAGGCCAAGAAGGACTCCATCGACACCCTGCTTGCCGCCGCCGACCTGAAGGACGGCGGCACCGTCCGTTCGGTCGTCGCAGTGGGATGCATGGCGGAGCGGTACGGCGTGCAGCTCGCCGACGAGCTGCCGGAGGCCGACGCGGTGCTCGGCTTCGACGACTACGCCGACATCGCCGACCGCCTCAAGGGGATCCTCGACGGCGACCGCCACATCTCCCACGTGCCGCGCGACCGCCGCACGCTCCTGCCGCTGACCCCCATGGCCCGACAGGCGGCCGCTGACCGCATCGCGACGCCCGGCCACCGGCATGAGCCGCTGCCCGCAGGGCTGGCCCCGGCCACCGGCCCGAGGGCGCTGCGCAGGCGGCTGTCCGGCGGCCCGTCCGCCAACCTGAAGATCGCCTCGGGCTGCGACCGGCGGTGCGCCTTCTGCGCCATCCCGGCCTTCCGCGGCTCCTATCTCTCCCGCCCGATCGACGAGCTCATCGCCGAGGCGCAGTGGCTCGCGGAGCAGGGCGTCAGGGAGCTGTTCCTCGTCTCCGAGAACACGTCGTCCTACGGCAAGGACCTGGGGCCGGACACCCGGCTCGAGGCGCTGCTGCCGGAGCTGTCGCTGGTCGACGGGATCGACTGGATCCGCGTCAGCTACCTGCAACCCGCCGAGATCCGCCCCTCCATGTTGGACGCCATGCTGGGCACCGAGAAGGTCGTGCCGTACTTCGACCTCAGCTTCCAGCACGCGTCCCCGACCGTGCTGCGCTCCATGCGTCGGTTTGGCGACCCGGACAGCTTCCTCTCGCTCATCTCGACCATCCGCGACGCCGCACCCGCCGCCGGCATCCGCAGCAACGTCATCGCCGGGTTCCCCGGGGAGACCGCGCGCGACGTCGAGATCCTGCGCGACTTCATCGTCGAGGCCAACCTCGACGTGATGGGCGTGTTCGGCTACTCCGACGAGGAGGGCACCGAGGGCGTCACGCTGCCGGGCCACCTCGAGCCTGCAGAGGTGGAGGAGCGCCGCGCGATGCTCGCCGATCTGGCCATCGAGGTCTGCGAGGCGCGCGCGGCCGACCGCATCGGCGAGGAGATCGTCGTGCTGGTCGAGTCGGACGAGGACGGCGAATCGGTCGGCCGAGGCGCCCACCAGGCCCCGGAGACCGACGGATCCACAACCCTCTCCGGGTTCGCCGGTAGGGTGGGGGAGTTGGTCCGCGCCGTCGTCGTCGACGCGGCAGGAATCGATCTCATCGCGGAGGCGCAGTGACTCAGAACCAGGACATGCCCGTCAGCAACTGGAATGTTCCCAACGTCCTCACGGTGATCCGGATCATCCTGGTCCCGGTCTACATCGTGGTGCTGTTCATGGGTCCGCATGAGCTCTCGTGGCGGCTCGCCGCGACCGCGGTTTTCACGGTCGCGATGCTGACGGACCTGGCCGACGGCCACATCGCCCGCAAGTACAACCTGGTCACGGACTTCGGCAAGCTCTGGGACCCGTTCGCGGACAAGGCCCTGACCGGGGCCGCGTTCATCTGCCTGAGCATCCTGCAGGAGCTGCCCTGGTGGATCACGATCATCATCCTGGTGCGCGAGTGGGGCATCACCTGGGTGCGGGCCGCCATCAAGAAGTACGGCGTGGTGATGGCGGCCAACAAGGGCGGCAAGGCCAAGACCGTCACGCAGACCATCGCGCTGATCCTGTTCAACATCGGCCTGGTGTTCCTGCCCGGCCCGGTCCAGGTGATCGCCTGGATCCTGATGCTGGCCGCGCTGATCCTCACGGTTGTCACGGGCATCGACTACCTGCGCGCCGCCTGGAAGGTCCGCCGAGACGCCCACAGCGCCGCCTGAACCGCCCCACCCCTACCGAGCTGAGAAGAGGAATCATGTCGCTGGCCGAAGATGTGATCGCGAAGATGAAGGGTCGCTCGGTGACGCTGGCGACGTGCGAGTCCATCACGGGGGGCGGGCTCGGCGCCGAACTGACGTCGGTGCCCGGCGCGTCCGCCGTGTTCATGGGGGCGCTGGTCACCTACGCCCGTGAGCTGAAGAACACCCTGGCCGGCGTGGACCAGGACCTCATCGATCACGAGGGCGTCGTCAACGAGTTGACCGCCATCCAGATGGCGATCGGCGCGCAGACCCGGTGTGACGCCGACTGGGCCGTCGCCACCACCGGCGTCGCGGGGCCGACGCTGCAGGACGGGGTCGAGGTCGGCACGGTGTGGTTCGCCGTCGTCGGGCCGAAGATGGGGATGTCCCAGGCGCCCCAGTTCACCGAGGTCAAGCACTTCGAGGGAGACCGCCGGGAGATCCGCGAACAGGCCATCGCGCACGCGCTCGGGATGCTGCTGCGCATCCTTGACTGACCCCGCCCAGGGTGTCCAGGGATGCCCTGATATTCTTTTTCGCTTTCCGGGAACAAACACGCAGGCCTTATGGTTGCACCTGTGTGAGGCGGGCAGATCGCACGCCGGGAACAGGTGGTAGGACCGTGAAGACGATTCTGATTCGCAAGGTGATGGGTGAGACGCTCCGGGAACACCGGATGGCCGCGGGCATGACCCTGCGTGAGGTCTCCCTGGCCAGCATGGTCTCGCTCGGTTACCTCTCCGAGATCGAGCGCGGCCACAAGGAGGCCTCCAGCGAGGTCCTCTTCTCCATCGCGACGGCTCTCGGCCTGTCGCTGTCCGACCTGATGAGCGCCATCAGCGCCAAGCTGGCGGTCCTCGAAGCCGAGCGCGCGCCCCGCGGTCGGATGGTCGTGGCCGCCTGAGCCGGTCACTACTGGGCGGGTAGCTGTGCGACCCGCACCTCGAGCCCTGTGACGCGCAACTGTTCCAGTTGCGCGTCACTTGCGCCCGAGTCCGTCACGAGAACCTGAACCTGCGAGAGATCGGCCATCTTGGCCAGCATGGCGTGGCCGATCTTCGACGAGTCGCAGGCCACGATCACCCGCTGCGCCCGTTCGATCAGCGCCAGATTCGTGCGGGCCTCCACCTCGTCGTGCGTGGTGAGCCCTGCATCGACCGACAGCCCATCGGCGCCGACGATGGCCGTGCCGATGTTGACCAGTTTCAGCGTCTGCTCCGCAAGCGAGCCGACCAGCTCCAGCGAACTGCGGCGCAGCACCCCGCCGACCATCAGCACGCGGGCCATCCCGAGATCTGCGGCCTCCAGCCCGATGGTGAGGGAGTTGGTGATGATCGTCAGATCCCCCCGGTTCCTCAGCTGACGCATGACCTCGGCGGCGGTCGTGCCCCCGGTCAGGCCGATCGCATGTCTCCCTGCGGGAATCATGGCGGCCACCTCGCGGGCGATGTACTGCTTCGCCAGCTGGTTGTGCCCGTCGCGCAGATGGACCGGCAGTTCGCCTCCGCGTTTGCCGGGCCGTGCCCCGCCGTGCGTGCGCTCGAGCAGCCCCTGTGCCGCGAGGAGGGCGACGTCGCGGCGGATCGTCGCGGCGGAGGCGCCGAACTCGGCGGCAAGGTCGGACAGCGGCACCTGGCCCCGCTCGCGGAGCACACTCAGCAGAGCGACCATTCGCTCACTTCGCTTCTGGGTGGACACAGCCGGGTTGACCATATGGACAATCTAGCCGTGCAGTCTGCAGCGCCGGGATGCGGGGTGGCCGGACGGAGTACGGTTGGCCGGGTGCGTGAGGTTGAGCTGTGGCAGCGGATGGACCAGGTGCTGCCCGGTGGGTACGCGGCCACCTGGGCGGAGCACGTCGTGCTCGAGGAGCTGGGCAGCCGAACGGTTCACGACGCGCTGCGTGCGGGAGTCGCCTGCAAGCGGATCTGGCGGGCCGTGTGGAAGCAGTTGGAACTGCCGGAATCGCTGCGCTGACGCCCCGCGTGTCGTTCGTCATTCGAACGGATGTTCGCTACGGTGGAGGGGTAGTTCTCCACAGGTGTCGGCGCGCCGACAAAACTGTCGGTGGGGCTTCCTACAGTGAACACTGACCGAGACCACCTGGCGCCAGTGCCAGTCGAGGAGAGGAAATCCGATGGCCGTTGCGGACCGGAACAAGGCGCTCGAGGCAGCGCTTGCCCAGATCGAGAAGGCCCATGGCAAGGGCTCCATCATGAGGCTGGGAGAGGACAACCGCCAGCCCATTGACGTCATTCCCACCGGCTCCGTCGCGCTGGACGTGGCCCTGGGGATCGGCGGGTTGCCCCGCGGCCGCATCGTGGAGATCTACGGACCCGAGTCCAGCGGCAAGACGACGGTGGCGCTGCACGCCATCGCCAACGCCCAGGCCGGGGGAGGCATCTGCGCGTTCATCGATGCCGAGCATGCGCTGGACCCCGACTACGCGCAGAAGCTGGGCGTCAACACCGACGAGCTGCTCGTCTCGCAGCCGGACAACGGCGAGCAGGCCCTCGAGATCGCCGACACGCTGGTGCGCTCCGGCGCGCTGGCGCTGATCGTGATCGACTCGGTCGCCGCGCTCACCCCCCGCGCCGAGATCGAGGGCGAGATGGGCGACAGCCACGTCGGCCTGCAGGCGCGCCTCATGAGTCAGGCCCTGCGCAAGATGACCGGTGGCCTGAAGAACGCCAACACCACCGCGATCTTCATCAACCAGTTGCGCGAGAAGATCGGCGTCATGTTCGGCAACCCCGAGACCACGTCGGGCGGGCGCGCGCTGAAGTTCTACTCGTCCGTGCGCCTCGACGTGCGCCGCATCGAGACCCTGAAGGACGGCTCCGAGATGGTGGGCAACCGCACCCGCGTCAAGGTCGTCAAGAACAAGGTCGCCCCGCCCTTCAAGCAGGCGGAGTTCGACATCATCTACGGCGAGGGCATCTCCCGCGAGGGCAGCCTGATCGACATGGGCGTGGACGCCGGCCTCGTCCGCAAGGCTGGGGCCTGGTTCACCTACGGCACTGACCAGCTCGGCCAGGGCAAGGAGAACGCACGCAGCTTCCTCCGCAACAACCCCGATGTTGCCGAGGAGCTCGAGAAGCGCATCCGACTGCACCTCGGCGTCGACAAGGAGGACGTCCCCGAGGGTGTGAACCCGGAGACCGGCGAAGTTGACTTCTGAGGCCCCGGAGCCGCGGGAGCGTCAGCTCGAGGTCGCGCGCACGATCGCGCTCGACCTGCTGACGACCCGCCAGCGGTCCATCAAGGAGCTGCGTGACGCCATGGCGAAGCGCAACGTCCCCGCCGACGTGGCCGACGAGGTCCTCGAGCGGTTCGGCGAGGTGGGGCTGGTCGACGACTCCGCCTTTGCCGCCTCGCTGGTGGCCTCGCGGTCGCGCTACAGCCAGCGCGGCCGCGCCCGGATCCGTCAGGAGCTGCAGGCCAAGGGGGTGGACCGCGACATCGCGGCCGACGCTCTGGAGGCGTTGGACCCGGGCGACGAGCTGGAGTCCGCGCGGGCGGTGGCGGCCAAGCGCGCCAGGTCACTGGCAGGGCTGGAGCCTCAGGTGGCCCGCCGCCGCCTGGCCGGCGTCCTGGCCCGACGCGGTTTCCCGTCAGATGTCGTGACCCGGGTCCTCGGCGAGGTACTGGGGTCGGATGTCGATTGAGTTGGACACGGGAGGACAATAGGCTTTCATGGTGCCCTGGCTTGGATGGTTGACCGCTGCGATCCTGACGATCGTGGTCGTCGTCCTCGCCGTGCTGCTGTGGCGGCGCGGCGCGCAGGTCGCGGCGGAGCGGGAGAACTGGGAGCGTCGCTCCACGGCCGACCTCGCATCGGTGAAGGAATCTGCCAGGGCGGCGGCGGAGACGCTGCGCGAGGACGCGGAACGCGTGCTGAACCAGTCCCGCGAGCGGCTGCAGGAGGAACGGGAGGACCTGACCCGGCGACGCGCGGAACTGGACTCGTCGATCTCGACCCAGCGTGCAGAGCTGCGCGAGGAGCGAGCCAGCCAGGAGCGCCGTGAGGCGCGGCTGCACGAGCGTGAAGACCGGCTCGCCGCCGACCTCGAGGGCCTCGAGGTACGCGTCCAGAGGCTCGATGAGAGGCGCGCCGAGGTCCGCGAGCAGGAGGCCCGCGCCGCGGCGACCCGCGAAGAAACCTCCCGTGAGCTGGAGCGGGTCGCGGGGCTCAGCCACGAGGACGCCCGCGCCGAGGTGATCGGTGAGGCCGAGCGTCAGGCCAGGCTGTCCGCCGCTCAGATCGCCCGTGACATCGAGTCCGGAGCGAAGCGCGACGCCGACAGGCGGGCCCGCAACATCGTGGTCACTGCCATCCAGCGGGTCGCATCCGAGCAGACCAATGAGTCGGTCGTCAGCACGGTGCAGCTGCCCAGCGACGAGATGAAGGGACGCATCATCGGCCGCGAGGGCCGCAACATCCGTGCCTTCGAACAGATCACAGGCGTCAACATCCTCATCGACGACACGCCGGAGTCCGTCCTGCTGAGCAGCTTCGACCCCGTCCGCCGCGAGATCGCGCGCCTGACCCTCGTCGACCTCGTTGCCGACGGGCGCATTCACCCGGTGCGCATCGAAGAGGTGTACGAGCGCAGCGAACGCCGCATCACCGAGCGGATCGACAGGGCGGCGGAGGACGCGCTGCTCGAGGTGGGCATCACCGACCTCGACCCGGACCTGATCCCCATCCTCGGCTCGCTGGCCTACCGGACCTCCTACGGGCAGAACGTGCTGCGCCACCTGGTTGAGTCCGCGCACCTGGCCGGCGTGATGGCCGCCGAGCTGGGCCTGGACGTGGCCAGCTGCAAGCGCGCCGCCTTCCTGCACGACATCGGCAAGGCGCTCACCCACGAGATCGAGGGTCCCCATGCCCTGATCGGCGCGGAACTGCTACGCCGCCATGGCGAGAGCGAGGACGTGGTGCATGCCGTCGAGGCCCACCACAACGAGGTGGAGCCCCACACGGTCGAGGCGGTCCTCACGCAGGCGGCCGACGCCATCTCGGGGTCCCGCCCCGGAGCCCGGCGCGAGTCGCTGGAGGCGTATGTGGAACGGATGGAGACCCTCGAGCACCTCGCCATCGCGCACGAGGGTGTGCAGCGCGCCTACGCCATGCAGGCGGGTCGAGAGGTTCGGGTGATGGTGAACCCCGAGGCCGTCGACGACATCGGGGCACAGGCGCTCGCCCGCGACATCGCGCGAGAGGTGGAGGAGAACCTCAGCTACCCGGGGCAGATCCGCATCACGGTGGTGCGGGAGTCCCGGGCGACGCAGACGGCCCACTGACCGTCCGCGCCACGGTGTGGGTCAGCTGACGATGATGCCCCAGGAGCAGGACGTCGTCTCGCCCGGCTCCAGCACGATGACCCCGTCGTGCGTCGGCCCATCGTTGAAGGCGTCAGGGCCGCAGGTCATCGGCTCGATCGCGATGGCCTGGCGCGACGGATCGGTGTAGATCTGTCCCCAGTCCTGAGTCCCGTCGGCCCAGAACTCCACCCTGCGGTCGCCGGTCTCCAGCGTGACCGACCACGCGCCCTCGACGCCCGCGAAGGCAGTGTCCAGCTCGGTGTCGCCGATCACACGCCCGCCGCGGAAGTCGCACCTCTCGCTGACGGGGGCCAGCTCGATGGGAAGGAGACGCACCGGGTCGACGATCAGCTCCCTGGAGAAGGTGTGCGTCAGCTTCGCCGTCGCCAGATCAGCCTGGATGTAGGGGTGGGCGCCGTAGCCGTAGGGCGCGCGGGTGCCGCCGATGTTGGTGGTCGTCACGGTGACGATGAGCCCGTCCGCCGGGTCGAGTCGGTGCCCGATCTCCACCTCCAGCACCGCGTTCCAGCCGGCCTGCGCGAAGATGACGCCGGCGAGCACGACCTCGTCCGTCGAGCGCTTCACGAGCCGCCACCCGACCCCGTCCCCGAGGCCGTGCAGCGCCGTGTTCCGGGGCACCTCGGTGATGGGCAGCTGGTAGTCCACCCCGTCGAAGCTGTAGCGGCCGTCCCTGATGCGGTTGGGCCACGGGACGAGCTGACGGCCACGCGAACCGAACGGTGCCTGGTCCTCGGCGAAGGTGGAGAGCACCTCGTCGCCGTCGATGGTGAGGCTGCGCAGCGTCGCGCCGACCTCGGTGACCACGGCGCCGAAACGGCCGGCGGCGATGGAGTACTGGAGCCCGGTGGGGAGAGTCGTCATGCAGCAGATCCTAACGGCCGACCCGGGGCGCGCTTGGAGGGGGGATCGGAGCCGATTAGCATGGTCGGGCTATGACCAATCCCCGCACATACCACGTCATCACCTACGGGTGTCAGATGAACGTCCACGACTCCGAGCGCATCAGCGGCCTCCTGGAGGAGGCGGGCCTCGAGCGCGTCGCCCCCGGCAGCGACGCGCTCGGCGCGGGCGCGGACGTCGTGGTCTTCAACACGTGCGCGGTGCGGGAGAACGCCGACAACCGCCTCTACGGCAACCTCGGCCACATGGCCAGCATCAAGGCGACCCACCCCGGCCTCCAGATCGCCGTCGGCGGCTGCATGGCCCAGAAGGACCGCGACACCATCATCGGCAAGGCGCCGTGGGTCGACGTGGTGTTCGGCACCCACAATGTCGGGGCGCTGCCGCGGCTGCTGGAGCGCGCGCGCATCGAGCGCGAGGCACAGGTCGAGATCGCCGAGGCCCTCGAGACCTTCCCCAGTAATCTGCCGAGCCGCCGCGAGTCGCCCTACTCCGCGTGGGTCAGCGTCAGCGTCGGCTGCAACAACACCTGCACGTTCTGCATCGTGCCCGCGCTGCGGGGCAAGGAGACGGACCGCCGCCCCGGCGACATCCTGCAGGAGATCGGGATGCTGGTCGACCAGGGCGTGCAGGAGATCACGCTGCTCGGCCAGAACGTCAACGCCTACGGCGTCGAGTTCGGCGACCGGCAGGCGTTCGCGAAGCTGCTGCGGGCCTGCGGGACCATCGACGGCCTCGAGCGCGTGCGGTTCACCTCCCCACACCCCAAGGACTTCACCGACGACGTCATCGCCGCCATGGCCGAGACGCCCAACGTCATGCCACAGCTGCACATGCCGCTGCAGTCCGGCTCTGACAGGGTGCTGAAGCACATGCGCCGCTCGTACCGGTCGCAGAAGTTCCTCGGGATCCTCGAGCGCGTCCGCACCGCCATGCCCGACGCCGCCATCACCACCGACATCATCGTCGGCTTCCCCGGCGAGACCGAGGAGGACTTCCAGGCCACCCTCGACGTCGTGCGCGAGTCGCGCTTCTCCGCCGCCTTCACGTTCCAGTACTCGATCCGACCGGGCACCCCGGCGGCGACCATGCCGGATCAGGTGCCGAAGCAGGTCGTGCAGGAGCGCTACGACCGGCTGACCGACCTGGTGGGGGAGCTGTCCTACGAGGAGAACCTGAGGCTCGAGGGCCGCGACGTCGAGGTGATGTTCGCGACCGGCGAGGGTCGCAAGGACTCCGAGACCCGCCGGATGAGCGGCCGCGCCCGCGACAACCGCCTGGTACACGTCGCGGTACCCGACGAGCCGGAGCTCAGGCCCCGACCCGGCGACATCGCCACCGTCACCGTCACCCACGCCGCACCGCACCACCTGAACTCCGACTCCGGGTTCCGCGACCTGCGCCGCACCCGCGGCGGCGACGCGTGGGAGGCCGCGACCTCCGCGCCTCCCGCCCCGGCGGGCGTCGGCCTGGGCATGCCGGCCGTCGGTCGGCCGCGGTAGGCAGAGGTCGAGGCGGGTGGGAACCCCACTGATCGTGCTCGTCGGACCGACGGCGACCGGCAAGTCCGCGCTGGCCGTCGACGTGGCGCTGGAACTGGGCCGCCGCGGCCGGCGGGCTGAGGTCGTCAACGCCGATTCGATGCTCGTCTACCGGGGCATGGACATCGGCACGGCCAAGCCGACGCCGGAGGAGCGGCGAGGGGTTCCGCACCATCTGATCGACATCCTCGAGGTCACGGAGCTGGCCTCCGTCGCCGACTTCCAGACGCTCGCCCGCGACACCATCGCCCGGCTGCGGGCCGACGGCGTGGTGCCGATCCTCGTCGGCGGATCCGCGCTCTACACCCGCGCGATCACCGACCACTTCGACTTCCCGGGTTCGGACCCCGGGGTGCGCGCCCGCCTCGAGGATGAGTTGGACCGCGTCGGTGCCCCGGCGCTGCACGCGCGCCTCGCCGAGGTGGCGCCGGACTCCGCCGCCCAGATCGAGCCCGGCAACGGGCGCCGAACCGTGCGGGCGCTGGAGGTGCTCGAGTTGACCGGTGGCCACCGACCCACCGTTCCCGACTGGACCTACGAGTTGGACGACGTGCATATCTTCGGCCTGGCCCTCGAACGGGCCGAGCTGGACCGCAGGATCGAGGCGCGCGTCGAGCAGATGTTCGCCGACGGCCTCGTCGACGAGGTGCGAGGCCTGCTGGATCGAGGCCTGCGCGACGGCACGACCGCCGTGCGCGCCATCGGCTACCGCCTGGTCGTCGACCTGCTCGACGGGCAGCTGACGCGCGAGGAGGCGATCGTGCGGATCCAGGCGCTCACCCGGCGCTTCTTCCGCAAACAGCTGGGCTGGTACCGCCGGGATCCCCGCATCCAGTGGCTGGACGCCGGCGACCCCGGCAACGTCGAGGTGGTGGCCGCCGTCGTAGACTCGGAAGCCGAGACGAGGTGACTGACATGCGCAGATACAGCTTCCACAAGGGACACGGCACCGAGAACGACTTCATCATCCTCGACGACTCCTACGGCCTGCACGACATGCAACCGGAGCTCATCGCCCACCTGTGTGATCGACGCGCCGGTGTCGGGGCCGACGGCGTGCTTCGCGTCATCCGCGCCGGCCAGATCGGCTGCTGGGACGGCGACCCTCAGCTGTGGTTCATGGACTACTACAACGCCGACGGCTCCATCGCGGAAATGTGCGGCAACGGGCTGCGGGTCTTCGCGCGGCACCTCATCAACGAGCAACTGGTGACAAGCGGATCCTTCGACGTCGCGACCCGGGCCGGGGTCAAGCATGTCGAGATCGGCCACCAGGGCCTCATCAGCGTCGGCGTCGGGCGCGTGACGCTCCTCGACGAGCCCGTCCAGGTCACCGCGGACGGTCGCACCTGGAATGCCAGGAAGGTCAGCGTCGGCAACCCGCACGCCGTCGCCTTCGTCGACGACGGGGTCCTCGACGACCTGCCCCTCCACGAGGCACCCGCCTGGGAGCCGGCCTCCGCCTTTCCCGACGGCGTCAACGTCGAATTCGTGCACGTCGACGGGCCGGGCCGGCTCGGCATGCGCGTGTACGAGCGCGGCGTCGGCGAGACCCGGAGCTGCGGCACCGGGGTCGTGGCGTCCGCCGCCGCCTACCGGGCCGCAAGCGGACACGAGGGACCGGTCCAGGTGCACGTGCCCGGGGGAGACCTCGAGGTCACATTCGACGGCGACGAGGCCACCCTCACCGGGCCCGCCGTGATCATCGGCCGCGGAGAACTCTGGCTCTGAGCTTTGACTCGTCGGTGCTGCCTGGGAGAATGGGCGGATCATGACTCATGACCCCGATGTACACGTCGACACAGACGTTGAAGAAGAACAGCTCGATCTCGAGGCCCGTCACTCGCTGAAGCGCGTGGACGGCCTGCGGACCGAGCTCGAGGACGTCACCGAGGTCGAGTACCGCCAGCTGCGCCTCGAGCGTGTCGTGCTCGTCAGCGTGTGGACCAGCGGGACGCAGGAGGATGCCGACAACGCGATGGCCGAGCTGAAGCTGCTCGCCGAGACCGCGGGCTCCGAGGTGCTCGATGCCCTCGTCCAGCGCCGCAGCCACCCGGACCCCGCCACCTATGTCGGCCGCGGCAAGGTCGAGGAGGTCGCCGAGGTGGTGCACGCGACCGGCGCCGACACGGTGATCTGCGACGGCGAGCTCGAGCCTGCCCAGCTGAGGAACCTGGAGGACCGGATCAAGGTCAAGGTGGTCGACCGCACCGCCCTGATCCTCGACATCTTCGCCCAGCACGCCAAGAGCGCCGAGGGCAAGGCCCAGGTGGAACTGGCGCAGCTGCAGTACCTCAAGCAGCGGCTCCGCGGCTGGGGCGGCAACCTGTCCCGGCAGGCCGGCGGCCGTGCCGCCGGCGGCGCCGGCATCGGCGGCCGCGGACCCGGTGAGACGAAGATCGAGACGGACCGCAGGCGCATCGGATCGCGCATCGCCATCCTGCGGCGGCGCCTGCGCGCCATGGACGCCACGCGCGAGGGCAAGCGCGCCGAGCGCCACCGCAACCAGGTGCCGTCCGTCGCGATCGTCGGGTACACCAACGCGGGCAAGTCGTCGCTGCTGAACCGGCTCACGGGTGCCGGGGTGCTGGTCGAGAACGCGCTGTTCGCGACCCTGGACCCCACGACGCGGCGCACGGAGACGGCCGACGGCCGCATCTACACGCTCACCGACACCGTCGGCTTCGTCCGCCACCTGCCACACGACCTGGTCGAGGCCTTCCGCTCGACGCTGGAGGAGTCGGCCATGGCCGACCTGCTGGTGCACGTGGTCGACGCCTCCGACCCCGACCCGGCCGGCCAGATCGCGGCCGTCCGGACCGTCCTGACGGAGATCGGCGCCTCCAGCGTCCCCGAGCTGCTCGTGCTCAACAAGGCGGACCTGGCCGACGAGGGGACGCTGCTCGCATTGCGCGGCTCCTTCCCGGGCGCGCTGATCGTCTCGGCGCAGACGGGCGAGGGCATCGACGCGCTGTCGGCGGAGATCGACGAACGGCTGCCCCGCCCGGAGGTCGAGCTGCGCGTGCTGCTGCCCTATGACCGCGGCGACCTGGTGGACCGCATCCACAGGACCGCGCGGATCGTCTCCCTGGAGCACACCGGCGAGGGCACCCAGATCCACGCCCGCGTCCGCCCCGACCTCGCCGACGAGCTCGCCCCCTACCGACGTGACTGACCCCGGCGCGATCCTCGCGGCCGCCGTCGGCACCATCGGGGGCCAGGCGCGCCCCGGGCAGCAGCTGATGGCCGACGCGGTGGCCGAGGCCATCGTCGACGGCACCCACCTCCTCGTGCAGGCAGGCACGGGCACGGGCAAGTCGCTGGGCTACCTCGCCCCCGCACTCGCCCGGATCATCGACTCGGGCGACCGGGACCGCGTCGTCGTCGCCACCGCGACCCTCGCCCTGCAGGCCCAGCTGGCCACCAAGGACATCCCCACGGCGCTCGACGCCGCGCAGGCCGTCACGGGGAAGAGGCCGAAGGCCGCCATCCTCAAGGGCCGCACCAACTACGCGTGCCTCTACAAGGTGCGCGGGGGCGGCCCGCTCGAGCAGGACTCGCTGCTCGGAGCCGAGTCCCTGGTCGAGGCCGCCGCCTCCGGCCGGGGCGACGACGTCGGACGGTTCGGCGCCGAGGTGCTCGCCCTGCGCGAGTGGGTCGAGGAGGAGGCCCAGCGCGAGGGGCTCGCCGACCGCGACGACGCGCCGTCGCACACGGCACGGGGCTGGGCGCAGGTGTCCATCCCCACGCGAGAATGCCTCGGCGTGGCCAGCTGCCCGTTCGGCAACGAGTGCTTCGTCGAGCGGTCCCGCGAGCAGGCCCGTGACGCCAGCCTCGTCATCACCAACCACGCGCTGCTCGCCATCAACGCCATGCACGGCGGCACCGTGCTGCCCGAGCACGCCGCGCTGATCGTCGACGAGGCGCACGAGCTCGTCAGCCGCATCACCACCGCCGCGACCGACGAACTGACGCCCGGACTGGTCGAGCGGACGGCGCGCCGCTGCCTGGCCTGGCTCGACGACGATCTCGGTGCGGACTTCCTGACGCAGGCCGACGACATCCGCGAGGCCCTCGACGAGTCTGAGGCCGGCCGGGTGACGGCCACGTCCGCGCCGCTCGTGCGCGCCGCCGAGGCGCTGCGCGACGTCGCACGCAGGGTTGTCAGCGCGCTCGGGAAGGGCGACGGCGACAAGAGTGCCCCCGACCCCGACCGGCAGCAGGCCGCCTCCGCAGCGCAGGAGGTCTTCGACGTCGCCGAACGCATCGCCAAGCTGGCCGACGTGGACGTCGTGTGGGTCTCCCACTCCGAGATCGTCGGGGCCGCCGCGTATGTCGCGCCGCTGAACGTCGCCGGGCTGCTGCGTGAGCAGGTGTTCGCCGAGACGCCGACGGTGCTGACGTCCGCCACCCTGTCGCTCGGCGGGTCCTTCGAGCCTGCTGCCGCAAGCGTCGGACTGAGGGCCGCGGACCGCGTGGCGGCCGGGGCCGAGGCACCCGACCCGCTCGCCTGGCGCGGGCTGGACGTCGGCTCGCCGTTCGACTACCGGCGCCAGGGCATCCTGTACGTGGCGAGGAAGGGCCCCGAGCCCGGCCGCGACGGGCTGCGGGAGGAGACGCTCAGGGAGATCGCCCAGCTCATGTGGGCCGCCGGCGGGCGCACGCTCGGGCTGTTCGCGTCGCGGCGCGCGGCCGAGCAGGCTGCCGAGTGGTGCCGCCGTGAGCTGCCGGACCTGACGATCCTGTGCCAGGGCGACGCGCAGCTCTCGGAGCTGACCGCGCGCTTCGCGGCGGAGCAGGACACGAGCCTGTTCGGCACCATGTCGCTGTGGCAGGGGGTTGACGTGCCGGGGGAGACGTGCCAGCTCGTCATCATCGACAAGATCCCGTTCCCACGCCCCGACGACCCGCTCATGCAGGCCAGGAAGAGGGCGGTCGACGACGCGGGCGGCAACGGCTTCATGTCGGTCGCCGCGACGCACGCCGCCCTGCTGTTCGCGCAGGGCACCGGGCGCCTGATCCGACGCTCGACGGACCGAGGCGTCGTCGCGGTGCTGGATCCGCGGCTGGTCACCAAGCGCTACGGGTCGTTCCTGAAGTCGTCCCTGCCCGACTTCTGGCTGACCACCGACGGCGACGTCGCCGTCCAGGCGTTGCGCAGGCTCCGCGGCGAGGAGTAGCGCTCAGAGTCGGCGCATGACGGCGACGACCTTGCCCATGATGCTGGCGTGCGTGCCGTCGATGGGGGAGTAGTCGGGGTTGTGCGGCAGCAGCCACACGTGCCCGTCTTTGCGCTGGAACGTCTTGACGGTGGCCTCGTCGTCGAGGAGCGCGGCGACGATGTCTCCGTTGACGGCGTCGCTCTGCTGCCGGACCACGACCCAGTCCCCGTCGCAGATGGCGGCGTCGATCATCGAGTCGCCCCGGACCTCGAGCATGAAGACCGTGCCCTCTCCGACCAGCTGCTTCGGCAGCGCGAAGACGTCCTCGATCTCCTGCTCGGCGAGGATCGGCCCGCCGGCGGCGATGCGGCCGACCAGCGGTGTGGGGACCGACGGGGCCGTCGAGTCGTAGGACTGCTCCGGCGTCAGGGCTGCTCCCAGCCCCGGGGCGGGCGTCTCGACGCCGGTCTCGTCGTCGGGCAGCTTCACGACCATCGCGCGGGGGCGGTTGGGGTCGCGACGCAGGAAGCCCTTGTCCTCGAGGACCTTCAGCTGGTGGCTGACGGACGAGGTGGACGCCATGCCTGCGCGCTTGGCGATCTCGCGGATGCTCGGCGGGTAGCCGACGGCCTCGATGGATTCGCGGATGACGCGCAGGATCGCGACCTGGCGCATCGTCAGCCCGTGTCGGTTCTCCGGGCCGTCGGGAAGCTCGGAGATGTCTCCGAGCTGGGTCCTCAGCTGGGCGTTACTCGGGCGTCCTCGGCGGGGGTTCGTGTCAGCCATGTACAGATGTTAGCCCCGCTCGGAACAGGTGTTCGATAAGACGCGCCGTGTCGTCGGATCAGAAACTGTCGGTGGCCCCTGTTTGAGTGATCCGTGTCGCAGCAGCGACACGCCGGAGAAGAAACTTCGAACAGCTGTTCCAATGTGGCCTCCGGCGGGTTATAGTTTGATTCGAACAGACGTTCTAGGCTTCACGAAGGGAGAGGTCCCATGACCGCTTCGACCACCACCTCGTTCACGGTTGTCGGCACCGGCGACCGTCGCCGCGTCGTCACCCCGGCCGGCCGGCCCGACCTCCGCCTGCCCCGCGCCCACGCGCCGCGCCCCGTCGCCCCTGGTCGCGTCGGCTCCGTGTCCTCCTGTGTTGCGCCCCGTGTCGAGGCGCCCGCCCCGTCGACCCTGTGGCTCAAGATCAAGGTGGCCGCCGTCGGCGCGCTGGCCATCGCCGGCGTGGCCGCCTCGGCGTCCTCGTTCATCGCCATGGCCCAGCCTGATCCGGCCACCGGGTATGTGGCCGGAGACCCCGCCTGGGCGCACGTCACGCAGCCCTGACGTGGCCGTGACGACCCGCTCGGCGGGTTGTCCACCGGCCCCTCCTGGCGTAGGATCACAACATCTAGTGGCCATGACGCGCTTTGACCCCATAACTTGTGTTATTTCGTCGAGTGTGCCTGCCCGTGACCTACGACGACTGGACCGCACATGCACTGCCCGTTCTGCCGGCACGCCGACACCAAGGTGTCGGACTCCCGTGCGACGGAGGATGGCTCCGCCATCCGCCGCCGGCGGGTATGCCCGGCGTGCGGGCGGAAGTTCACCACGGTCGAGCAGATCGTGCTCACGGTCGTGAAGCGGTCGGGCGTCGTCGAGCCGTTCAGCAGGGACAAGGTCATCCGCGGGGTGTCCAAGGCGTGCAAGGGCAGGCCGGTCTCGGCGGCGCAGCTCGCCTCGCTCGCGCAGCGGGTGGAGGAGTCGCTGAGGGCCTCCGGGCAGGCCGAGATCCCAGCCGAGAGTATCGGCGTGGCCATCCTCGGTCCGCTCGAGGAACTCGACGCCGTCGCCTACCTCCGGTTCGCCAGCGTCTACCGCAACTACGAGTCGGTCGACGACTTCCAGCGCGAGATCGACGCCATCCGACTCGGCCAGGACGGGGCCCAGCCGCGGCTCGAGGCCACGCCTCCCGGGCTCGCGCAGGAACCGCTCATCAGCTGAGCTCCTGCCAATCAGCCATTCAGATCAACGAGTTTCGACACCAAGGGGTACATCATGACCGCGACCGCAGCGCGCTCCAACCGCCGCAAGTCCGACACCGGGTCCAAGGGACTCGCGATCTCCCGCGTCTTCACCACAAAGGGGGTGCACCCCTACGACGAGGTGGAGTGGGAGCGCCGCGATGTGGTGCAGACGAACTGGAAGACCGGTGAGACGGTCTTCGAGCAGAAGGGCGTGGAGTTCCCGTCCTTCTGGAGCGTCAACGCCTCCACGATCGTCACGACAAAGTACTTCCGCGGCGCGCTCGGCACGGCGCAGCGGGAGGACTCGCTGAAGACGCTGATCGACCGGGTCGTCAAGACCTACACCAAGGCCGGCGTCGAGTACGGCTACTTCGGCACCGACGCCGATGCCGAGATCTTCGAGCACGAGCTCACGTGGATGCTGCTCAACCAGTACTTCTCGTTCAACTCCCCGGTCTGGTTCAACGTCGGCACCCCGGCCCCGCAGCAGGTCAGCGCCTGCTTCATCCTGTCGGTCGACGACTCGATGGAGTCCATCCTCAACTGGTACAAGGAGGAGGGCTTCATCTTCAAGGGGGGCTCGGGCGCCGGCCTGAACCTGTCGCGGATCCGCTCGTCCAAGGAGCTGCTGAGCTCGGGCGGCAACGCCTCCGGGCCCGTCTCCTTCATGCGTGGCGCCGACGCCTCGGCCGGCACCATCAAGTCCGGCGGCGCTACGCGCCGCGCCGCGAAGATGGTCGTCCTGGACGTCGACCACCCCGACATCGAGGAGTTCGTCGAGACCAAGGCGCGCGAGGAGGACAAGATCCGCGCGCTGCGCGACGCCGGCTTCGACATGGATCTCGGCGGCAGGGACATCACGAGCGTCCAGTACCAGAACGCCAACAACTCGGTGCGCGTCAGCGACGAGTTCATGAACGCGGTCGTCGACGGCACGCCGTTCGGCCTGCGCGCCCGCATGGACGGCTCGGTCATCGAGGAGGTCGACGCCCGCAACCTCTTCCACAAGATCGCGAAGGCCGCCTGGGAGTGCGCCGACCCCGGCCTGCAGTACGACGACACCATCAACGCGTGGCACACCAACCCCGCCACCGGCCGCATCACCGCGTCGAACCCCTGCTCCGAGTACATGAGCCTCGACAACTCGTCGTGCAACCTCGCCTCGCTGAACCTGCTGAAGTTCCTGGGCGACGACGGCGCGTTCGACGCCGAGCTGTTCGTCAAGGCCGTCGAGCTCATCATCACGGCCATGGACATCTCGATCTGTTTCGCGGACTTCCCGACCGAGTCGATCGGCGAGACCACACGCAACTTCCGCCAGCTCGGCATCGGGTACGCCAACCTCGGCGCGCTGCTGATGGCGATGGGCAAGGGCTACGACTCCGAGGGTGGCCATTCGACGGCCGCGGCCATCACCTCGATCATGACGGGCGCCTCCTACCGCCGCAGCGCCGAGCTCGCCGAGGTCGTCGGCCCCTACAACGGGTACCCGGCCAACGCGGAGGGCCACCAGCGGGTGATGCGCAAGCATCAGGCCGCCAACGACGACCTGCGCGTGCTGACCGACGACCGCGCGCTGCACGCCGTCGCCACCCGTGAGTGGGACAAGGTGGTCAGCCTCGGAGCGAAGAACGGCTTCCGCAACGCGCAGGCCTCCGTCCTCGCCCCCACCGGCACCATCGGCTTCATGATGGACTGCGACACCACCGGCGTCGAGCCGGACTTCTCGCTGGTCAAGTTCAAGAAGCTCGTCGGTGGCGGCTCGATGCAGATCGTCAACCAGACCATCCCCCGCGCCCTCAAGCGCCTCGGGTACAAGTCCGAGGACGTCGACGCCATCGTCGAGTTCATCTCGGAGCACGGCCACGTCGTCGGTGCTCCCGGGCTGGCCGCGGAGCACTACGAGGTCTTCGACACCGCCATGGGCCAGCGTGCCATCCGCCCCATGGGCCACGTGCGCATGATGGCCGCCGTGCAGCCGTTCCTCTCCGGCGCCATCTCGAAGACGGTCAACCTGCCCGAGAGCGCCACCATCGAGGACATCGAGAACGTCTACCTCGAGGGCTGGAAGCTCGGCCTCAAGGCGCTGGCCGTCTACCGCGACAACTGCAAGGTCGGCCAGCCGCTGTCCGACGGCAAGAAGAAGCCCGCGGGCAAGGGCGAGGCCGAGGTCGTGGAGAAGGTCGTCGAGAAGATCGTCTACCGCCCCAAGCGTGAGCGCCTCCCGAAGTCCCGCGCCGGCCGCACCACCAGCTTCTCCGTC